>DASRFD010000016.1:0-13659 GCA_035651715.1 Nevskia sp.
CGTGACCGCCGGCGTGATCCGCGCCCTCACCGGCTCCAGCCTCGGCAACGGCAACGGCCACGCCTGAACCCCAATGCGCCGCTTCCCCGTCCTGTCCCGCTTCCTCATCGCCCTCGGCTTTGTCGCCGTACAGGCGATGGCGGTGGTACACGCCACCAGCCACGAGCTGAAGCCGGACAGCAGCGCGGCCTGCGAAATCTGCGCTTTGGCTCATGCCGCCGGCGGCGCGCCGGTGGTCGTCGATGCCGCCACCTGCGTGCCGCCGGACGTCGCCGTCCCGGTGCTTTCGCCGCTCGCCGCGGCCCTCGATCCGCCGTTCACGCTGCCGCCCAGCCGCGGCCCTCCCTTCATCCTCGCCTGACCCAGCGCCAGCTGCTTCGCGCGCCGCGTGCCGGCGCGCACTCCCTTTCATCATCGAGGATGAACACTCATGCGTATCCTTTCGCCGGCGGCGCGCCCTGACGCGCGCCGCCATCTGCTTGCCGTCATCCTGGGCCTGTCCGGCCCGGCCTTCACCTTCTCCGCCGGCGCCGCCGAAACCCAGCTGATCGCCGCCTCCAACAGCGAGGGCACGGTCGAAGGCATCGTCATCGACGGCGAGGGCAAGCCGGTCGGCTCCGCCAGGATCCAGCTGTCCAACGCCGCCGGCAAGGTCGTCGCCCGCGCGCAGACCGACCAGCACGGCGTCTTCACCATCAGCGGCGTCGCTCCCGGCAGCTACAGTGTGAGCGCCGCCAGGGGCGGCCAGTTCAACAGCGTCGACGTGGAGGTCGCCGCCGGCCGCAGCAGCCGGGCCAGCCTGGCCCTGGCCGAGCAGAAGCTGCAGACGGTGACGGTCACCGCGCAGCGCTTCGAGCGGGCGCGCAACAGCCTTTCGCCCGCCACCGGCAGCAGCCAGTACAGCTTCAGCGAAAAGGCCATCGAGCAGCTGCCGCAGGGCGAGAACACGCCGTTCAACCAGGTGCTGCTGCAGGCGCCGGGCGTGGCCAACGACTCCTACGGCCAGGTTCACATCCGCGGCGACCATGCCGACCTGCAATACCGCCTCAACGGCATCATCCTGCCGGACGGGGTCAGCGGCTTCGGCCAGGTGTTCGACCCGCGCTTCGCCAAGAGCATCACGCTCAACGACGGCGCGCTGCCGGCCGAGTACGGCCTGCGCACCGCGGGGGTGGTGGACATCGTCACCAAGGACCGCCTCGACGAGGGTGAGGTCGATCTCTATGGCGGCAGCCACGACACGCTCAACCCCAGCTTCCAGCTCGGCAAGACCTACGGCAGGTTCAGCGCCTATGTCACCGGCCAGTACCTGTCGAGCAACCTGGGCGTGGAGAACCCGACCAGTTCCAGCACCGCCATCCACGACTGGACTTCGCAGGGCAAGGGCTTCGGCTATTTTTCCTACCTGCTCGATGCGCACACCAGGCTGAGCGCGATCCTGGCCGGCACCGGCACGCGCCTGGAGATCCCCAACAACCCGGACCAGCCGGTCGATTGCGACTTCGTCAACCAGCTCAACCACAACGGCAATTGCGATGCCGCGGCCGCGCCGACGGCCGCCAGCGTCGGCGGCCGCAGCATCGATTCACGCGGCCTGGACGAGCGCCAGTACGAGCGCAACCAGTACGGCATCCTCGCGCTGCAGGGCAGCCTGCCGGGCGAGCTGAACTACCAGCTGGCGGTGTTCAGCCGCACCAGCACGGTGGAGTTCGCGCCGGACGGGCTCGGCGACCTGGTGTTCAACGGCGCCGCCGCGCGCATCAAGCGCAAGGCCGCGGCGACCGGCGCGCAGGGCGACCTGAGCCTGCCGCTCAGCGAGTCGCACACGCTCAGCGTCGGCTTCTCGGCAAGCAGCGAGGACGACCGCGCCGACAACAGCTCCACCGTGTTCCCCACCGACGCCAGCGGCAAGGTCGACGGCGACCCGATCACCATCGTCGACAACAATCCCAAGAACGGCAACACCCTGCTCAGCGCCTACGCCCAGGACAAGTGGGACGTCAGCGAGAGCCTGATCGTCAACTACGGCCTGCGCTTCGACAAGCTCAATGCCTACACCAGCGGCAGCCAGGTCAGCCCGCGCATCGGCATGCTGGACTACCTGACGCCGCGCACCACGCTCCACGCCGGCTATGCCCGCTACTTCACGCCGCCGCCGAACGAGCTGATCGCCTCCACCACCATCGCCAGGTTCGACAACACCACGCAGGCGCCGGAAGTGACCCAGAACGACCCGGTGCGGCCGGAGCGCTCGCATTACTTCGACCTGGGCGTGGTGCACCAGCTCACGCCGGAACTCAACGTCGGCCTGGACTCGTACTACCGCTATGCCCGCAACCTGATCGACGAAGGGCAGTTCGGCACGGCGCTGATCTTCACGCCGTTCAACTACGACACCGGCCACGTCTACGGTATCGAGTTCAGCGGCAACTACCGCAGCGGCAACCTCTCGGCCTATCTCAACGCCGCGCGCTCGGTGGCGCAGGGCACCCACATCGTCTCGGGCCAGTTCAACTTCGCCCAGGACGACCTGGACTACATCGCCAGCCATTACATCTACCTCGACCACGACCAGCTGTGGACCGTCTCCGGCGGCGCCTCCTACAAGTGGCTGGGCACCACCTACGGCGTCCAGGGCAGCTATGGCGACGGCCTGCGCCGCGACGCCCCCGGCATTCCCAACGGCGGCAAGCTGCGGCCCAACGTGCAGGTCGATCTCTCGGCCTTCCGCAATGTCCACGTCAGCGACGGCTTCGGCGATCTCGGCCTGCGCCTGGCGGTGCTCAACATCTTCGACCGCGACAACGAGATCCGCGACGGCACCGGCATCGGCGTCGGTGCGCCGCAGTTCGGGCCCCGCGCCGCGCTGTACTTCGGCATCAACAAGCCGTTCAGCCTCTAGCCACGGGAACTCCGACATGCCGATCCATCGACAAGCTTTGCGCCGCGGCGCCCGCGCCGTGCTGCTCGGCGGCGCCTGCGCCTGCCTGGCGCCCGCGGCGGCGGCGCCCGGCGCGCCGCCGCTGCCCGGCACGCGCCTGGCGGTGCTGGAAACCCCGGTCGAAAACCCGCACATCACCTCGCCCTACGGCTGGCGCATCCATCCGATCCTGAAGAAGCGCCGCTTCCACCGCGGCGTGGACTTCAGCGCGCCGGCCGGCACGCCGGTGCGTGCCGCCGAGGACGGCGTGATCGAGGAGATCGGGCGGCACGGCCATTACGGCCTGTACCTGCGCATCCGCCATTGCGCCGCGGTGGAAACCGCCTATGCCCACCTCGCCGGCTTTGCGCCGGACCTGGCGGTCGGCGCGACGGTGAAGCGCGGCCAGGTCATCGCCAGCGTCGGCCGCACCGGCTGGGCCACCGGCCCGCACCTGTACTACGAGGTGATCGTGGATGGCCACCGGATCGACCCGAGCCGGCCCGGCCTGCAGGTGCCGGTGGAGCTGCCGCTGCCGCCGCGCGGCCCGGAAACCCCGGCACAAGCGACGTCCAGCGGCATGCCGTGACCGTTCGTCGGCCCGGGTGCGCAAACCGCACCCGGGCTCGTCTAAAAATAATTCACCTGAGAAAAGAATCATGCGACAGAGTTGCGGCACGCCCGCCAATCGGGCACGGTAGCTGTGGGAGTGTTAACCGGAGCTCCGCTCCGGCCGAAGAAAAATAAGGCGCCCGACAGAGGCGCGGCGTCGCCTGCGATGCCATCCAAAATCCAGCCAAGGGTCCAGGGACGCGGACTGAGCGAGACATTGACGTGCATGCATTGGCATTTGAACGGCCGCGAGGCCTTTTTTTCCTGATCGGCCTGTGTGCCGCCCTCAGCCTGCCGGCCCGTGCCGCGCAGGGGCCCGAACCCGGCCCGCTGCTGCGGCTGTCGGCGCGCCTGGGCGCCGCCGGCCCCGCGCCCGCGCCGGCCGCGCCGGCGGCGGCCCTGACCGCGCCGATTCCCGGCGCCCCGGTCTCCTCGCCGTTCGGCTGGCGCATGCATCCCATCCTCAAGGTGCGCCGCTTCCATAACGGCGTCGATTACGCCGCGCCGGCGGGCACGCCGGTGCACGCCGCCGGCGACGGCGTGATCGAGTCGATGGGGCGCGAGCCGCGCTTCGGCCGGATGCTGCGCATCCGCCACGACGGCGAGATCGAAACCGCCTACAGCCATCTCGCCCGCTTCGCCCCCGGCCTGAAGGTGGGCAGCGTCGTCAGCGCCGGCGAAGTGATCGGCACCGTCGGCCACAGCGGCTGGGCCACCGGCCCGCACCTGGATTACGAAGTGATCGTCGACGGCCGCAGCGTCGACCCGGCCAGCCTCAAGAACCGCCCGGCCCTGCGCCTGCTGCCCACCGAGCGGCTGCTCGCGCCCACGCCGGTGCTGGAAGTGGCCCTGCACGACAACAGCGCGCTCGGCGCGCCCTGAACCGGATCGCGGCGGGGCTCAGGTCCCGGCCGGGGGAGTGGCGCCGCGCAGCGTCTGCGCCAGCGCGCGCAGGCGGCGGCCGGAGCGGCCGACGTAGGGATTCTCGGTGTCCCAGGCGTAGCCGGCGAGCACGCTGCACAGCAGCTCGTAGACCCGCGGCGGCCGCTGCTCGCTGAGCATGATGGTCTGCAGCGCGCCCTCGTACCAGGTTTCGACATAGCCCTGGAAGGTATCGACGCCGAGCATCAGCGGCTCGGTGAATTCCCGCTCCCAGTCCACCGCGCCGCCATGCAGCTGGCGCACCGCCAGCGGCACCGCCAGGGCGGCGGACTTGAGCGCGATGGTGACGCCCGAGGAGAACACCGGATCGAGGAACTTGCCGGCGTTGCCGAGCAGGACGAAGCCGGGGCCGTGCATGCTCGACACGGCGGTGGCATAGCCGCGGATCTCGCGCGCCTCCGGCCATAGGGGGCGCGCGTTGCGCAGCATGCGCTTCAGGCCCGGCTCCTCGGCGACCAGCGCCTGGAAGCGCGCGGTGACGTCGCCCGCGTGCTTCTGCAGGAAAGCGTCCTCCGCCACCACGCCGACCGAGGCGCGGCCCTGCGAGAACGGGATCAGCCAGTACCAGACATCCTCGTGCTGCGGGTGCACCGCGACGCGGATCTTGTTGCGGTCGAAATCGGCGTCGACGATGCGGTCCTCCACGTGCATGAACAGGGAGGCGCGCACCGGGAAATCGGCGGGGCGGTCCAGGCCGAGCAGGCGTGGCAGGATGCGGCCGAAGCCGCTGGCGTCGAAGACGAAGCGCGCGGTGTGCAGCGACTCGCGGCCCTGCGCGTCGCGGCTGGTGACCTGCGGCTGCGCGCCGGAGAAGTCGGCGGCGGTGATCTCCTCGCGGTAGCGCACCTCGGCGCCCATGCGCAGCGCTTCGTTGATCAGGATCAGGTCGAAGACGGCGCGCGTCACCTGGTAGGCGTAGGGCGTGCCGGCGCAGGTCTTGGCGCAGAAGTCGAAGTCGGTCTTGAGGTCGCCGCGCACGATCTGCGCGCCGTCCTTGTACTGGAAGCCGGCCTTCTCCACCGCCTCCAGCATGCCCGCCTCCTCCAGCAGCACCAGGCTTTGCGGCAGCAGGCTCTCGCCGATGGAAAAGCGCGGGAACTGGGTCTTCTCCAGCACCCGCACCGACAGTCCGGCGCGGCGCGACAGCGCCGCCGCCATGGCGCCGGCCGGCCCGGCGCCGATCACCAGCACGTCTACGGGGGCTTCGTGCTGCATCCTGGAACTCCTTTTCAGGCGGGCATGCGGTAGGCGGCTTCGACCTCGATCAGCAGCTCGCGCCGGCAGATGTCGCCGATCACGATGCGCCGCGGCGCATCGCCGAACAATGCGTCCAGTTCCGGCCGCACCCGCGGCAGGTCCTCGGCATGGCGCAGGTAGACGATGTAGGACTCGGCGCGGAACTCGCGCGCCTCGCGCCCCGGCAGCCGGGTGTGCGCGGCATGCGCCAGCAGGGCCTGCAGGTTGGCCGCGGTCTGGCGCAGCTGCGCCGCCGGGTCGCCGGCGAAGGCGGTGGCATGGCCGACGATGCTGGCGGTGCCGGAAACCAGCAGGCGCGGCCCGTCCGCCCAGGGCAGCAGGGTGGCGCGCGAGAAGCTGGGACTGCGCAGGCCGTAGGGCCGCGGGTAGCGGAAGGCGCTGACCTGGCGCGGGTTCTCCACCTGCTGGCCGGGCCGCTTGCCGGCCAGCACGATCAGGCTGAGTCCGCCGCCGCGCGTGCCGATGGCGGTGGCGGCAGGCAGGCGCGATTCGAAATCGGGGCTGTCCGCCACGGCGCGGTAGCGGCCGACACAGAAGCGGCGGTAGCGCTCGCCGTCGCCCTCGCCCTCGTTGATCTCGCCCAGGTAGTGCCAGACGCGCCACAGCTGGGGGTAACCGCGCGCGACCAGAAAGGCGCCGACCCGCAGGTAGGCCTCGTACACCCCCCGCTCCATGTCGGCCAGCGCCGGCTCCTCCAGCCGCAGGTGCATCAGCAGCACTTCGCCGTTCTCGCTGTAGCCGATGTCGCCGTCCCAGCCGTGACGCACCGGCGTGTGGCTCAGCCACAGGTCGCCGCCGGCGTCGCCCTCCAGCGCCGGCAGCTGGACGGCGACGCGGCGCGGGTCGCGGTCGGCCGGCGCCGCGGCGAAGCGGAACTCGCACAGCGCCTGCTCGGGCAGGGGCTGTCCGGCCGGGCCTGTGTTTTCAATCAGATACGGAAGCCGCGGCCAGGCCTCGGCCAGGCGGGCGGCTTCGCTGGAGGGAAGGGTCATCTGCAAAGTATCTCGCAAAACCACCCCGCCCCGCAGCCCCGCGCCGCCGCCGGCGGCGGTCCGGTCCGCTGCTTCAGGCGGGCACGCTCATCCCGCTCAGCACCAGGTCCGGCTCGAGCCGGCACCTGCCGCTCCACGGCTGCGGCAGATGCCGCTCCAGCTCCAGCGGCAGCAGCGGCCGGATGGTGAAGACGCCGGCGCGCAGGTCGGTGGCGTCGGGGTCCAGCTCCGCGTCCTCGAAACCGACCCAGGCGGCGGTGAGGCCGTACTGGCACTTGTAGAAGGCTTCCTTGGCGCTGAAGATCAGCGCCCCCAGCCGTGCCTGTCCGGCCGGGTCCAGGCGCTCCAGCCAGGCGATCTCGCCGGCGGTGCAGACCTTCGGCCAGAGATGGCGGCCGACCCGGCCGATCAGCTCGGCGTCGACGCCGACCGAGCGCAGCTCCGCCGCGCGCGCCACCACCGCGCCATAAAAGCCATGGGTATGGGTGATGCTGCCGACGAAGCCCTCGGGCCACAGCGGCCGCCGGTCCTCGCCCACCCGCAGCGGAAAATCGCGCACGCCGAACCGCGCCAGGGCCTGCCGCGCGCACAGCCGGCCGGCGGCGAATTCGCCGACGCGCTTGGCGATGGCCTTGCGCAGGTGCGCCGCTTCGGCCGGGTGCAGCAGGGCCGGATCGCCGGGCTGGCGCGTCTCCGCCGTGGCCACCGCCGGCGGGAACAGCGAGGCCAGCAGCATCAGTTCGGCACCTTGACCACCGAGATGCGGCCGCCGCCGAGGGGCTGGCCGCCGGCTTCGGCGCCGACCTCGTACTGGGTGCCGCCCTCGAAGTAGACCAGCTCGCGGGCGCGGATGGCGATCGGCCCGGGCAGCGTGTCGAGCCGCTCCACCGCGAAGCGGAAGTCGCGCGCCGACACCAGCCAGCCCGGCGGCGCGCGCTCGCCCTGGGATTCCGACACCAGGCCGCGGTGCAGGGCCATGGCCTGGGCGCAGTATTCGATCAGGTGCAGCGCCGCCAGCGCCCCGTCGCGGCGCAACGGGTTCTCGGGATCGCGATGGCTGTGGGCGAGGCAGGCGATGGAGGTCTGGTCCCAGTGCTCGACTGCGTCGAGCAGGCACATGCTGCCGGCGTGCGGCACCAGGGCGCGGATGCGGTCCTTGCCGACCGGCGTCACCCGACCGGCTCCACCGCGACGGCGAGATTGCAGCCCGGCGCATGCGGCAGCACCAGCTGCGCCGCTTCGCCGCGTGCCACGGCACGCAGCAGCGGCAGGCCGCGCAGCGCCGGGTTGCCGCGACGCAGCCGCTCCAGCGCCGGGTCCTCCAGCGCGGTTTCCGGCGCGTCGGTCAGCGACAGGTCGAGCCGCGCCAGCGCCGCGCCTGCCGGCTCGGCGTGCAGCACCAGGGCGATGCTGCCGGCGCAGGCCATCGGCCGCACCGGCCGCAGCAGCGGCGGCGGCAGGCCGTCGAATGCGACCAGCAGCACGCCGTAGCCGTCGCCGTGCACCAGGGCCGCCGCTTCGAGCAGGCCCATGGCGAGGGAGCCGTCATGCCCGCCGACCGCGGTCGAGGGCTGGCGGCAGGCGGTGGCGATGCTCCAGTAGCCGCCGGCGGCGTTGTGCACCGAGTTGTGGAAGTCGGTCGGCGACACCGCGCGCACCGGCTCGGCCAGCGCCGTGTTGATGCGGTCCATCACCGTGAGATCGGAATCGGACGAGGCGAACACCGCCGCCAGGGCCGAGAAGTCGAGCGTGCAACCGGCACGCGCGTCCTCGCCGGCGCGGAACGCCTGGCGCACCCCGGGCGGCGCGCGGCGCCGCTCGTTCGGCGGCAGCAGCTGCGGCGCGTAGGGCGCTTCCTCCTGCTCCGCCCAGGGCTGGGCGCCGGCCAGCACGGCGCGGCCCGCGCTCCAGCCCGGCAGGCCCGGCGCGGCCAGGCCCACGGCGCGCAGGTAGAGGGGGGCGATCATCGCCGCGCCCCGAACAGCAGGCTGCAATTGCTGCCGCCGAAGCCGAAGGAATTGCTCAGCACCCGCGCCACCCGTGCCGCGCGCGTCTCCATCGCCACCGCCGCGCGCAGCTGCGGATCGCGCTCGCGCGTGTTGAGGCTGCGCGGCACCAGGCCATGCTCGATGCACAGCAGGGCGATCGCCGCCTCGACCATGCCGGCGGCGCCGAGCGTGTGGCCGGTCCAGCCCTTGGTCGAGGAACACGGCACCGCCTCGCCGAATACCGCGCTGACGGCGCGGTCTTCCGACAGGTCGTTGGCCATGGTGCCGGTGCCGTGCAGGTTGATGTAATCCACCGCCGGCGGCTCCAGCCCGGCGCGCGCGAGCGCCTGGCGCATCGCCGCGGCGGCGCCGCGGCCTTCCGGATCGGGAGTGGACATGTGGTGGGCGTCGGCGCTCTCGCCGTAGCCGAGCAGGACCAGGCCGGCGTCGGCGGCCTGCGGATCGAGAATGGCGAAGCCGCCGGCCTCGCCGATCGAGATGCCGCTGCGCCTGGCGTCCGCCGGGCGGCAGATCTCGGCCGAGACCAGCTGCAGGGAGTTGAATCCGTAGAGCGTGGTCAGGCACAGGCTGTCGACGCCGCCGACCACCGCCGCGTCGCAGATGCCGGCGCGGATCGCGCGCGCCGCGGCGGCGAACACCTTGGCGCTCGACGAGCAAGCCGTGGAGATGGTCTGGTACGGCCCGCCGAGGCCGAGCAGCAGGCGCGCGAACTCGCCCGGCACGTGGATGCTCTGGCTGTGGCGGTAGTCGAACCAGTCCGGCAGGCGCTGCGCCGCGCGGTCGCGGCACTGGTAGGCCCGCTCGGCCTGGCGCACGCCGGAGGTGCTGGTGCCGACGAACAGGCCGATGCGCGCTGCGCCGTAGCGCCGGCGCAGCGCGCCCACGGCTTCCATGAAGCCGTCCTGCCGCAGCGCTTCGAACAACAGCCGGTTGAGGCGGCAATCCCAGGCGGCGTGCTCCGCCGGCAGCGGCTGCTCCAGCTGCGCGACCTCGCCGAACCAGCACTCCAGCGCGCCGTCTTCGAAGCTGCCGCGGCGCAGGCCGGTGGCGCCGTCGCGCAGCGCGCCGAGCAGCGCGGCCTTGCCGCGGCCGCTGGCAGTGGTGACGGTGTAGTGGCTGACGGGCAGCGGCGTCATCGGCCCGGATCGGTCCAATAAGGATAGAAATTGAACCAATTGTAGGGGGCCTCCCTGACCTCCTGCTCCAGCCGTTCGGCATAGCGCTGCGCCAGAGCCTGGATCGCCGCCTGGCGGCCGGCGCGGGTCGCCTTGAGGCCGGGGCTGAGCAGCTCGAAGCGCGCCTCGTAGTCGCGGCCGCCGCGATAGATGCCGAAGGCGGCGATCACCGGCGCGTGCAGCACCGAGGCCAGCACCCAGGGCCCGGCCGGCAGCCGCGCAGTGCCGCCGAGCAACTGCACCTCGAGCGCGGCCTCGGGGCCCTGCACGCGGTCGGCCATGATGCCGACGCTGGTGCCGGCGTCCAGCGCCTCGCGCAGCGCCAGCACCAGCTCCGGGCCGCGCCGGCCGGCGTCGATGATGGAGGCGGCGAAGCCGGGGTTGAGGCGTTCGAGCAGGCCGGTCAGCAGCGGCCCCTGGCCGCGGTCGAGCAGGATCTTCAGCGGAATGCCGTGCGATCCTTCGCCGAGCTGGCGCAATACCTCGAAGCTGCCGTGGTGCGATACCAGCATGATGCAGCCTCTGCCGCCCTGCGCCAGGCGCATCACCTCCTCGGGCAGCCCGAGCTTGAGGCGCAGCTGGCGCGCGCGTCCGCACAGGATCAGCAGGCGGTCCAGGGTGCAGGCGGCGAAGGTATGGAAGTGGCGCAGCCGCTCGGCCAGAGCCGGCTCGCGGCCGAGGACGCGCCGCAGGTAGTCGTGCGAGGCGCGCCGCGCCGCGCCGCCGGTAGCAAAGAAGAACCAGGTGATCGGCCACAGCAGCAGGCGCGACAGGCCGCGCCCGAGATGGCGGCCGATCCAGGCGATCAGCCCGAGCCAGAACGCCGAGCTGCGCTCGGGCTGGGCCTTCCAGCCGCCCTGCTCGCGCGCATTCATGCGCTGGCGCCGAACAGCATCTGCCCCTGGGCGGCGACGCCCGCAGCGGTGGCGCAGCTGAACCGCAGCCCGCCGGCCGCCAGGGCGGTGAAGGAGACCCGCACCGCCTCGCCGGGACGCACCGGCCGGGTGAATTTCACCATCCTGATTTCGCGCAGCGGCCCCAGCTCCGGACGCAGTTCGCGCAGCACGGCGCAACTGAGCTCGAGCAGGACCACCGCCGGCACGATCGGGTCGCCGGGAAAATGCCCCGGCAGGCAGGGATGGCCGGCCGGCACGGTGAAGCCGCCTTCCAGGGCATGGACGATGGTCATGCGCGGAGCAGCTCCAGCAGCCTGGCACGCGGCAGCTTGCCAACTTCGTTGCGCGGCAGGCGGTCCACCCGCCGCAGCGGGCGCGGCAGGAAGGCCGGGTCGACGCTGCGGCGCAGCGCCTCGAGGATCTGCGCCTCGGCCAGCGCCGGCGCCACCACCAGGGCGGCGGGTCGCAGCACCGCGGCGCCGTCCACCGGGTCGGGCAGGAACACCACGCCGTCCTCGACGCCCGGGATCGCCAGCAGGCGGTGGTTGAGCTCGGCCAGGGACATGCGCTTGCCGGCCACCTTGAGCAGGTCGCCGCTGCGGCCGAGCAGGCGGAAGCGGCCGTCGGGCTGCAGCTCGATCACGTCGGCCAGGCGCACCGCCGCGGCCAGGTGCGGCGCGGCGGCCACGGCGCCCTGCTCCTCCTCGCGCAGGCTCACGCCCGGCAGCGGCTGCCACAGCTCGCCCCGGCAGGTGCGGCGGGTGGCCACCGCGCCGGTCTCGGTGGAGCCGTAGATCTCGTGCACCGGCGCGCCCAGCGCCTGCTCCGCCGCCGCGGCGAGCGCGGCGCCCAGCGGCGCGGTGGCGCTGACGATGCCGGCCAGCGGCGGCAGTGCCAGGCCGGCCTGCACCAGCGCCTGCAGGTGCACCGGCGTGGTCACCAGCAGGCGCGGCGGCGGCAGCTGCTCCAGCGCCTGCCGCACGTCCTGCGGAAAGAACGGCCGCCCGGCATGGGTCACCGCGCCGCCGGCCAGCGCCGCCAGCACCGTGGTCTCGAGGCCATAGGTGTGCTGCGGCGGCACCGTGGCGACGACGTAGGCGCCGGCGAAGCCCAGGCGCCGCGACAGCAGGTCGATGTGGTCGGCGAGCCGGCCCCAGGTCTTGGCGTGCGGCAGCGGCTCGCCGGTGCTGCCCGAGGTGAACGGGATCGCCGCCACCAGGTCGGCGGCGATGGCCGGCGGCGGCCCTTCCCAGTCCGGCCCGGCCAGGTCACGCGGCACCGCCACGGCGTCGGCCGCGGGCGCGTCGGCGAGGACGTAGCTGCCCGGATAGCGCTGGCGGATGCCGGCCAGGGTGGCCTCGGCCTGGTTCGGCGGCAGCAGGCTGGTCTGCCCGCGCAGCAGGGCGGCGGCGAAGCCGAGCAGGAAATTCCGGCGCGAGTCGCACAGGTTCAGCAGCTGTGTCGCCGGCGGCAGCATCCGCGCCAGGCGCGCCGCCTGGCCGAGGAAGGCGGCCTGGGTGAGAGCGTGGCCGCCGCCGTGCAGCAGCGGCGCCGCGGGCCGGTAGCCGTGGATGAGGGGCGGCCCGTTCAATGCGGACGGTAGCTGGTGACGCTGCGCAGGAAGGCCCGGAAGTTCAGCGGCGTCTTGTCCGGGAACAGCACCCGGCGCACCGCGTATTCGCCGGCGAACAGCGCGCCCAGCAGCAGGTAGCTGATGAAGTTGGCGAACACCGACCAGGCCTGGTCCGACCAGAACAGCAGCAGCGCCAGGGTCACCAGCAGGATCAGGCCCAGGGTCGCCACCCAGACCCAGGTGACCGCCCTCGTGTAGTCGCGCTGCTCCGGCGACAGCGGGCCGTTGATCGAGTCGGCGATGCGGGTGATCAGCGGCTCCCGCCCCGGCAGCAGGCTCGGCGCGAAGGCCGACAGCACCAGCCCGGGGATGATCAGCGAGGGCAGGTACAGCGCGTAGGCGCCGTCGCCCAGTTCCAGCAGCAGCAGGTCGCCGGCGGCGAACAGCAGCAGGCCGCCCCAGGCCCTGAGGCTGCCGGCGGCGAGCGGCTTCAGGAACAGCGCCACGTAGGCGCAGCCCACCGCCGCGCATTGCAGCCAGGGGCGATGCAGCATCACCGCCAGGTGCGTCAGCAGCGGGAAGGCGAACAGCAGCGGAACGCGGATCAGCAAGGCAGTCCAGCCGCGGCTTCAGCCCTGACCGGGGGCGGCCGGCGCCGCCTGCTGCCGCACGTGCTCGCCGAGGGCGCGCAGCGAGGCGAAGGCGCGGCGGGTCGCCTCGTCCTCCGAGCGCATGACCACGCCGTACTTCTGCTGCAGGGCCAGGGCGATTTCCAGGGCGTCGATCGAGTCCAGCCCCCAGCCGCCGGCCTTGTCGCTGAACAGCGGGGCCTCCGGGTCGATGGCCGAGGTGTCGCGCCCCTCGAGGTTGAGCACCTCGACCAGCAGGTCAGCCAGTTCACGCTCGGCGCTGGTGAGAGCGGACATCGCGGTTTTTCCTCGGGAAATTAGTAAAGATTGACTCATGGTGGCCGGCTCGGCGCCGGTCTTGCGTATGCTGCAACAGTTCGCAATGGTATGGTACCCCAAGCCGGGGCAGGAGCACCGCAGCATGAAACCCCTGGAACCGGCGGCAGGGAGACAAGAGCAGCCCCGCAACACGCTGCCGGGGCAGGGGACTGGATGAGCCTGAGGAACCGACTGGATCGCGGCTGGCGCATGTTCGGCACCGGCCTGTCGTTTGCCTGCTTCGGCCTGGGCGGCGTGCTGCTGAGCCTGACCCTGTTCCCGCTGATCCGCCTGACCTCGCCGGACCGCGACACCACCCGCCGCCGCATCCAGCGG
>DASRFD010000017.1:0-4134 GCA_035651715.1 Nevskia sp.
TTGCGGCGAAGCGTCGCTGCAGGGCTCGCGGTGACGGATTCCGCAATGCGCCTCGTCACGCCAGCCTCGTCGCGTTCTGTTAACCGACTGTTTGCCAGGAATTCTCCATGCCTGATTCATCCTCCGCTGAACTGAACTTGCTGGCGCAGTCGTTGCGGCTGTCAAACGGCATCGTCCTTCGCAACCGCCTGGCAAAGTCGGCGACGAGCGAAACGCTCGGCTCCTACGACAACCGTCCTTCGCCGAAGCTCGTCGAGCTTTACCGGCGCTGGGCCAGCTCCGGCATCGGCCTGCTGATCACCGGAAACGTGATGGTCGACCGCCGCGCCCTGGGCGAACCCGGCAACGTGGCCGTCGAGGACGAATCGGACCTGGAAATGCTGCGCCAGTGGGCACGCTCGGCGACTGACCACGGCGCGTCGATCTGGGTCCAGCTCAACCACCCGGGCAAGCAGTCGCCCAAGGGATTGAACCGCAGCAACCTTTCGCCTTCGGCCATTCCCTTCCGGGAGGACATGGCGGCGTTTTTCGAGACGCCGCGGGAGGCCACGACGGCGGAGATCGAGGACATCATCCTGCGTTTCGGCCGCAGTGCGGCCATCTGCAAGAAGGCCGGGTTCAGCGGCGTCCAGATTCATGGCGCGCACGGATACCTGGTCAGCCAGTTCCTCTCGCCGCATCACAACCGCCGCGCGGACCAGTGGGGCGGCAGCCCGGAGAACCGCCGCCGCTTCGTGCTCGCTGTTTATGCCGAGATCCGGCGCCAGGTCGGACCCACCTTCCCGGTCGGCATCAAGCTCAATTCCGCCGATTTCCAGCGTGGCGGATTCACCGAGGAGGAGTCCATCGCGACGATCCAGGCGCTGGCGGACGCCGGCATCGACCTGATCGAGATCTCCGGCGGGACGTATGAGACGCCCGCCATGAGCGGTGCGTTCGCGCAGCCGAAGAAGGCGTCCACGGCGGCGCGCGAAGCTTATTTTCTCGAGTTTGCCGAAAAACTGCGGAGCTCGGTCAAGACACCTTTGATGGTGACCGGCGGCTTCCGCAGCGCCGCCGGCATGAACGCTGCGTTGAGGTCCGGCGGCCTCGACATCATCGGCCTGGCGCGCCTGCTGGCCATCGACCCGGACGCCAGCGCAGCGCTGCTGCGGGGCCGGGACAGCCCGCAGCAGGTGCGGCCGGTGCGGACCGGCATCAAGGCCATCGACCGCATGGGCCTGATGGAGGTGCTCTGGTACACCCTGCAGATCAAGCGGATCGCCAATGGGCGCGAACCCCGCCCCGGCGAGAGCGGCCTGTGGGCATTCCTCAAATCATTGATCGGCAGCCAATGGGGCGCGTTCCGCACCCGGCGGCTGCGCGCCTGAAAGGGCAGGCGGAAGGGTCCCGGAGGAACACACATGAACATGACCGCAAGGCAGGACAGGAACGTTCCGGATTCGATGCGCTTTCCGGTCGGCGGCCACGCGCGAGGCAGGTTCCCCGCTCGGCCGAGGCTGCCGAACATCGCCCCGCTTCGCCTGAGCGGGATTTTGTAGTCCAATGACGTATGCCAAACAAAACCTACGGTCAGCTCTGTCCGATGGCCCGGGCACTGGATGTGCTGGGAGACCGCTGGACCTTGCTTGTGATTCGCGAACTGCTGCTCGGCCCGAAGCGGTTCAAGGACCTGCTGGCGCGTCTTGCGGCGACGGGCACGAACCGGCTCTCCGAGCGGCTGGCGACGCTGGTGGACAACGGCGTCATCCGGCAGGCGAAGCCGGCCGGCGCTTCCAATACCCCCGCCTACGAGCTGACGGAGCTGGGCGAGCAGCTGCGCAAGCCGATGATCGCGCTCGGGCTGTGGGGGCTGGCCTTGCCGGTCGACGAGCGGATCGATCCCTGCACCGCGCGCGGCGAACTCATAGCGCTGTGCCTGGCAGGCGCGAGCAGTCCCGAGGCGAGCGCCGGCTTGCGGGAGGTCTACGAGTTCCAGGTGGGGCAAGAGGTCTTCCACATCCAGGTGAACAACGGATCGGTGCTGCCGCGTTCCGGCCCGAGCCGGGAGCCGGCCGATGTGAAGGTCCTTCTGGACATGGATACGTTCATGGCGCTCGCCTTGCGCCAGCTTACCCCTGCAGGGGCGCTTCGCAGCGGCGGCGCGACCCTTTTGCACGGCGATCGCCAGGCGTTCGCGCGCGCCTTCAAGGTGCTCGAGTACAAGCCCTAGAAGCAGTCGGCGGCAGCCCCGGCCTCCTCCGAAAGGCCTCATGTGAAGGACATATCGCGTGAGCCGGCTGGTCTGCATCACCGGCGCGGCGGGCGGCATCGGCCAGGCCACCGCGCGGCGCTTTGCCGACGCGGGCTGGCGGGTCGCCATCACCGATATCCAAGGCCCGGCATTGGCGGCCCTGGGAGCGCAGCTCGGCAGCCGCCTGGCCGGCAGCTTCACGCTGGATGTGAGCGATGCGGACGCCGTCGGCGAAGTCCTCGAGTCCATCGCCGGGCAGAACGGCGGGCGCCTCGACGTGCTGGTGAACAACGCCGGAATCGCATACCTCGATCGCTTCGAGGACAAGCCATTGGCGTTTCACCATGCCCTGGAAGCGGTCAACATCCGCGGCGTTCTCAACTGCACCTATCGGGCCTATCCCTACCTCAAGGCCGCTCGCGGCCGGGTGGTGAACCTGTGCTCGACGTCCGCCATCTACGGTGTGCCCGGCATGGCCACCTATTCCGCATCCAAATTCTGGGTCCGCGGCTTTACCGAAGCCCTCAACCTGGAATGGGAGTCCCAGGGCGTCCGGGTCTGCGACGTCATGCCGTCCCTGGTGAAAACGGCGATGACCCATGGCATCGACGGCAAGCTGGTTCGGCACTTCGGCATTCATCTGACGCCCGAAGAGGTTGCCGCCGCCGTCGTCAAGGCGACCCGCGGGCGACGGGTGCACACGATCGTGGACCGGAGCCTGGTGGCGAGGGCGCAGCTGCGCCTGCTCGATTCGCTGCCGGTCGCGCTGCAGCGCTTCGCCATCAAAAGGGCTGCCGTCGGCTGACGGACTCCGATGACCGGCCTCTACGACTTCGACTACATCGTCATCGGCTCCGGCTTCGGCGGCAGCGTTTCGGCCTGCCGGCTTGCCGAAAAGGGCTATTCGGTCGGCGTCATGGAAATGGGCCGGCGCTGGACGGCGGCTGATTTTCCAAAGACCAACCTGAATCTCCGCCGCTGGCTTTGGCTGCCGGGCCTCAAGCTGTTCGGCTTTTACAGCATGCGCCTGTTCCGGCACGTCGTGGTGGCCTGCGGCAACGCGGTGGGCGGGGGCTCGATCACCTACGCCAATGTCCTGCTGGTCCCGCCCGAAAAGGTATGGGACGACGGGTCCTGGGCCGGCCTCAACGACTGGAAGCGCGTCATGCCGCGGCACTACGCCACGGCTGAAAAAATGCTGGGGGTGACCGAGAGCAGGATCGTCGGCGAGGCCGACCGGCGGCTGAAGAAGATGGCCGATCTGCAAGGCGTGGGCGCGACGTACCACGCGGCGCGGGTCGCGACATTCTTCGCGCCGGAAGGGGAAGCCGGGGGCAGGACCTATCCGGATCCTTACTTCGGCGGCGAGGGCCCCGATCGCGGAACCTGCGTCGGTTGCGGCGGATGCATGATCGGCTGCCCGCACAACGCCAAGAACACGCTCGACAAGAACTATCTCTACTTCGCGGAAAAGCGCGGCGCCCGGGTATTCGCCGAAACCCGGGTGGTCGACGTGCGCCCCCTGAATGGGAGGACCGATGGCCGCGACGGCTATGAGGTTCGCACCGAACGGTCGACGTCCTGGTTCAACCGGCGCCCGCGCAGGTTCCGCTGCAAGGGGGTTGTCTTCTCCGCTTCTTCGCTCGGCACGACGGAGCTGCTGCTGCGGCTGAAAGAGAGCGGCGCGCTGCCGCGGCTCAGCGGCGCCCTCGGCAGCCAGGTGCGGACCAATGCCGAATCGCTGATCGGCGTTCGCTTCCCCGCGGCCGGGCCGAGCATGTCGCCGGGATTGGCCGGCGGCTTCAGCGTCTACCTCGACGAGCGCACCCACATCGGCGCCGTCCGCTACCCGGAGGGATCGGACGCCCTGGGATTGATGATGACCCTGCTGGCCGGCGGGC
>DASRFD010000018.1:0-13794 GCA_035651715.1 Nevskia sp.
GCTCAATCCTCGATCACAGAGCCGTCACGGCCCTCGAAGCGGACATCGGTGACGCCTTCCTGCGTGTTGACGCCGATCTCGCCGACCTGCCACAGATTGCGGCCGATGACGGTGAGTCCTGTAGCGAGGCCGACGACGATGGTGACGTTGGACATCGCATTGACGTCGCGCAGCTTGAGATTGCCGGATGCACGCAGCTTGAAGGCAATGTGCGGCGCGTTCGGCATCTCGCTGTAGCCCTGGACTCCGGATTGCCCCTTGAGCGTCTCCCGCGTCACCAGCGCGGGGTCGTAGGTGCATTCGCCGGCGACGTCGTAGGCAATGCCGTCGATGGTGAGATTGACAATTCCGCCGCGGCGGTTGGTGGTATCGCCCATGCTGGTGACTCCGGAGTGGTGGTGCCTTTACGCGCGGAACATCGCGAGCAGGGCGAAGATGTTGAGCTGGTCGGTGAGGATGCCGTCCCAAAGGACGTCGAGGCGGTTGCGATCCTGCGCGTTGCGCTGGACGATCAGGCCCTCTGCGAAGGCGTCGGTGTCCTGTACGTAGCCGAGGAATTCCAGCTCCGCGTATGCCGCGATGAGGCGCGCTCGGACGATGGAAGGGGTGACGATGGGACTGCCGGGCGCGAAGCGCGTGCCGTCATCGGCCAGCGCCATGCGGCCGAACTCGCTGGTCACAATCCCCTTGAGGAAGCGCAGTACGAACATCAGCTGATACATGCGCTCGACCGGCAGGTAGCTGTTGTCCGCCTGGCCGAAGGCGTTGGTCTGGTAGGTGGTGATGAGGCGTTCCACCCGCACCGTGCCGTCATCGTCGACGGTGAAGGTGCTGATGCCGTTGAAGAGGAGCGCGTTGCGCTCGCTCAGCGGGAAGCGCGAGGACAGCGGCGGCGCCAGGGCGTCGGCGATGGCCAGGGTCTGCAGCGGCTGCGGCGCGAAGTTGCGCAGGCTCGGGGCCACCGCCGCCGTCTGCTGGGCGGCCCAGCGCCAGGCCGGCGTCGGCGTGTCGTAGATGCCCATGACGCAGGCATGCTGATCGTTGCGGCCGGAGCCGAACGTGGTCAGCGCGCCATAGGTGCCGCGGTACGCCGCGAAGCAGCCGCCGTAGACCTGCTCGTCCCAGCTCCAGCGGCCGGTGTTGTCGTCCAGGAAGGTCTTGAGCGCGTCCAGGCTGGTGCTGTCGGTGTAGGGCAGCACGATAAAATCGAAAGCTTTATCGCCGAGATTTGAAAGCGGCGTGGACAGGCTGGGCGCCGTGGCGCCGCTCGCCATGGCGATGATGGTGAAGGTCAGGCCGGCCGGCGTCGCTTCGCCGGCCTTGGTGCCGCCGTAGTTGACGCGCAGATCGATCTCGTTGCCGCCCGGCCCGGCGTTGAGCGCGGTGAAGTTCACCTGGAAGGCGTTGGTGCCGTCGACCGCGGCGCTGACCGGCAGATTGGGCGTGGCGTTCACCGCAGCGGCCAGGGCGGTGGCGAGCTGGTTGACGGTCTGCGTGGTCAGCACCGGCAGCGAGATCTTCGTGCCGCCGATGTAGAGAGACAGCACGCCGTTCGCGGTGGCGATGTGGGTGAAGGCAAAGCTGCCGATGGCTGCCACCGCGCCGCCATCGTCCTGCAAGGGCAGCAGGTGCACCTCGGCGAACGGATCGCCATCGAAGTAGTCCGCGGCCATCAGGTGTAGCATGGAGCCGGCGCCGGCCAGCTGCGCCGCCTGCGCGGCACCGCCGCAGATGACGGGCTTGCCCGGCGTCGCGGTGCCGGCCTTGGCGCCGCTGGTGAACATCTGCCCCAGGATCAGCGTGCGCTGCGCCTGGACGGCTGTGTTCGCTTTCGAGTTGTTGACCTCTGCATAGAACAGCGGCGTGCGGATCTGGCTGCCGGCGGGGAGCTTGGTGAAAGGCAGCATGGCTTACTCCTGGATGTCGGCGGCGGCGGCGCCAGCGGCGGGACGCGGATCGGTGGTGGTGACATCGCCATCCTGGAGACGGCGGTGCCAGAACGGGGTCGGGGGCACGGTGCGGCCTTCCGCCGGCAGGTAGTCCTTCAGCTGCGGGTCGAAGACCTTGAAGCCGGGCTTGGGGTAGACGTGCATGGTCACTCCAGGGTGGAGATATCGAGCATGAAGCCCGTGTAGTCGCCGGAGTCGTCCAGCGCGCCAGGGCCCAGGTAGTTGAGGTTTTCCAGCAGCAGCCCGGCCTCGATGCGGCCGTCCGGACCTGCGGTGCGCGGCGCGGGGACCACGGAGTCCGGATCAGGCGCGCCGAAGTAGGTGCCCCACGGATCGAAGACGTTGCGCAGGTCCATCTGCAGGCCGATGGTCTCGAGCGGGACGATCGGGTTCGGCGCCACCGGCCAGCTGCTTTCCGGAGGCGGCAGCACGCTGGCGTCGAATTCCTCGTAGACCTCGAGCACGAGGGTCATGAAGAAGCCGGCCAGGTGCTGTCGCCCTTCGGCGCTGATCTCGCTTCGGGTGCGAACCTGCTTGTAAGCCTGCACCACGTCACCGAGGGGCTTGTCGGTGAGGACGAGGTTCTCGACGGTGTAGGCGAGCGCCTCCAGGCTGTCCTGGGCGCTGATCTCGTCCGGCGCCTGCAGCCGCGCCTCGATCTCGATCTCGACGTCGGTGTTGAACTTCGGCACGCCCATGGTGGCGTTGCGGTCGGCGTTGGCCTTATCGTCCTGGCCGCAGCGCACGAGGATCCGCGCATGCCCCACGGTGAGCTCCAGGCCCTCGGTCGGCCAGTCGCCGGGCGAGTCGATGGTCCAGTCGAAGCTGTTGGCCACCTTTGCCCGTTGCAGCGCGTCGACCACCGCCAGGCGCAGCAGCCGCCGCGCCAGCATGGGGCGCATCTGGACCACCATGGCCATCCGCGTGTCTCCGTCAGGCCGGCGCGCCGAGCGCGTTCAGCAGCAGCAGCGCATGCCCGTGGCTATCCGGCTTGGGCTTGCGCACCGTGAAGCTGACGCCGGTGCGGATGCAGGTGCACTGCTCGCCCTGGCGCGGCAGGCGCGGAAAATCGGAGACGCGGATGCCGACCGCCGGGCCGGTGGTCATCACCGGCACGCCGCCGGCGAGCGACTCCTCCTGGTAGGCCTCGTCGTAGACGCCAGCGGCCTGGAACGGCTGCAGGCCGGCCAGGCTCCAGGTGAAGGGCTCGCCGAAAACCCCGAGCAGGGGCCCGATGACGAGGCTGTTCCAGTCCACGCTCATGCATCAGCCTCGCCGTTTCCCATGAGAAACGAATCAATACCCCAACGGGCGGCGCGTACCCGCGCGATGACTTCCGGCGATCGCTTGCGGCGCATCTTGGCGATCACTTCCGGAGGTCGCGGCTTCCCACGCTTTGAAGCAGCAATGGTTTCGGATATCCGGGCGCGTTCTTCGGGCGTGCGCCGAGCGTTAGCTGCCGCCATCTTTGCAGCCAGTGCCGATCGCTGTTCCGGCGTTCTCTGCGCATGTACGGCGCGGAGTCGTGAACGCGTTTCAGGAGAAACCTCTTTACCACGATGAATGTGCGAGATACGAAGCTTGAAGGATTCGGGCTGCGGGTGGCCGCTACGTCCATCACCGCCTATGGTGAGGTTATAACCACCACCAAACGTGCCAAACAAAGCTATGGCATCAATTTCAGCACGCGCCGCAGTCGGCCAGTCTGGATATGACGCGAGCTGTTCGATGCCGAAGGCATCCGCACCATGCTTGCGAATCGCAGCACCGAGTAAGGTCTTGCACCGTAGGCTGGAACGTCTAGAGTTTCGGATATGTTCACCCCACCGAACTCGGAGGGTCTTTGAGGTGATGCCTACATAGCACCTGCCATTTGCATGGCAGGTGACTAGGTAAAGCAAGACCTCACACGGGGACATAAGCTGCGCTTGATCAGGCGCCGGCGCGACCTGTGCGCAGCACCTCCGGCCTCGTAACGATGTGCAGCGGGTACGAATACACCTCCATCTTCCACCAGGCGTTGCGGTCCCGGTCGATGATGGGGATGACGTAGACCGGCTTGCCCGGGGTGTTGACCCACTCGAAGGTCTCGCCCGGCGCGTAGGCGACCTGGAAGACGCCGGGGGCGCCGACCGGGAAGAACTTGACCTTGTCGTCCGGGATCTTGATGGTGCTGTTGTCGTCCGAGCCGCGGTAGTTGACCCAGTTGATGCCGCCGAACTCGAACGAGCCGAACGCCGCGCCCTGGGTGCCGCCGCGGATGTCGCGCGCATCGCTCCAGTTCAGAAAGGTGCGGATGACGTCCGGATGGTTGACGAAGCTGTCGTAGAAGCCGTCACCGCAGAGGGCGTAGACCTGGGTGCTCGGCAGGAACGCGCCCTGCGCCGAGCGCGCCATGCTGCGGATGATCTGGTTGCACAGCGGGCGGATCGAATTCGCCGTGCCGGCCGACAGGTTGAAGCCGATCTCCGCCGCGGCCTGGACGCCGAACTCGGCGAAGTAGTCGTAGTACACCGAGCCGTCCGCATCGAGCAGCTTGCCCTGCAGCGCCGCCAGGCGGTGATATTCCCAGGTGTACTCGATGTTGCTGGTCAGGCCGGTGGGGCCGTTGAGGCGGCGCGCCACTTCGGTCTGCAGCTGCATCAGCTCGGTCTCGGTGCCGAACTGGCGGATGCTCTGCAGCTCGTCGGCCTTGATGGTGTCGTCGTGCATCAGGCGCGGGCACTCGAAGTAGCGCGCCTGGCGCTTCTCGGTGGTGCGCTGGGTGCCGTCCGTGCCGCGCTGGCTGAACGGGATCAGCACCAGCTTGCCCTGCCGCTGCTCGATGATCAGCGCCTTGGTGCGGATCGGGAACGGCTCGAAGATGCCGAGGGAGCCGATGCCGGTCGGCCGGTAGGGCGCCTTCTCGATCGCGCTGGTCAGCTGGATGGTGGTGAACGGATCCGTGTGGAACACGTCCATGCTGATGCCGGCGAAGGCGACGAGCAGCAGGCCGCCATGGCCGATATCCGCGGCCGGCAGGGCGGCAGCCTCGGCGGGAGTGAGGCCGGAGACGGCGAACAGGCAGCCTGCCACCAGCGCGAACAGCGCCGCGGCCGCCCAGGAGAAGCGGGGGAACAGCTTGCTCATGGTTGAGTCCTCTTTCTTCAAAGAAAAACCCCGCCTCGAGGCGGGGCGGGGTTTGGTGGACAGCACGGGGCCGGGGTTAGCGCGCGATGATGCCGATGGCGGCGAGGGCGGCGAGGCCCGCGGTGATCTGCGCCGGGGTGTAGCTGGGATCCCAGATCAGCTCGGAGGCGTTGACCTCGCAGGACCGCGTAACGACGGCGCAGGCCACATCGCCCAGCGTGGCGTCGCGGGTGCCGTACAGGATGCCGGCCGGGGTCTGGCTGCCGTCCACCGCGGTGGCGACGCTGGTCAGGAACTTGCCGGCACCGGCGGCGGCGGCGACGGTGACGGTGAAGCTGTCGCCGGCGACGAAGGCAGTGCCGCCCGCGGTGATGGTGAAGCCCAGGCCGCCGCCGCTGAAGGCCGTGCCGGTGACACCGTGGCCGACTTCCTGGCCGTTGGGCGCGGTGACGACGAAGTGGGTGGCGTCGTCGAACTCCACGCCATAGACGCCGAGCTGCGGGGCGTGGCCGGTGGTGGTGACTGCGCTGCTGGTGCCGTTGCCGGTGTTGCCGCCGCCGGCGACGGCCACGGCGCTGGGCTTGTCCTGCGCGTCGGTGGTGGTGATGGCGAAGGTGTCGCCGGCCACGAAGGCGGTGCCGCCCGCGGTGATGGTGAAGCCGATGCCCAGCGCGCTGAACGCGACGCCGGTGCTGCCATTGGCGGTCTGGCCGTTGGGCGCGGTGACGGTGAAGTGCGTGGCGTCGGTGAAGACGAGGTTGTAGACGCCGATCTGCGTGGGCACCGCCACCGGGGTGATGGCGCCGAAGGTGCCGTTGCCGGTGTTGGTGCCCAGCGCCGCGGCGACCGCGGTGGCGCCGACCGTCTTTTTGCCGAGCACGGTGCCGGCGAGGACCTTGGCCGCGCCGGTGAGCACGGCCTGGTCGATGTAGCGGTGGCCGTTGGCCTGGGAGACGAGAAATCCGCCGTCGTGCCAGGTCTCGTTCAGGGGAGTCTGTGCCATGGATGAATCCTCTTGCGTAGGTGGAAGCCGGAAGCCCGGCCCGACGTGGGGGTTGAGAACGACTACTTCAGGTCCGGGCGGACCTGCTTCATTGCGCGGTCCCAGCTCGCCTGGGAGGCCTGGGCACTGGTGTGGCCAAGCTCGCCGCCCGGACCCAGGTGCGGGTTGCGGTCGGCGCGCTGCTGCTGGCCGGCGCCGCTGGCTGGCGTGCCGCGAAGGACATCTAGCGCTTCGGCGCGGGAGAGCGTGGTGTTGAAGGCCAGCTTTGCGGCGAGCTGCGGATTGCGGGCGGCGGCGCGGTCGTTGAAAATGGCGGCGCAGCGCTGGCGCTCGCGGCGCCGGGCCTGGGCGATGGGGGAGTTGCCGCGCATCTCCTCCTCGTCGTCCCCATCCTCCATCTCCTCGTCCTCGGACTCGCCGGAGTCGTCGGCCTTCTTGGACTTGCCCTTCTTGTCCTTGGGCTTGTCGTTTTCCTCTTCCGCGTAGTCCTTGTCGTCGTCGCCCTTCTCGGACTTGCCCTTCTTGGAGTCGCCGTTGGAGCGATCCTGGTCCTCGTGCTCGTCGTCCTCGTTGCCGCCCTCAGCGCCGGCCTCCTCGTCGCCGCCTTCGGCCTTGCCCTTCTTGCCCTTCTTGTCCTTGGGCTTGCCGTCTTCCTCTTCCTCCTCTTCGCGCTCGTCGTCCCCGGAGGCCTTGGGCTTGCGGGTGCCGCCGCGGCCGAGGCCGGCCAGGTGCGAGAAGGAAAGGGCGCGGCCGAGGCTGGCCATGAGGGTGGGCGCGGACGAAACCGTGCGCGGCGCGGCAAGGCCGGCCTTGAGCTGTGCAGCCATGGATGTCACTCCTTGCTTGGTTTATCCCAGCTCCTGGAGCAGGGCCTGAAATGCGGCGTCCGGCGCCATAACGGCGTCGGCGAAGCCGAGGTCGACGCCGGCGGCGCCGAGGTAAGTGGCGGCCTCGGTGGCACGCACGCGCGAGGCCTTGAGGCCGCGGTTGCGCGCGACCGTGTCGACGAACAGCTCGCCCATGGTGTCGACGTCGGCCTGGAAGCGGGCGAGCGCCTCCTTGCTCAGCGGGATGACCTGCTGGCCGTCGGCCTTGCGCTTGCCGTACTGGATCAGCGTGACGTTGATGCCGCTCTCGCTCAGCGCCTGGCTGAAGTCGACGTGCATGCAGATGACGCCGACGCTGCCGGTGCCGCCGGTGCGCGGCACGATGATGCGGTCGGTGGCGCTGGCCAGGGCATAGGCGGCGGAATAGGCGTATTCGCTCAGCACCGACCAGATCGGCTTCTCGCCGCGCACCTGGTAGACCGCGTCGACTAGGTCGAAGCAGCCCGCCACCTCGCCGCCGGGCGATTCGATGTCCAGGACGATGGCGCGCACCGCCTCGTCCTCGAGCGCCATCGAGAGGCAGGCGCGGATCCCGTCGTAGCCGGTCATGCCGCTGTATGGCCGCATGGTGCCGAGCTTCTGCACCAGGGTGCCCGTGACCGGGATGATCGCCACGCCTTCCACCACCTGGTACGGCCGGCTCTCGGCCGGCTCGTCCTCCAGGCCGAAGCTCTCGATCGCGAGCGTTTCGCCGTTGGCGTTGAACAGGTGCGCGATGCCGAAACGGTCGGCCAGCGCGGCCATGACCAGCTCCGCCTTGCGCGGCGTGATCGCCAGCGGCACGTTGAACAGGCGCTGGGCGAGGTGGGGCAGGTTGCGCATCAGCGCACCAGCTCGGCGGCCGGCCGGCCGAGCAGCCAGCGGGCGATGTGCGCACCGTCGAACGGCGCGAACGGCAGCAGGTTGATGACGGCCATCGAGGCGTTGACGATCACGCCGGCGTGGCCCATCGCCTGCAGGCCGGGAGCGACGTCCATCCGGCTCAGGGCATACCAGGCCAGGCTCATCGCGAGGTTGGCGGCCGGGCCGGCGGCGTGGACCAGCGCCAGGTCGCGCCGCGGGCGACGCAGCAGGCGGCTGTTGATCGGCAGCGGCCGGCCCCAGCCCAGGACCAGACCGGTGCCGGTGAGGATCAGCAGCAGCGGCAGCACCAGGGTGCCGGCCGGGCTGACGTGGCGCAGGGGGTTGAGGCTGAGGCGGCCGAGCGCCCGCGCGGTGCCGTCGCCCAGGGCCAGCGCGGCGTAGCCGTGGGCCACCTCGTGCAGGGTCAGGGCCAGCAGCACCGGCAGTAGCCAGACCGCCAGGGTGATCAGCGTTGCGTTCACTTCGCCTCCGTCGCGGCTTGCAGCGATTTGTCGTCCGTCCCGCCGGCGCCGATCCAGGACGGGTAGGGCAGCCCGCGGTCGGCGTAGGCGCGGCGCTCGATCTGCCGCTGGTCGAGCTGCTCCTCCCAGTCCTCGCCGTAGAGCTCGGCGGTCTCGCGCTTGAGCGTGCCCATGCCGATATCCATGGCCATCGCCGAGCCCTGGATCTCCTTGGGCTTGTCGATGAAGCCGCGGCCAGGGCCGAGCCAGCCGCAGCGGGAGTACTCGGTCATCGCCTCCTGGTAGGACGGGGCGTCGTCCGGCAGCGGCACTTCGCCGCGCTCGAACTCCTCGGCCAGCCAGGTGGCATACATCGGGGTGGCAGTCTCGGCGCAGAACTCGCTGCGCCGGCGCACCACGGTCTTCCAGGCGTCGGCGAGGGCACCGCGGAGGTTGGAGTAGTTGCTCTTGCTCCAGTCCTGGCTGACCTGCTCGATGGTCTGGCCGGTGCAGGCGGCGAAGACGCGCAGCATCTCCTGCGCGAACGGCGTGAACTCGGTGTGCGGGTGCGCGCCGCTGACCTGTTCGATCTTCTCGCCGGGCGCCAGGGTGGGCACGCGCACGCCGCCCATCATGGCGGGGCGCTCCTTGTGCCAGTCCGCGCGCAGGCTCTGGTACCGGGACAGGTCCGCGTTGCTGCCGTCGTCCAGGGCGTCCGAGACCTGGGCGGGATCGTAGGGGCTGGTGACGTAGGTGCCGAGCACGCTGGCCAGGGTGGCGGCCTGCAGCTCGACGCCGTAGTAGCGCGCCAGCATCTTCATGTGGGCGATCACCGGCGCGAAGATGCCGATGCCCCGGGACTGGCCGGCGCGCTTCTTCTCGTAGCCGTGGAAGACGCGCTGCCAGCCGTCAGGGTCGTGCTTCTCGACGCGGTCCCAGATCATGCTCTCGACGGCGTTGTACCAGTCGTTCTGGTGCGCGCGGCGGATGTGGTAGGCGATGTGGGCGCCGTCCTCGTCCAGCTCCACGCCGCCGCGCAGATAGCGGGTGTCGACCATCTGGTACGGGTTGGACAGCCGGTCCGGGTCCACCACCTGGAAGCAGGTGGCGTAGCGCGCGGCGCCGGCGCCGATCAGCTCCGGCTTCCAGTACGAGACTGCCAGGTTGTCGCCGTCGACCAGCTTGTGCGACATCATGAGGTACCACTGCTGCCCCATGGTCTGCTCGCGGGTGACGTCGTTGAAGTGGTTGACGTCGTAGGCGAACGTGCGCCAGCAGGCCTCGACGTACTTGCGGAAGTCGTCCGCCCACTTGGCGTCGAATTTCTTGCTGAACCGCTGCAGCGCGCGGTAGTCCGGCGAGGCGTGCAGCCTCAGGTCGCATCCCAGGGTGTTGTCCAGGATGCGCATGATGCCGCCGACGATCCAGCCGTCGTTGCGGTACAGGTCCCGGCTGCGCGCGACCATGCGGTCGCGGAACTGGTTGATCTCGGCGTCCGGGCTGCGGATCCACGGCAGCCAGTCGCCCATCTCCTGCGACTGCCAGCGCGCCGCCTCGTAAGGGAAGACGCTGCGCGCGTAGCCGTCGCCGCCGGGATAGCCCGGTGCGCCGTCCGCGCGGGCGCGCAGGGGCCGGCCGCTGCTGTCGACCAGCACCGGCAGGTTGGCTCGGGGCGCGGCCATCAGAACTGCGGCGAGATCGCGGCGCGGCGGTTGATGCACTGGCCGTTGGCGCGGTCGATCTGCGTCTGCAGCGTGAGGATGGCCTGCACCAGGTCGCCGAGGTTGGCGCGGGTGTAGGTCACCGACTTGCTGCCGTCGCCCTGGGCGTAGCTGGCCACTTCCGCCTTGCCGCCGCTGGTGAGGTCCAGGTAGGCCTGCTGCAGGGCGGCCAGGCGCGACTGCAGCGTGGCGATGTCGATGCCGTCGAGGATGCTGGTGCGGCGCGTGAACATCTGCAGCTCCTAGGCGAGACGGCTGGCCAGCGAGCGCCGCTCGGGCGCTCCCGCCGGCGCCGCCCCGGGTTTCCCATGGGAAACGGGCGGCGTCGGCGGTGCAGTGGCGGTCGCTGGGTTGTCGGGTGAGGCCGGCGCCTGGGCGTCGACCATGGTGTTGTTGTCCCAGGGCGCGGCCCAGGGAAAGGGCTGTTCCCAGTTGATGCGCGAAAGGCCGTGCAGGTGCGCGGCGACGTGCGTCAGGACCATCAGGTCCAGCGCTTCGTTGCGCGCGTTCGCGGACTTCTTTTCCCAGCGTCCGTCGGCGCGGCGGTGCTCCGCGGCGAGCTGCTCGAAAAACGGGTGCGGTGCTTCCTTGGCGCGCAGGCCGCGCGGGAAGTGCACGTAGCCCGGGCCGGGCTCCGCCACCTTGAGCTGGGCGACGAGCCCGTCCTTGAACAAGTTCGGGTTGAACGAGGCCAGCGGCACCTGGCCGCGGGCGATCTTGCCGGCCTTGCGCTGCGTGTCCGGGTAGACGACGACCAGGCGCTGGGCGTTGACGGCCTTGGCGCCCTTGGACGGCAACAGCGACCACGCCTCGCGGCCGTTGATGAGGCCATAGGAGCGCAGCTTGCGCCGGCGGTGCCAGCGGATGAAGGAGCCGTAGGCCTGGTCGGTGACGCCGGGCACGCCCTGCGAGTCGAAGATCGCGCCGCGCGGCCGCATATGCCGGCCGCTGCCATCGGCCAGTGGCCAGCTCTTGCTCAGCACCTGGTCGAGCAGCTGGTCCCAGTCCTCGGGTGAGGTGTCGACCGAGGCCGGCAGCTTGCCGTGCTCGATGATCCAGCTCTCGCCCTTAACGCCCCAGCCGCGCACGAGCCACTCGAAGTGCGCCGCCTGGATGTCTGCCGCGACGGTGATGAAGCGCACGCCGTCCGGCACGACACCACGCGTGAGCGACGACTCGGCGCGCTCGGCCAGGACGTTGGCGTCGACCGTGCCCTCGGCCTTGAGCGTGAGGCGCGGGTAGCCCCACTGCTTGGCCATGACCTGGTGGAAGGTCTTGATGGCGTCATCGCCGCCGTTTTCGGCGTCGCGCTCGGCCTTGGCGCGGGCGCGCGCCAGGGCGCCGATGCCGCCGTCGACGAATAGGCTCATCGTGCCGACGATCCAGAAGCCGGCAATGCGGTGTGGCTGCAGCTCGCCGGTGACGACGCCGTCCTCGCTGATCTCCTGGCCGAGGCCGACGTAGCGGCCGTAGCGCAGCATCTCGCGTCGGTAGCTGTCCTCGATGTGGCAGCCGGCGGTCGGGCAGATCAGGCGCGCTTCGGCCTGCACCTCGTCGAGCGGGGCGTTGGCCGGATACCAGAGGCCCATGTGCCGCGGCGCGATCGGGATCGGGCTCGACCAGGCGCCGCAAAGCGGGCAGGGCCAGTACCACATGCGCCGGTCGCTGTCGCGGTACCAGGCGAGGATGCCCTCGGTCCACTTCTCCGGGTCCAGGCCGTAGGCCAGGTCCGGGTGGCTCATGCCCAGGATCTTGCCGTGGCGCCCGAAGTTGGTGATGCGGACGTCGAACTGCGCCTTCACGTCTCCGAGCGAGCGCAGGTAGGCGTCGATCTCGTCGGCGACGATGCGCGGCGCCGTCTTGCTGATCAGGTTCGCCTGGGTCGCCGACAGGAACTCGGCGCGCATGCCGGCGAAGCGCTTGAACTTCATGCTCCGGTCTTCGGGCCGCGAGCCGAGGCGGCCGGAGAGCTGCGGGTGCAGCTCGATCATCGGGTTGATCTGCGCCTTGACGTAGGCGTCGCGCAGATCGTCCGTCGGCATGTACCACAGCATGTCGCCCGGATCCGTGGCCACCGACTTCAGCAGCCAGTTCTCGGCGATGCTGGTCTTGCCGCTGCGGCCAGGGCCCACCACGGCCACCGCCTGGTGCTCCAGGGACGTGAGGCAGTCCATCGGCTCGACCAGGAACGGCGCGAGCTCGTGGTTCCACGGGCCGGAGTAGGCACCGGCGGGATTCGACAGCAGGCGCTTGCGGGCCGCGTACTGCGACACCGTCTCGCGCGCGCGCGGCCGGAGGATGTCCAGCACGTCGCGGAACACCGCGCGGGCGGAGGCGTAGGGTGCGTCGAGCATGGGCTCAGCCCAGGAGCGGCTGCAGCTCGGCGACCAGCTTGCCGCGCAGCTCGTTGCAGATCTCGCGGACCCGTTCGGACTCTTTCTCCTCGATGCCGAGGATCTTCACGATCTGTTCCGGCAGGATGTCCAGGCCGCGGCTGAATACCGCCATGGTCTGGGCCGCCACCTGGCGGACGTCATCCCGCTCGAGCAGCTCGCCGCGGTCGCGGCGCAGCTTGTCCTCGAGCAGCTGCGCGCTGGCCTGGTCGCGGCGCTGCTTCGCCGTTGCCTCGCCCTGGTGTACCGCCGGCGCGGCAGCGGTCGGAGCGGTCGGAGCTGTCGGCGCCGCCGCGGCGAGCTCGGCCTCCTCGTCGGCCTTGGTCTTCGGCCGCCGGCCCGGCTTGGCCTTGCCGCCTCCGGCCGCCAGGTATTGCGTTACGAGCGGCAGGCTGAAGGTCCAGCCCTCGGGGCTGTTGCCGCGCGTGCGCACTGGAAAATTCGAATCGCGCTCCAAAACGCGATCCAGGCGCGGCCGTCCCCAGCCCAACACGGCGCAAAGCTCCGCCTTGTTGAGGATGGAAGTGTCAGCCATATCAGCCACTTACGGCGTCACGGCGTCATGTAACGCGTAACACCAAATATTTCCTCGAAAACTGTGCCTGTTCGCGCGCGCGCAGTGCCCGCGTCTTGGAGGGGTCCGGGAAGGACCCGTCGGCCCTGGGCTCTCCCTGAGGCGTATCGAGCTCAGCGGCGGGCGGTGGCGATGGCGTTGGCGATCGCGCGCTCGAGCTCGGGTTTGAACTCGCGGCGGATGATGCGCTCGGCGTTGGTGAACCATCCCAGGCGCTGGCGCACGGGAATGGCGTCGCCGAAGCGGACGATGAGGACCAGCTGGCCGGTCGCCGGGGCGATGCTGCCTTTCTTGGCGTAGCGGCCGGCGCGACGCTGGCCGCGCACGACCTTCGGGCGCTGCCAGATGCCGTTGACCCAGCCGGCCTTGGTCTTGACCGGGCCGATGAAGATGTCGCCGCGCGCCTTGAGGCGCTTGAGCGCGCCGGCGGGGATGTTGCCGTACGCGTTGAGCTGGATGTGCTTGGGGTTGAACCAGGTCACGCCGCGGCCGATCAGCTTGTGCATGCCGCCGAACTCGAACGGCTCGAGGTAGGCGGCGGTGATGTCCTTGACGTAGATGACCAGACGCGGGTCCGCCTTGGTCGCGGCCTTCATGGCGATGGCGTTGAGCGTGAAGGGCGTCGGATCCTTCAGCTTGCGCTTGAGCAGCTCGCGCTGGCCCGGCACCAGGTGCTTGCGGCCGAGGGCGTTGAGGCCCTGGGCGATGGCGAACGGCAGCTGGCGCCGGGCGAAGTCGTCGAGCGAGCGCTGCAGGCCGCGGACATCGGCGCGGACGGAGATCCTGAACACGCCGCGCGCCTCCGGTATAAAAGCGCCGGCGAGCGGCGCCCCC
>DASRFD010000019.1:0-21466 GCA_035651715.1 Nevskia sp.
GCGGCGGCGGCTTGCAGATGCGTCACGGCGGTGCTGGTCTGGCTCTGGTCCTGCAGCCAGACCAGGCCGACGTCGTCGGTCTGCAGGTGGCCGTTGGTGGAGTAGACCGCGCCGCTGTTGGGGTTGGTGAAGCTGGACGCCTGGTCGATGGTCACGCCGGCGTTGCTCAGGGTGGTGGACGGATCCTGCACCGTCTGCACCGGCGCGTGGCCGCCGCCTTCCATCGCCAGGGTGGTCTTGTCGATCGGCGACTGGCCGTGCTTGGCGCTGATGATGATCAGGGTCGAGTCGTACAGGTTCCTGGACTTCAGCTCCGCCACGATCCGGCCGAGCGAGGCGTCGGTATGGGCGATGGCGTCGCCGAGCTGGGCGCTCGGCGTGCCCTTGGCGTCGGTGTAGCCGCCCACCGGCAGCTTCTGGCCCACGCTGACTTCCTGGAAGTTCATGCCGAACACTTCCGGCACGCCGCTGCCGGCGCTGCCGTCCGACTTCTTGCCGTCGATCTCGTTGATGACGGCCTGCACCTTGACGTCGTCGTACGCCTCGACCGCCGGGATGCAGGTGGTGTAGTCGCTGACCTTGGCCACCGGCAGCGAATTGGTGCCGTCGCACCTGGACTTGGTCCCGGCCAGGTCCACGCCCTGCACCGTGCCGCCGTTGGCGATCGGCGAATTGATTTCCGGCGTGTAGAGGTCCATCACGCCGGCGCCGGAAGGTCCGTTGACCAGGTCGTAGGCCGGGTGCTTGTCCGACCAGGCGGTGAGGCCGCCGGCCGCCTTCACCACCTCGAAGATGGTGTTGACCTGGACAAAGTTGTGCGGATACACCGGGGTGCAGGCGCCGCCGGCGCCCTTGGCCATCGGCAGGTTGGCGGGATCGATCGGGCTGAACAGCTGGGTGAAGTCGTGCTCGATGCTCTCGTCGAACACCGCCTCGATGCCCGGGCCGTTGGTGGCGCTGGCGACGCAGTTGCTGCCCGGCGCGTACAGCGTGCGGTCGTAGCTGTCGTCGTAGTACACGCCGGTGCTCTTCGGCGTGCCGCCGGTGACCATGGACAGCAGGCCGGGGAACGAGTCGGACGGCGTGGTGGTGCGCGCCGCCGAGTAAGTCACGCCGCTGCCGGCGAGCGCGGCCAGCGTCGGGCAGGTTTTGGCCGCCAGGCAGCTGCTCAGGTCGGCCTGGTGGAAGCCGTCGATGCTGATCAGCAGCACGTGCTGGGCCGACAGGGACCCCCTGTCGTTGTTGTCGTTGTTGCAGCCGGCGAGGGCGCCGAGGAACAGGGCCGCGCAGCCGATGCCCAGGTGGTTCAGCTTCATGTTTACCGCTCCGTGGTGGAAAAGCTTCGCCACGGAGGCTAAGGGCGGCAGGTGACGATCTCTTTACAATTGTTTACAGGCAGCTTACGGACGTTTGCGCGCGGCAAGCCGGCTGCGCGTACTCACTGGTACGAGTCAAGCGCAGCGCGCGGCCGGCAGACCGGTGCGGCGCCACCGCGCTTCAGGGGCAATCCGCCGCCGTTCCGGTCACTTCGAACGGGCGGCTCAGCGCCGTGTACGGCGCCGGCGGCTGGCTGGCGGCGACGCGCGACACCCCCTCGTGGCGGATGCGGTAAGTGCCGGGCGGGGTGTTCGCCGGGATGTGCCACAGCACCTCGGCGGTGGAGGGGCCGGCCTGGCCCAGCTCGGTGTCGACCAGGCTGGGGCTGGCGTTCCACTGGAAGTTCAGCTCCGGGCCGCGGTCGGTGGCGACCACCTCCCAGCCGCCCTGCGCGTTGCGCTTCTCGGCGTAGGCGTAGGACTGCATGGTCCTGAGGTCGTTGCCGGGATAACCGGAGACGAAGCTCACGTCCACCGTGGCGCCCTGGTTGTAGCTCGCGGCCGCGTCGGTGACGACGGCGCCGAAGTCCGCCACCGGGTCCACCGTGACCGGCGCGGCCGGGCCGGTGCTGAAGCCGGCGGCGGGCACCCCGGGCGGCGCCGGCTGCCCGGCGGCCATGGCCAGCGCCAGCCTGCGCATTTCCTGCTGCGTCGCGGCCAGCTCCCAGGGGCCGGCGTAGGTGGAGGCGCCCTCGTACATCTGCGCCGAATATTCCTCGCGCGTCGCCATGTAGTGCAGGTAGTCGTTGGACAGGCCGGCGATGACCACCGTGTCCACGCCGACCGGCGCCAGCGCGTCGAGCACGGTCTGGCGCAGGCGGCGGCCGGACATGGTGGTGATCTCGAACGGCACGCCGAGCACGGCGAGGTTGCCGATGCGGAAGATCTGCAGCGGCACCGGGTCGGTCTCGGCGGCGATCAGCACCGGCTTCTCGTCCTGGCAGGCGTACTGCGGCTGCAGCTGCTCCGCCAGGCACAGCGCCGGCGCCAGCGCCGACACCGCCGCCACGCCGGGGAACGGCACCTTCAGCGGCTGGTCGTTCTTCTCCACCGTGACGTAGCCGGTGCCGTTGAACAGGCCGTTGTAGCCGTTGCGGATCTGCTCCCGGTACGGCGCCGGCGCGTCCGCCACGCAGGTGAAGCCGGCGGCGCCGAAGCCGGGGCCGTTGACGCCGCCGACGGCGAAGCCGATGCCCATGGCGGTGGTGCAGGTGGCCTTGGCCCCGGCGTAGAGCGCGTCCGGCGAGCCCTGCGCCTGCAGGCCCTGCAGCACCGCCGGGTCGGTGATGGTGTCGGCGCCGAAGTCGGCGTGGAAGAAGCGGTAGTCCACCGGGCCGCTCAGCGCCTTGCCCTGGGTCAGCTGCTGCAGCGCCGCGGCGAGCTGCTTGGTGCCGCTGATGGCGGTCGCCTCGGGCTGGCCGCGCTGGTAGCCGGGCTGGTCGAACTCGTACGGCTCGGCGGTGCCGCCGCGGGCGAAGTACGGCACGCCCTGGCCGGGGCCGTTGCCGCCGTTCACATCCTTGTCGAACACGAACAGGTCCGGCACCGTGTCGCCCTCGTCGGTCTGGGCGAAGGCGGCGACGAAGTTGTCGCGGCCGTCGGGCACCTGGTCCGGGTCCGGCGCGTAGCGCGTGCCCATCAGCTTCTCGAAGCCGAGCGCGGCCCAGCCCTTGTTGTCGCTGGAGATCAGCAGGTCGTGGTTGCCCATCGAGGTGGGATGCACCGCGAACCAGTTGACGACGCCGGCCACGCCGCCGTCGCCGCGCACCAGGTTGAGCTGCACCACCCGCTTCTCGACGTTGACCTCGTGGCCGGCGGCGTCCACGTAGCGGCTGCGCTCGGAGGCGGCGTTCTGGGCGTAGGCCGGCGGCGAGCGGTTGACGTTGGCGTTGAGCAGCTGGCCCACCGCCAGGCGGATCGCGGCCGCCTGCGGATGCGCCTGCAGGTTGGCGTGGGCGCGGCGGATCGCCTGCACCGTGCCGTCGACGATCGCCTTGAAGTTGTCGCTGTCGAAGTTCGCGTTGCTGAAGATCAGCGTCTCCAGCCATACCACCGGCGTGTTGATCAGCGCCGGCAGGTCCGACGACAGGTCCGGCAGCACCGGCACGCCGAAGCCGCCGCCGGCGGTATGGGTGTGGGTGGCCGAGAGCATGACGTTGTCGGCGCTGTAGTACGGCGCCAGGGCCGGGTCCGCCGCCACCGCCTTCAGCACCTCCTGGTGCAGCAGCCCGGACATCGCGCCGAGGTCGTCGGAGACGAACATCACCCGCTTGCCGTTGCAGGGCGAGGCGATGGCGAAGGCGCGCGCATAGAGCCGCGTGTGGATGCCGTTGGCTGGCTGCGGCGGCACCACCATGCCGAAGAAGTCGGCGTGGCCGGTCGGATTGCCGCCGATCGGCCCGGTGATGTCGTAAAGGCCGCTGCCGAATTGATACTGGGTGTTACCCCGGCAGCTCCCCGCCGGCTGCGGGCCGGGATTGGCCAGCGGCAGCTCGACCGCGCTGGCCGCGTCCGGCTGGTGGCTGCGGGTGTAGGTGACGCCGCCGACGGTGAGGTCCGGCGTGGCGCCGACGCCCAGCCGCGGGTCTTTCAGCACGCACATCGCGCCGGGCGGCAGCTGCGCCTGGCCGCCGCCGGATGAGCCCGCCGTCCCGCTCACCGGGCTGGAGCTGCCGCAGCCGCCCAGCACCGCCGCCCCACCCATCACCAGACCCGCCGCCCAGACCTTCCGCATGCTTGCGCCCCGAACCGTGCCGCGGCCGCGCCGCTCCGTGCCGGTTGTCCGGCGCCCGCGGCCAGAATCGGCCACGGGGCGGGGCAGCGCTTGACATCCCGCGCCAGCGGGGCGGCCTGGCGGCGCCGCCGTCCGCCGCGGCGGTTTGCCGCAGCGGTGCGCCGCCGCTGGCCCGGGCGGCGCCGCCGAGGCCGCCGATCCGCCCGGTTTTCCGCTGTGCGAACACGCTGCCGGCGGCGAGTCCGGCACGGACCTCGCCGCAAGCGGAGTTTCAGGCACGGGAAAAACAACAAGCAGCTGGCTGTACGGTGAGGGTGATGGTGAAGGTGAAGGTGACGTGCACGCTTCAAGCACTGCTTGCGGCGTGCTTGAAGCAGTGCTTGGAGCAGCGCCGCGGTCGACTGCTTCGGGCGGCTCCGGATCGGCGCCGGCCGCAGGCGCGGTGTCCGGGACGGGGAGCGGCGGCCGGGCCTGCCGTGGGCGCGGACGCGCCGGCGACGGGCCGGTCCCGGGCCCCGTTTCGGACGCCGCGCCGCGCCGGCGCCGGTTCCGCAGCGCCTCCAGCCGCCGGTGCACCAGCCGGCCATCGATCTCGGTGAAGCAGGCCAGCAGCGCCCGCCGGTGCCGCCGCCAGCCGGCCTTGCCCAGCCGGGTGATCTGGCCCAGCACGGCGTCGTCCGCCGGCGGCGCGCCGTTGCGCCAGTAGTCCGCCAGCAACAGCAGGTAGGCGCCGGTCTGCTCCGTGCTCAGCCGCATGGTGTCGGCCAGGAACTCGCCGATGGGCAGAGGCATGCAGGCTGCGGTCTTGGCCATGGTCGGCTCCGGCTAGATTTTCGCAACCGGCATTATACAACTATTGTTGTTTCAGATAAAACAGTTGTTGTGCCGGCGTGCGGCCGTGCCGCAGCGGGGGCGCGGTGCTTGATGATGAGCGGGAAAATCGGTGGCGCCGGAAGGCGGAATGTGCGCCTAGCGCCCGCTCTGCACCTCGATCACCTGCTGGTAGGTCGGCCGGTTGCTCCAGGGCATGGCCTGCGCCGGCAGGATGCTGAAGTCGGTGGGCGCGATCTCGTCGTAGGTCTCCACCGTGGCGTTGGACTTGCCGGCCATGTTGGGCAACTGGGTGCCGTTCCAGTTGGCCATGTTGGAGATGCCGCCGAGGTCGGCGATGGCCTGGTCCAGGGCGCCGAGCACGGCGTTGCGGCAGTCGGCGGCGCTGGCGCCCTCGCCGGCGCAGTGCAGGATCTGGTAGTCGCGGTGGCCGGGCGTGTCCAGCGCCATCTGCAGCATGCGCACCATCGGCTGGTACCAGCCGAACTCGTAGGCCGAGCCCTGGGCGCGCGGCGCGTCCTGGCGGCACAGCAGGATGTTGCTGACGCAGGTGACCAGGCCCGGCGCGTCGAGGTAGGGATCGAGCTGGGCCAGCTGCGGCGTCACCGTGTCCATCAGGTGCAGGTACCAGGCGTCCATCAGCACCACCGCGGCCTGGTTGTCGTAGGTGGTCATGCCGGCCTGGCCGGGGGTGCGGCTGCGGCGCCAGGCGCCGAGGCCGGTGCTGCCCGGGGCGATCCAGGCGGCGGAGCTGCCGTTGAGGGTCTTGCCGTCGGCGGCGTAGCCGGCCAGCCAGTTGCCCATCAGGCCCGCCGCCGCGCTCTGGTCCGGGGTCAGCGCGCCGGTGTTCATGATCTGCAGCAGCAGCGGCAGCAGGGCCTGGCCGCGCAGGTCGACGTAGCCGGCGTCGCCCATGATCTCGACCACGTTGGCGAAGTTGAACTTGCGCCCCGTGCCGAGGAAGCGGCGGAAGCGCACCGGCTCGGTGTCGATGCGGTGCGTCGGCCCCCAGTTGGCGCGGTTGTCGGCCGCCCACCAGCCCGGCGCCGGCGAATTGTTCCAGCTGGCGATGAAGCCCTCCGGCGGGTTCACCGCCTGCGGGTGCTGGGCGAAGGACAGGAAGTTCTGCCATTCGAAGTAGCCGCCCTTGAGCGGGCCGCCGTTCACCGCGACGGTCTGCGCGCGGCCGGGGAAGGGCACGTCGCCGCCGTAGCGCTGGAAGAAGTCGGCGCCGAGCGCGCGGTCGTTGGCCCACTCGAAGCGGCCGTCGCCCCACGACGGCAGCTCCGGGCTCTGCCCCGGATCGCGCACCGGCAGCAGGCCGCTGGCGATGTAGCCGACGTCGTTCTTGTCGACATAGAGCCAGTTGAAGGTGCCGGTGACGGCGTTGAACAGGTGCTGGAAGCTGGCCGCGCCCTTCACCGCCGGGGTCGAGATCAGCGCGAACGGCGCGGCGGTGTCGAGCTCGCCGAAGTAGGTGCTGCGCTGGGTCGAGATCACCACCGGCTCGCCCTGCACCGTGGCGGTGGCGAACACCGGGCCGTAGTGGGTGCGCAGGATGTAGCGGGTGATGGCCGCCGCCGCCGGCGGGCCGCCGGAGCCGAGCGAGGCCACGGTCGGCGTCGCGGTCCAGCGGTCGGTGCGCTTGTAGAAGCGGCGGCACTGCGGGCCCTTGCCGTCGTTGGCGTCGTAGAGGTAGCCGTCGGCGTCGGGGAAGCCGTCGACGATGGCGCCGGTCGGCTTGCTGCCGTCCATGCGGCACATCCTGGAGACGCGGGTGTCGATGATGTCGCTGTCGTTGGAGGTGGCGCTCCAGGCGAAGTCCACGCCGCGGCCGATCAGCACGTAGGGCAGGGTGCCGAAGGCCATGCCGCGCGCGTCGAAATCGACGGCGGTGCCGCCGGTGGAGTGCACCGCGAATTCCCACGGCAGGTTCGGCTCGAAGTAGCCCATCTGCGGGCCCATCACGCCGATCGGGTGGCCGTCCACCGTGTTGGAGGCGTTCACCGCCATCCAGTTGGACATCGCCAGCGGTGCGCCGAAGCCGGCCTGGCCCAGCGCGTTGTGCAGCATGGCGTAGGGGCCGAGCGCGACCAGCGGCGGCTTGCCCCGGGGCGGCTGCGCCGCCGGGGCGCGCAGGGCGGCGAGCCGCGCGGCGGCCCCGGCGGCCTTGAGGCCGGGCCGGCGCCCCCCGGCGAGCAGCTGCGCCAGCCGCACGCCGCCGGCGGCGCTGGCGACGAACTGGCCCGGCGCGGGCGTGGCGTTCTGGTTGACGCCGCCGGCGTCGTAGGCGTCGAACACCTTGTAGCTGCCCGCGTCCCAGATCGCGGTGCCGGCCGGCAGGGTCTGCGGGCAGCTCTCGTTCAGGCTGGCGGGCGACTGGTGGTAGGGCGCGCTGATGGTGCGCGTGGCGTCGGGGTCGTCGGCGTGGCGCAGGTCGCGCCACAGCTTGCAGGCCCGGGCCGGCAGGCCGAGGTTGCCGGCGGTGACGCTCGGGTCGATCTGCTGCAGCAGCGCCTCGTTGGTCACCTCGCTGCCGCCGCCGACGGCGAACAGCGACTGGATGAAGATGGCCGAGGCCACCACGTCGTTGCGGCTGAACGGGGCCGGCGGATAGCCGCCGTTCTTCAGCTCCAGGTACTCGGGCGGGATCCTGGCCGCGTTGGCGCCGGCCAGCGAGGCGATGTACAGGTTCACGCCGGCCACGTCGGCGTCGATGTCCTGCAGCATCAGCGGGCCGATGTCGCCGGCCTTCTGCGTGGCCGCGGTCACCATCTGGGTCAGCTCGTCCTCGCTGTAGCCGGCGGTGACGGCCAGGCCGGCGTCGATCTGGTAGAACAGCGGCGCCGGGCCGAGGAAGGCGCTGGTCATGCCGCGGCCGATGTGGCGCAGCGCGTCCATCAGCCACAGGCGGTCCTCGGCCTGGGCGTAGCCGACGCCGACCATGGCGTCGCGCCGGTTCGCCGCGGTGATGAAGGGCACGCCCCAGCCGTCGCGCCGGATGGTGACGGTGCCGCCGTAAGGCGTGGCGACGGTCTCGCTGGAGACCACCGTGTCCGGCGTCAGGCCCTGGTGCTTGAAGTAGTTGCAGGCCTGCTGCGAGGACGCGGTGTGCTGGGCGATGCTCGTCGGCGGGTTGCAGGGCGTGGCCTGCAGGCTGGCCTGGGCATAGCTCAGGTCGCCGTACAGGCTGGCCTGATCGGTGAAGTTGGCCGGGTAGCTGGCCGGGGTGCCGGCCACCGGCACGCCGATGCCGCCGATGGAATTGCCGTTGCTGCCCGGCGGCAGCACGTCGAGGTAGATGCTGTTGCCGTCGCCGGGGCCCAGCGCGCCGCTGGGCGGAGCCCCGCCGCCGTTGCCGCCGTCCCCGCCCGCGACCGGCCTGCTGCTGCCGCAGGCCGCGCACAGCGCCGCCAGGAAGACCGCCGCGCCGCCGAGCAGGCGCTTGCCGTGACCGTGCATCGTGTCTCTCCCGAACCGTGAATTCCTGCCGGCCGCCATGGCCTGCGGCCGCTATTTGCGGATGCTGGCATGATCGAAGAGCCCGCCGCGCGCCGGCTTGACAGGCGGCGCCAGCAGGATGGGAAAAACGGCCCTGGGCCGGGCCGCTTGCGGCGCCGGGACCGGTGTACAGTACTGCCGCGGATCCGCGGCCTGGACCAGGCCGCCATGGGTTGCCGCGCAACCCGGCGAAGCAGGAGCGGCCACGCGGCGGCGACCCGCCACGACGGAGGGCAGCATGAGCACCACTGAACCCGGGGCGGCAAAGCCCTTCATCGCCCGGCGCGGGCAGGCCCGCCATTACGGCATGGGGCCGATGCGCGCGCTGTTCCTGGCCGACTGCGCCCAGACCGGCTCGCGCTACTCCGTCTCCGAGTGGTGGCAGGAGCCGCGCACCCCCGGCCCCGGCGTGCACCAGCACGAGGAGGACCACATCTTCTACGTCCTCGCCGGCACCGTGAGCCTCTTCCTGGACGGCAGCTGGAGCGAGCTGACGCCCGGCAGCTGCGCCTGGATCCCCGGCGGCACCCCGCACGACTTCCAGAACCGGGGCGCGGTGGAAAGCGGCTTCCTCGCCATCACCGTGCCGGGCGGCTTCGAGGAGGAGCTGCCGGGCATCGTGCAGTGGTTCGTCGACCAGCCGCTGGGCCGCCTGTCCGGCGACGCCTGAGCGCGGCACCGGGAGGTTCCATGCAGTACCGCTCCATCAACCTCGCCGAGAAGTTCGGCCGCATCACCGGGCAGTGGCAGCCCCGGGTCATTGCCGAGATGAACGACTACCAGTTCAAGCTGGCGCGCCTGCAGGGCGACTTCGTCTGGCACAGCCACGCCGACACCGACGAGACCTTCATCGTCATCGAGGGCAGCCTGCGCATCGACTTCCGCGACGGCAGCGTGCAGGTCGCGGCGGGCGAGCTCTACGTCGTGCCCAGGGGCGTCGAGCACAAGCCCTACGCGGCGGCGGAGGTGAAGCTGATGCTGATCGAGCCGCGCGGCGTGGTGAACACCGGCGACCAGGGCGGGGAGCGCACGGCGCCGAACGATGTGTGGATCTGAGCCGGGCCCGGGGCCGGCGCCGTCCCGGGCGCCGCCAGCGGCTCAATCCGCGGCGCGCTCCAGCGTCCCGTCCAGGCGCCCCTGCGCGTCCATGCACAGGTAGCGCAGCCCCAGCGCCCGCAGCCAGGCCGGGCCTTCGACCGGCCCCTTCAGCATCGCCACCGTCGACGCCGTCCCCGCCACCAGGCACTGCTGCGCCACCACGCTGACCGAGGCCAGGCCTTCCACCGGCCAGCCGGTCTTCGGATTGAGCACGTGGCAGTAGCGGCGGCCGTCCAGCTCGAAGTAGCGCTCGTAGTCGCCGCTGCTGGCGATGGCGCCCTGCGCCAGCGGAATGGCGGCCATGGCGCGCTCCGGCGCGCGCGGGTGGCGGATGCCGACCTGCCAGGGCGCGCCGTCCGGGTGCGGGCCGATCACGGCGATGTCCCCGGCCAGCTCGACGAAGCCGTGCCGCGCCCCGGCCGCGCGCGCCGCCTGCGCCGCGCGGTCCGCTGCGTATTCCTTGACGTAGCCGCCGAAGTCCAGCTCCATGCCGGCCAGCGGCAGGGCGATCCGCGGGCGCTGCCAGCGCACCCGCTCCCAGCCCACCAGCGGCAGCACGCGCGCCACCTCGCCGGCCGAAGGCAGGCGCCGCGATTTGAAGTCCCACACCCGCCGCAGCACGCCGGAGGTGATGTCGAACAGCCCCCCGCTCTGCGCCCAGGCGGTGTGCGCATAGTCGAGCAGGGCGGCGTCCTCCTCCTCCACTTCGACGCCGCGGCCATCGCCGGCGGAGCGGTTGATGCGGGTGGTGAGGCTGTCCTCGCGGTAGCGCGAATAGCGCTGCTCCAGCCGCAGGATCTCGGCCTGCGCCGCGCCGCTGCAGCGCTCCGCGCACGCCGCGTCCGGCGCATACAGGCGCAGCTCGCAGGGGCCGCCCATGGCCTTGAAGCTCCGGGTGTGCAGGCGCATGCCCCGTTATGGCATGGAAGCCGCCGGGTGTGAAGCGCGGGCCGCCGCGCCGGTCCGCGCCAGGCCCGGCCTGTAGAATGGATCGCCCCGGCCACGCCGGCGCCGCATCCCCTTCCGGCATCAGGAGAACCCATGAGCACCCTTCCCCCGAGCGGCCTGCAGCTGCGCTCCCTGATCACCAGCGCCGGCCGGCTGGAGCTGTCGCTGATCGACAAGCCGGTGCCGGCGCCCAGGCCGGACGAGGTGCTGATCCGGGTCGAGGCCGCGCCGATCAATCCTTCCGACCTGGGGCTGCTGCTCGGCCCGGCGGACCTGTCGACGATCAAGGTCGCGGGCTCCGCCGAGCGGCCGGTGGTGACCGCCGCCGTGCCCGCGGCCGCGCTGCGCGGGCTGGCGGCGCGCCTCGACCGCTCGCTGCCGGTGGGCATCGAAGGCGCCGGCCTGGTGGTGGCCGCCGGCTCGTCGCCGGCGGCGCAGGCGCTGCTCAACCGCCGCGTCGCCGCGCTGGGCGAGGCGATGTACGCGCAGTACCGCTGCGTACCGGCGCAGCAGTGCGTGGCGCTGCCCGAGGGCGCCGGCGCGGTCGACGGCGCGTCCTCGTTCGTCAATCCGCTCACCGCGCTGGGCATGATCGAAACCATGCGCAGCGAAGGGCACCAGGCGCTGGTCCACACCGCGGCGGCGTCGAACCTGGGCCAGATGCTCAACCGCATCTGCCTCGCCGACGGCGTGCCGCTGGTCAACATCGTGCGCAAGCCGGAGCAGGCGCGGCTGCTGCGCGGGCAGGGCGCGGCCCATGTCTGCGACAGCAGCGCCGAGAGCTTCACCGACGACCTGACCGAGGCGCTGGCCGCGACCGGCGCCACCATCGCCTTCGACGCCACCGGCGGCGGCAAGCTCGGCGGCAGGATCCTCGGCTGCATGGAAGCCGCCCTGCGGCGCTCGGCCACGGAATACAGCCGCTACGGCACCAGCGTGCACAAGCAGCTGTACCTCTACGGCTTCCTCGACACCAGCCCGACCCAGTTCTCCAACACCTGGGGCATGGCCTGGTCGATGGGCGGCTGGCTGCTGATGCCTTTCATGCAGAAGGCCGGCCCGGCGGTGGTGCAGCGCCTGAAGGACCGGGTGACGCGCGAGCTGAAGACCACCTTCGCCAGCCGCTATGCCGGGCAGGTGTCGCTGGCCGGGGTGCTCAGCGCCGAGGCTATCGCGCAATACGCGCGGCGCGCCACCGGCGAGAAGTTCCTGGTGGCGCCCAACGGGCCGGTGTCGTGAGCCGCCTGCCGGGACCGCCTCCGCGCCCCTGACGGCGCGGTGCCCCTGGTGCGCGCCGGATGCCGTGCCGGCGGAGCGGCGGCACCGCTGCCTTCAGCTCGCGCTCTCCGCGCTGTAGCGCGCCAGCAGGCCGGAGCGCACGGCGTGGCGGTGCACGGCGGCGAAGCACAGGCCGGCCAGCACGATCTGCAGCAGGGCCAGCAGCAGCGCCAGGGCCAGGCCGCCCGGCGGCGGCCGCTGTCCGGCGAGGATCTGGCGCATGCCCTCGAAGACGTAGGACGGCGGCAGCAGGCGCCCCACCGCCTGCATCCAGGCTGGGAGGGTGGAGAGCGGATAGAACACGCCGGCGAAGGGCGACAGCAGCGCCGGCATCGGCCACACCAGCCATTCCGAGGCGGGACCGAAGCGCAGCACCATGGCGCTGGCCAGGATGCCCAGGGCGATGCCGAACAGGAACAGCACCAGCAGGAACGGCACCAGCAGCAGCCGGTAGACGAAGTACGACAGGCCGAAGGCGGCGCCGGCCAGCAGCAGCATCGCCAGCAGGCTCACCAGGCTGGTGGCCACCGCGGTGAGCACCAGGCCGGCGAGGTATTCGTTGATGCTCAGCGGCGAGGCGAAGATGTTGAGGAAGTTGCGCGACCACAGGTCCTCGAAGAAGGCGGTGGTCACGCCCTGCATCACCCGCGAGAAGAAATCCCACAGCAGCACCGCGCCGAGCAGCACCGGCACGAAGTCCAGCCGCGGCGTGCCGACGCTGTTGAGCCAGCGGGTGATGAAGCCCCACAGCACGATGTCGATGGTGACCCAGGCGAACATCGGCAGCACCCGGGTCGGGCTGCCGCGCATCAGGTAGAACTGGCGCAGCACCAGTCCCAGCACCGGCTGCGGCCTCATCGTTGCGGCTCCTGGAAGGCCAGCGGCTCGCGCGCGGCGCTGATGAACAGCTCCTCCAGGCTGGCGGCGCCGTGCTGGCGCGGCAGCACCCGCGGGTCGCCCTGCAGCAGGACGCGGCCGCGCGACATCAGCAGCACGCGGTCGCACACCTCCTCCACCTCGTACATGTTGTGCGAGGTCCACAGGATGGCGCGGCCGTCGCGCCGCGCCATGTCGCGGATGCCGCGGCGCAGGTCCTGCGCGGTGGCGGGATCGAGGCTGGCGGTGGGCTCGTCCAGCAGCAGCAGGCGCGGCTCGTTGAGCAGGGCCTTGGCCAGGCAGACGCGGGTCTGCTCGCCGGAGGAGAGCACGCCGCACTTGCTGCGGCGGAACCGCTCCAGGTCGAACTGGCGCAGCAGGGCTTCGATCCGCTCGCCCGGCCGGCGCACGCCGTAGAGCAGGGCGAAGAAGCGCAGGTTCTGCTCCACCGTGAGGTTGCCCGGCAGCGGCGCGTACACCGCGGCGAAGTTGGTGCGCGCCAGCGCGCGCCGGCGCTGCCGCGCCAGGTCGACGCCGTCGACCCGGATGGTGCCGGCGTCCGGCTGCAGCACGCCCAGGATCATGTTGATGGTGGTGGTCTTGCCGGCGCCGTTGGGGCCGAGCAGGCCGACGATCTCGTTGGGCGCCAGGCCGAAGGAAATCCCGTCCACGGCGCGCACCGCGCCGTAGCGCTTGCACAGCCCCCGCACCTCCAGCGCCGGCCCCGGCGCTGCGGCAGTCTGGGTGGCTGGGGCGGAGGGCATCGCCACATTCTAGCCGCCGCCGGGCGCGGCTAAAACGTCTTGAGGATCCCCGCCGAGAACACCTGGAACTTCACCAGCCCCGGATTCTCCACGTCGATGTGGCGCACCGAGTAGGCGCTGCCGCTGGCGTAGTGCTCGTAGCGGAAGCTCAGGTTCCAGGTGCCCAGCTTCTTGTACACCCCCAGGCTCTCGCTCAGCGCGCCGAACGGCGACAGCCGGTAGTCGCTGGAGTACAGGCCGTTGCTCATCTGGAAGTTGTAGTACGGCTGGTAGAAGTCGGCCTGGCCCTGCGTATACCAGCGCAGCCGCGGCACCAGGGCCCAGCTGGACGGCAGGGTCTGGTACCAGGCCAGCTCGGCGGTGTGGGCGGTGACGCCCCAGTCGTCGTGGTAGTAGCGGTAGTCCAGGTGCACCGTGGCGTCGAGCAGCGCGATGTTCTGGCGCAGGCGCGTGTTCCAGGCCAGCTTGCGGCGGTTGCCGGGGCGCGCGTCGTTGACCGTGGCGCCGGCGACGTAGGCCAGTTTGTAGGGGTCGGAGAGGTAGCCGTTCTGGTAGGTGAAGGCGACGCTGGTCTGCAGCACCGTCTCCTCGCCCAGCACCTGGGCGATGCCGGCGAAGCCGTTGTACTCGTGGTTGTTGGCGTGGGTGATGCGCGCCGGGAAGCGCGCCGAGCCGCCCTCGGTGGGGTCGAGCACGTTGTGGGTGTAGCCGGCGCCGGCGCTGAGCGTGGTCAGCTTGTTGTTGAGGTCCCAGCTGCCCTCGAGGCCGCCGTTGGCGCCGCGGTAGTCGCGCTCGCTGGAATAGCCGCCGACCAGGCTGCCGGTGAGACTGCCGAAGCGCTGGTTGCCGCGCAGCTGGAGCGCCTGGCGGAAGTCGTGGATCGAGGCGCCGCTCATCACCTGCACCGGGCGGCCCTTGGTGTCGGGCAGCACGAACCAGGGCGAGGCGCCGCTCATGGTTTCGACCGTGACGTCGGCGCTGACGTCGGCGCGCGCGCCGACCCGGGAGGCGACGCGGAACTGGTGCGAGTCCACGTCGTAGCGCTCGCTGGCCTGGCCGCTGGAGGTCTTGCCGCGGGAGATGTGGCCCTCGCGGTAGGCGGAGAAGCGGTAGTCGAGCAGGGTGGTGTCGCGCTGCGACGCCGGCATCGGGTCGTTGCCCAGGTCCTGCGCCTGCGCCCCGGCCATGCCGGGAATCGCCAGGGCCGAGGCGGTGAGGGCGAGCAAGGCGGGGTTGAGCGGCTTTTGCGGGGGCATCGGTTTTCCCGTGAGCGGTCGTCGTTGTTTGCCGTCATTCCCGCGCGGGCGGGGATGACGTTCCTCACTGCGTTCGAATCCTCAGTTGCAGCCGCAGCCGCCGCCGGCGACGGTGGCGCTGCCGCTGGCCGCTTCCTTGCTGTTGTAGGTGTGCTCGCGGATCGCCGCGTCCACCGGGTCCGGGTCCCAGGCCATTTCCGGCCGCGCCAGGTCGCCGCGCTGCCAGGCCTTGGGTTCCATGCCGGCGCAGCCGCTGAGCAGCAGCAGGGCGGCGAGCGCGGTCCAGCGGTGTCCCTGGGTCATTTCTCCTCCAGCAGTTGTGCCACTGCCTGGCGCAGCGGCGCGATATCTTCCGGCTCGAAGCCGACGTGCACCTGCCGCACCAGGCCGTGGCGGTCGAGCAGGTAGGACGCCGGCATGCCGCTGACGTCGTAGCGCTCCGCCAGCGCGCCCGCGGCGTCCGCCACCTGCGGATAGCTCAGGTGCAGCGCCTTCAGCGCCGCCTCGCGGTCGCCCACGCGCCGGTCGACGTTGACGCCGATCACCTCGAAGCCGCGCGCGGCGTATTCGCGCCGCAGCTGCTCGTAAGCCGGCAGCGCCTGCCGGCACGGCCCGCACCACGAGGCCCAGAAATCGACCAGCACCACCTTGCCGCGCGCCGCTTCCAGGGCCGGAAAGGCCGGCGCCGGCTGCCGCGGCGCGGCGGCCGCGGCCGCGGCCAGCAGCGGCAGGCTCAGCAGCAGGGCGGCGAAAACCCGGTTCATGCGCTGAATCTACGCAAATTTCCTGAAATAGACAAATGTTGGTTTTAAAGCCGAATGAGGAGGGAATCGCAGGCGCGCTCCGGCAAGGGTGCCTGGGGAGCGAAGGCGCGCAAACCGGTCCGCCCGATGCGGCTGCGCCGCTCTCCGGAGAAACACGCCGGGGCTTATGAAGCGGCTTTCTTCGCGCCCCCCGCGCGTCCCGGCGCCCTGGCCAAGGTCTGCTTCAGGGCCGGGTGGCGGTCCAGCCCCGGCCCGGCCATCGGCGTCACTTCCCGCGCCTTCAGCTCGGCGCCGCAGTGCGAACAGTTCTGCCCCGGCCGGGTCATCTGCCCGCAGGTCTGGTGGCGGTAGACCACCGGCGGCCCCCGGCCCTGGTCCATCCAGCGGTCGCCCCAGCGCACCAAGCCGAGTATCACCGGATACAGGTCCAGGCCTTTCTCGGTGAGGCGGTACTCGTGGCGCGGCGGCTTGTCCTGGTACGGCACCTTCCTCAGCACCTCGTGCTCGACCAGGCGGTTGAGGCGGTCGCTGAGGCGGTGGCGCGCCATGCCCAGGCGCTGCTGGAACTCCTCGAAGCGGCGCACGCCGAGAAAGCTCTCGCGCAGCACCAGCAAGGTCCAGCGGTCCCCCACCACCGAGAGGCTGCGGGCGATGGAGCAGGGCAGGTTGTCGATCTCGTCCCAGCGCATGGCGGTGTTTGCGATTCCTTGAGTGAAGACGCGCGAAATCCTTCCGACGTCATTCCCGCGCCGGCCGGGATCCACTGTTGTACTGCGGCGGCAGCTCCGCCCGCACGCTGGAGAAAACGGATGCCGTCTCCGCGCCGACAACGGCCTGCGCCGTTGACTAGTTCCAAAATGGAACTTACTATGGACCCGGCCGTGCGTCAACGCGGCGGAGGAGACACGAGATGAGCCAGGACAAGGGCGTGGCGCTGGTGATCGGCGCCGGCGACGCCACCGGCGGCGCCATCGCCCGGCGCTTCGCGCGCGAGGGCTACTACGCCTGCGTCACCCGGCGCAGCGCCGACAAGCTGCAGCCGCTGGTGGAGAGCATCGTCGCCGCCGGCGGCCGGGCCCGCGGCTTCGCCTCGGACGCGCGCAAGGAGGAGGAGGTCGCGGCGCTGGTCGAGCAGATCGAGCGCGAGATCGGGCCGATCGAGGTGATGGTGTTCAACATCGGCGCCAACGTGCCGTCCGCTGTCCTCGAGGAGACGGCGCGCAAGTACTTCAAGGTGTGGGAGATGGCCTGCTTCTCCGGCTTCCTGGCGGGGCGCGAGGTGGCGCGGCGCATGGTGCAGCGCAACCGCGGCACCATCCTCTACACCGGCGCCACCGCCAGCCTGCGCGGCTCCGCCAATTTCGCCGCCTTCGCCGGCGCCAAGCACGCGCTGCGCGCGCTGGCGCAGAGCATGGCGCGCGAGCTGGGGCCGAAGAACATCCACGTCGCCCACATCGTGGTCGACGGCGCCATCGACACCGAGTTCATCCGCAGCAGCTTCCCCGAGGCCTACGCGCGCAAGGAGCAGGACGGCATCCTCAATCCCGAGCACATCGCCGACAACTACTGGCACCTGCACACGCAGCCGCGCGACGCCTGGACCTTCGAGCTGGACCTGCGGCCGTGGACGGAGAAGTGGTGAGGCCCATCCTGAGCATGAAGGACCTGGTGCCATGCCTTCGACCCATGACAGTTCGGTTTGAATTCGAGAATCCCCAATTGCCCCAGAGTACGGAACCGGATCCTTCGCCATGCCCAGGATGAAAACCATCGAGTTCTATTTCGACTTCGGCAGCCCCACCTCCTACCTGGCCTGGACCCAGCTGCCGGCCCTGGCCGCCGCGGCGGGGGCCGAGCTGGTGTACAAGCCGGTGCTGCTCGGCGGCATCTTCCAGGCCACCAGCAACGCCTCGCCGATGATGGTGCCGGCCAAGGGCCGCTACATGCTGGCCGACCTGGCGCGCTTCGCCCGGCGCTATGGCGTGCCGCTGAACATGAACCCGCATTTCCCGATCAACACGCTGCAGATGATGCGCGGCGCGGCCGGGGTGCAGGCGCGCATGCCGGAGCGCTTCGGCGCCTACGTCGAGGCGCTGTACCGCGGCATGTGGGTGGACCAGCTCAACCTCGGCGACCCGGCGGTGCTGGGCGCGACCCTGGCCAGGGCCGGCTTCGACCCGCCGCAGCTGCTGGCGCTGATCGGCGACGCGCAGGTGAAGGAGCTGCTCAAGAGCCAGACCGAGGCGGCGGTGAAGCGCGGCCTGTTCGGCGTGCCGACGATGTTCGTCGGCGGCGAAATGTACTTCGGCCAGGACCGGCTGGACTTCGTGCGCGAGGCGCTGGGATAGCGGCCCTTCGGGGCGAGCGCCGGGGCGGCCGCAGGGCCGGCCCGCGGAAGAATCACGCCACCTTGCGCAGCGGCTCCGCCGGCGCCGGGTTGCGCCGGCGCCATTCCTCCATCGCGCCGTGCAGGCGGTTGCGCAGCGGCTCGGGCGCGCGCACGTCGAGGTCGGCCAGGGCCTTGCCGGCCAGCGCCAGGCACTTGTCGGCGTAGCGCGCCACCTGCTCCGGGTTGGCCTGGCGCGCGGCGTGGCCGGTGGTGCAGGCGGTCAGGCGCAGCGCCAGCTGCTCGATCACCGCGCCATTGAGCATGGCGGACACCGCGTCCTGCTGCGCCTGCTCGGCGGAGGCCGCGCCGGCGCAGATGGTGATGCCGTCGACGGTGCCGTGGTAGCGCAGCGGCTGGCCCTCGACGGCGTTCGGCGCGGCGCCGACGCTGTAGCGTTCGCGGATCGCCTCGCGCTTGCAGCGCTCGAAGCGCGCGCCGGCGGTCTGCACCTTGCCGGTGGCGGCGTCCACCAGCTTGTAGCCGGCGGCCTCGAGCACGTCGGCGAGGAACTGGAAACCCTGGGTGGTGCCGAGCCACTGGATGGTGGTGGCGGCCACGGTGGCGGACTGCTGGTCCAGCGGCACCGGCCGCGCCGCGTCGCGCGCCGCCAGGCCGGTCTCGTCGCAGGCGCGCAGCAGGGCGTCGAGCGCGCCGGTCAGTCCCGGCTCGCGCAGGTTCTCGCGCTGCCAGGCGTGGGCGAACTGCAGTTCCCGGCGCGAGGCCGGGCCGGCGCCGCGCGCGGCGCGGGCGAAAGCCAGGCCCTGGTGCACCAGGCCTTGGTTGTCGGTGGGGGCATCGGGGAAAAGGTGCATGGCGGTCTTCCTCTCCATCGCGTGAAGCAGACCACGCCCGGGCCGCCGCGCCGGGGCGCGGCCGGTGAATGGTGGTGTTGGAGCCGCTGGAAGGTTGCCCCGCCGGCGCCGGGATCACCCGGCCGGAAGCCGCCTGAACCCTGTCTCAGCCGTCCGCTGCGCGGCCTGTCCCGGGACCAGTGCATCGCCGCCGACACGAACCGCGCCTCCGCCGCGTCGGGCGGGCATGGGGCAACACCCTGCTTTCCCTTCAGCCACTCCCGCAGCTCAGCCGTGGCGCGAGCCGTCGATCCAGGCCTGGGCCAGGGCTTCCAGGCCGCGGCTGTCGTTCTCGTCGAAGCGCTCGGGCACCGGGCTGTCCAGGTCGAGCACGCCGAGCAGGCGGTCGCCCTGCAGCAGCGGCACCACCAGCTCCGAGCGCGAGGCGGTGTCGCAGGCGATGTGCCCGGGGAAGGCGAACACGTCCGGCACCACCACCGTGCGGCGCAGCTCGGCGGCGGTGCCACAGACGCCGCGGCCGATGGCGATGCGCACGCAGGCCACCTTGCCCTGGAACGGGCCCAGCACCAGCTCCTTGCCGTCGTAGAAGTAGAAGCCGGCCCAGTTCAGGTGTGGCAGGTTGTGGAAGATCAGCGCGGCGAGGTTGGAGGCGTTGGCCACCGGGTCGCTCTCGTCGGCCAGCAGCGCGCGCGCCTGCTCCAGCAGCTGCGCGTAGAGCTGCGGCTTGGCCGCGGCGGCAATCGGCTTGTGCTCGAAGCTCATGGCCCTATCCTAGCGCCCCTGGAACTGCGCCTGGCGGCGCTCGGCGAAGGCGCGCACCGCTTCGCGCGCGTCCTCGCTGCCCATGATCGGCTGCAGGTCCGGATACAGGCGCGCCAGCGCCGCCAGGTCGCCCTCGGTGCGGGCGATGCGCGAGGAGCGCAGCGAGGCCTGCACGCCGAGCGGCGCGGCGGCGGCGACGCGCCCGGCGATCTCGATCGCCCGGGCCAGCGCCTGGCCCGGTTCGACCAGCTCCTGCACCAGGCCCATGCGGTACGCTTCGGTACCGCTGAATTCGTCGCCGGTGAGCAGGTAGCGCTGCGCGTTGCCCCAGCCGATCTCCTGCACCAGGCGGATGGTGGCGCCGCCGCAGGCGTAGAAGCCGCGCTTCACCTCGAGCTGGCCGAAGCGCGCCGTGGTCGAGGCGACGCGGATGTCCGCCGCCAGCATCAGCTCCGAGCCGACGGTGAACGACACGCCCTCGGCCGCCACCACCAGCGGCTTGCGCAGGCGCCGGCCCTCGTCCAGGCCGAACGGTTCGATCGAGCCTTCCGGCAGCTCGCCCAGGCTGCCCTTGGCCAGCTGCGGCGCCCACTGCGTCAGGTCCAGCCCGGCGGTGAAGTGCTCGCCGTGGCCGAACAGCACGCCGCAGCGCAGCTGCGGATCGCGGTCCAGCACGCCGTAGGTCTCGGCGAGCAGGTGATAGGTGTCGAGGCCGAAGGCGTTGCGCTTGGCCGGGCGGTTGAAGCCCATCAGCAGCAGGTGGCCGCGGCGTTCGATGGTGAGAGGGGCTTCGCTCATGGTGGAATGCCGATGCTCGAAATGTGGTTCACTCACTTTGCCTGAAAACGCGGCGAGGCGAACCATGATTGCTCTCGTTCCGGCGTCACCTGCTGCTTCCCGGCCACGGTGTCGTACAGCGCTTCGGCCCCGCAATGGTCCCTCACGCCGCAGGGGTGATCGATGTGGTGCCCTGCAAGGAATGCGCATTTGCAGTCCCGGCAATCGGAAATCTTTCGATTCTGAAGGGCAATAAATCCCCTCTCCCTCCGGGAGAGGGGCAGGGGTGAGGGGCGCAATCCCAGGTGGCTGTGCTGTCGGAAAGTGCGTCCCTCACCCGCGCCTGCGGCGCGGCCTCTCCCGAAGGGAGAGGCGGTGAGCCGTTGCAGGCGGCTCACGCGATGGTCGCGCTTTATTCCGCCACGTACTGCGACAGGTACGCGATCATCGTCCTGCCCGCTTCCTGCTCGTATTCCGGCGTGATCAGGCCGTGCAGGAAGAAGGACAGGCGGAAGCAGGTGAAGCCCAGCTCCACCGCCAGCAGCGACACGTCCGGCGGCGCCGGCGGCAGCTGGATGCCGCGCTGCGCGAAGAACTGCTGCACCAGCAGTCCCAGCCGCTGGATCATCAGCTCCTGCGCGCGGTAGCTCTCGTCGGTGATCGGGCCGCCGAGGATCAGGATGCGCGCTACCGGGTGCGCGTTGTAGAAACGCGCGGCGTAGGCCGCCATGCCTTGCGCGCCCTCGCGCCAGGGGCGCTGCAGCAGCTCGGTGGAATGCGCGATCAGCCCCCGCTCCAGTTCGGTGAGGTAGCGGCGGGTCAGCTCGTTGTAGATGGTGTAGGGGGTGGGGAAGAAGTTGTAGATGGTGGCGCGCGAGTAGCCCAGGCGGGTCGCCAGCTCGGGGATGGAGAAGCCGCTGAGGCCCTGCTCCAGCAGCAGCCCGCGCGCCGCTTCCACCACCCGCTCGAAGCGGTCCTTGGCCCGCTGCTGGAGCGGCTGGCGGGGGAACATCTGCGGGTCAGAGGCTTGATTCATAAAGGAAGAATAGCGCATTGACAGAAAAATAGACAAATGTTAGTTTTCTCGAAGTAGACAAATGTCTGATTTTGGCGCTACAACCAAGCGAAGCGGCGCAGACCGCATGCCGGAGGAGAGGAAGATGCGGATGCAGATCGGCGCGGCGGTCCTGGGCTCGGTGTTTCTGCTGGCGGCCTGCGGCGGCAACTACAGCGGGGCGCCGCTGAGCGGGGGCGGAGCGGGCAACAGCAGCGGCGGCAACACCACCGGCCAGAGCTTCGG
>DASRFD010000020.1:0-3102 GCA_035651715.1 Nevskia sp.
TTGAGGCAAGGCAGCGGCCAAAGACCCAGCGGCCGACCCTAAACCTCCAGCTTCTTGGGCGCCAGCAGCTCGGAGCCCGGGATGCCGCCGCGCAGCCCCCAGTTCTCCGGCGCCACTTCGTAGAGAATGATTTTCGTATCCTGCGCCGGGACGTCGAACGCGGCCAGCGCTTTCACCAGGGCCTGATACAGCTGGCGCTTGAGCGCGGGCGGACGGCCCGGATAGAGGGAGATTTCCACCAGGGTGTAGTTTTCGCCCGCCTGCGGCCCGAGCATGAACTCTTCGGGATCGAAGCTTTGCAGCCGCACGGTGCGGTCGTGGCCCGGCGTCTTCAGCACTTCCACCAGCACCTGCTGCACCGCCTCGACCATGGCCCGGCGCTCTTCCGGCGGCCGCGCCTTGCGGATCGAAACCAGGGTGCTCGGCATCAGGCGCCCGCCCCGGCCGGCACCGGATAGCGTTTGCGCCGGTAGGCCATCCAGATGAAGGCGGCGCCGCAGGCCAGCATTGGCACGCACAGCTGCATGCCCATGGTGAACCAGCCGGTACCATAGAGATAGCCGAGCTGCTTGTCCGGCACGCGCACGAACTCGATCAGGAAGCGGAAGGCGCCGTAACCCAGCAGGAACAGCCCGGAGGCGGCGCCCATCGGCCGCGGCTTGCGCGCGAACAGCCAGAGGATGGCGAGCAGCACCAGGCCCTCCAGGCCCGCCTCGTAGAGCTGGCTGGGATGGCGCGGCAGCTGCTCGGGATCGGTGGCCGGGAACTTCATGCCCCAGGGCAGGCTGGTCGGCGCGCCCCACAGCTCGCCGTTGATGAAATTGCCGATGCGGCCGGTGAACAGGCCGAAGGGGGTCAGCACGGCGGCGAAGTCCGCCACCTCCCAGAAGCTCAGTTTGACGTGGTGGGCGAACACCATCATCGCCACGATCACGCCCATCAGGCCGCCGTGGAACGACATGCCGCCGTCCCAGATGCGGAAGTAGCTGAGCGGGTCCTGCGCCAGGGCCCAGTGCCCCTGCGGGTCATAGGCATAGAACAGCATATAGCCGGTGCGGCCGCCGACGATCACGCCCAGCACGCAGTAGAACAGCAGGTCTCCCACCCGCTCGCGCGGCCAGTTGACGTGGCGCCAGCCGGCGCGGATGGTGCCCATCCACCAGGCGCCCCAGAAGCCGAGCAGGTACATCAGCCCGTACCAGTGCACCTTGAGCGGGCCGAGCTTGAGGGCGACCGGGTCGATGTTCGGATGGACGAGCATAGGGGCTTTGCGTGGACTTTCGCCGTATTGTACTTGGGGAAGGCGGGCCAAAAGCGATCTTGCGCCGGGGCGCCAGGACCGCAACGAAGGCCGTTGCCGGATGTTTTGCCCGTCTTTGCGGCTTTGGCGTGTCCGCGCAGGCGACGCTTCTTAGTCCTGCAGGGCCGCGCAGAAATAAGCCTTGAGGTAGCGCGTCTCCGGGATCGCCGGATGCACCGGGTGGTCCGGCCCCTGCCCGCCCTGCTCGAGGATCTGCAGGCGGCGGCCGCTGGCGCGCGATTCGCGCAGCAGCACCCGCTGCAGCTCCGCCGCGTCGAGGTGATAAGAGCAGGAGCAGGACACCAGGATGCCGCCGGGGGCGAGCAGCTCGAAAGCGGCGCGGTTGAGGCGGCCATAGAGCGACAGGCCCTCGGCATGGTCCTTCTTGCGCTTGATCAGGGCCGGCGGGTCGACCACCACCACCTCGAAGCGCCGGCCTTCGGCGCCGAGCTGGCGCAGCACGTCCAGGGCCTGTCCCTTGATGGTCTCCAGGCTGGCGCCGTTGAGCGCGGCGTTGTGCGCGGCGGCCTCCAGCGCCGCGGCGGAACTGTCGACGCAGGCGACTTCCGCCGCACCAAAGGCGTGCGCCCGCAGGGCCCAGCCGCCGACATAGCTGAAGACGTCCAGCACCCGCGCGCCGCGGACGTAGCGCGCCAGCCGGTCGCGGTTGTCGTGCTGGTCGTAGAACCAGCCGGTTTTCTGGCCGCCATGCATGGCGACCTCGAAGCGCACCCCGCCCTCCTCGATCAGCACCGTTTGCGGCACTGCACCAATATCCTCGACATACTGCGGCAGGTCCTCCGCCTCGCGCGCCGAGGAGTCGTTGCGCAGCACGATGCCGCGCGGCTTGAACTCGGCCTGCAGCGCATCGAGCAGCGGGCCCCTGAGGCTCTCCATGCCGGCGGTGCCGATCTGCACCACGTAGATGTCGCCGTAGCGGTCGATGACCAGGCCCGGCAGGCCGTCGCCCTCGCCGTGCACCAGCCTGTACCAGGGCCGGTCACTGCCATAGATACGCTGCCGCATCGCCGCCGCGGTGCGCAGGCGGCGCGCGAACCAGTCGGCGTCGATGACTGCGTCGGCCTGGCCGGTGAGGACGCGGGCGCACAGCAGCGCGTGCGGATTGACGTAGCCGGTGCCCAGGGGCTTGCCGCGGGAATCGACCAGCCGGCACAGTGCTCCCGCCGGCACGGTCTTGAGCGGGCTGCGCTCGGTGTCGATCTCGTTGGAGTAGACCCACAGGTGGCCGGCGCGCAGGCGCCGCTCCTCCTGGGGCTTGAGGCGAAGGATGATGTCGGTCACTGGGGCAATACTACGAAGAGGAGCGCCACGCAAGCTGCGATCAGGGGAACGTTCGCGTATCATACGCGCCATCTGACTTTTAGCCGCCGCCAACGTCGCCCGGGGCTGTTCCGCCCGACTTCGTATGGGCGACCAGGCGCAACCATTCGAGAGAACGGGGCGTGCACTTCCTGATCGATAACCTGCCAAGCTCACCGCAGAACTGGGCCTTCCTGGTCTATTTCGCCGCGGTGCTGTTCGTGGTGTTCCTGATGCTGGGCCTGTCCTGGGTGCTGGGCGGCCGCAACACCGGGCGCGCCAAGAACGATCCGTTCGAGTCCGGCGTGGTCTCGGTCGGCAGCGGCCGGCTGCGCATCTCCGCCAAGTTTTACCTGGTGGCGATGTTTTTCGTGATCTTCGACCTCGAGGCCGTGTTCCTCTACGCCTGGGCGGTGAGCCTGCGCGACAGCGGCTGGCCCGGCTTCGTCGAAGCGCTGATCTTCATCGTGGTGCTGCTGGTG
>DASRFD010000021.1:0-51643 GCA_035651715.1 Nevskia sp.
GCAACTGAAGCCGCACTTCCGGGGCGTCAGGTCTCGGCCGCGCCGGACATCCGTTTCGCATGGGTCATCGTCAATCGAAATAGTAATCGATGAGATGGGTGAAGGCGTCCGGTGCGGTTTCGGGCAACTGTTGGCTTGAAACCCTTCGTCGTGCCTCTGCGTTACAACGGTTCCTACCTGCGACTTCACCTCACGCAGTCGCCCGGACGAACCGTCAACTGCGCACCACCGGCCGGGCGAGTGGTGAATGCTTGCGGCGGCCAGAGCCCACTTACTGGTTACTTTTTTCCTAAGACGCCAGCCCTCGACTTCTTCGGCCCTCTATTCCCTGGCCGCCTTCATGGGGTAAAGAATGGCCCCATAAACAATCGTTGCCAAAATGGATGTGATTCCAACCCTCCGGAGACGATTCCGGAGACGTCCGAGTACGTCCGGGCCCGGCCATAGCTCGGCGGTCCTTGGTTCGATAGATTTCGGAGGGCCAAATTCTGGGGGCAACAGCAGGGCAACCGGATAGTTCGAAAGACAACACGTCCATGATTTTCCGAGAAACTTAGCGGCTCTTTCGAGTGCTGTACCACTACCAGACAGCCCAGGGGTCTGTGCCTCGCGCCCAGACCCTTTTTTGTTGCCCGCGGGGCTGCCGGCGTGACAAAAATCCTGCGCATTGAATGAATTATGCCCGCGGGCGGGCGCCCGTCCGTCGGTCGGAGCGCACCGTTTAGGGGGTCCTATTACCGAGTCTCTCTCCACTTCCACCGCCCATCCGCCGCCGTCAAAAAACCGCCGGCGCTCTCCATAGCATTCGGTGGTCGAGGCAGCATTCATTCCGAAGCCGCCGGCGACGTCCACATCTCGTGGGGAGAGTTTCGATGAACCAGCGTGCCCTTTCCTTCATCCCGGCCGGCGCCATGCTCGCGCTGCTCGCCGCGCTGCCGGCACAGGCCAGCACCAACAAGACCGCCACTTTCGTGGTGTCACTGACGGTGTCGTCCGACTGCTCCATCAGCGCCAACCCCCTGCCCTTCGGCACCGCCACCAGCGCCTTGGCCGTCACCGCCCTGACGCACAACACCAGCCTCAGCGTGACCTGCAGCAGCGGCACCGGCTACAGCCTCAGCCTGGACCAGGGGACGACCACCGGCTCGGCCATCACCTCGCGCCTGATGGGCGGCACCGGCAGCAACACGCAGACGGTGCAGTTCCAGCTGTATATCGATTCCGGCCTGAGCAGCGTGTTCGGCGACGGCACCAACGGCTCCACCGTGAGCGGCACCGGCACCGGCAGCGCCGTCACCGTGCCGATCTATGGCCAGGTGCCGGCGCAGCCGATCCCGGCGGCCGACAGCTACAGCACCACCGAAACCGCGACGATCACCTTCTGATCGCGTGCGGACGGAGGCCGTGCGGGGCCTCCGTCCGCATTCCGCCGCGCCGGCGCAAGCCGGCGTGGCGGACGGGCCGGGGGAACCAGCCGGAATGCAGCAGCGGCCGCCATGGCGGCCGCGACGGCCTTCTCTCGCCCGTTGCGCTCGATCCAAGGCACAGCTCATGGCTTCCTCGCGGAAACTCCACTGGCGCGGCGCGGCGCTGCTGGGCCTGGCCCTCGCCGGCCTGCCCGGCGCCAGCCAGGCCGGCAACGCCACGACCACCTTCCAGGTGCAGATCACCCTGGTGGCGAGCTGCGCCATCAGCGCCAACAACCTCAACTTCGGCTCCGGCATCGGCCTGCTGACCAGCGCCGTCAACGGCAGCACGACGCTCAGCGTGACCTGCTCCAACAGCACGCCCTACACCCTGGGGCTGGATGGCGGCAACGTCAGCGGCTCGACCGTCACGACCCGGCTGATGGCGGGCACCACCACCGGCAATGCGTCCACCACGATGCAGTTCCAGCTGTATTCCGACAGCGGACGCACCACCACCTGGGGCAATTCCAGCGGCTCCTGGATCAGCGGCACCGGGAGCGGCAGCGCCCAGACCCTGACCGTGTATGGCCAGGTGCCGACGCAAAGCACGCCGAAGCCCGATACTTACCAGACGACCATCACTGCGACGGTGACTTACTAGGGCCTGTTAACGCTATTTCGATCGCTGCGAAGGGGTCTGTTTTCGCGCATTGAAGGCGCGACCGACGCGGTGTATGGGGATGTACACAAGGAGGGGGCAACATGGCAATGCGGCAAAACAGATCCCTTCCCGGAGGATTGCCCGCGGATTTGCGTCCAGGGCAACGCAGCAATCGATATAGCGTGAACAGGCCCTAGACGCGATGCGCACCACGCCCCGCCCAGCCGCAGCGAAGCACCGGACCGCCGTTTGCGCAGCAGCGGCCCTGTTGCTCGCCGGCATGCCGCCGGCGCAGGCGCAGACCGCGCTGCGCACCCGCACCACCACCTTCGTCGTGTCGGTGACGGTGGACAACGACTGCCGCATATCCGGCGCCACCGCGCTCGATTTCGGCCATGTCCGTGCGCCGCTGGACGGCGATCCGGCTGCGCCGGCGCAGCAGTACGGCCGCTTCAGCGTCAGCTGTTCGCGCAATACGCGCTATACCCTGTATCTCGACCGCGGCAACGTCCCCGGCTCCAGCATCGCCGGCCGCCTGATGGCGGGCATCACCCCGGGCAACAACGACCGGCTGCTGTACCAGTTGTACCGCGATCCGGCGTTCTCCACGGTGTGGGGCGACGGCGGCGACGGCGGCACCGACGGCCTCGGCGGCGTCGGCACCGGCGCGGAGCAGTCCTTCATCGTCTACGGCCGCATCCTGCCGCAACAGTTGCCGGCCGCCGACCTGTACAGTTCCATCATCACCGCCTCGCTGACGTTCTAGGCGATAAAAAAGGGGAACCACATGGCCCGATCGATTCTCACCCGGCTGGCGCTGCCCCTGGCGGCGCTGCTGGCGGGGGCGCTGCCGGCGCACGCCGCCTCGCTGCAGGTCTCGCCGGTGACCTTGAGCTTCCAGCCCGGCCAGCCGGCGCTGGGCCTGACCCTGCGCAACAGCGGCGACGCGCCGCTCACCGGGCAGGTGCGCGTCTTCTCCTGGACCCAGAACGGCAAGGACGACGTGCTGGAGCCGGTGCAGGCCCTGGTGGCCAGCCCGCCGATGGTGCTGATCCCCCAGCAGGGCGAGCAGCTGGTGCGGGTGGTGCGCACCGACCGCAAGCCGGCGGACCGCGAGCTGACTTATCGCCTGCTGATCGACGAGCTGCCGCCGCCGCAAGGCACCGCCAGCACCGGCGAGGTCACCGGCGGCGTCAACTTCCGCCTGCGCTATTCGCTCCCGGTGTTCGTGCCCATGCCCGGGGCCCCCGGCGAGCCGAAGCTGGGCTGGCGCCTGCAGCAGCACGACGGCGCCTGGTACCTGGCGGCGTCCAACCAGGGCGGCAGCCATGCCCAGCTGAGCAGCGTGAAGCTGCTCGGCGCCGGCGGCGAGAGCTTCGAAGTATCGGCCGGCCTGCTCGGTTACGCCCTCGCCGGCAGCGGCCGCGAGTGGCGGCTGGCCGACCGCTTTCCGCCGCGACTGGCCGCGGCCGGACTGCGCGTGCAGGCCACGGTCAACGGCGCAGCGCAGCCCGCCGCCGCGGTGGCGGTGGGCGCCAGCCCCTAGCCGCCGCCGGCGCTGCGCCTGACTCCGCCGGTCGCATGCGGTCCGGGGCAGCGGATGCGACGGCCGTACCGTTTCGTACGCACCTGTCTGCGCGCGGCGCTGCTGGCCGGCGCCGGCCTCGCCCTGCCCGGCGCCGCCGCGCCGGGCGCGCTGGATCCGGAGGCGCCGCTGCCGCCGCCCGAGGCGGCCGAGCAGGAGGCCGCCGCCGGCATCCCGCTGTTTCTGGAGGTGAGCCTCAACGGCCAGCCGACGCAGACGGTGGTGTCGTTCTACCAGCTCGACGGGCGGCTCTACGCCGACCTGGAAGACCTGCGCCAGCTCGGTCTTGAGACGCGCGGGCTGCAGAGCCTGCCGCCGCTGCAATCGATCCGGCTCGACCGCGTCCATGCCGGGGAGGGGCGCCTGGTAGCGCTGGACCGGGTGCCGGGTCTCAGCTACCGCTATCACGCCGCGACCCAGTCGATCGAGCTGCAGGCCGGCCCCGGCCTGGTGCGCCCCAATGCGATCGGCCGCCGTGTCGCCGAAGTGGTGGATCCGAGCAGCGCCGCCGGCCTGGTGCTCAACTACGATGCCTTCCTCCAGGGCAGCCCGGACCGCGGCGGCGCCACCAGCTTCAGCGTCGCCAACGAGGAGCGCCTGTTCAGCCGCCTGGGCTTGTTCGACAACCGCGGCGTGGCCCGCGTCGGCGGCGGCCAGCCCGGCTATACCCGCCTCGACAGCAGCTGGCACGACGACGACCCGCGCGCCCTCACCACCCTGCAGGCCGGCGACGCCATCTCCTCGGCGCTGAGCTGGTCGCGCGCGGTGCGCCTGGGCGGCATCCAGTTCCGCCGCAACTTCGCGCTGCGTCCGGACCTGATCACCTTCCCGCTGCCGACCCTGGGCGGCAGCGCCGCCGTGCCGTCCGCGGTGGATCTGTACGTCAACAACGTGCGCCAGTTCAGCAGCGAGGTGCCGAGCGGCCCCTTCGTCATCAACAATCCGGTGGCGCTGACCGGCGGCGGCCTGGCGCGCCTGGTGGTGCGCGACGAGCTGGGGCGCGAAGTCAGCACCACCTTGCCGATCTATGTCGACAACCGCATGGTCGCCGGCGGCCTGAGCAGCTGGTCGGCGGAAGGCGGCTTCCTGCGCCGCAACTACGGCCTGCGTTCGTTCGACTACGGCGGCACGCCGGCGGCCAGCGGCAGCTACCGCTACGGCTGGAGCGAGGCGCTGACCCTGGAGGGCCACGGCGAGGCCGCCGCCGGCGTCTACGATGGCGGCGGCGGCGCGCTGCTGCGCCTGGGCCAGTGGGGCGTCGCCAACGCCTCGCTCGCCGGCGGCAGCGCCGGCGGCGCCCAGGCCGGCCTCGGCTACCAGCTGATCCTGCCGCGCCTCAGCTTCATCGCCCAGACCATCCGCAGCTACGGTCCTTACCGCGACCTGGCCAGCATCGGCGGCACGCCGCCGCCGCGCATCTTCGACCAGCTCAACCTGTCGCTGCCGATCCGGCGCACCCAGACCCTGGGCCTGAGCTATATCCACAGCCGCGGCGCGACGACGGACTTCACCCCGGGCACGACCGGCGGCGGGCCCGCGAACGGCCCCGCCAGCGGCGCATCGCGCATCGCCTCGCTGACCTACACGGCGCAGCTGCGGCGCTGGTGCACGCTGTTCGCCAACGCCTACCGCAACCTCGGCGGCGAGGGCAGCGGCGGGTTCTGGGTGGGCCTGTCCTTCGACCTGGGCCATCGCCTGGTCGGCTTCGCCAGCGGCGGCCGCGCCCAGGACCAGGACAACTACGGCGCCAGCCTGGTGCGCAGCGCCGACTACGGTGGCGGCTGGGAATGGGGCCTGCAGGACAACGAGAGCGGCTCCAGCTACAACCGCCTGGCGCGGGCCGCCTACCTGGGGCGCTACGGCGAGCTCGGCGCCGCCGCGCAGTACGGCCAGAACCAGACGCTGCTGTCGCTGGAGGGCAACGGCGGCCTGGTCTACATGGACGGCACCCTGCAGCCCTCGCGCCACATCTACGACAGCTTCGCCCTGGTCTCAACCGACGGCGTGGCCGGCATCCCGGTGCTGAACGAGAACCGCGTGATGGGCAACACCGACAGCGGCGGCCATCTGCTGATTCCGGACCTGAATTCCTACCAGCACAACCGCCTGGCCATCGACAGCCTGGTGCTGCCGGCCGACGCCAGCATCCCGGTGGACCACCTCGACGTGGTACCCCGCAGCCAGTCGGGCGTGCTGGCGCACTTCGCCGTGCGGCGCTATACCGCGGCGACGGTGATCCTGGTCGATGCCCGCGGCCAGCCGCTGCCGTCCGGCACCTTGCTGCACCACCGCGAGTCGGGCCGGGACTTCGTCGTCGGCTACGATGGCCAGGCCTTCATCGAGGACCTCGACGCGCACAATCACCTGGCGGCGCACAATGCCGATCCGCACCTGCAACTGGAGTGCAGCGCCAGCTTCGACTACCAGCGCCCGGCGGACAGCTCCACCCTGCCCACCCTCGGCCCCATCTCCTGTACCGGAGGCGCTCCGCCATGAACCGCATCGCAAGACTGCTCCTGCCCGGCGTGGCCTGCCTGCTGTGGCTGCACCCGGCGACGGCGCGGGCGCAGAGCTGCTCGGCCAGCGCGCCGAGCCTCAACTTCGGCAGCGTCGACGTGGTCTCCGGCGGCAACTACCCGGGCAGCACCACCGTCACCATCACCTGCAACATGGGCCTGCTCTCGGTGGGCACGATCAACTACTCGCTGTGCCTCGGCATTCCCGGCGCCAGCGGCACCACGCCGCGCAAGATGAACGGCACGGTCAGCTACAACCTGTATTCCGACAGCGGCACCTACAACACCGTGTGGGGCAGCTACGGCGGCAGCCCGGGCCTGCCGAGCCCACCCAACCCGGTGAGCCTCACCACCAGCAGCCTGCTGCTCGGCGGCTCCAACAGCACCACCATCCAGGTCTACGGCTACCTGCAGTCCGGCCAGAACAGCGGCGTCGCCGCCGGCAGCTATTCCGACACCCAGACCGCCACGCTGAACTACAACTACACCTATTCCCTGCTGGGCACGCCGGCCACCCCCACCTCCTGCGCCGCCAACGGCGGCAACACCAGCGGCGGCACCCTGCCGATGACGTCGACCGCGGTGGTGGTCAACAACTGCGTGGTGTCGGCAACGCCGGTCAACTTCGGCGGCAGCGTCGGCGTGCTGACCGGCGCGGTCACCGCCAGCGGCACCATCACCGCCCGCTGCACCAGCGGCGACAACTACAGCATCGCGCTGAACCAGGGCACCACCAGCGGCGGCAGCATTGCCGACCGGCAGATGATCGGCAGCGGCAGCGCGGTGGTGCACTACCAGCTTTACACCGGCTCGAACTACGGCACCATCTGGGGGGACGGGACCACCGGCGCCACCCAGGGCGGCACCGGCAGCGGCGCCAATCAGGGCTACACGGTCTACGGCCGGGTGCAGGCGCAGGCCACGCCGGCGCCCGACACCTACAAGGACACCATCACCGTGACGGTGACCTACTAGGGAACCTCAGGCCGCGCCCCTGATCGAGACGATGCGCAGCGCCAGCTCCAGCGCCTGCTCATAGTTCAGGCGCGGGTCCACCGCGCTGCGGTAGGCGCGCCGCAGGTCGTCCTCGCTCAGGTCGCGCGCGCCGCCGATGCACTCGGTGACGTCCTCGCCGGTCAGCTCCAGGTGCACGCCGCCGAGGCGCGAGCCGCAATCGGCGTGGATGGCGAAGGATTGCTCGATCTCCGACAGGATGTCGGAGAAGGCGCGCGTCTTGAGGCCGTTGCCGGCGGTCTGGGTGTTGCCGTGCATGGGATCGCACATCCACAGCACCCGGTGGCCCGCGCCCCGCACCGCGTCGACCAGGCCCGGCAGGTGTTGGGTGACCTTGCCGGCGCCCATGCGGTGGATCAGGGTCAGGCGGCCAGGCTCGTTGTCCGGGTTGAGGATGCGGCACAGCTGCAGCACCCACTCGGTGCTCATCGAGGGGCTGATCTTGACGCCAATCGGGTTGCGGATGCCGCGGCAGTATTCGACGTGGGCGCCGTCCACCGCGGCGGTGCGCATGCCGATCCAGGGAAAGTGGGTCGAGAGGTTGTACCAGCCCGGCTGGCGCGGCACGCGGCGGGTCTGCGCTGCTTCCGCGCACAGCAGCAGCGCCTCGTGCGAGGTGAAGAACTCGACGCGGTTGAAATCGCTGATCGTCTGGCCGGCCAGGGTCTCGAAGAAGCGCAGCGACTCGCCGATCGCCTCGACCCGCTCGCGGTATTCGTTGGCATGCGGCACGTGCTGGACCCAGTCGAGGTTCCAGTATTCCGGGTGGTGCAGGTCGGCGAAGCCGCCGTCGATCAGGCCGCGGGTGAAGTTCATGGTCAGGGCCGAGCGCTTGTGGCCCTCCAGCAGGCGGTGCGGGTCCGGCGTGCGCGCCGCCACGGTGAATTCCGGGGCGTTGACCAGGTCGCCGCGGTAGCACGGCAGGGTGACGCCGTGCTTGGTCTCGGTGTCGGCCGAGCGCGGCTTGGCGTACTGGCCGGCGAAGCGGCCAATGCGCACCACCTTGCGGCGCAGGCCATGCACCAGCACCAGGCTCATCTGCAGCAGCACCTTGAGGCGGTTGGCGATGATGGCCGACTCGCAGTCGGCGAAGCTCTCGGCGCAGTCGCCGCCCTGCAGCACGAACTGACGCCCGGCCTGGGCCTCGGCCAGTTGCTCGCGCAGGTGGTTCACTTCCCAGGAGGTGACCAGCGGCGGCAGGTGCGCGAGCTGGTCCAGCACCTGGCGCAGCGCCGCGGCGTCCGGATAGGCCGGCTGCTGCACGGCGGCGCGGGACTGCCAGGAATCGGGGGTCCAGCCTGAGGGGGAATCCGGGGTCACGGCGGGCACGTCGCAAGCGATAATGGGGCAGGAATTATAGGCCCTCCCAGTCCCCATGACCCCGACCACCGCTGCAGGCTGCTACGGCATCGTCGGCGACGGCCGCCTGGCGACGCATTTCGCCCACTACCTGCGCCTGCTCGGCTTGCCGGTCCGGCAGTGGTCGCGGCGCGCGCCGGACGACGACCTTGCGGGCTGCCCGGTGATCCTGCTGCTGGTGTCGGACCCGGCGATTGAGGAACTGGCGGCGCGCTTTCCGGACCGGACCTGCATCCACTGCTCCGGCTCCTTCCTCAGCGAACGGGTGCACGGCATGCATCCGCTGATGAGCTTCGGCCGCGAGCTGTACCCGCGCGCCGCTTACGAGCGCATCCCCTTCGTGGCGGAGGACGCGGACCTGTTCCGCCGCGTCTTTCCGGCCCTGCCCAACCCGGTCCACGCCATCCGCCGCGAGGACAAGGCGCGCTACCACGCGCTGTGCGCCATGGCCGGAAACTTCACCGGCTTCCTCTGGGCCAAGCTGTTCCGCGACTTCCCGGCGGCGCTGGGCATCCCGCCGGAGGCGGCCATTCCTTATCTGGAGCAGGTCTGCCGCAACATCGCGGCGACGCCGACGCAACCCGGGCGCTTCCTCACCGGACCCATCGTGCGCGGCGACCGCGCGGCGGTGGACAAGCATCTGGCGGCGCTGCGCGGCGACGAGTACCGCCCCATCTACGAGGCCTTCGTCCGCGCCCTGCTGCCGCAGGACGAGCCGCACTGAAGCCGGCGCAGCGGACGCGATGACCCGCGCAAACGCGGACCGGCGCGGCGCCGGAACTAGGGGTGGTTCAGCATCCAGCCGCGGAAGAACTGGCCGTAGCCGTCGGTGGGCGTGCCGTTGACGTCCTTGATCAACACGTCGTCCGGATCGGTCCACACATCCCAGGTCCAGCCGATCACGCCGATCGGCGGCAGGCCGGGGGCGGCGGACCAGTCGGCGCCGGCGTTGCCGGGCGCATCGGCGAAGCGGGTCACCGTCGCGACCAGCGGCGCACCATTGGTGCCGCTGCTGTTGCGGTCGCCGGTCTCGGTGATGAGCACCGGCAGGCCCGCCGCGAGGATGCCCTGCACGTCACCGAACACCCCGGGGGAATTGTTCGGCACGCAATAGGTGTTGCCGCCGCTGCAGGGGTTTTCCCAGGTCTGGCCGTAAGTCGGATAGGCATGCCAAACCGCGGCCATCTGGCCGCGCGGGTCGGTCGGCCGGTGGGCCAGCCACCCGCTCAGGTCGGCGGAATACTCCAGCGAACCGATCAGCACCACGTTGCCCGCGCCGGCGGCGCGGACCGCATCGATGAGCTGCTGGTAGCCCACCGCCGTCCAGGGCTGCTGCACGTTCTGCCAGTTGTTGCCGTTGCTGGTGGCCGGATAGCCGGAGAAGGAGCCGCCGCTGCCCTGCATCATCGCGCTCCAGGGATCGCCGCTGAAATCGAAATTGAAGTCGGGCTCGTTGAACAGCTCGAACAGCACCGCGGGATTGTTCCTGAACCGCTGCGCCACGCTGGCCCAGAAGGCGGGCGAATGGTCGGCGTCGGCCATCTGCGTTTTCAGCATCGGGCAGGTGCCGCCCGGGGCCGACCAGTGCAGGTCGAGGATCACGTACAGGCCGGCGGCGTTGGCCTGCGCCACCTGCGTTTCGACCGCGGACCGGTAGTTGCCGCCCGGGTCGGGGTTGTGCACGACGCCGTCGGTGTCGGTGCAGGTGTAGCCGAGCCAGGACGCCTCGTTGAGCGGCAGGCGCACGACGTTGGCGCGCCAGCCCGCGATCGCCGCCCAATTCGGGCCATCGGCCTGGCCGCCCTGCCCGCCGGACGGATCGGTAGGGCTCCAGCCCTGGATCGCGACCGATTCGAAGCCGCTGAAGTTGACGCCGCGCAGCTGCACCGCCCGCCCGGCGGCGTCGACGAACTGGTTGCCCTGCACGCGGATCGACAGGCCGCCGCCGGAGCCCCCGCCGGAGCCGCTGGCGGAGCCGCCGCCCGAGCCGCCTCCGGAGGACGAGCCTCCGGCGAAACGGGAATAGTCGACGGGCTTGCTCGAACCGCAGCCGGCAATCGACAGGGACAACAGCAGCATCCAGAACAGGCCGCCGGCACCGATTGCCGTGCGCAAGCGGGGGGCGCGGCCGCGTACAGCCCAGGCTGAGGAGAACATGACCATCCTTCCGTGGATCCGCAATCCCGGGTTCCTTCCCGGGCCGACGCGAGCGCGTCAACTGCGGTTATATTGTCGCGATGGGCCCCGGTCATTTCAAGAATCCCGGCCTGCCGTCATCAACTCTTCAGAATTTCCGGTAAATGGACAGTTCCCCGCTCTCAGCGCACACGCCGCTGATGCAGCAGTACCTGGCGATCAAGGCGCAGCACCCGGACACCCTGGTGCTGTTCCGCATGGGCGACTTCTACGAGCTGTTCTACGAGGACGCGCGCAAGGCGGCGCGCCTGCTCAACATCACCCTGACCAAGCGCGGCGAATCGGCCGGCGCGCCGGTGGTGATGGCCGGCGTGCCGCATCATGCCCTGGAGCAGTACCTGGCGCGGCTGGTCAAGCTCGGCGAGTCGGCGGTGATCGCCGAGCAGGTCGGCGAAGTGGGCGTGGACAAGGGGCCGGTGCGGCGCGAGGTGGTGCGCATCGTCACGCCCGGCACCGCCACCGACGAGGCCCTGCTCGACCCGCGCGTGCAGAACCTGCTCGCCGCGGCCTGCCTGGGCGAGGGCCCGCACAGCAAGACCGTCTATGGCCTGGCCTGGCTGGAGCTGTCCTCCGGCCGCTTCGCCGTGCTCGAGACCACGCGCCTGGCCGACTGGCAGGCCGAGCTGCACCGGCTGCGGCCGAGCGAGCTGCTGCTGCCCGAGGAGGCGCAACTGGACCTGGGCGGGCTCAAGGGCCGCGGCCGGCCGGTCTGGCACTTCGACCCGGCCTCGGCGCGGCGCCTGCTGACCGCCCAGTTCGCCACGCGCGACCTGCGCGGCTTCGGCGCGGAAGAGCTGAGCGCCGCGCTCGGCGCCGCCGGCGCCCTGCTGCAGTACGTGCAGGAGACGCAGAAGGCGCGCCTGAGCCATCTCACCGGCCTGCGCGTGGAAGCGGTGGAAGACGCGCTGATCCTCGACCCGGCGACGCGCCGCAACCTGGAGATCGAACGCTCGCTGTCCGATGCGCACGACATTACCCTGGCCGGCGTGCTCGACCGCTGCGTCACCGCCATGGGCAGCCGCCAGCTGCGGCGCTGGCTGCTGCGGCCGCTGCGCGACCGCCTGCAGGTCGGCGCGCGCCACGACGCGGTGACCGCCCTGCTCGACGGCGGCGCCCAGCGCGGACTGCGCGAGGCCCTGCGCGGCGTCGCCGACATGGAGCGCATCCTGGCGCGCGTGGCGCTGCGCTCGGCGCGGCCGCGCGACCTCACCGGCCTGGCGCAGAGCCTGGCCGGCCTGCCGGCGGTGCGGGCCGCGGCGGCGGCGCCGGAAGCGCCGCTGCTGCGCCAGCTGCTCGGCCAGCTCGGCGATCACGCCGCGTTGTCGTCCCACCTGGAGCTGGCGCTGGCGGCGGAGCCGCCGCTGACGGTCAAGGACGGCGGCGTATTCCGCCGCGGCTTCGACGCCACCCTGGACGAGTTGCGCGGCCTGTCGGAGAACGCCGACGCCTTCCTGGTGGACCTGGAGGCACGCGAGCGCGCGCGCAGCGGCATCGACACGCTCAAGCTCGGCTACAACCGCGTCCATGGCTATTACATCGAGGTGGGCAAGACCCACGCGGCGAAGATTCCGCTCGACTACACCCGGCGCCAGACCCTGACCAACGCCGAGCGCTACATCACCGAGGAGCTGAAGCGCTTCGAGGAGAAGGTGCTGACCGCGCGGGAGCGCGCCCTGGCGCGCGAGAAGCAGCTCTACGAGGAGCTGCTCGACCGCCTGACCGCGGAGCTGCGGCCCCTGCAGGAGTGCGCCGCGGCGCTGGCCGAGCTGGACGCCCTCGCCTGCTTCGCCGAGCGCGCCGAGGCGCTGCGCTGGAACCGGCCGGTGCTGGACGAAACCCCGGGCCTGCAGATCCGCGCCGGGCGCCATCCGGTGGTGGAGCAGACGCTGGGCACGCCGTTCGTGCCGAACGACCTGGACCTCGACGAGCGGACCCGCCTGCTGGTCATCACCGGCCCCAACATGGGCGGCAAGTCCACCTACATGCGCCAGACCGCGCTGATCGTGCTGCTGGCCCACGCCGGCAGCTTCGTGCCCGCGGACGCCGCGCGCATCGGCCCGGTCGACCGCATCTTCACCCGCATCGGCGCCGCCGACGACCTGGCGCGGGCGCAGTCCACCTTCATGGTGGAGATGAGCGAGACCGCCAACATCCTGCACAACGCCACCGCCCAGTCGCTGGTGCTGATGGACGAGATCGGCCGCGGCACCTCCACCTACGACGGCCTGGCCCTGGCGCGGGCCTGCGCCGAGCACCTGGCGGCGCGGGTCGGCGCCTGGACCCTGTTCGCCACCCACTATTTCGAGCTGACCGCGCTGGCTGCCGAGATTCCCGGCATCGCCAACGTCCACCTCGACGCCGCCGAGTACGGCGCCGAGCAGCTGGTGTTCCTGCACCAGGTGCGGCCCGGCCCGGCCAACCGCAGCTACGGCCTGCAGGTGGCGGCGCTGGCGGGGGTGCCGGCAGCGGTGACCGCGCGTGCCCGCGCCGTGCTGGCCGAGCTGGAGCGCGGCGCGCGCGCCGAGCCGCGGCCGGCGGCGGTGCCGGCGCAGCCCGAACTGCCGCTGTTCACTCCGGCGCCTGCCCCGGTGCTGGCCCTGCTGGACGGGCTGAATCCCGACGCCCTGTCGCCGCGCGAGGCCCTGGATTTCCTCTATCTCGTGAAAAAGACCCTGGACGAGAGTTAGGAAACCCCCTGAATAAGGGGGGCTGGCGCAAGCGGACTGCGCTTACCGTATCCCTCAGCGGGACCTCTACAAACCCTGGGGAGATGCCATGAACAAGCTGCTTCTGCTGGGCGCCAGCGCCGCCCTCGTACTGCCGCTGGCCGTTTCGGCCGCCGCCCACCGCAAGCCGGGCCTGTGGGAAACCACCATGTCGATGAAATTCACCAAGGGCGGCCCGCAGGTTCCGCCGGAACAGCTGGCCAAGATGCAGCAGATGGGCATCAAGATGCCCTTCATGGGCGGCGAGCCCACCACCGTGCAGACCTGCCTGACGCCGGAGCAGGCGGCGGCGGAATACAAGCCCGACACCGGCCGCGGCGATTGCACCATGGAAAACCAGCAATGGTCCGGCGACACTTTCTCCGGCGACATGGTCTGCCACGGCCGCGAAGGCGACATGCACGGGCATGTCAGCGGCACCGCCAGCGGCGACACCGCCTATACCGGCACGTCCACCATGGAAGGCACCAACCCCCACATGGGCGGGGACTTCGCCATGGAGCAGCATTTCAGCAGCAAGTGGATCAGCGCGGACTGCGGTTCGGTCAAGCCGTACACGCCGAAGCACTAGGCAGGGGGGCGACCCTGTCGGCCGCAGGCTGACCTGAAAAAAAAAGCGGCAGGCCCGGGGCCTGCCGCTTTTTTGCTTTGCCGCTGGCTTACTTGCCCTGCTGTTCCGGCACGAACTGCTCCATTACCGCCTTCTGCAGCAGGTCCGGCGGCAGCAGGCCCTGGGCCAGCACGAAGTCGTGGAAGCGCTGCTTGTCGAACTTCGCGCCCAGCGCCAGCTCGGCGCGCTGGCGCGTCTCCATCATCGCCTGGTAACCGACGAAGTAGGACGTCGCCTGCCCCGGCGCGCGGAAGGTGTAGCGGTCGGTCTCTTCCTTGGCCAGGCCCTCGGACAGGCAGACCTGGTCGATCAGGAACTGCCTGACCTGCTCCGGCTTGATCATGCCCAGGTTGACCATCGGGTCGAGGAAGGCGCGCGCCGCGCGCATCATGCGGTGCTGCAGGCCGATCAGCTGGCCGTCGAGCGGGAAGTACGGCTTCAGCTCGGCCTCGGAATACAGCGCCCAGCCTTCGACGTTGACGCTGTTGAAGGCGAACACCGCGCGGGCGATCGACACGCCGTGGTCCATCATCGCCGAGAACTGCAGCTCGTGGCCCATGCGCGCCTCGTGCGCGGTCAGGGTCCAGCCGGCGGCGTCGAAGGTGAAGTCGTCGGTCTTCAGGTCCTTCTCGCCGGCCTTGCCGGGGGTCTTCAGCGGCAGCACGAACTCGCCGTATTCGCCGGTGTTGCCGATCAGGCGCGGCGGGCTCATGTGCGGCGCCGGCAGCTGCGCCGTCTCGGCCTCGCTGGCCAGGCGGATCACCGCCTTGCGCTCGGGCACGGTGATCTCATGCTCGCGGCGCAGGATGTCCTCGATCGTCGCCAGGCGCTTCTGGTAGAACGGCAGGATCGCCTTGCCCACCAGCTGCTGCTTCTTCAGCTCGCGGATCACGTCGCGGTAGTCGGCGGACTTGTAGCCCTTCTGCTTGGCCACCAGCGGCGCCAGCGCGCGCATCTCGTTGCGGATCTCGGCGAACGACACCAGGGCGCGGCGGATCAGCTCGTCCGGCGGCACGGTGTTGCCGAACTGCTTGAGATTGTCGGCGTAGATCGCCGGCGGCAGGCGGTTGTCGGCGCGGCTGCGCGGCAGGATGTCCTTGGCGATCCACGCGTCGTAGGCCTTGACCTGGGCGGTGAGGGTGTTCAGCGGCTCCTCGTAGCCGGAGAGGCCGGCTTTCTTGAACAGCTCCGGCAGGCCGGCCATCAGCTGCGGCGAGTCGGCCAGGTCCTGCTCCACCTGGGCCTTGTACGGGCCGGTGAGATTCTTGTCGTCGAAGCGCTCGGCAATGCGGGACTTGGCCAGGTCGGCCACCGCGGTGGAGCCCGGCTCCAGGCCGGCGTAGCGGCGCAGGCGCACCAGGGCCAGGGCCTGGCGCTCCTTGGACACGCGCGGGTCGAGCAGGTCGTGGAGGCCGGCGAAAACCACCTGCGACACCGAGAAATACGGTAGCATCAGATCGTACTGCAGCTTGTTGGTGTCGATCTGCTGCTGGCCGGCCTTGATCATGATCTCAAGGTCCTGCTTGAACGAGGGGTCGGCCGCCCCCGGCAACTGCGCCTTGAGGCCGTCCACCGCCTTCTGCAGGGCCTCCTGGCCGCGTTCATAGGTCCTGGGCTGGAGGTCGATGACCTTGTCGTCGTAGCCCTCCACGCCCAGCTGGGTGGCGCTTTCCGGATTGAACTGGGCGATGGCGGTCAGCAGCGGCTGCGCCGCCTTGTTGCTGTCCTGCACCCAGGCCGGCACCGGCGGTGCCGCGGCCGCGGCCGGCGTGGCGGCGCAGGCCAGGACGGCCCCCGCGGCGGCGGCCAGCAGCAGCCGGCTCAGCTTCGCTTTCGATGACATGAAGGAACTCCCTTTTTGAGCCGAATAAGGACTTGGATGCGCGGCGGCGGGTTTTGGGTTTGGAGCGCCGGCCGCCTCAATATTCCCGCAGCAGGCGGCGCGAGATCTCCAGGTCGGCCGCCGCCTTGTCCTTCATCTCCTTGGCCAGCATCTGCTCCAGCTTGCCGCCGATCAGGGGCACGGAGCAGCTGAGGGTCCAGTCGAGCACGTTGACGCAGCCGCCCGGCTCGTCCATCACCCGCATCGCCGCCGTCATCTTGATCGGCGTGTTGCGGATCTCGATCCGCAACTCGCCGGTGGCCCGCTCCAGGTCCCACACGTCCTCCTGGGTCAGGTGCACCGCCTCGCCGATGATCTTCTTGGCGAAGGACGGCACCTCGGCGTCCGGCTTGCGGCTGTAGCTGCATTTGATGCGGAAGCGCTTGGGCGTGAGCTCGTGCTGCAGCACCTGGATGTCCCAGCCGCCGCTGGCGGCGTATTTCTTCTCGAAGTAGGCGCGGTCGCTGAACATGCGCAGCACCTTCTCCTTCGGCTGGTCGAAACTCTGGCGTTCCTGGTATTGGGTGGCCATGGATGGGTCTTCCGGAAATTGGATGCCCGTTCATCCCGTTGCCCGCGCGGCGGGTATGGCGGGGGCGCAGGCCTGATCTGCGGCGCTGATCGGGACGAGCGGACAGCACAAGGGCATTTAAGAAAAAAGCCGCCGGGCTTGCGCCCGGCGGCTCGGATACCGCGTTGCCGCTTACTTCGTGGTCATCTTCTGGACCGAGGCGGCGGTGAAGTAGTCATCCGGCCAGTTCACGGTCAGATCCACCGGCTTGTCCTCGTTGAAGGCCGCGGTGATGAAGTAACGGCCGGAGAAGAAGTCGTAGATGATTTCCGGCACCGTCGACGCCGCCTGGATGTTCGGGGCGGTGATCAGGTGGCCTTCCTGGAACTTGTACAGCTGGTCCTTGTTGTCGTAGTCGTCGACGGCTTCAATGTTCCAGGCGTCCTCATCCACGTAGAAGCGGCGGGTCTTGAAGGTATGGTTGGTGTTCGGCTTGAGGCTCGCCTCGACCACCCAATAGCGGTGCAGCTCGTAGCGCGGCAGGTCCTGGTTCAGGTGGTGCGGACGGATGATGTCCTTGTACTTGACGGTGTTGCCGGCGATCTTGTCGGAGTTGTACGGCAGGTAGAACTCCTTCTTGCCCACCAGCTTCCAGTTGTAGCGGTCCAGGGCGCCGTTGAACATGTCGACCTGGTCGTAGAACTGGTTGCCGTCGGTGCCCTCGTAGGGGTTGTCGTACTGCACCGTCGGCGCGCGGCGGATGCGCTTCAGGCCCGGGCTGTAGAGCCAGGCGGCGCGGCCGTTGTCGCCGGTGCCGGACTTCTCGTGCACCAGGATGAAGGTGCCGGCCAGGCGCGGCGGCGACAGGGTCTGCGACAGGTACTTGAGGAACTCGCCCTGGCCGATCTTCATCGGCACCGGGTGCTTCTCGTTGGCGTACGAGAACTTGACCTGCTCCAGGATCTTGGTCTGCTGGTAGTCGCCGGAAGGCTGCACGATGAACTGGTTGTTGTAGCGCTGGGCGGCGTCACCGCGCCACTTCAGGCGGTGGTTCCAGATCACCTCGGCGCCCGACTTGGGGATCGGGAAGGGGAAGCCGAGCGTGCAGTTGTCCGGCTCGTCGGTGCCCTGCAGCTTGCAGGTGCCGGCATTGGCGGCGGTGGCCTTGTAGATGAAGTCCGGGAACGACACCGTGCGGTGCGTCGGGTAGACGTTCATCTTGTAGTCGGCGTAGCGCTTCAGCAGCTCCTTGTGGCCTTCGGTGAGCTTGTCGGCGTACTTGGAGTAGTTGTCGTGGGTGATGGTGAACAACGGCTTGTCGCCGTCGATCTGCTCGTCGTGCGGGAACTCGCCGGCGAGGGGGCCGCTCTTGGGGCGGCCGCCGGTCCAGGCCGGAATGGAGCCGTCGGCGCTACCGGCTTTCTCGGCGCCAATCGGGGTCAGGGTCTTGCCGAGGTCGGCCGCGTCGGCGGCCATGGCATGCGGGGCACTCAGGCCCAGCGCCAGCGCGCCCAGGAACAGGAGGTGTTTTTTCATATCTGAAGCTCTCCTCAACAGGGGGTTTGTGACCGTGCGGCAGCGTACGGCCGGTTTATCTGTCCCGATGCTACAGAAAAAGTCCACGGCCGCCAATGACGGCCGTGCCCGCCCGATGCGCGGCGGCAACGGCCGGATGACGCGCCCGAGGCCGTTTTGCGTCAAATCAGCCCGCCTGCTCCACGCTCCGCAGGAGCCGCGCGCGCGCGTTCAGCTCCACATCCAGCGTGGCCAGCATGATGAACACCCCGGCCAGGCGGCGGTGCAGGAAGACGATTTCGCGCGGCGGCACGCGGAAATGCACCGACAGGGCGTTGCGCGCCGCGACGTTGGCGGCGCGCATCGGCAGGTCGCTCGCCCCCCAGCGGTATTCGCCCCGGGCGTTGCGCAGCTGCGGCGGCGTGCGCGGATCGTCCGGCGCGTTGAAGGGCTCGACGATCAGCTGGCACATTTCGGCGAAGGCCTTCAGCACCGGCTGCGGAAAGCTGCCGTGCATCAGCCCGATCTCGGCGGCGCCTTCGAGGATCTCCATCGAGTCCGCGTGCATGGCGCCGCGCACGATGCCGCGGTAGGCGTCGACGAAGCGCCGCTCGAAGCGGCGCGTGGCGCCGAAGTCGAGCAGCACGATGCGGTCGGGCGCGCCGTCCCCGCCGAGGCGGACGCGGTAGTTGCCGAAGTGCGGATCGGTCTGCACCAGGCCCCAGTCGAAGAATTCGGTCAGGAACAGGTCGATGAAGGCGGCGCCGAGGTGCTTGCGGCGCTCCTGCGGCAGCGCGCGCACTAGCGGATCGCGCGGCGAGACGCCTTCCTCGTAGGTGGTGGTCAACACGTGGCCGCTGGAATATTCGGGCAGCACCTTCGGCACCACGAAGCGCGGATCGGCCGCCAGGCGCCGGCCGAACTCCTCGGTGAAGCGCGCCTCGGCCTGGTAGTCCACCTCGCGGTACAGCATCTCGCGGACCTCGGCGAACACCGGGTTCAGGTCCAGCCCCTTGGGTGACAGCCGCGTCATGAGCAGCAGCCGCGACAGGGTCTTGATGTCACTGTCGATGGCGTCGGCCACGCCCGGATACTGGATCTTCACCACCAGCGGCAGGCCGTCGGACCGGCGCACCGCGCGGTGGGCCTGGCCGAGGGAGGCCGCCGCCAGCGGCTCGTGGTCGATGTCCAGCTCGGCCAGGCGCTGACGGCCGATGCTCTTCTCCAGCATCGGCGCCACCACGTGCCAGGCCACCGGTGCGGTGTCGTCCTGCAGCTCGGACAGCACCTGCACCGCCTCCTCCGGCAGGAAATACTGGCCGTACAGCGACAGCATCTGGCCGGCCTTCATCACGCTGCCCTTGAGCCGGCCCAGTTCGTCGGCCAGCACCTGCGCCTGGCGCGAATAGAAATCGCGGTCGGCGCTGCCGCGCGCCACCTCGCCGCGGAAGATGTTGAGCAGCGAGTGGGCCACGATCTTGGTGCCGGCGCCCAGGCCCAGCTTGGTCAACGCCAGATTGCGCTCCAGCGGGCGGGTCTTGATCGAAGCCATGGTAGGCTTTTTGGGGTTGCCCGAATCCATTTAGTTCCCGCTTTTTCTGCCCGAGGGGTGGTACCGCCATGCCGGCGCTCGCCGATATTGTATTGACTGCGCGCAACAAAGATCCGCTCATCGCCGATTGCGTCCGCCTGGTCGAAAGCCGCGTCGCCAGCCGCGGCGGCCTGCGCGGCGTGGCCCTGAAGACCGGCCTGTCGGTGCTCAAGGGCACGCGGCCGGACATCCTGCCCCGCGCCATGCAGGCCCTGCTGCCGGATTTCGTCGGTGCGCTGGAGCCGCTGTACCGGGACTATCTGTCGGCGGGAGGCGACAGCGACTTCGCCGGCTACCTCGAGCGGCACCGCGAACGCACCGTCGGCGCCCTGCTCGGCGCCGCCGACGCGCGCGCCGCGCGCATCCACAACAGCGCGGTCAAGGGCGCCTACGCACGCCTGCGCGGCGGCGCCGAGCAGGAAGTGGAGGCCGCGCTGCCGCAGTTCGCGCAACTGTTGTCACGCTTCCTGCCGCGCTCCGCCTAGGACCCTTTCACGCCGCGGGCCCGCCTCGTTTTCCGGCCCGGACACGGCCGGAACCGTACGCAACAGTCCGGGTTGCCGCCAGGCCGCGCAGCCTGTCGCTGCGGCTCTTGACACTCGGTTTCGATGGGGCACTATGCAGCCCTGCGCCGGCGGTCCGCCGCGGCGCAGCGGCCGCACGGCCGTTCGATCCGGACATAAGACAGCAGGAGGGGCTGCGGCGATGGGGTTCAAGGGACTTGTTGCAGGTGTCATCGTCACCGCCAGCGCGGCGATCCTGGCCACCGCCCGGGCCGGGGACTTCAACATCCCGCTGCCCGGCAGCGAGGACGGCGTCCACGGCGTGCTCAACACCACCGTCACCGCCGGCGTCGGCTTCCGCACCCAGTCGCAGAACCCGAACCTGATCGGCAAGGCCGACATCAACCCCACCGCCTGCAGCACCGGCACCGGCTCGGCCGGCACCATCATCTACCAGGACTGCCAGGGCACCTTCCGCACCCAGGGCTATCCGGCGCAGCGCCTGTCCCAGGTGCCCGGCGCCTACTCGATGGCGCACGACGACGGCGACCTCAACTACAACAAGGGCAGCATCTTCGAAGCCCCGCTGAAGGTGACGCCGGACCTGACCCTGACCTGGAAGGACTTCGGCTTCTTCGGCCGCCTGCTGTACTTCTACGACTTCGTCAACAACGACTTCGACGAGCGCCACCCCGACATCGTCACGCCGCAGAACAAGAACTCGGTGGGGCGCGTCGGCTCGATGGTGCCGGGCCTGGCGGCGCTGCCGCTGAGCGGCCTGCTCGGCAGCAACGTGCCGCTGCTGTCGCAGCGCCTCTACGGCGTCGGCGCCTACGAGCGGATCAAGCGCACCGACCCGGCGGTGCTCAAGCAGGTCGGCACCAACCTGCAGTACCTCGACAGCTACGTCTACGGCAAGATCCCGATTCCCTTCACCGACGAGAAGAAGCTGACCTTCAAGCTCGGCCGCCAGGTGATCAACTGGGGCGAGAGCACCACCCTGGTGTTCAACAGCCTGAACCAGGCCAATCCGATCAACGGCAACAACTTCTACCGCATCGGCAACCAGCTGGAAGAGGATTTCACGCCGATCAACCAGCTGTTCCTCAGCTTCGAGCCGTTCTCCAACGCCACGCTGGAAGGCTACTACCAGCTCGAGTGGAAGCCGCTGGAGGCGCCCGCGCCGGGAAGCTACTTCTCCTCCAACGACCTCGGCACCTACAACGCCGGCAAGTTCGCCAACCTGAGCTTCGGCAGCGTCGCCGACGACCCGGCCAACATCGGCGAGCCGCTCGACAGCCCGCTGGGCGGCATCACCTACCTCACCTCCTACGCCGGCCGCTCGCCGGACATGGACCCGCGCACCGCCGGCCAGTACGGCATCAAGCTCGACTACTACGCCGACGAGCTGAACGGCGGCACCGACATGGCGCTGTACTTCCAGCACTACCATTCGCGGCTGCCCTATGTCGGCTTCTTCGCGGTGCAGCCGAGCTGCGCGCGCCGCGAGGGCAACGCCAACCACAACGACGCCAACAACCTCCTGACCTTCCTGGCCGACTGCCCCGGCATTCCGGCCTTCGGCGGCGCGCTCACCAGCCGCCACGACGACGCCGTGCCGCTCAACACCGGCAAGGTGTTCCTGGAGTATCCGGAGGACATCGACCTGCTCGGCGTCAGCTTCAGCACCACCTTCGGCAGCTACTCGGTGCAGGGCGAGGTGGCCTACCGCCCCAATCTGCCGATGCAGGTGTCGATCGCCGACCTGGAGTTCGCCGCCGCGGGCCCGGCCAACAACCGCTGCCACGACCCCAACCTCCATTGCGACGGCACCGGCCTGACCGGGTCCCTGCTCGGCCTGAACTTCGCCAACCAGGCGGACGGCGGCCTGCCGCTGCCCTATTCCGGCGGCCAGAGCGACTTCGTTGTCGACAAGAACGGCACCTCCGGCGGCTACAACGACACCTTCAACCTGTTCGGCCTGGGCGCCCTGCCCGGCTCGGCCCGCTCCTTCCCCAACTTCATCATCCCCTACCGCGGCGGCACCGTCGGCGAGAACGCGCCGACCGACCTGAGCAAGCCGCTGAACCGCGCCAATCCCGGCTACATCCAGGGCTACGAGCGCTTCCAGCTGGTGCACCTGGACCTGGGCGTGACCCGCGTGCTCGGCGCCTCCGACAATCCGTTCGGCGCCGACCAGATCATCCTGCTGGGCGAGGTGGGCGCCGACATCATCCCCGACCTGCCGGCCCACGACGTGCTGCAGATCGACGGTCCCAACACGCCGCTGTCCGCCACCGCCGGCGCCGACGGCTCCGGCGCCGACCGCTCGCGCCTGGCCTGCTCCAACATCCCCGACTGCTCCTACGGCGTCGACGGCCTGCGCTTCAACCCGCACCAGCAGCCGATCAACGATTTCGTCAAGTCCTTCGCCTGGGGCTATCGCCTGGTGGTGCTAGGCTCCTACGAGAACGTGCTGCCGAACATCGGCATCCATCCGACCCTGATCTTCTCGCAGGACGTGCAGGGCATTTCGCCCGGCCCGGCGTTCGAGTTCGTCGGCGGGCGCAAGGAGATCGACACGCTCTACGAGTTCCGCTACAAGTCGGCGCTGTCGTTCAACCTGGGCTACACCTGGTACTGGGGCGGCGGCGACCAGAACGTCCTGTCCGACCGCGATTTCGCGCAGGCCTTCGTCAAGTACCAGTTCTGAAGTTGCGCCTGGCGCAGCCCGAAAGCCCCTCCCCTCGAGGGGCTTTTTTTTGCGCAGCCGGGCTACTGCTTCCAGCTCAGGCGGATGCCGGCAAAGGCGCTGCGGCCGGCGCCGGGCTGGTAATAGAGGCCGTTGCCGTCGTTGATGACGACGGCGCCGACATCGTTCGTATCCAGCAGATTGTCGACGCGGGCGAAGGCCTGCACCCGCCAGTGCGGCAGGTCCCAGATGTAGGCGCCGTTGATGCCGAGCAGTCCGTAGGCCGGGGCGGCGGAGCCGTTGATGGTGCCGTTCGGGGTCTGGAACGAGCCGTTGAGGTCGTTGACCTGTACCGGGCTGAGATAGCTGGCTTCTAGGGCGGCATTCCAGCCGCGTTCCGCGCCCCATCGCAAGGCGCTATACGCCTGCGATTCCGGTACCGCCGGCAGACGGTTGCCGGCCGGCACCGGCGAAGTGCCGGCGCCGGTCGCCGGATTGCATGGCGTGGCTGTGCAGGTTTTGAACGACTGACGGTAGATCGCGTCGAGGTAGGTGTAGGCGAGCTGCCAGTGCCAGTTGCCGCCCAGCCAGGCGTCGTACTCCGCCTCGACGCCCTGCCGGCGGGTGCGCCCGACGTTCTGGTAGGTAGAGCGGCCACCCTGCGAACCCGCCACGCCGATCTCGTTGCGGGTGATGGAGCGGAACAGGGCAAGGCGAAATTCGCCCGCCGCGCCCTGCTTCCACTTGGCGCCCAATTCGCCGTTGCCGGTGCGCGCCGGGACCAGGGCGAAGTTGAGGCCGGGCTGGCCGTCGGGCCGGTATGAAAGGTTGTCGAAGGTGGGTGTGTCGAAGCCCTCGCCGTAGGAGGCGTACAGGCGCAGGCGCTCGCTCGCCTTGTACATCAACGCGGCCGCCGGGGTGGTGGCGTAGAAGGTGTTCTGGCCACTGTCGTTCGGATTGCCCTTGGAATTCGCGCTGGGCGGAATGATGTAGTGGTCGACCGAGTTGAAATGCACCTCGCTGTGGCGGACGCCAAGCAAGGTCGACCAGCGCTCCGACAGCTCCCAATCGAGCTGCAGGTACTGATCGAAGTCGTGCAGGTCGTTGTTCTCGTCGCGGCGCAGATCGCCCTGCACGCCGTCGACGCCCGGGGCGGTGAAGTTGTTGTAGCCACGGCGGTGGCTGTCCAGGGCGTCGTAACTCAAGCCCGCCACCACGGTCAGCGGGCGGCCGAACGGCTGCCAGTGCGCGGTCCAGCGCCCATCGCCGCCGCCATAGTTGTTGTGCAGGTCGATGACGCCGCCGGGACTGGTGGAGGAAGGGGATTGCGCACTCTCCGGAATCGACTGGAACTGCTTGACGATGCGGTGGCCGTAGTAAGCCATGAGGCGCAGGCTCTGGCCTTCGCCCAACGCCTGCTCGTCGATGACACCGCCCTGGCTCTGCTCCAGGCTCTTGCGGGTGTTGAACTTGAGCGCCGAAGCCGCGGTCTGGCGGGGATCCGCATGGAACTGGTCGAAGCTCAGCCCCATCGGGTCCAGCGACTCCGGGCTGGAGAAGATGTTCGCCACCACGCTGAGCCTGTTGCCGGAGAAGGGCCTGAAGTCGAGCTTGGCGTTGCCGGAATCGCGCAGCGCCCTGCTGTGGGCGCGGTAGCCGTCGGTCTGGAAGTGGCTGTAGTCGAGGTTGTAGCCGACGCCGCCCGTCGCGCCGCGGGCGTTGAGGCCGGTGCGCCATTCGCCGTAGCTGCCGCCCAGGGCATCGGCCTGCACCACCGCCGGGCCCTGCCCGTCGGCGGTGAAGACCTGCACCACGCCGCCCGAGGCATTGCCGTAGAGCGCCGAGAACGGGCCGCGCAGCACCTCGATGCGGTCGGCCGAGTCCAGGTTGAAGTGCGAGGCCTGGCCCTGCCCATCCGGCTGCGTCGCCGGAATGCCGTCCAGGTACAGGCGCACGCCGACGATGCCGAACTGCGCCCGGGCGCCGAAGCCGCGCACCGACAGCTGCTGGTCCTGGGCGTAATCCTGGCGGTCGCGCATCACCAGGCCCGGCACGCCGCCGAGATAATCCGACAGGTTGACGCCGAGCTGGTTGCCGTCGGCAGCGATGCGCACGGCGTCGATCGAGGCCGGCACTTCGAAGGCCGGCCTGGCGGTGCGGGTGGCGGTCACCACCACGCCCTGCAGCCGCGTCTGGTCCCCCGCCTGGGCCCGCGCGCACGGCGGCAACGCCGCCAGCAAGGCAGCCGCGGCGCACCTGCCATACTCAAGCCTCGAAATCGGCCGCACCCCGCTCTCCTCCATCAGCGCGCCGCGCTCAATGCGCGGCGTCGAAATACTTGGACACGACGCGGCCGGCGGCGGAGTAGCCCAGCACCCAGACGCCGTGGCGGCCGTCGTAACGCACCTCCTTGACGCAGCGGCCGTCGTTGGCGCCGAGGCTGTCCTCGTTCCAGCGCAGCTGCGTGCCGCAGCCGCCGCTGCTGGAGGGGTAGCCCAGGTACATGATCACCTTGGTCTGCTCGTCGCCCGGCTGCACCCGTGCAAAAGCCTTGCCGGCGCGCCAGTCGAGCAGGCGCGGCAGCAGGATCACGCCGGCCAGGACCGCGGCCGCGGCGATGGCGAGGGCAAGGCGGAGACGGGCGGCGCGGGTCATGAGGCGGCGGCTGGGAGGAAATCGGTGCGCGCACACTACTACGCCCGGAAGCCAGGCGACAGGGGGCGGCGCCCGGAAGCCAGCTGCGTTCCGCGCGGCGGACTGTCCCGGCCGCGACACAGCCGCCGCCGGGACGCGACACCCTGCCCTATTTCGAGAACAGGCCCTTCAGCTTCAGGACGCCGTGGATCGCCTTAACGATGCCTTGCGGCACCGGCTTCTGCGTCAGCAGGCCGGAGACCTGCTTCTTGTACTTGTCGGTGAGCGGCGGCACGAACATGCGCGGGTCGCCCAGCGCCGGGCCGTCGACGACGATGGAGCGGGCGTTGCTGCACTCGTTGAAGGTGTACCAGCCGACCATGCGGCCGATGCCGCTGGTGTTGACGCCGCCGAACGGCAGGTAGGGATTGGTGCCGGACTGGATCACGTTGTGGTTGATCACCGTGCTGCCGGAGGTGGTGTGGCGGATGTGGTAGTCGATCTCCGCCTGGTCCTTGCTGAAGATGTACAGCGACAGCGGCTTCTCGCGCGCCGCGATGTAGCGGGTGACCTCCTCCTTGTCCTGGTAGGGCACCACGCAGATCACCGGCCCGAAGATCTCCTCCTGCATGATCTTCATGTCCGGCGTCACCTTGCTGATCACGGTGGGGGTGATGAGGCGTCGCTCGGGCACATACTCGCCGCCGCAGACGATCTTCGCGCCCTTGGCGCGGGCGTCCTCGATCAGGTTGCGCACCCGGTTGAAATGGCGCTCGTTGATGATCACCGGGTAGTCCGGATTGTTCTGGAAGCCCTTGCCGTCGGCGTTGTACTGCGCGGTGAATTCCTGGGCCAGCGCCGCGGTGAACTTCTCCTCGATCGCGGCGTGCACCAGCAGGTAGTCCGGCGCGATGCAGGCCTGGCCGCCGTTGCACATGCGGCCCCAGGCGGTCTTCATGGCGGTGTCGGCGATGTCGGCGCTGGCGCCGATGATGCTGGGGTTCTTGCCGCCCATCTCCAGCGTGACCGAGGCGCAGTGGTCCGCCGCGGCCTTCATCACGATCTTGCCGATCTGGGTGTTGCCGACGTAGAAGATGTGGTTGAACGGGCAGGCCAGCAGCGCCTGCGCGGTCTCGGCGCCGCCCTCCACCACCTGCAGTTCGCCGTTGGGGAAAGCCTCGGCGACGATGCGCGCGATCACCGCGGACGACTGCGGCGCCAGCTCGGACGGCTTCAGCACCACGGCGTTGCCGGCGGCGAGCGCGCCGAGCACCGGCAGGAAGCCGATGACGTAGGGCGCGTTCCACGTCGCCAGGTGCAGCACCACGCCCTTGGGCTCGTAGTGCACGTAGCACTTCTTGCCCAGGGTCATCAGCGAGGGATCCACCGGCTTGTCCGGCATCCACTGCGCCAGGTTGGCGGCGATGAAATCGGCCTCGAACTTGATCATGAGCAGCTCGCCGTCGGTGTCGATCGGCGCCAGGCCGCGCTCCTGCCGCACCGCCTGGTAGATCTCCTCCTTGTGCGCCAGCGTCACCTTGACCAGGTTCTGCACCAGGGCAATGCGCTGCTCGGCCGTGGTCTGGGCCAGCGAGGGAGCCAGCCGCGCGGCGCGCTCGAACGCGGCGCGGGCGGGGGTCTGGGTGCTGCGGATGTCGATGACGCTGCTCATGGTGCGATCCTTCTGGGAAATTCAGACGCTTGTTCTGCCGTCCCGGGCGCGGCGAAGGGCCCGGCCTCGCGGCCGGACCCTTCCCTGCGCCTGGAACGACAACGATAAAAAGTCACTAATGCCCGCCTTGCGCCGCCGCCGAGGGCGAGAACTGCGCCGGGTTCAGGGGCCGGTTGATCTGCCACCACTGCTGGCTTTCGTTGGTGAGGTAGCCCGCCTCGTAGGTGCCGGCGGTCAGGTCGTGATAGATCGAGGCGCCGCGGTGCCAGGAGCCGGACTCCTGCGAGTAGTGGTAGGTGATCAGGGACACGCGCCAGAGCTGGCCGCGATTGTCGTAGTTGTCGGCCATCAGCGCCAGCCAGGAGTCCTCGTCGGCGTAGATCACGCGCCGCCCGTAGATATGGCGCACGCCGGGCTTGAGCGTGCCCTCGATCACCCACACCCGGTGCATCTCGTAGCGCAGGTAGTCCGGGTTGACGGTGCCGTCCTTGATCAGGTCCTTGTACTTCACCGCCGGGTCGTTGACGCGGAAGTTGTCGTACGGCAGGTAGAACTCCTTCTTGCCGACCAGCTTCCAGGTATAGCGCTCGGGCGAGCCGTTGAAGCCGTAATCGTCGTCCACCGTGCGCAGGCCGGCCGGCGGCACCGGGTAGTCGAAGCCCACCTCCGGCGCCTGGCGCACGCGGCGCACGCCCGGCAGGTACTGCCACGACATGGTGCCCTCGTTGCTGTAGTCGTTGGGCTGGTAGCCGACGGCGACGAAGCCCTTCTGCCGCTCCGGCAGCAGGAAGCCGTCGTAGAAATAGGAGTTGATGTGGTCCTGGTAGGAGATGAAATCCTTGGGGGCGCTGGCCAGGGTCAGCACCATGAACTTCTCGCGGCCCCAGGCGACGTTGCCGCCGGCGTAGACGTCGGCGATGTCGCAGATGCACTGCTCGGTCCACACCTTGCCGGCGTTGGCGGTGGTCCAGATCGCCTCCAGGCCGCCCTGCGGGATCGGGAACAGCCAGCCGCTGCCGGTGCCGGTGACGCCCTTGCCGTCGTGGATCACCTCGGAGCTGGCGGCGTTCTTGCGCGTGTTCTCGCAGACGAAGTCCGGCGGCGCGAAGTCGCGGTGGCTCGGGTACACGTCCATGCGGTAGGCCTGCGGATATTTGGCGAACAGCGCCTTCTCGCCCTCGGTCAGCTTGTCGGCGTACTTCGCCTGGTTCTGCGCGGTGATGGAGAACAGCGGCTTTTCCCCGGCATAGGGGCCGGGCTCGAAGCCGGAAGGCCCCTTCATGCCGGGCCAGCTGCCTTTGTACTTGCCGGTATAGGCCGCGACGCCGCCGGGGCTGCCGGCGACTTCGCCGCCGGCGCAGTTGAGGCGGGCGCCACCCAGCTCGGCGGCCTTCTCCGCCGCAACCTTGGCCTGGGCCGGCGCTGCGAGGGCTGTAGCGGCCGCGGCAACGCCGGCGGCCAGGAACAGTTGCAGCTTCATGGTGGCGGTCTCCTCATCGGCACTGTCGGGACGCGGCTGGATCCCTTTGTGGTATGTGCAGCTGTTCCGCGGCGCGCGGCGGTGAACCGCGCGCTGTGCGTCTGAGGAGATGCTATTCCGCTGGCCTTGGGGTGCTTCGTCCGAAGTGACTAATTTTCCTTCCTTAAATGAGTGACCCGGGCGAAAAAAAATGCGGCGGCGCCGATCGGCAGCGCCGCCGCGGAAAGAACCGGCTACTTTTTCTGCATCCACTCGCGCGTCACGCGCCGCTTGCTGCTGCGGCGCGCCCCCGGCGCCGGCTGCTGGTGGCTCCAGCCGAGCGAGCCGAGAATGCGCCAGACCTGCACGTCGCTGTAGCGGCGGCCGAACTGGCGCTCGATCAGCTGGCCGACCCGCGCCAGCGACCAGCCGTCGCTGGCGAAACCCTGCGCCATCGCGCCCTGCTGCAGCAGCTGCGCCAGCTCCTGCCGCTGCGCCGGACCGAGGCCGGCCGGGCGGCCGAGCCGCGGCGCGTTCTTCAGCGCATCCAGCCCGCCCATGCCGATCTTGTCGGCCCAGCGCCGCACCGTTTCGCGGCTGACGTGCAGGCGGTTGGCCACTTCGGACTGGCGCATGCCGCGCAGCAGCAGCTGCCCGGCCTGGATGCGGCGCTGCTCCAGCTCGTGACGAATCATTGGGTCAGGCATCCGGACCTCCTTGAAACCCCCGCGCCGGGACGCAGTGACCGCCGGGAAAAGCATCCGCCGCTTTCCCTCCGCTGTCTTTGCGCCTGCGCGCGGGGAGCGCTTTCCATGTCCTTACTCCACGTGCGGCTCGAACGATTCCTTGGGCGAGCCGCACTCGGGGCAGACCCAGTCGGGCGGCAGGTCCTCGAACCGGGTTCCGGCGGCAATACCCTGGTCCGGAATGCCGACGGCCTCGTCGTAGATATAGCCGCAGATGATGCAGATCCACTTTCTCATGGGTGATTCGGGTTCCGTTGGAAACTGCCTGTCTCAATGCACCCGCTTGACGTTGGTTTTCACCATCAGTCGGTTGATGCGTCGCGCGTTGTGATGGTTGTAGTCGTAGTCCACACGGCCGTCGCCGTCGAGCAGCTCGGCGTCGGGAAAGCGCTTCATCAGTTCCTGGATCATCAGGCTGCCCTGCACCCGCACCAGGTAGGTGCCGATGCAGAAATGGGCGCCGGCGCCGAACACCAGGTTGCCGTCGAGCCGGCGCGTGATGTCGAGCTGGCGCGGCTGGTCCCACTTCTGCGGGTCGACCCAGGCGGCGGTGAGGTTGAGCATGATGCCCTGGCCCTTGCGGATCTTCTGGCCGCGGAACTCGACGTCCTCCAGGGCGTAGCGGAACTGGGGAATCTTGCCGAAGGCCCCGACCCGCAGCAGCTCGATGATGGCATTCTCCATCAGCTCCGGCCGCTGGCGCAGCAGGGCGTATTGCCCGGGGTTGGCGAGCAGGCCCTGGATGGCGTAGGTGTGCAGGTCGGTGGCGGTGTCCGAGCCGGCGACGATCACCGCCTGGATCATGGCCATGATGTCGTAGTCGGTGAGGCGGTCGTCGCCCTCGCTGGCACTGATCAGGCTGCCGACGAAGTCGTCGCCCGGGTGCGACGCAGCGCGGCGCTGCGCGATCACTTCCTTGAAATAGGTGAAGCCCTTGAGCGAGCTCTGCATCGCCGCCTGCCGTTCCTTGAACGGCAGGTTGATGCGGGTGGACTTGATCACGCTCACCGCGAATTCATGGAAGAAGGCTTCGCGGTCGGTCGGCACGCCGACCATGTGGGCGATGGCGCGCACCGGCAGCTTCTCCGCGATCATGCTGAAGGCGTCGAAGGTCTCCGGGGTGCCGATCTCGTCGAATACGCCGGTGACGAGGTGGCGGATCTTGGCGTCGATCTTGCCCATCACCGGCTTGGAGAACGCCGGCAAGGTCAGCTTGCGCAGGCGCAAATGGTCGGCGGTCCTGGTGGCGAACAGGCCATGGTCGAGGCTGCGCTCGAAGTCGTTCTTCTCGGCCTCCGGCTTCTCCGGGGGGGCGTGCTCCCAGGCCTTGTAGTTGGGCGTGAACTGGGTGTTGTTCTTGAGCATCTCGGTGCAGGCGTCGTGCGAGCTGACCACCCAGAAGTTGAGATCCTTGTGCCAGGCCACCGGGTACTCCAGCACCAGCTTTTCCCACACCGCCCAGGGCGAGCGGATGAAGTCCTTGGAGTACGGGTTGAACAGGCGGCCGTCGATCTCGACCCGGCCCGGCGCTGCGCTGTCTGCGTTCATGCGGCTCTCCTCCGTGGCGGGCGCCGTATCGGCGTTCAGCCCGCGTTGCGCTTGCCGGTCTTCGCCGGCTGGTTGAGTGGCGCCTGCTCGCGGCGGCCATTGGCCAGCACGCTGGGCTTGGCCGTGGGCGAAATGCGGCTGGCCAGGCGGCCCTGCGGCGGCGGCAGGTCCTCGCCGCGCTCGGCGGCGATGCCGGCCAGCAGCTGGTGCAGCGGCATCAGCCAGTGCCATTCGTCGAATTCCAGGTAGGCGCTGAGCGCCTTGCGCAGGTGCGACAGGTCGGTGTCGGCACGCTCGACCATGGTGCGGCGGATCTCGACATGCCACGGCTTGCCGGCGGCGGCGCGCGCGCGCACCGCGATCACGCCGGTGGCGGCGCCGATGGTGATGGTGCCGATGGCCTGGTGCAAGGCCAGCCCTTCCTCGGGCGAGAAGCCGTAGCGGCCCATCGCGCCGAGGAACTGGTCGAGCACGTCCATCTCGACGTGCGGGCCGAGGCCGCCGCGCAGCAGTTCGGCCACCAGCTCCGGCTCCTTCATGAACGACTCGAACATCTCCTCGGCGTAGCGCAGCGCCAGCTGCGACCAGTGCGCGTGCCCCGCGTCCGGCATGCGCCGGTTGAGGGTCAGCTGGAACGCGGCCAGGCGCAGCAGCTCGGCGCGGTTGCGCACGTAGCGGTAGATGGTGGCGACGTTGACGTCGAGCTTCTCGGCGAGCTGGCGGAAGCTGACCTTGTCCAGGCCGATGTCCAGGGCCGCCTGGATGATGGCCTGGGTGCTGACGCTGGGCGGCCGGCCCGGGCGCGGCGAGGCGGCCGGAGCGGAGTGGTGAGCCAGGCTGGTCGCGCGTGCGGGCATTTATAAGGAGTCCTCGGGCTGTCGCCGGTGCGAGGGCGCCGCCTAGTGGCGGTAGCCCTTCACCTTCACCTTGAAGTCCATCGCCGGCCCGGGCGTCGGCGCGGTCTTGGTCTTGAGCACGTAGTCCGGGGGATCCAGCTCCAGATCGAGCTTGTAGAACACCTGGGCCATGGTGATGGCCAGCAGCACCTCGGCCAGGCTCTTGCCCAGGCAGGTGTGCGGGCCGCGCCCGTAGGGCGAATAGGCGCCGACCTGCATGTGCTCGGCGCGCGGCTTGGTGTAGCGGTCGACGTCGAACTTCATCGGCTCCGGATAGAACTCTTCCTGGAAGTGCGGCACCGCGGTGCCCAGGTAGACCATCTCGCCTTCCTTGATCTGGCAGCCGCCGAAGACGAAGTCCTTGTTGGCGATGCGGATCTGCGCCACCGCGATCGGGTACAGGCGCATGGTCTCCATGATCGCGCCGTTGAGCACCGGCAGCGCCTTCATGAACTCGTCCTCGTTCACCGGGCCCTTGGCGAACAGCGCGTCGACCTCCTCGTGAATGCGCCTGAGCACGTCCGGGTGCTTGAGCACGGCGTAGACGATGGCCGCGGTGGTGTTGGCCACCGTGTCGAGCCCGGCGACGTAGGGGCCGGTCATCAGCATGATCAGGTCGCGCTCCGGAATCAGCTCCTTGTTGGCCCGGTGCGCATCCATCACGTCGTCGATCAGGTTCTTCTGGTCCTCCGGCTTGGCCATGTGCTCGGCCTCATGCGCGCGGTACTCGGCCACCATCTGCCGGCCCAGTTCGAACATGCGGGCCTTGGCGCGCTTGTACTCCGGCATGTGCATCAGGAACTTCGGCCGCTGCCGGGTGACCAGGCAGTTGAGGATGTAGAGGATGGTGGTGCGGATGTCCTTGACGTAGTCGCGCGGGGCCTTGCCGGTCAGCACGGTGCCGAGCTGGTCGACCACCAGGTACTGCATCGCCTGCACCACCGGCACCTTGCTGCCCACCTTCCAGTCGCGCTCCAGCGAATCGTTGGTGATGTCCAGCATGCGGTTGTAGCGGCCCTTGATCGACTCCTTGGAGAAGCCGCGCTTCATGATGCCGCGCAGCTCCTTGTGGGCGTCGCCGTCCAGGGCGTTGAGCATCTTGGAGGCGCCGAATTCGTCCACCAGCGGCTGCCAGGCCTCGCGCGAGCGCAGGCACTCCTTGCCCTCGCGCGTGCCCATGAAGTTGGCGGCCTCGGCGCCGGCGATGCAGGTGTAGGTGTTGCCGAGGACGGTGACCCGGAACACCTGGCCGTATTCGCGGTAGCACTGCAGGAAGAACTGCGCCGGGTCCTTGGCGAACTGGAACAGGTTGCCGAACAGCGGCACGCCGCGGACCTTCGGGGGCAGCGGGGCCTTGACCTCGCCGGTGCTCTGGACAGCGCTCATCGTCGTCTCCTCCCCGCCGGTCCTCCACCCGTGGAAGGCCGCGCAGGCGGTTGTCATGTTATTTCGACAGTAGTTTTGCAATATCTATCGCAAAATGCAAAAGCGCCCGGGAGGGGCGGTGCGCGGAGCTACGGGGGACTTTCCGGGAAAGCCTTCAGGCGGCGGAGCGGCCGGTCCGTTCGAGGCAGATGACGCGGTCGCGGCCGGCGCGCTTGGCCTGGTACAGCGCGGAGTCGGCGGCCTCGATCAGCGCTTCCATGGCCTCGCCGTGCTCCGGGCAGAGGGCGATGCCGACCGAGATGGTCAGGCTGCCGACGACCTGGCCGTGGTGCATCACGTTCAGCTCGCGCACGCGGCCGCACAGCTGCACGGCGCGGGCCATCGCCTCGACGCGGCTGGCGCCGGGCAGCACGATGCAGAATTCCTCGCCGCCGAAGCGGCAGGCGATGTCGCTGCCGCGGAACTGGGTGGCGAAGAGGCCGCCGACCATGCGCAGGGCCTGGTCGCCGGTATCGTGGCCATAGGTGTCGTTGAAGCGCTTGAAATGGTCGACGTCGATCATCAGCACCGCCAGCGGCTGGTCCTCGCGCCGCGCCAAGCCCAGCTCGCGCGGCAGCGACTCCTCCAGGTAGCGGCGGTTGAGCAGGCCGGTGAGCGGGTCGCGGATCGACTGCAGGCGCAGCGATTCGCGCAGCTTGACGTTGGCGATGGCGATGCCGACGCGGTCGGCGACCATGCCGGCCAGGCGCTCGACATGGGCGCGCGACTCCTGCAGCTCGGCCGGACCGAGCGCCGCATCCGATTGCAGGTAGCCGATGCCGATGGTCTCGCCCTGCGCGGTGACCGGCGCGCAGAGGATGGCGCGGCCGCCGCTGTCGGAGTGAACATGGTTGCAGAGCAGGCCGCCTTCGCCCAGCCACTGCATCTCGCCGCGGCGCAGCGCCCAGCAGGCGCTGCTGCCGAACACCGGCTCGCTCAGGTCGGGATTGCCGAAGCGGGCCACGCATTCGAGGTAGTTGCGCGAGGCGTGAATCAGGTACAGCGCGCCCGACCAGCCGGGGAACAGCCGCTGGCCGTAGCTGCTCATCGGCGCAGTCATCTCGTCGAAGTTCTGGCAGGCTTGCAGCACCGCGCTCAACTCGCCCAGCGCCGTGATCTCCTGGTTCTGGCGCTGCAGGCGCTTATAGCCGTCCTCCAGCCGCTGCTGGCTGCTGGCCAGCTCGGCCGCGGCCCGCTGCCGCTGGCTGACATCCTGGATCTGCGAGATGAAGTGCAGCGGGCGATCCTGCTCGTCACGCAGCAGGGCCACGTCGAGCTGCACATGAATGATGGGCCCGTGCTTGTGGAAATAACGCTTCTCCATGCGATAGCTCCTGGCGCGTCCTTCAAGCAGGCCGCGCAGCAGCTCCAGGTCCGCCCCCAGGTCGTCGGGGTGCGTGATGTCCTGGAAGGTGCGCCCGAGCAGCTCCGGCTCGGTGTAGCCGAGCATGTCGCACAGCACCTGGTTGACGTCGATCCAGCGCCCGTCGAGGCCGACCAGGGCCAGGCCGATGGGCGCGCTCTCGAAAGTCAGGCGGAAGCGGCGCTCGGTCTGCTCCGCTTCAGCGCGGCGCAGCTCGTTCTGACGCAGCGACTCGGCCAGGCGCAGGTTGACGTCCTCCAGCTCCATCCGGGTCTGGCGCTGGTTGGCGAGAAAGGTCGAAATCTGCGGCAGCAAGGGCCACAGCATCAGGGCCGTGGCCAGCGAAATGCCGCCGGTGACCGCCTCCAGCGCCGCGTCGGCGCGATACACGGGGAACCAGATGTTGACCAGCTCGATGAAATGGGTGGTGCCGCAGGCCAGGATGAACAGGCCGAACATCACGAACAGGAAGTTGAAACGCAGCTCCTTCTGCCGGCGCACGAACAGGAGCAGCGCGATCGCGATGGAGAAGTACGACACGCCGATGACGGCGTGCGAAACCACCATGGTCCACAGCAGCAGCGGATCCCAGGCGAGGCAGTAGCCATGCGGCAGGAAGCCCGAGCTCCCGGCCCATTCTGCAACAGCTTGCAGCATTGGCTCCCCCTTCCCCGGCGCAGTTGTTCTATTGGGACCCCCTAATCATGAAGTTGATGACCGGTTCAAGCAGCCCACGCCGCCAGGCGGTAGCCGCAAGGGGGTCGAATGGCCTCAAGCGCCGGCCGGAGCGGCCGAATCGCCCTTTTTACCGCGCCCGGTCCGACCGCAGGCGGATGGTATCCACCGCCCACAGCGGTCGGGGTGACCGGCGGGTGACGTAAAGGCACAGGTCGTGGGTGCCCACCTCGGCCGGGAAGCGGGCGCTCAGGGGCCGCGGGCCGGCCGCGGCCCCCGGTAGCGGCAGGCTGGCCAGCAGCGGGCCGTCGCAGCCGTCGCGATGCAGCTCCAGTTCGTCGCGGCGCCCGTGCGGCGGGCGCAGCCGCAGCCGGTCCTGCGCCGCGCCGAGCTGGAAATTGAACGGCAGCGGCACCATCCGCACCACCACGCCGTCGACGCCGTCCAGCGGCGCGGCGCCCCAGGTCCAGCACGGATCCATGATGTCGACGCGGTAGACGCCGGGCGCGCCGGCGGCGGCGGGCGGGCCGGCCAGGCGCAGGGGCAGTTCGTCGCTGCAGCCGCCGAGCCCGTCGCTGTCGCGGGTGCGCAGGAAGTCGGCATCCAGGCGCAGCGAGGTGACGGAAGCGAGGGCGCGGCCGTCGACGAAAGGCGCCGCCCGCAGCTGCGCCGGCAGCTGCAGCGGCAGCGGGTCGCGGTACAAGGGCGAGGACGGCGCGGGCACGCTGCCGTCGAGCGTATAGCGGATCGCGCCCTCGCCGGCCTGGTTCCCCAGGCTCACGGTGGCCGTGCCCGGCGCGGCAGGCTGCGCCTTCACCCGCACCGTGAAAGCGCTCTCGGCGTAGGCGATGCCGAGCGCGCGATAGCGCTCCAGCATCGGCAGCAGGCGGTGCAGGAAACCGCGCCAATCGTGCGCCGCGGCCGGCGACCAGGCCGTCTCCGCCAGCGCCGCCAGGCGCGGGAACACGGCGTGCTCGACCTGCGCCGGGGTGGCGATATGCTCGGTCCAGACATTGGCCTGCACGCCGATGATGTGGCGCGCCTGCCCGGCGTCCAGCTCGCGCAACGGGTCGAAGGCGTAGACCTGCTCCAGGCTGACCGCGGGAGGGCGGCCCGGCGGCTCGTCGTGGGCCTCGCTCTGGTTGTAGTCGAAATACAGCGTCGGCGCGGGCGACATGACGACGTCGTGGCCGGCGCGGGCGGCGGCGATGCCGCCCTTGGTGCCCCGCCAGGACATGACGGTGGCGCTGGCCGGCAGGCCGGCGTCGACGATCTCGTCCCAGCCGACCAGGCAGCGGCCGCGCGCGGCCAGCCAGGTCTCCAGCCGCTGCATGAACCAGCCTTGCAGCGCGTTCTCGTCCTTCACCCCCAGCGCGCGCAGGCGCGCCTGAACCCGCCGCGAGGCTTTCCACTGGGTCTTGATCGCCTCGTCGCCGCCGACGTGGATGTAGTGCGAGGGAAACAGCTCCAGCACCTCGGTCAGCACGTCCTCGATGAAGCCGAAGCTCGGATCGTCGACGTTGAGCAGGTAGGGGTGGATGCCCCAGTCGTGCGATACGGGTGGCCGGCGGCCGGTCACGCCCACCCGCGGATAGGCGGCGATGGCGGCCTGGGCATGGCCCGGCATGTCGATCTCGGGGACGATGGTGACGTGGCGCGCGGCGGCGTAGCGCACCAGCTCACGCACCTGGTCCTGGGTGTAGAAGCCGCCGCTGCGGCTGCCGTCCGGCTCGGTGCGCCAGGCGCCGACCCCGGTCAGCCGCGGGTACTTCCTGATCTGCAGGCGCCAGCCCTGGTCGTCGGTCAGGTGCCAGTGCAGGGTGTTGAGCTTGTGCAGCGCCATCCAGTCGACCATCTGTTCGATGAACGGCAGCGGCATGTAGTGGCGCGACACGTCCAGCATCAGGCCACGCCAGGCGAAGCGCGGGTGGTCGTCGATGCGCAGCGCCGGCACCTGCCGCGGCGCGGCGCCGGCGCCCGGGGTCAGCAGCTGCCACAGCGTCACCGCGCCGTAGAACAGGCCGGCCGGCTGGCGCGCGGCAACGCGGATACCCTGCGGCGAAACCTCCAGGCTGTAGTCCTCCGCCCCCGCGCCCGCCGCCCGCGGATCGGTGGCGAAGACGATCGCCCCCGCCCCGCCCTCGCCGACCCGGGCCTGCAACTTTGGGCCACCGCTGCGCGCCAGGGTTTGCGCCAGGTAAGCGGCGGCATCCTGCGCCGCCGCGTCGTGCGCCGCCGCCAGCAGCGCCGTTCCCGCGCCGACGGAGAATGCGCCGTCCCCCGCCTGCAGCGAGGCCGGCAACGGCAGCAGCGGCGGTATGCGCGACTCCGCGGCCGGAACCGTCTCCGCGTGGCGACAGCCGGCGGCGGACAGGATCAGGCCGGCCACAAGGGGCGGCAACAGCAGCTTGAGGAGGCGGCGGTTCATGCGCGTGCAGGACATTTCCCTAAGACAGCTCACCGGCTCGGTTCTCGGCAGCCGCCGAATAAAAAAGCGGGCCCTGGACAACCGGGCCCGCATGGCACCTTAACACCGTGGGAGAGCGGTGTTACAGCTTCAGGCGTAGTGTCGCGAGCAGTTCGCGGCCGTTCTTGTAGCGAGCTGTCGGCAGGCTCGGATCGGTCAAGTACTGCTTGTAGGTCGAATCGAACAGGTTGAGCCCCTCGAACACGATGCCGATGTTGCGGGTGATCTGGTAGGAAGCGGTGGCGTCCAGCTCGGTGTAGCCGTCGGTGAACGTCGCCGGAGCACCCGCCACATAGCCGCCGGCCAGGTACTTGCTGCGCCAGCCGTAGGTCACACTGGACTGGAACGGCCCCTTCTCGAAGTACGGCGTGATGCTCACCGACTGCTTGGAGTTGTAAGGCAGCGCGCCGCCGCTCTTGGTGGTGCCGTAGGAGTAGGTGACATTGCCGCGGATGCCGAAGCCGGTGTCGGAGAGCGGCGCCTGCCCGCTCAGCGCCAGCCCGTCCACCGTGGCGCGGCCGCCGTTTTGCGGGCGGGTGATGCCGAAGTCGCAGAAGCCGTTGTTGTCGCAATTGTTGGACGCGACCTTCTGCAGATTCGCATACTGACTCGGGCTGGTGGTGAAGAGGCTGTCGAACAGGTGCTCGGTGTCGGTGCCGTTGACGATGTAGTTGAGCAGGTCCTTGTGGAAGAACGTCGCGGACAGCAGCGACTCCGGCGCGAAATACCACTCGGCGGCCAGGTTCAGGTTGATCGACTTGTACGGATTCAGATGCGCGTTGCCGCCGGTACCGGTGAGCACCGTGTCGTTGGTGAACACATATGGCGCCATCTGGTTGTACGGGGCCCACGCGATGCTCTCGTACAGCGCGCCGCGCAGGATGGTGTGCGGCGTCAGGTCGTAGATCAGGTTCAAGGCCGGCAGCGGGTTGACGTGGATGTTGCCCTCGGTCACGTAAGGCCCGGCGTCGGGCAGGCTCGGGTTGGCGCCGCCGAGCTGGTAGCTGGAGCTGTCGGTCTTGGTGCGCACCACGCGCACGCCGATGTTGCCGTGCAGCTTGTCCTGGCTGAAGTTCAGCTGGCCGTAGACAGCCTCGGTGGCCTGGGCGACGTTGAAGGTGTTCTGGTAGAAGAACGGGTAGTAGAAGTTGTTGAACAGGCCTGGCGTGGACAGCACCCAGTCGGTGACCGCATCGCGACTGGTCGACTGCACATGGGTGATCGAGTCCGGCAGGAAGTTCATGCTGTCCAGGCCGTGCAGATCGGTAAGGCCGCCGGCGCCGACATCGGCCAGCGAGGCCGCATTGCCGGCTGCGTCAGTAGCCTTGACGCCGGTGTAGACGTCGAGCGACTGGCCCTCGTGGTGGATGGCGTAGCGCCCGCCTACCAGCAGCTTGTTGATGAAGCCGTCGAAGTCCATGCTGAAATCGGCTTGGCCGTAGAGGTCGCGCGCACTGTAGGGGTTCTGGGCAAAATTGCCGAAGAAGCCGCCTTGTGCCTGCCAGTTGGCCGGGTTGCTGGCGCTGGCGTTGTCCAGGAACTGGAAGCCGCGGTTGATATCCCAGTTGTAGCCGCCGCCGGTATAGGCCGGCTCGATGAAAGCCTGGGTCAGGACGTTGTGCGAGTTGCTGATGCCGGCCTGGCTGTAGATCTTCCAGCCGTCCCCCTTGTAGGAGCCGTGCAGGTCGATGCCCTGGGTGGTGATCAGCGAGCTGCGCGCCTGGTTGTCGAGGATCACGCTGGAGGTGGGGGTGCAGCTGGTGGTCGTGGTGGGAGAGCTGCAGGCCTCGGTCGTGGTGCCGCCCACGATGACGCCGTTGTTCCCTTCGGTCAGGCTGCTGATGCCGTTGATGTAGCCGCCCTGCAGCATGAAGGCATACATCGATTGGTTGAGGTTGTTGAGATGGTCCTGCATCCACAGCAGGTTGGCGCCCAGCTCGACGTTGTGCGCCGGCTTGAACTGGATGTTGGACGTGACGCTGTCGCGCTTCTCGGTCTGCTGGAAATAGGCAATATTGATTTCCTGCGGCATCAGGTCGGTGCCGCGCAGCTGGCCGGTGGCGATCTGGTTGGCGACGTAGTTGCTGCTCTGCCCCACGATGGACAGCGGGGTGTAGCCGAAGATCTCTTCACCTTGCCGGTTGGTCACCTGCTCATAGTGCTGCACGGAGACGTCGAAGCCGATGGTCCTGCCGGGATCCCTCCAGCTGTAGAACACCGAGGCGTTGGGACGGCCCTTGTTCGCCATGTCGTTGTAGTTGACGCCCACCGAGCCGCTGAGGGTGTTGGCCGGCACGTCGAGCGGCTGGATCGTGTGCATCAGGATCTGGCCGCCCAGGCTGCCTTCGATCAGGCGCGCTTCCGGGGTCTTGAAGATCTCGATGGAGCCGAGGATCTCCGGCGGCAGCAGCGAGTAGTTGAAGCCGCGGTTCGGCGAATCGCCGTACAGCCAGATGGCCTGCGACACCGGGTGGCCATCGAGATAGCTGAGGTTGAGGCTGGGGTCGAGGCCGTCGATTGACACGTACTGCTTCGCGCCGAGCTGGTGGTCGAGCGTCACGCCCGGCATCTGCGCCAGGGCTTCGGCGGTGTTGGTCGCAGGCAGCTTGCCGATGTCCTCGGCGGTGATCACCTCGGTGATCGCCTCGTTCTCGCGCTTGCGCTCCAGCGACTTGCGCAGGCTGGCACGGATGCCGGTGACGGTCACGCCTTCGAGCTTGGTGTCGCCGTTGGAAGAGCCGCTGCTCTGCCCGCTGCTGGTGGTGGTGCTGTCCTGGGCATGGACCCCGGCCGACAAGCTGAAGCAGGCGGCGATGCCGGCGATCAGCGCTTTTTTACGGTAGTGCATATGTCGCTCCCCTCTCATGGCTGTGGCTGCACCTCTGGCGCGGCGGTTGCCGCGCCTCGGCGTCACATCTGCTATGGCTGATGAATCACCCTTCTCTGTGTCGTTACCCCTTTGCCGCAATCAGTGGCCGCCAGCGCGTTCCCCCGCGCCGGAGCCGGTTGTTCCGTCCAGGTACCAGCCGGCGGCTCCGATCACGCCGATCTGGCCGTGGTCGATCAGCCGCACCGGCACGCGCTCCAGCACCGGCCGCATCTGCCCCTTGTCGAGGAAGCGCGCCTTGAAACTGCTGCGCAGCAGGAACGACTGGATCTGCGGCAGAATGCCGCCGGCGAGATAGACGCCGGCCTGGGCGCGGTAGAGCAGCACGAAGTCGCCGACCACTCCGCCGAGCAGGCCGCAGAACACCTCCAGCGACTCGCGCGCGAGGTCGTCGCGGCCGTTGACCGCGGCGTCGCTGATCGCGGCCGGCGCGCGCAACACCGGCGCGGCGCCGCGCAGCTGGCACAGCGCGCCGTAGAGATTGACCAGGCCGGGGCCGGACAGCAGCTGTTCCACCGGCACGTGGCCGGCGCTGCGCCGCAGCAGCCGCAGGATCTCGATTTCCAGGTCGGTGCCCGGAGCAAAGCCGGTCTGCCCCGCCTCGGTCGGCAGCACCACGGTGCACCCGGGCGCCGGGATGCGCACCGCCGCGCCCAGCCCGGTGCCCGGGCCGACCACCAGCACCGGGCCGGCGGCGGGCGCCTCGGCCGGGCCGCTGAGCAGCACCGTGCCGGAGCGATCGATGCCGGGCACCCCGTAGGCCACCGCCTCGAAGTCGTTGACCAGGGCCAGGCGGCGCAGGCCGAGCTCGGCGCGCATCTCGTCGATCGACACCGGCCAGGGCAGGTTGCTGTTGATCAGGCGGCCGGCGACGGCGTAGCCGGCGCAGGCCAGGGCCACCTCGTCGATGCGGCCGCCGGCGGCGGCGAGGAAGTCGTGGAGGATCGCGGCGAGGCTGGGATATTCGGCGCAGGCGTATTTGCGGAACTGCTCGACCTTCAGCGGCGCGCCGGCCGGCGCACTGACCACGGCGAGGCGCGCATGGGTGCCACCCACGTCGGCGGCAATGAAGCGGCGCACGCCCTGCGCTGCGGCGCCGGTTCCGATCTGGCTGGCGGTGTGGCTCAAGCCTGCGGTCTCCTCCACATACCCCCGGCCTGTGAGCGGCCCGGTGGCTAGGTGAGCGAAGTCTGAACTTGCAATGACAACGTTGTCAATACGGAGACTCAAACACCCGGAAAAGCGGCTGTGCCGGCGCTCTTCCCGGCCCGGCGCCAAGGCGCCGCCAGGCGCCACAAATGATTTTCCGGCGATCAATGACTTAGAGAGAATTGCTCCAGTTGTCCAGTAACACCAGGGGAAATGTCATGGAGATGAGCTCGCGAAGGCATTGGTGGCCGCGCCTGGACGGTCCCGATGCCGCAGCCCCGGCCAGGCCCGACGGTGGGATGACAACGTTGCTCTTGCGGCGCGCCACCAACATAATCGGATTGCCCCGCACGCACGGGGAGCAGATCATCGAGAGGGAGGAGACCCCGCATGAATGCCGCGCCGCTGGCCACCCCGCAGGAACGCACGCCGCTGGCGCCGATCATCGTCATCGGCGCGCTGTTCTTCATCTTCGGCTTCGTCACCTGGCTCAACGGCCCGCTGATCACCTTCGTCAAGCTGGCCTTCGACCTCGACACCGACGCGCGTGCCTTCCTGGTGACGACGGCGTTCTACCTGTCGTACTTCTTCCTGGCCCTGCCCTCCTCCTGGATTCTCGAGCGCACCGGCATGAAGAAGGGCATGGCGCTGGGCCTGCTGGTGATGGCGGCGGGCGCCTTCGTCTTCGGCAGCTTTGCCACGGCGCGCTGGTACCCGGGCGCGCTCGGCGGGCTGTTCGTGATCGGCTCGGGGCTGTCGCTGCTGCAGTGCGCCTCCAATCCCTACATCAGCGTGCTCGGCCCGATCGAGAGCGCGGCGCAGCGCATCAGCCTGATGGGCATCTGCAACAAGGTGGCCGGCATCATCGCGCCGCTGGCCATCGGCTCGACCGTACTAAGTGGTATTGACGTGATCGAGAAGCAGGCGCGGCAGCTGCCGGCCGGCCCGCAGCGCGAGGCGCTGCTCAACGAGTTCGCCGCCAAGGTGCATGTGCCGTACCTGCTGATGGCCGGCATCCTGGCGCTGCTGGCGGTGTGGATCCTGCGGTCGCCGCTGCCGGAGATCAGCGCGGCGCAGGCCAACACCCGGCCGCGCACACCGGGGCGCCGCGAGCGCGACAGCATCTTCCAGTTCCCGCACCTGTGGCTGGGCGTGGTGTGCCTGTTCCTCTACGTCGGCGTGGAGGTGATGGCCGGCGACGCCATCGGCGCCTACGGCCGCGGCTTCGACCTGCCGGTGGGCCAGACCAAGTACTTCACCACGCTGACCATGAGCGCGATGCTGGTCGGCTACCTCGCCGGCATGGTGGCGATCCCGCGCTTCATCACGCAGTCGCGCGGCCTGAGCATCTCGGCGCTGCTCGGCGTGATCTTCAGCGTCGCCGCCTGGCTCACCACCGGCTACGTCTCGGTGGGCTTCGTCGCCGCGCTGGGCCTGGCCAATGCCCTGATGTGGCCGGTGATCTTCCCGCTGGCGATCGAGGGGCTCGGGCGCTTCACCGAGCGCGGCTCGGCGCTGCTGGTGATGGGCATCGCCGGCGGCGCCATCATCCCGCGCCTGTTCGCGACCATGAAGGAGCAGTTCCCGTTCCAGACCGTGTTCCTGGCGATCATGGCGCCCTGCTACCTGTACATCCTGTACTACGCGCTGCGCGGGCACCGCGTAGGGCAGGACTAGGGCCTGTTCGCGCTCTGTCGATCGCTGCGTTGCCTCCGGGAAGGAGCGATCGTTAACAGGCCCTAGGCCGGCGAATCCGCATATACTGGGGCCGGCTGTCGACGGTCCCGGGCCAGCCCGGCGGGCGAGCACGACGCCCACCGGACCAGCATTCAGCACGAAGAGATGGCCAAAAGCACGATCCGCGATGTAGCCAAGCGCGCCAAGGTGTCGCTGAAATCGGTGTCGCGCGTCATCAACCACGAGCCGGCGGTGCGCGACGAGACCCGCAAGCGCGTGCTCGCCGCCATCGCCGAGCTGAACTATCACCCCGACCTGTCGGCGCGCAGCCTGCGCAGCGCCCGCTCCTACGCCATCGGCCTGGTCTACGACAACCCCAACCCCTACTACGTCATCAGCGTGCAGAACGGCGTGCTCTCGGCCTGCCGCGAGCGCTGGTTCGGCCTGCAGATCCATCCCTGCGACTCCTCCTCGCCGCGGCTGGCCGAGGAGCTGGTGGACCTGGTGCGGCGCTCGCGCCTGGCCGGCCTGGTGGTGGCGCCGCCGATGTCCGAGCGCGGCGAGATTCTCGACCAGCTGGCGGCCGCGGGCGTGCCCTTCGTGCGCATCATCTCGGCCGCCGAGGACCCGCGCGACGAGTTTCCCTGCGTCTACGTCGACGACCGCGACGCCGCCTACGACATCACCGAACACCTGATCCAGCTCGGCCACCTGCGCATCGGCTTCCTCTGGGGCGGCAAGTCGCACCGCTCCAGCTGGGAACGCTACAAGGGCTACGAGGAGGCGCTGCACGACTACGGCATCGCGCTCGACCCGGCACTGATCGTGGAAGGCGATTACTCCTTCGACGACGGTTTCCGCGGCGGGCGCAAGCTGCTGGCGGCCCAGTCACCCCCGACCGCGATCTTCGGCTCCAACGACGAAATCGCCGCCGGCGTCATCGCCGCGGCCAAGTCGAGCGGGCTGGACGTGCCGTTCGACCTGTCGGTGGCCGGCTTCGAGGACAGCCCTTTTTCCAAGCATTCCTGGCCGGCGCTGACCACCGCCAAGCAGGCCACCGAGGAGATCGCCCGCGCCGCGGCGCTGCGCCTGATCGGCGGCCTGGCGGCGAAGGAAGGCGAAAGCGAGCCGCGGCAGGAGCCGAACCAGGGCTTCAGCCCGCAGCTGGTGGTGCGCGGCTCGACTGCGCCGCTGCGCCAGCGGCCCGCCAAGACGCCGCCCGATCCGCCGGCCGCCGAGGCCAGGGGTACACCGGAGCGCCGCGCGCGCAGCTCGCGCTAGACGTCCGTGAGCGGACCGTTGCAGACAGTCGCCAATGACCGCTTCGGAGCGGTACGATTGCTCGATTCCATTGTGGTCTGCGGTGTTGTGAAAGGGCGTTGAGTGCAATCTATCAGTGCGTTCTTTGCTTGCGCCGTCATTGGCATTGGGCTTGGCTTCGTCCTTGCCATCCCTCTGTGCGCGCAAACCCTCGCCTGACCCGCCCGTGTCCAGCCTCAAGCGCATCGCCACCGCTAGCGCCATTTTCCTCGCTGGCGGCGCTGCGGTGCTGTTCCTCGATACGCATGGGCACAGCGAGCGCATCACACGCTGGCTGGTCATCGCCGCGACGGCGCTGGCGGTGCGGCGTTTCATCCCCGGCGGGTTGTTCGACTGGTTCTACGATCCGATCTTCCGTCACGTCCGCGACGCCAAGCCGGCGATACCGCCTCCGCCCGTCAGCAAACCTGCGCCGCCACCGCGGCCCGCCCAGAAGCGCGTGCCCGCCGTGCAACTGCCCCTCCCACTGGTGCACTGGCGGTCCGTCTCCGGCCCGAATGGCGCGCTCGACGTGGTGGACGGCAAGCCACACTACGGCTGGTTTGAATTCAGCGAGCAGCCGCGCACCATCACCAACTATCTCACCGGCCAGCGGCTCGCCGTCGTCTCCAGCAAGACCTTCGACACCACTGCTGTTCACCGCTGCGCGGTCCACGATCCCGGATTAGCGCGGCCGCTCGCCTTCACTCTCCAACTCGCTTGGAACGGCCATCAGTTCCAGCTGTGGATGGACTACAACGAACTGTTTCCCGGCGCACCGGCCTACGCCTTGTGGCGGCGCGTCGATGACTTCCTCTCCGATGCCCTCGCATGCTGGCCGGACCACATCCTCAATGACAGCGGTCTGTCGCTGGTTATGCGCGGCGGTTGGCGTGGCGGCCGCTGGCAACCAGAATTGCAACGTAAGTTCTCCAGCGGCAAGGTCGCCGAGCTCACTATCCGCGACCGCACACCGAAGAAGCTGAGCGAGAGCTACACCCTTGCCACACCGTTCCTCATACCGCTGGACGCGCCAACGCCACCAGCTTGGCGCTACGTCGACCACCCCACCACCGAGCCGAAAATCGCGCTGCCCTTCCAGAACATCGAGGGTCTCAATATCCCTTTCATCGATGCCGCCACCTCGCCGCTGGTGTTCCAAGGCCGTACGCCCTATCTGGAGCGCGAGGACGGCGCCGCTTGGATCTTCCCATCTTGGCTGCAGTCTGACTCGAACCGTGGCGAGGACCCCATTACCAGCCTCTGGTATACCTACCTCAATCCGCAGCTCTTCCTCAGCTTCCGCAGCTATGAGATATACCGCGGCCTGGAACTGGGCAGTTGCAGCAACTACGGCTTCCGCCATTTTCCGCCGCCCGAGGAGCTGTGCACGGCAGAGATTTTCGGCGAGCCCATCCCCGTCACCACACCGCGCCGGTCGCCAGGCCAGTTGTACGGCACACTGTCCTACCTGTCCTACCGGGTCTGGCGCGAACTCGCCGCCACGCTCGGCGACGCCTGGCCCGCCTGGCCAACGCCAGGCCGCCTGATCGAAATTGACCCCGCTGCCGAGCTGCCTGAAAACATGGGCCGCCGCGCCTACGTCGGAGGCCACGGCCAGGACATAGTCAACGGCTACAGTGCCGGTATGAGAAACCACAACTACCGGATGAATTTCGTGCGGGCTTGAGCGGTAGAATTGTTGGATGGGTTTAGAAGGTCGTCACGGCCCTGAACGGACGATCGTGAGCGACCGCTTTGGAGAGGCGCGCCGGGCAGAAATGAGGATTGAGCATTGAGACCCGAGTTCCGCATTGCGATTGCCGTCGAAAGTGCAGAACGTGTAGCAGACACCCTAAGCCGAGAGTTAGGGGTTGCGTTTATGGGCCACGACAGCTCCTACAAGGGAGAGTACTGGCAGTACCGGGATAAAGATGGGGGAGTCATCGAGGTGTCGTACAACGACGATCCGATGTACCTACCGGAAGATCCTCCGAAGGAAGCATATTTTGAGCCTCGATTTGCTGATTTCGCTGTGCTGCTTTGGGCTAACGTAGCGGAGTCGATACAGGCGCGCATTTGGGACACAGTGCAGAAACACTATCCAGGAAGCGAAAGGATTTTGGCTCCAGATCCAGCTGGCAATCCTAACGCCGCACCGCTTGGCCGTTGACGGCCCATTGCCGCCGGTCGTGAACGTCCGCTATGCGGAGCCTAGCCCATCTGCGTCGAGGGACGGGGCCAATTCTTCTACCGGGAGTTCGCCGACGAAAACACCTTGGTTTTTTCGACGTCTAGCAACTTGGAACAGTCGTACTTTCTGCTCACCAGATAGATATCTACGTGGTCGTCCACGAAGAAAAATTGGAAACCATGAAAGCATGCGGCATCCTGAATGAAGCTGCGCATTGGCGCCACGACATCGTGAGATTGTCCATCCGCTGAAGTCCAGCTAATAGCCACTCTTTCGGGAACACTAATGGTCCAGGATTCCGAGACTACTGGCATATGGCTAGGTGAAAATGTCCTGTGCATTGTCCCCGCCGGCACTGTCAATGCGCCATAAGCAATTACCACATTTTGTACGACCCCCACCCCGTCATTTCCCACTTCAAGGCGTTGGAACACGGGTTTCGGTGTCGTCGCCTCGCGCTCCGCGCAAGCAACACTCACACAAGCGACTGCCAGTATGCTGAGCGTCATTAGACTGACTTTCGTCAAAGCGCATCTCTCCTTAGTTACAGCTTGGCGCGTAGCTGGGCGGTGCATTGTTCACGGCGAAAAGTGTACGAGATTCGGGGATGCAAAAAACGCACTTATTTGAGCGCGCGATTGATCGGAGCCGCGGTTTATCTGGCCGCGCTTCTGTGACGACCTTTAGAGTTCGACTTACGGTACGCCGGCAAGGCGCTACAATTGGCAGCAGGCGGCCCGTACCGGCCGGTTGCGAGCGTCTGCTTTCGGGTAGGCTTTAGGCATGACAATGACAGTGGAACAGTTCGTCGGCTCCTATACGCCTGGCCCTGACACAGCTATCGCCTTTGCCTGGAACGGAAAGCATGCCGCTGAATTTTCCGATGCAAACGACACGTTTCGCTCGGAAGTGGCTGCATACTGCCTTTCCCACCCAGAAAGACCTTCAGCACCTCTCCTGGCCGATCTGTTAATCGCGGACGCGAAGTGGTCGGCTCAGGCCTGGAGCGTACCAAACCGCTTCCCCGACTTGGCCGCCTTGTTTCTAGTTATGGCCGGTCCAGCCGCCCTACCTGTATTCCGAACGTGCGTGTTCGCCTCATTTGACGTATATGGTGCTTGCCACCAAATGCGTCTGCCTGCCGACGCGCTTCAGTCCTTGCTTACAGCAGTGAATGAACAGATCACTGCGTCCTCGGATGAAAGCGAGAAGAAGCAACTACAGAGCCTCGCGGAACTGTTCACAGGCATTGCCGCAGGAACAGCGGCGAAAGACTGGGTTAGAGTGGGCAGAGGCTCGAGCGAAGCACCGCCAGTCAAGCACAACCTGTCGTTTTGGGGTTGGCTACGGTCGCTGTTCCGACAACGTCATGCGTAACAAGGCGCTGCAGCACGAGTAGGGCGGGTTAGCCGCGAAGCGGCGTAACCCGCCTTCCGCGGCCTTCGGCGGTGGGTTACGCTGCGCTAACCCACCCTACGAGCTGAGGAAAAAAGTGAGGGTGCGCCCGCCGCTCGCGGCCCTTTGCGGACAGTGGTGAACGGCAGCTAATGGCTGAAGCCGCCGCTCGCCACCGGCCGCCTTGGAGTAGCTATATGCGCCATTTTCTATTTGTGGCCCTTTTGTTGCTGGTTTCGCTGCAGCCGTCGGAGGCAATGATGCCGCAACTTCCGGCATCCACTCGGGTAACAGCTTGCCTGGCGGCCAACCCCAACTCTCTAGAACTGGCTGATAACGACAAGCCCGCTGTCGAAGTAATGCAAAATTTTCTGTCTCGCCAAATCAGCGAACGAACCATTGTCGACATCACGTTCCGAAATTCTGTAGCTATACGGTGGGGATTATTGCCCGGAGAACCACCGTCACCCGATGTTCGTCTGTTCATGAGCAAGCTTTTCTGGGATGAAATTGGACAGGCGACGTTTCTAAGGTTTCCGAGGTACGAATCACACCTTTGCGACCTGGAGGTCGACATTCAACTGGGCCACCCGCTAAACGCCTGCGGGAACAATCAACAATGCGTGATCCATTGCGATGCGCATCATTGCACCGAGGAAGAAGTTCAGTAGTGGTAGCAGGTGTGGAGCGGACAAAGCGCAGCGTGCCACGAGGAAAAAGGATCGCGTGGGCAGATGAAGCCTGCCCACCTAGTACCTAGCAAGTCAGTACCCGAAGCTAAGCACTGACCGTTCGTCTGGCCGCTTTGCGGCGACGAACTTCAAGGATCGAGTGACCGCAGTTGGCAAATTCTGTTGAAAAACTCGGAGGTCGGTGCTGGCGCTCCGAGAATCTGCAAACTTTGCTCGCCTCGGTGAAATTCTGGCTGCGATTTTCCGTTGGGTATCGATTCATGCAGCCCACAAGAGCAGAAAATCGAATCTCGACAACGGCGTCAATCTACCATCGAGTTTTTCAAAAGAATCGGCAGGAAGCAGCCAGTCGCCTACTCATGCGGCTTCGCCATACTTCTCCCGTTGCGGACGCCAAGGCGCCGCGTTCGAGACGCCTTCCGGCGCAGCGATCAGCCCTATGCGCGCAGGCGGCAAGCCTGGCGCGCCAGTTCCGTGACCGCCGGCCAGTCGCCAGCTGCGAGACCCGAAGCAGGGGTAAGCCAGGAGCCGCCGACGCAGGGCACGTTGGGCAACGCCAGGTAGGACGGCGCGTTCTCCGGCGAGATTCCACCGGTGGCGCAGAAGCGCGCCGCCGGCAGCGGCCCGGCCCAGGCGCGCAGCATCGCCACGCCGCCGGCCGCCTGCGCCGGAAAGAACTTGAGATGGCGGTAGCCCCGCTCCAGCAATACCATCACCTCGGAAGCGGTGGCCGCCGCGGGCAGGTAGGGCACGGCGCTGTCGGCGGCCGCCGCCAGCAGCCGCGGCGTGCAACCGGGCGACACGGCGAAGCGCGCGCCCGCTTTCTCCGACGCCGCAAGGTCTTCCGGCGTCAGCACCGTGCCGGAACCGACCGCGGCCTGGGGCAGTTCCTGCGCGATGGCGCGGATCGCGTCGAGCGCGGCGGGCGTGCGCAGGGTGATCTCGATGCCCTGCACCCCGCCTTCCAGCAGCGCGCGGGTCAGGGGCACCGCATGCTTCGCCTCATCGATCACCACCACCGCGATCACCGGGGCGAGCGCGAACAGGCGCGCCAGCCGGTCCTGCTTTTCCTGCATCGCCATGGTCATGCCTCTTCGCCGACTTTGGGGAACACGCCGGCGCCGTGCTCGGCGCCTTCCGCCACCCGGCGGAACAGGCTGAACAGCTCGCGGCCGAGACCGTGGCGATGCGCCTCCAGCTCATGCTGCATCGCCGGCCGCGCATCCCATTCGCTCGCCGGGACCATGACGTCGAGGGTGCCAGCGGTGGCGTCGATGCGGATCAGGTCGCCGTCGCGGAGCCTGGCGATCGGCCCGCCGGCGCTGGCCTCCGGCGTCAGGTGGATGGCGGCGGGAATGCGGCCAGAGGCGCCGGACATGCGGCCGTCGGTGAGCAGGGCGACGCGATGGCCGCGGTCCTGCAGCACGCCCAGTATCGGCGTGAGCTGGTGCAGCTCCGGCATGCCGTTGGCGCGCGGCCCCTGGAAGCGCACCACGGCGACGAAGTCGCGCTCCAGCTCGCCGCGCTCGAACGCCTGCTTGAGCTGGTCCTGCTCGGTGAAGACGCGCGCCGGCGCCTCGATCACCAGGCGGTCCTGCGGCACCGCCGAGACCTTGATCGCGGCGCGGCCGAGGTTGCCGTCGAGCACGCACAGGCCGCCGTCGGCGCGGAACGGCTCCTTTGCGCCGCGCAGGATGGAACGGTCGCCGCTTTCCTTCGGCGCGTCGACCCAGTGCAGGCGGCCCTCCCCGTCCAGCGCGGCGTGGCGGCGGTAGCCGTGGAGATCGGTGCCGTGGACGGTGCGCACGTCGCCGTGCAGCAGGCCGGCGTCGAGCAGCTCGCCGATGAGGAACGGCACGCCGCCGACGGCGTGGAACTGGTTCACATCGGCCGAGCCGTTGGGATAGACGCGGGCCAGCAGCGGCACGGCGTGGGCCAGGTCGGCGAAGTCGTCCAGGCGCAGCTCGATGCCGGCGGCGCGGGCGATGGCCACCAGGTGCAGCAGGTGGTTAGTGGAGCCGCCGGTGGCATGCAGGCCGACCACGCCGTTGACGATGGCACGCTCGTCGATCAGCCGTCCCACCGGCGTGTAATCCCGGCCCAGGTCGGTGATGGCGGCGGCGCGGTGCACCGCCGCCACCGTCAGCGCCTCGCGCAGCGGCGTGTTGGGATTGACGAAGCTGGCGCCGGGCAGGTGCAGGCCCATGATCTCCATCAGCATCTGGTTGGAGTTGGCGGTGCCGTAGAAGGTGCAGGTGCCGGGCGCGTGATAGGAGCTGGCCTCGGCCTCGAGCAGCTCCTCGCGCGTCGCCTTCTTCTCGGCGTAGCGCTGGCGCACCTTGCTCTTCTGGTCGTTGGAGATGCCGCTGGGCATCGGCCCGCCCGGGACGAACACCGCGGGCAGATGGCCGAAGGTCAGCGCCGCGATCAGCAGGCCCGGCACGATCTTGTCGCAGATGCCCAGGAACAGCGCAGCGTCGAACATGTCGTGCGACAGCGCCACGCCGGCGGCCAGGGCGATGACGTCGCGCGAGAACAGCGACAGCTCCATGCCGGCGCGGCCCTGGGTGACGCCGTCGCACATCGCCGGCACGCCGCCGGCGACCTGGGCGGTGGCGCCGACGGCGCGCGCCGCGCGCTTGATCAGCTCCGGATAGGCGCCATAGGGCTGGTGCGCCGACAGCATGTCGTTGTA
>DASRFD010000022.1:0-2315 GCA_035651715.1 Nevskia sp.
CGGGAATCTGGGCGGCTGATCCATCGGGGCCCTCCGCGGGCAAGGACTCTCGCACCTAGACTATCGGTGGAGCCGACGGGCCGGTGAACGCCAATTGCCCGCGCAAAGTGTGCGAATAGAACGCTTACACGCGGGCAGAACCCGCTCGGCGACGGCAGCAGCAGCTAAGGACCTCCCTGTCGAATCCAGGCCGGCGGCACCGCACGGCTTAGCCGTGGCGACCGCCAGTAGCGCCGGGCCCTCCGCTCTACCGAGCGGAGGTGATAGCGGTGGGCCCTTGGTGCGCCGCGGCGCGGGACACCCCCCTCGGTATGCCATTTCACGAGGGTCCCCAGGGAGACGCCGGCGAGCGCGCAGGCGGCGCTGGTCGTGACCCAGGCGCTCTCGGGGCGGCCTCTGCGGGCTTTGTGTTGCCGGCGGCGGGCGGCCTGCCGCAGGCGCGCCATCATGGGCGGGGAAAGCCGCAGGGCGCGGCGGTCGAGCGGATCGCGATGCGGCCGCACCAGGCCGGCACGCACCTGTTCCTTCACCCAGCCGAGCGGCTTGCGGAGCGTAGCCGCCGCCTCCTCCAGCGAGGCGCCGCGCTGGGCGGCCCGCAGCTGGGTAAGGGCCTTGAGGTGCCTCACGTCGATCGGCTCACCGGCCTTCCAACCCGACTCGCGCAGCATGGATAGGGCAATGGCGCGGGACACGCCGGCGCGGCGCGCCGCCTCGGCCGGTGTGTAGCCGATGCGGTTGCGCAGCTCCGCACACTCCTGCTTGTCGACGAGCGTCAGCCCGCGCTGCGGCCCGGCGTCGCCGGTTTTGCTGGTCAGCGTGCCGTCGGCGATGTAGGCGCGGATCTGGCGTGCGGAAAAGGCGTACCAACGCTTGGCCGTGGCCAGGGAGATCCAGGTCTTGGGGCAGGCGCCGCGCGCGCCCGCCGCGAGCCAGGCGTCCACCGACGCCGGCGCAATGCGAAGCGGCCTGGCGGACGAGGTCGCCTTGAGAACGCCTTCCGCAACGGCCCGGGCAACCGTCTCGCGCGCGACATTGGCGCGCCTGGCAACCTCGGAAACCAGCAGCCCGCCGCGGCCGAAGGGCCTTGTGAGATGCAGCTTTGCGGTCCGGTCGAGCGCGGGGTAGCGCGCCGAGTAGTCGGCGAAGCTGTGCGGCGCGCCGCTGGCGCCCCAGATTGCGGCGCAGGCCGTGCAGATTGACGGGTGCTGCCGCTGGCGGAAGCGCTTCCAGGTTGCCTTGAGGTTGGAAAGGGACGCAGCGCCGTGCCAAGGCATCGGCCGACCCGCGCGGTAGTCGGCGACGAGTTGGCGCGCGACGTCGCCGGCGATGTACCAGGTTCCAAACTGCGTCGAGTGCCGCTTGGTGCCGTAGGGGTTGCAGCGGATCGCCGTGGGGATCAGGCCCGCCCGGGCATGTTCGGAGAGCTTATCGGAGGCGATGCCAACCTTGAGGCGGATCGAGGCAAGCGGGATGAAGCCGTCGGGTGGAAACACCCGGCTGCGCTTCCAGGCGTCCCATTGGTCGCGCGGGATTAGGAGGCGGTGTCCCACGCGGCGCGGCACCAGCACTCCTTTGTCGATGGCCTGGTAAACCATCGCCGTGGAGCGAATCTCGCGGCCGGCGTCGGGCACCGAAATCCCCCCCACCAGGTCGCAGGCCAGGACCCCGGTGACCTGGCGTTTGGCGTTGATGGCGGAGAGCGTGCGCTCTGCCTTGGGGTCGCCGGTGAGCTTGCGCAAGCGCTTGGTCAGGAGCGCGGCGATGGCGGGGCTCGACATCCGCCCGGTCAGGCTGGCCAGCAGGGCGAGCTCGGGGCCCTGCCATTCGTAGCCGTTGTGGGCGCGCTTCAACGGCGGCCATTCGTGGTCCGCCGGGGCGCGCCCGTGCCGGATCGAAAACAGCTCGGCGTAGCCGCGGCGGGGCAGGTTGCTGTCGCACTGGCCGCCACGCAGGTAATTGATCTGGTGTTCCTTCACGCCGAGCAGGAAAGCGAGGTGGCGCGCCGAGGCATTCGCCCCGTATGTCATCACGAAGTCCTGCCAGGTCATTGCGCTCTTCCGTCGGCCTGGCCGAAATGCTCGGCTGACAGCCAGTCCGGTAGCAGGGGCCGTTTGCTGCGCGCGGTACGCCAGTAGCAGCGGGCCTGCAGGCGCAGTTGCTCCGGGTCGTAGCGGGCGCCGTTGCGCCCAGCCATCGGTGTGAGCAGCCCCGCCGCGGCCCAGGCGGAGACGGTGCCTGTGGAGACGCCGGCCAGGGTGGCGGCGGCGCCGATGGCCAACCAATGCGGTGGCGGCTCCGGTTGGCACGGTGGTGCG
>DASRFD010000023.1:0-41949 GCA_035651715.1 Nevskia sp.
CGATATCCCACTGGCGGATGGCGTACTGGCAGTAGTCGTGGCGGCCCCAGGACAGGGTCAGGTTGGCGATGGCTTCCTCGCCGCTCTTGGGCTCGGCGAAGGGAATGCCGCCGATCCAGGGATTGCCGCTGGCGGCCTCGACGATGTTGCCGTCGGCGGCGAGCTTGGCCTTGCCCTTGTTCTTGAGGCTGACTTCGAGAAAGGCCATCGGATACAGCAGGGTCGGGTCCTTCACCGTCGGCACGATGTTGATCCTGCGCCCCATTTCCTTGACCTGCTTGAAGGTGATGGGGTCGAGCAGATCCTTCACCGCGTCGACATTGGCGGCGGTGAGAACGTCGCCGGTCTTGACCTTGCCCTTGGTGAACATCTCCACCGAGGTCAGCTCGTCCGGATAGGCCTTGCTCATGTCGCCGCTGGCGATCATCGGCCACAGGGGAGCCAGCACGCCCGCTCCCGCCGCTCCCAGGGCCGCCTTTTGCAGCAGGGCACGGCGGCCGTAGTCCACATCGTATTTACGGATACGCATTGTTGTCTCCTCCTCACCCACGCGCGGTGATACAGCACTCTTCTTATAACGCTGTTGGTACGCCTGCGCGCAGCGCCGGGATGCTCCCGCCCGACAAACGGCAGGTGCGCACGCCGAGATCGATTCGAAGGGGCGATCGCTCCTACCCGACCGTGTAGGCAGCGGCCGGAACATGACAGCCGCGCAGCCGCAGCCGCGCGGCTGCGGCAAACCCGGGTTACGGACCCGGATCGACGACCGCGCCGATGCCCTGGGCCGCCTTGCAGGCGGCGAAGACCGCCGCCGCGCCGGCGGAGAGATTGGCGGCGAACACGCTGCTGGAGCAGTAGGTGTTGTCGGGGAAGTAGGCGCCCATCGTGACCGAGGGCAACGGCGAAAGGGCGTTGCTGTCGATCGACTGGCTGAACGCGGGATCGGCCAGCAGCTGGCGGTAGATCGGCTCGCCGAAGGCGTCCGCGCCCCAGGGCAGGTAGTTGAACTCGGCCTCGTAGCCGGCCGGCGGCGCGGAGGGCGCCATGACGACGTTGTAATACCCGTCCGCACCCAGCCTGGCGTCCTGGTCCGCGAGGCAGGACACGGCGCGGTGCGGCGCATGGAACTCGTCGCTGCACAGCGACCAGTAGCGCACCTGCGGCGCCGCGCCGCCGATGGCAGAGGCCGGCGCCCTGGCGCGGAACAGCAGCAGGTCGCCGAGAGTGTCGTTGGTCTTCTCGCGCATGTAGCGCACGTCCAGGTTCTGGAAGCGGCCAATGGTGGTGCGGTAGATGGTCATGCGCGGCGGCTTGAGGGCCGGACCGTTGAGCAGGTCCAGCCCGCCCGAGCCGGAACTGGAACCGCCGCTGCTGCTGCCGGCGCCCACCACATCCTGGATGTTGGTGCGGATGGTGTTGCACGAAGGCTGGTCCGGCGTCGACGCCAGGGCGATGCGGCCGCCCTCGCGCGCGACATAGGTCAGCGCCGGCAGGCTGCCGGCATCGGCGGCGCCGGAAGTCGGCAGGTACAGGCGGTACAGCAGGTATTTGTGCGCCGGCGCTCTCGACGACGCCCGGTTCGGATTCGCCACCAGGGTGGTGCCGGAACTGGAGGCGGTGGCGCTGTAGATGATGTTGACCTTGTAGGCGCGGCCCGGCGCCACCGCCTGCGCCGGCGTGGCGCCCTGGCCGACGATGCCGGCGTCGTTGACGCCGGATTCCGCTTCACCGTTCTCGGTGTAGATCTGGAACGAGGAATAGCGCGCGGTCGGCGTGCTGCCGGCGATCTCGATCTGGTCGCCGGAGGGTATCTTGTCCGGCAGCGCCGCCACCCAGTACACCGCATTGGTGTCCGGATACGCCACGTTGGCCGTCTGCGCCGAGGACTCGAACAGCCAGCTGCAGCCGTATACCAGGTCCGCCGTGCTGCTGCCGCCGTCCGCGCCGCCGCCGGCGACCGGTATGGAAGGTCCGCCGCAGGCCGCGAGAGCCGCGCTCCCCAGCAGCGCCGCGAGCGGCGCCGTGATCCGTGACTTCATTGTCTTCAACCCCTGAGCTGTCCGTGCGCGGCAGGATCGTCCTGGCGCAAAACTTCAATTCCGCGCCGCCGGCGGCGCGCTGTTTCATGACTGCGGCAAGCCCGGCTTGACCGCATGGTGAGGGCCCGGGCTTACCCGCGACTTACACGACCCGCCGCAAGTGCGCAGCAAGATCCAGGCCGCGCTCAGCCGCCGTTCTCCCCCTTGAGCGCGCGCTCGATCGCCTGCTGGGTGATCGGGTTGTAGCCGGGCCGGGCCTGGGCATAGACCTTTTCCGCCCAGGCCTTGCCGTCGGTGGTCTTGATCAACTCGCGGTACAACGGCTTGATCAGGCGCACGCGGCCGACACCGATCAGGTAGCGGCGCACCGCCGGCAGTACCGCCCGGTCGCCGTGGGCGATGGCGACCTTGAACCAGGCGCTGGCGAGGATGGCGTTGTGGCTGGCGCTGAGCTTGTAGCGCGCGTCCAGGGCCTGGACCTGGTCCAGGGTGGCGGACTCGGGCATGCCCTCGAAGAAGTGCTGCCACTCGTGCACGCTCCACTGCGCCGTCGGCAGCTGCGCCAGCGGCAGCTTGCCGGCCAGCCAGTCGGCGCGGGCCTGATCGACCTTGTCCAGGGCGTCGGACTTGGGCAGCACCGCGAAGTCGGGAATCTCCGGCTGATAGAGCCAGGCGTCGAGCTGCGCATCCGTCACCTTGCCGGGCTGCTGCGCCATCAGCTTGTCGTGCAGGTAGGCCAGGAACTGCGTGGTGGTGGCGCTCTGGAAGGCATGGTCGTCGAACCAGCCGCGCAGGAAGGCGTCGAAGGCCGGACGGCCGTACTGCGTCTCCAGCCAGCTCAGGAACAGCGCGCCGCGCTCGTAGGGCACCGAGCTGAACACCGCGTCGGGATCGAGCGCCGGCGCCTTGCGCACCAGCGGCCAGTCGATCTTGTCGAGGTGGCTCATCGAGTCCTTGAGGTCGGCCAGGCCCAGCACCCGCTCCATGTTGCCGCGCGCCTCGCCGAACTGCAGGTCGACCAGGCGGTAGGTGAGGTATTCGGTGAAACCCTCGTTGAGCCAGAAGTCGTTCCAGCTGGCGTTGGTGACGAGGTTGCCGGACCAGCTGTGCGCCAGCTCGTGGCTGACCAGGGACACCAGCATGCGGTCGCCGGTGATCACGGTCGGCGTGGCGAAGGTCAGGCGCGGGTTTTCCATGCCGCCGAAGGGGAAGCTGGGCGGCAGCACCAGGATGTCGTAGCGGCCCCAGCGGTACGGGCCGAAATTCTGCTCCATCAGCTCCAGGGTGCGCTCGGTCTCGCCGAACTCGTAGGCCGCCTTCTTCAGCAGCGCCGGCTCGGCGTAAACGCCGGTGCGCTTGCCGGTGGCGCGGAAGCCGATGTCGCCGACGGCGATGGCGATGAGGTAGCTGGGAATGGGCTGCGGCATGCTGAAATTCCAGGCGCCGCCGGCGTCCGGCTTGTCCTTCATCTCGGCGCTCATCACCACGCGCAGCGCCTTCGGGGCGCGGATCTTCGCCTCGTAGGTGGCGCGCACGAACGGCGTGTCCTGCAGCGGAATCCAGGAGCGCGCGTGGATCGCTTCGGACTGGCTGAACATGAAGGGCTTCTTCTTGCCCAGGGTCTGCGCCGGCGGCAGCCATTGCAGGCCGGAGGCCTGCGGCTTGCTGGCGTAGGTCACGCGCACGCGGGTGGCGTCCGGCGGCAGCGCGATGGTCAGCGGCGCGCCCAGCACCTCGTCGCTCTTGCCCAGGGTGAACCGGCCCTTGAGCCAGACCTCGCCGTCGGCGCTGGTCTCGACCCGGCGGATGTCCAGGTCCTGGGTGTCCAGCACCGCTTCCTTCACCGCCGGGTCGAGCCGTTCCAGCTCGAGGGTGGCGGTGCCGGACAGCTCGCTCTTCTTGAAGTCGACCTCCAGGTCCAGTGCGATGTGCCGGGTGCGCAGCTGCTGCACGTTGGCGTAGGAATTCGCCGCCACGTTGGCGGCCGCGGCGGCGTCGAGCGGCGCGGCATGGGCGGTGGCGGCTAGGCTGGCGGTGAGCATGGCAAGGGCGGATAGGCCGGAGAATCGGGTCATGACCGGAATGGGAGAAGGGGACAGCCGGCATCATACCGCGCGTCGGCGGCCGTTTACGCACGGTTCGTCCCAGGCCTTGCGGCACAGCGCCGCGTGCACGGGCGCCGCAGCCTGCAAGCGCTGCAACTGGCTCCATTAAATTTTCTGATCCTGGATCTTTTTGAGATCCAATCCACGGGGCACGCTGATCGCACCAACCCACCTCAGGAGCCGTCATGAGCAAGCCCGAAGCCCACTCCATCCCCGCCGCCGACCCGCACCCGCGCCGGCGCGTGCCGGTGCTCGACACCGAGCTGAGCTACGTCGAGGTCGGCAGCGGCGATCCGATCGTATTCCTGCACGGCAACCCCACCTCGTCCTACCTGTGGCGCAACATCATCCCCCACGTGGCAACCCTGGGGCGCTGCCTGGCACCGGACCTGGCCGGCATGGGCGCCTCCGGACCGATGCCCGGCGGCGGATACCGTTTCGCCGACCACGTGCGCTATCTCGACGCCTGGTTCGAGGCGCTGGACCTGCGGCGCAAGGTGATCCTGGTGTTGCACGACTGGGGTTCGGCGCTCGGCTTCCACTGGGCGCGGCGCCACCCGGAGCGGGTGCAGGCCCTGGCCTACATGGAGGCGATCGTGCAGCCGCGCGCCTGGGAGGACTTCCCCGACGGGCGCGATGCGATGTTCCGCGCGCTGCGCTCGGAGCGCGGCGAGGCGATGGTGCTGGAGCAGAACTTCTTCATCGAGACGGTGCTGCCGAAGAGCGTGCTGCGCCCGCTGGGCGAGGCGGAGATGGCGGCCTACCGCGCGCCCTTCCCCACTCCGGCGTCGCGCCTGCCGACCCTGGTCTGGCCGCGCCAGCTGCCGATCGCCGGCGAGCCCGCCGAGGTGGTGGCGGTGGTGGAGGACTACGGCGCCTGGCTGGCGCGCAGCGAGTTGCCCAAGCTGTGCATCACGGCCGAGCCCGGCGCCATCCTGCGCGGCCGGGCCCTGGAGTTCTGCCGCACCTGGCCCAACCAGCGCGAGGTGAGCGTGCGCGGCATCCATTACGTGCAGGAGGACTCGCCGCAGGAGATCGGCGCCGCGCTGCGCGGCTTCGTGCGGCAGGTCCGCGCCTGATCCGCGCTACACGCCCGAGATCGACGGCGCCAGCTGCGGCTTGCGCTTCTTCCTGTCGCTGTCCTCCTCCACCGGCGCCGCCGGCGCGCCCAGCTCGATGCCCAGCTGGCGGAAGAAGATCTGGTAGGGGCCGACGCTGTCCACCGGCTGCGCCGTCCCGTCCGCGCCGGCCAGGAACAGCTGCAGCCGCACGTTGCCGCCGACGTCGCGGTCCGGAATCGGCAGCACGTCGACCTGGGCGCTCAGCGCCGACAGGTCCCGGTCCGGCGCGTAGCCCTTGAGCGTCTTGCGGAACAGCTCGTCGAGCTGCTTGTCGTGCACCGGAGCGGCGGCGACATAGCTGCCGTCGACATGGCGCCGCGCGTCGTCGCGCTCGGCCTCGAAATTGAGATCGCCGAGGGCCCGGCTGGCGGCGGCGACCAGGCGGTCGCTGCCCATGGTCGGATAGCGCACCAGCTGGAAGCCCTCGCGCGCCGCGGCGCAGGCCGGCGAGCCGGGGTCGGCGCACTCCCGCACCTCGCCGCGCACGTCGTTGCGCGGCCCGGGCGTTGAGCAGGCGGCCGGCAGCAGCGCCAGGCACAGCAGCAACACGCGGCCCGGCAACCGCCGCCCGCCGGGCCAGGGCATGGAGTCCATTCGCAGCATGGCGCGCATCATAGCCCGCCGCCCGCCGCAGCGGCGACGCCGGCAGCGTATCTGCAAGCGGCTTTAAGGCGCGGCAGGCGCGGCAGGCACCGCAGGCTCGGGCACCCGCACCATCTCCAGGTCGGCGAACTTGCGCCGCTCGACGATGCGCTGCGCCTTGCCGCCGGAGCCGGGCAGGAAGATGTACTGGATCGCCAGCGGGTCGCCCTGCGTCACGAACACGTTGTCGCCCATGGCGATCATCGGCTTGGGGTCGTGGCCCTCGCGGCGCAGGCTCAGGCCCGCCCCCTGGCGCTCGACCCGGTAGTTCCAGTGACCGGAGATGGAATACAGGCCGACATAGCCGTCCAGCCGCGCGGCGTCGAGCGGCAGCGGGCGCGGGTCCTGTGCCACGGTCATGATCTGCTGCGACACCTGCCGCCATCGCCCCTGCTCGCGCCGCCACACGTCGGTGGCGCGGTACAGCACGTGCAGGTGCTGGTCGAACACCTGCTCGTTCTCGTCCAGGTCGTAGCGCACCACGGCAAAGCCGCCGAAGTCGGCCACCCGCGCCTGCTGCACCTCGATGGTACCCGACAGTCCCGGCGGCAGCGGCTGCAGGCCGTCCAGCAGCTGCTTCTTGTCCAGGTGCGCGCCGGACTCGTCGACCTGCTCGAAGCGTGCCGACAGCAGGCGCAGCCAGGGACCCTTGTCGCCGGGCGCCAGCGCGTCGCATAGCCGCTGGGTCAGCGCCGGCAGCGCCTGCGCCGCGGGCGCGCGCTCCAGATCGGAAAGCGCGGCGCCGCGCGCAGTGCCGGCGCACAACAGGGCACAGGCCAACAGCGGTGCGATGCGCATGCATTCCCCCCGTGACTGGATTCCGGCTTGGATGCGCGGCGCGCGCGGGGAGTTGGAAACCCGCCGCGGTCAGCCTGCCCGGGCGCGGCCTTTCGGCGCCAGGCGCCGCAGCTCGCGCTCCAGCACGGAGGCGTCGTCCGCGGACTGCCGCTGCTGCGGGGCCCGCTGTTCCGGCACGGCGAGGTGGCGCTGGCCGTCGAGGAAGAACTGGATCGGCTCGTCGCCGCGCGGCAGCTTGGCGAAATGCACGTCGCTGCCGTCGATGGCGAAGCGGTTGATCGAGGAACCGGCGCCGCGGCCGCGCCGCGTGCCGTCGGCGGAGACCACCATCAGCTGCGGGTCTTCCAGGTCGGGCTTGCGCGTCGGCACGTAGTCGCCCCAGCCGCGGAAGAAGAACGGCACGCCGCGGCGCTGGCAGGCGTCGCGCACCGCGCGCACCCAGTCCGGGTGCGGCGGCCGGGGGCTCTGCCCGCGCTCGCCGCCGGCGATGACCCAGTCCAGCCGCGGCAGCCGCCGCAGCGGATCGGACTGGGGCAGCCACTGCGGCCGTTGCCCGGCGTCGAGCCCCAGGTATTGCTGCACCAGGCCCTGCAGCGGCCAGAGGAGGTCGCGCGTCGGCAGCTCGACGCGCTCCACGTCCACCGGGCCGAGCAGCGGCTCCAGCACGACGTGGCGCCAGCGCGCCGCGATGTCGAACAGGTACGGCAGGCGCAGGGCGTAGCTGGCCGCGTCCTCGGCCGAAATGCCGATGGAGAGGTTGGGCGGCGGCGGGGTGGCCAGCAGCAGCTCGCGCATCCGCTGCGGATAGCGGCTGGTGACCAGGAACACATGCTGCGGATGCGCCGCCACCACCTTGAGCACGCGCTGCACGAAGATGCCGCTGACCGAGGGCTGGAACAGATCGGCCAGGGGCGCGATCACCGCGCGCTGCGGCGTGGTCCAGGCCGCCGGCTCGCTCAGGGCCTGCTCGATCTCGACCCCGGCGCCGCGCTTGCTCCAGTCGACGCTCTGCCCGGCGTTGGCGTTGTGCAGGTCCAGCCGCGCCTGCGCCAGGCAGGAGCGGCAGCCTTCCGAAACGGGCTGGCAGCCGAGCACCACGTTCCACGGCCGCTCGCTGTGCGACAGGCTTTCTTCGCGCCGCCGCAGCAGTTCGCGGTCGGTCACGCGGATTTCGAACGACTCCCCTGGCAGCGCCACGGCCTCCCCGCTTGAGCAGCGGCGCCGGCCCCGCCGGCACCGCACGGTGTCAAAATTCGTCTCTTCGACTGGAATAGCAAGTGCGGGGCCAGCTTCGCCGCCGGCGGCAAGCCCACCGCGGCGCGGATTTGCGGCGGATGGCGCGGGTGCGGCGGAGCCGGCGACTGACAAGACGCGGCAGTTTGTGGCGGCGATCGGCAGGCCGGCCGGGCTATGATGCGGTCATGCGCAAATCCGTCCCCCCCGGCCGATGAACGGCCCGGCCGAAGCGCCGATTCCGCCCGAGCCGCGCTGGCCGGCGCTGGTGGCGCTGGCCGCGGTCACCGGCATCTTCGCGGCGCAGCCGGAGTCGCTGAGCCTGGTGCCGCGCGAAGTCCTGCTCGGCACGGTGCTGGCGCTGGTGGCGCCCTCGATGGTGGCCCACCGCCTCGGCCGCAACCGCGTCAGCCAGCTTCTGGGCTATGCCGTCAGCGCCGTGGTCACGGTGGCGATGATCGTCTCGCTGGCGCTGCTGATCCGCGGGCTGCCGGACAAGAATGCTCCGGCGGCGGCGCAGCTGCTGCGCGCGGCCGCGGCGTTGTGGATCAGCAACGTGCTGGTCTTCGCCCTGTGGTACTGGCGGCTCGACGCCGGCGGCCCGCACGGCCGCGACCAGCGCCGCCGCCACACCGAGGGCGCCTTCCTGTTTCCGCAGATGGCGGAGCCGGCGCCCGACGCCGAGGCGCGGCGCTGGTCGCCGCAGTTCATCGACTACCTGTTCCTGGCGTTCAACACCAGCACCGCCTTCTCGCCCACCGACACGCCGGTGCTGTCGCGCTGGGCCAAGGGCCTGACCATGGTGCAGGCGACCATTTCGCTGCTGATCGTGGCGATCCTGGTGTCGCGGGGGATCGGCCTGCTGTAGCGTGCTCTTAGCTTGCTGACGGCGGGCTACAGGACCGGGTTCTGCGCCGCCGCCACCAGCTGCTGGAAACGCGGGTCCTGGCGGACCCCGTCCCACCAGGGCGTTTGCAGCTCGCCCGGCGAAAGGCCGTTGGGCTGCGGCAGCAGGCGCTGCAGCCCGGCCAGCGCTTCCTCGTGCTCGCCGAGGATTTCATGGACCTGGGCCGTCACCAGTTCCGACTTGGGCCGGATCAGCGCGTCCTTCGCATCCATTTCCCGCGAGCGCTGCTCCAGGCGCAAGGCCTCGGCGCGGTTGCCGAGACAGGCCTGGATGGAGCCGGCCTCCGCCGCCCCGTCACTGGATGCGGCCACGGCGGGCAGCGCCTCGAGCTGCTGCTGCGCCAGCCGGCAGGCGGCTTGCGCCGCCTCGCGGCGCCCCTTGAGCAGGTTGGCCACACCGAGGAAGAGATTGAGCTCCTGCCGGTGCTCTTCCAGGCCTGGCCCCGGATCGCGCAGCGCCGCCTCGAGCCGGGCGGCCGCATCGTCGATGCGGCGCTGGTCCAGCAGCAGGCGGACCTTGAGGAAGAACAGGCCCCGGTCGGCGTGCTCGAACGGCAGCGGCGCCAGCAGCTGCTCGGCCGCGGCGAAGTCGCCCATCGCCTGGTAAACCCCGGCCTTGCCGATGAGCAGGTCGCGGTCCCCCGGCAACACCGCCAGGGCGCGTTCCGCCGTGTCCAGCGCCTTGCGGTACTGGCGCAGCGCCTGGTAGTTGAGCGCCAGGCCGGACAGCATGCTGGTGTTGCGCGGGTCCAGCATGGTGGCCTGTTCCAGGTGGGCGGTGGATTCGGCCCACTTGTTCTGGCGCCGCTCGATGTAGGCGATGGCGGCCAGCACCTCGGCGTTGTTGGGCAGGCGCTGCAGGGCCTGGTTGAACCAGTCCAGTCCGCCCTCGTAATCCGACAGGCCCCGATAGTGGTAGTAGCCTTGCGCCAGGTAGGGCTCGCCCAGGTCGGGGCGCAGGCGCAGCGCCGTGTCCGCCGCCTCCTTGGCCTGGGTCAGCACCTCGGGCGAGCCGTGCTCGATCTCGGCATGCATGTAGCTGCGCACGATCGACAGCTTGGCCCAGGCCTGGGCGAAGTCCGGATCCAGACGCACCGCCTCGGCGTAGTCGGCCTCGGTGCGCAACAGGTCCTCCTCGGTGAAGGCGTTGAAGGCGCGCATCTCGTCGCCCAGGCCGCGCAGGTAGGCCTGGTAGGCCGCGGTGTTGTTGGTCGGCCTCTGCACCAGGGCCTGCTGCTCGCCGCCGTTGAGCTTGGCCTGCAGGGCGCTGGCGATGGCCTGCGCCACCTCGCCCTCCACGCCGAAGACGTCGTCGAGCTTGCGGTCGTAGATGTCGGCCCACAGGTGCTGGCCGGTGGCGGCCTCGATCAGCTGCACGTTGACGTGCACCTTGTCGCCGGCCTTCTGCACGCTGCCCTCGAGGATGTTGGCCACGCCGAGCTGCCTGGCCACCTCGGACAGGTTGTCGGGGCTGCTGCCGTAGTGCTGGGTGGAGCTGCGCGAGATCACCTTGAGCTGGCCGATCTTGGCCAGCCGGGTCAGGATCTCGTCCTGCATGCCCTGGGCGAACCAGGCGTTGGACTTGTCGTCGGACAGGTTCTCGAACGGCAGCACGGCGATGGACTTGTCCGGGGCCGCGGCCGGCGCGGAAACCGGCGGCCGTCGCCACAGCAGCCCGACCAGCAGCGCCACCACCGCCAGGGTCAGGGCGACGATGATCCAGCGGTCGAGCCGGCGCGCGCCCTCGCGGTGCACCGGATCGCCGGCGGCGATCTCGCTCTCCAGCTTCAGGCCCTGCGGCGTCAGCTCGTAAACCCAGGACAGCACCAGCGCCAGCGGGAACCCCAGCGCGATGACGATCACCACCCAACGCACCACTTCATTGGGGATGTCGAAGAAGGGAAAAACCTGGGTCGCCACCTGCACCAGCAGCCAGCCGGCCGCCGCGTAGAACGCGGCGACGCGCAGCACGTTGCGGCGGCGCAGCTCCGAAATGAAGTGTCCCATCGCTCCCGTCGATCCTGGCGGCAGGCGCTACTTTACCGGGAAAACCGGGCGGCTTTTGGAAGTGCCGACGACCTAGGAAACCTCTGAACAAGTCCATGCCCTGCCGTTGCCCCCCATTTTGCGCCAGGCAAGGCGCGAGCGACGCGGTGTACTCGAAGTACATGAGGAGCGAGCAACGCAGCCTGGCGCAAACTGGGAGGCAACCCTCCGGGCGGCTTGCCCTTTGACGCAGGACGGCGTTGCTCGTCGCTCGTGTACTTCAACGCGGCGGCATCTGCTCCCGCAGCTGGGCCAGCTCGCGCAGGATCTGGGCGATGCCCATTTCGTTCTTCAGGTTGACCAGGTAGTCGGTCTCGGCGTGCAGGCGCTCCTTCTGCGACTGCCGGTTCTGGCTCATCATGATCAGCGGCCCCTGCAAGGCCACCAGTATCGCCAGGAACAGGTTGAAGAACTGGTAGGGATAAGGGTCGAAGCTCAGCGCGTGGGTGGCGTTGATCACGCACCAGGCCGCGCTGAGCCCGCACAGCAGGGTGATGAAGGACCAGCTGCCGTTCCAGCCGGCGATCCGGTCGGCCAGGCGCTGGCCCCAGGTCAGCTTTTCGTCGGCCTCGCGGTTGACGTCGCGCGCGGTGGGAAACTCCAGCTGGCGGGTGGTGGCGCGCAGGCGCACCGACATCTCGGCCAGCATCGCCATGCTGGCCTCGCTGGAGTGCTGCAGGAAATCGACGAAGCCTTCGCGCGACAGCTCGCCCAGCGTGACCTCGCTGAGCGCCTCGACGCTGGCGGCGCGCGGCGCCCGCTCCAGCAGGGCCATCTCGCCGAAGAAGCCGCCGGCATCCAGCTCGCGCAGCAGGATCGGCTCGTCGCCGGGCTCCGGCGGCGGCAGGAAGACGCGCACGCCGCCGGACAGCACCACGAACATGGAGCTGCCGAGGTCGTCCTTGGTGACGATGCGGCCGCCGGCCGGCACCACCTGCACCGTCAGCCGCCCGGCCAGTGCGGCCAGGTCGTCGTCGTCGAGCCCCCTGAACAAGGGCACCTTGCGCAGCTCAGCCTGGATTTGCATCGCTTCCCCGCATCCCTGATCCCGAGAACACAGGGTATCGCATACCGCCGGGGACAAAGCGACCCGCTAGCTTTGGAAACGCGGGTCGTCCGGCAGCAGCTCGCGCCCCATCTTGCAGATGCGGGCCCAGCCCTCGGGGCTGAGCGAGGGCCGCAGCGGCGGCGCGATCTGGGCGAAGGTACGGCCGTCGCCGGCCTTGTGCAGGCGCTCGGCCAGGCGGTAGCGGATATCGGAGCGGAACGGGTTGTGGTCGAGCATCTCGCGCAGGCGCTTGATGCGCAGCTTTTCCGTCACGGCGCCCTGCGACAGGCCGCGCCGCGGCGGCGGCGTGGGGATGATGATGCGCCGCACCTTCTTCACCTGCACCGCCGACATCGGCACGTAGCGGGTCATCAGCCGGCGCAGGCGCAGGCGCCTGAGCATCAGCGACACCGCCAGCAGCAGCGCGGCCACGGCGGTGACGGTGGCCAGGGCCTGGACCATCCACCACGGCGGCCCGGGCCGGGCCGAGGGCGCCGGCATCAGCGAGGGGAAGCTGCGCGGCTGCCAGGCGCCCTGCGGCTGGCGCAGCCAGGCGCGGAACTGCGCCACGCGCTCGGCCGGTTCGCTGTTGACCACCACCTCGTCCGGCACCTGCAGGCGCCGTCCCGGCAGCGCCTGCTCCGGCGCCCGGGCGGAAAACGCCTCGCTGTTGGCTTCGTACAAGGCCAGGGACATCGGCTCCGGCGCGACGTGCCAGGCGGCCGCGAGGCTGCGCGAGATGCCGCTCAGGCTCTCGCCCGGCTTCACCTGCCAGGTCCGGGGCCGCGGATCGGGCGGCGGCGGGGGCGGCGGCGGGGTCGCGCTCGGCCGCCCGCTATCGGCGGCGACGGCGACGGTGGGCGCATCGGCGGAAGCGGCGCTGGCGTTGAAGACCGAAGCCGCGGCGGTGGCGCTGGAGACGGCGTCGGGGGTGGAGCCGTCGCCGTAACGGCGCGCCGGCGGGGCCGCCTTTTCGACGGTCAGGACGCGGATGCCCGGCGCCGCCGGCTCGGCCGCCGCGGGCGCCGCCTCGTTCGCAAAATGCTGGGCGCTGAGGTCGGGCACGTCCACCAGCACGTCGATGTCCTGGTTCACCATCAGGCTGCCGGCGCTGACCTCCAGGTGCAGGCCCAGGGCCGGCACCAGCACGCGCTGCCGCGTCGTCAACCGCACCAGGGAACGCTCGGTGTCGTAGCTGGCCTGGACCGAAGCGGCGACCACGGCCTCTTCGTCCGGCAGGTCCGGGCTGGGGACCACGTGCACCGTCACCTGGCTGGGATTGACGCCGGCGAAGCTGACCGGGATCTCCAGCGCCAGCGGCTGGCCGATCACGGCGTGCAGCTGGCTGCGGCCGTCGACCGACAGCGCCCAGCCCGCCGCGCAAGGCAGCAGCGCGCCGAGCAGAGCCGGCGCCCAGCGTTTGCATCCGGATTGTCTCGACACCGCCACGCCCACTCCCCCCAACGAGCCAAACCGCGCCTGTGAAGCCGCGCGGCGCTTTAATTCGAATGCGGCTAAGTTACAAAACTGCGCTCCGCGCAACAAGAGGTGTCGAGGCCCGTATGGCGGATAAAAAAAGAGGTCGCGGGAAGCGACCTCTCGATCCGCGGCGCCAGGTCGGGGGAAGCTGGCGCGCCCCGGAGATTCAGGGGGAGGAAGTCCGGGACAGGGGCGGAAAACCTTGCGAATTCAAGGCACGGCAAACCGCGGCTGGCCAACCTGGATCTGCGAGTGGCCGAGCCGGTGCAACTGCGCCACGTCATAGCCCTGCCGATCCAGGCGCGCCAGCAGCATGGCGTAGGTGCCGGCGTCGACACCCGGGTCGCGGGCATAGATCCAGCCCAGCCGGCGGCCGGACTCGCCCACTACCGCGTAGCGGTATGCGGGGTCCACGTAGAGCACGCCCAGCTCCATCTGGGTATCGAGCGCGCGGGAGTGGTCGATCCAGCGCGCGTTGTTGCTGCCGGCCACCACCTGATAGCGGGCGCGCTGCCGCGCCACGCTCTGCATCAGGCGGCTGTCGAAATAGCGGTAGATCTCGTCGTACCCGCCATCCTCGCGGGCCCGCAGCTCGATGCTGCTGTCGGCCTGGTCGCGCTCTTCGGCGTAGGGCACGTGGGCGATCAGGTACCACTGGCCGCCGAGCTTCTGCGCATCCACCGCCGGCGCCACGGTCAGCGGCTGCGGACCCTCCGCCGGCGCGGCGCAGGCGGCGGCCAGTGCCAGCGCCGCAAGACCCGCGGCACGCCAGGCGCGCCGCATTATCCCGTTGTTTTCGTTCCGGTTCATCCTTGATCCGCTGCAAAAAGATTGGGTCTAGATGGAGCCGGGCCGGGGGATTTCAAGTGACGCAAGTCCGAGCGGATTTCAGCTTTTGAGCGGGCGGCCGGTTCGGGGCAAATGAAAACTCTGGATTACCTCCCCTCGTGCGCCCCACCCTTCCGTGTGGCGCAGGCTGCTGGAGTACCGGCTAGGGTGGGGAGGCTTGCGGCGGCTTCCTGTCGGGGGAAACACCGCAAAGTACCGCGGGGACGGTACGGTTCTCCGGCACTCGGCCGGACGCTGAGTGCAAAACCGGGCCAAAAGCCCCCGTCCGGCAAGGACAACACCAATTAGATTGCACCTTAAATGTTTTGCAAATGGAGGTACCGCCGGTTATGACGCCTCGCTCACCTTGTGCGAGCACCGCATATAAGGTGTAGCGTGATGGAACCATTCGGCTTAAAGCTACGTTTACAAAAATACGTGGGCGCCTCCGAAAACGCCCGAACGTAGAAGCGGCACACATACATAAACACGACGAAAGGGCGAATACCATGGCATCAACAAGACAGAGCCGCTCGGAAGCCAAGCGAGTGGAGATCCTCCGGATCGCCACCGACTTGTTCCTGGCGAAAGGATATGACGGAGTCAGCGTGGACGCGATCGTCGCCCGCGCCGGCGGAACCAAGACCAACGTCTACAAGCATTTTGGCGGCAAGGCGGAGCTGTTCGCCGCGGTGATCGAGGAGCTGTGCCGGCAGATCGTGCACTCCTTCGCCGACATGGACCTGGACGGGATGGACCCGGAAGAAGCGCTGCGCCAGATCGGCCGCCGCTTCCTCACCGCCTTGCTCACCCAGCGCTCGGTGCGCCAGCACCGCGTGGTGGTGGCCGAGTCGGTGCGCTTCCCTTCTATCGGCAAGCGCTGGTTCAAGGCCGGCCCGGAAAGCGCGCGCGAACCCATCGCCGCCTACTTCGCCCGGCTGCAGAAATCCGGCCGCATCCGCAGCGGCGTGGCGCCGCGCCGGCTGGCCGGCCTGTTCCTCGACATGCTGAGCGAGGAGCAGCTGCTGCGCCAGCTGATCGCCGGCGCCGCAACGCCGAGCCCGCGCGAGATCAACAAGCTGGTCGACGACGCGGTCGGCGTGTTCCTGCATGGGGCAGGAAGCGGGAAGAAGAAGTAAGCAGCCTGCCGAGGCCGCCGCACGGCGGCCTCGGCCATGTCGAGAAAACAGCGGCTCCTGGCACAAGCCTTGCGGGAGCGCGTGCAGATCGGCCGTTGCGGCCCGATCGTTCATGACAGCGACTTGTCCGCGTACCGGCCGCCCGGTACGCGGACTGTTTTCGGCCGGCGGCTCAGCCGCGCGCCAGGCCGCGGCGGAAGCGCGCGGTGATGCGCTGCTGCCGTTCCTGCCAGCGCTGCTCCTGGCGCTGCGCGTCGAACATGGACAGGAGCATCACCGCGGCGATGATGCCGATGGTGAACAGCGCCACCGGCAGGCCCATCCAGTTGCCCGACAGCGCGTTGCCGGCGGCGCAGGCGGCGCCCGGCGGGATGTGCGCCGCCGCCATGCCGGTGTAGTGCATGCCGCAGATCGCCGCGCCCATCAACAGGGCGCCGCAGAGCTTGGCCGGCACCAGCTGCCAGTCCGGCAGGCGCCGCACCGACAGGCCGATCAGCAGCGCGGCGATGGACAGGCCGACGGCGATGAACACCGAGGCGGAGAACAGCTCCGAGTCGTAGGTGATGCGCGGGGTCATGCGCAGCGCGAACATGCCGGCGTAGTGCATCACGCAGATGCCCAGGCCCATCACCACTCCGCCGGCGGCCACGCCGGCGGCGCCGAGCCGGCTGCGGCTGATGACGTATACGGCCAGCAGCGAGGCCGCCACCGCCGCCAGCCAGGACAGCAGGGTCAGGCTGAGGTCGAAGCTCAGGCCCGGAGCACCGAGCGCCTGCATGCCGATGAAATGCGCCGACCAGATGCCGCTGCCCATGGCGACGGCGCTGGCCGGAAGCCACAGTTTCTGCGGGCCGCTCTCGAAGCAGGCGATGCGGCCGCCGAGGTCGAAAGCGGCATAGGACGCCGCCACCGCCACGCACCACGAAGCCAGCACCAGGTTCAAATCGTAGGTTCCATTCATTGCCGCCTCCAGACTTCCGTGTCGGCGCCGGCTGCGGGCGCCGGCGAACGATGAGAATGGTAACGCCCGGTATTGCGCTGATTCCCCCGTCACGTCGCGAATGGTAGGTTTGCCGGGCTTCAGCGGCGCCGCTCCTGAATGACGCCGCACCCGGGTCCGCCGCTCGCGCCGCGGCCGGCCGCGTGCGATAGTCGGCGCAAAGGCCCGCAGAGCCTGCCTGGGGAACCATGTCCAGCACCGCAGCGTCATTCCGTTCGCAGCCGCCGCCGTGGCTATTCGGCCTGACCAACATCCCCTTCGGCGTCGCCGGGGGCTATACCAGCGTCGCCATGCCGTTCTTCCTGGGCCGGGCCGGGGTGCCGATGTCGACCATCGGCGGCATCTCGGCGGCGGTGCTGGTGCCGCTGTCCTGGCAGTTCCTGTGGGCGCCGGTGCTGGACGTGGGCCTGCGCCGGCGCAGCTGGCTGCTGCTGGCGGCGGCGCTCGGCGCGCTGCTGCTCTGCGCCTCGCTGCTGCTCGACCTGCCAGGGCAGCTGTGGGCCTTCGAGGTCTGCTGCGTGGTCGGCCAGGGCCTCACCGGCCTGGTCAGCGCCTGCAACGGCGCCCTGGTCGCCACCCTGGTCCCGCCCACCCGGCACGGCCGCGCCAGCGGCTGGCTCAACGCCGCCAATCTCGGCGGCAACGCGGTCGGCGGCGGCCTGGTGATACGTCTGGCCGACACGCTGGACCTGCAGGCCGCGGCCGTCGGCCTGGGCCTGCTCACCTTCCTGCCGGCGCTGGCGGTGCTGGCCCTGCACGAGCGCGCGCAGCCGCGACGCGGCGTGCACGAGGTGTTCTCCAGCATGTGGCGCGACGTGCGCCACACCGCCACCTCGCGGCGCGGCTGGACCGGCATCCTGTTCTGCATCGCGCCGGTCAGCACTCCTGCCCTGCTCGACCTGTTCTCGGCGGTGGGCGGCGACTATGGCGCCTCCGGCGGCACGGTGGAGTTCACCATGGGCTACGGCAGCGGCCTGCTCACCGCGCTGGGCGCGCTGATCGGCGGCCGCTTTCTCGACCGCCTCGACAAGCGGCGCGCCTACCTGGTCTCGGGCCTGCTGATCGCCGCGGTGGACGCCATCATGGCCTGCGCCCCGCGCACCGGCATCACCTATATCGCGGGCACCCTGGCCTACTCCCTGGTGGCCGGCCTGTGCTTCGCCGCCTTCACCGCCGTGGTGCTGGAGATCATCGGCGAGGTCGACCGCTCCGCCGCCACGCAGTACACCCTGTTCGACGCCGCCGGCAACCTGGCCACCTCCTACCTCGCCTGGATGGACGGCCACGGCTACGAGCTGTTCAAGGCCCGCGGCCTGCCGGGCTCCGGCGGCCTGCTGCTGACCGACGCCGGCATGAACGTGGCCGGCGTCATCGCCCTCGGCCTGATGCTCTGGCTGTTGCGCCGGCGGCGTCCCGCTCCGGCCAAATAATTTTCGCGAACGGACGGCATCGGGCGTCTAACAGCGGGCATCCGGCCTTATCCTAGGCACAGGACGCACTGCGTCGATCACCCGGGCCCCCAATTGCCGTCATGGACCTGAGCAATCAGCTCATCTTCGTCGCCGGAACCCTGTTCCTGCTCAGCATCCTGGCGACGGCGTTCACGCCGCGGCTCGGGGTGCCGCTGCTGCTGGTGTTCGTGGTGGTCGGCCTGCTCGCCGGGGAGAACGGCCCCGGGCGCATCCACTTCAACGACTACCGCTTCGCCAACCTCGCCGGCACCTGCGGCCTGGCGGTGATCCTGTTCGACGGCGGCCTGCGCACGCCGCTGGACAATTTCCGCGTCGCGCTGCGTCCCTCGCTGTCGCTGGCCACCGTCGGCGTGCTCATCACCACCGTGGTGGTGGGCGGCTTCTCGGCCTGGGTACTGCAGCTGAGCCTGCCGCAGGGCCTGCTGATCGGCGCCATCGTCGGCTCCACCGACGCGGCGGCGGTGTTCTCGCTGCTGCACACCAGCGCGGTGCGCCTCAACCAGCGCGTCACCGCCACCCTGGAGATCGAGTCCGGCACCAACGACCCGATGGCGGTGCTGTTGACCATGGGCCTGCTCGAATACCTGCTGGCGCGGGGCGGCTACGGCCCTGCCGACGCCCTGCTGCTGTTCGTGCGGCAGATGGGCCTGGGCCTGGCGATGGGCGCCGGCGGCGGCTGGGTGCTGAAGCTGCTGCTCAACCGGCTGGAACTGAGCGATTCGCTCTACCCCCTGCTGGCGCTGTCCGGCGGCATGCTGGTGTTCGGCGGCACCTCCCTGCTCGGCGGCAGCGGCTACCTCGCCGCGTATATCGCCGGCCTGGTGCTCGGCAATTATCCGCTGCGCTCGATGGCCAGCATCAAGCGCTTCCACGACGGCATCGCCTGGCTGGCGCAGATCGGCATGTTCCTGATCCTCGGCCTGCTGGCGACGCCGGCGCGCCTGCTGCCGCTGGCCGGCGCCGGCCTGGGCATCGCCCTGGTGCTGATCCTGGTGGCGCGGCCGCTGGCGGTGGCGCTGTCGCTGCTGCCGTTCCATTACGCCTGGCGCGAGCGGGCCTTCATCTCCTGGGTCGGCCTGCGCGGCTCGGTGCCGATGGTGCTGGCCACCTTCCCGATGATGGCCGGCCTGCCCGACGCGCAGCTGTTCTTCGACATCGCCTTCTTCATCGTGCTGGTTTCGCTGGTGGTGCAGGGCTGGACCGTGGCCTCGGCCGCGCGACTGCTGCAACTGCAGATGCCCAGGACCGGCAGCCGCGTGCGCCGCTTCGACCTCGACCTGCCCGGCAGCAGCGGCCACGAGGTGGTGAGCTACCGCATCGGCCACGCCAGCGCGCTCATCGGCAAGCGGCCCAAGGACATCCCGATCCGCGAGATCTCGCGCATCATCAGCGTGTCGCGCGAGAGCCGCCTGCTGCCGTACCGCGAATGGGGCGTGCTGCGCCATGGCGACTACGTCTCGCTGATCGCCGCGCAGGAGGAGCTGCCGGTGCTCGACGCGGTGTTCAGCGCCCGCCGCGAGAGTTCCGACGCCGACGAGGCGCGCTACTTCGGCGAATTCTTCCTCGAGCCGGAGGCCAAGGTGGAAGACCTCGCCGCCGCCTACGGCATCGAAACGCCGCCCAATGCCGCCGGCCAGACCCTGGCCGAGTTCGTCGGCAGCTACCTGGAGCGGCCGGTGGTGGGCGACCGCCTGCGGCTGGGCGGCATGGAGCTGACCGTGCGGCGCATGGAGCACGAGCGCATCGTCGAGCTGGGGCTGCGCCTGCCGCACGAGGCGCACTGAGCGGGATCTGGACCCGGGCAGTAAGATTGAGGCACTAAAACAAACAGAGGCAGCCGCGCCACAGCGGCGCCGGTTCGGGGAGGAGCATCGTGCCGCAGGCGAAACCGCTGTATCGCATTGCCTTATCGGCCGCCGCCATCGCGGCGGCCCAGGCGCTCGGCGGCTGCGGCAGCAGCCAGCCGGTTTCCGGCAACGCCGGCGGCGGAGGCGGCGGCGGCAACTGCGCCGCGCCGGCGGCCCCGCTCTATCACTCGCTCTACGGCGGGCCCGCGCCGCGGCCCGGCCCGGATCTGCTGTACCAGCCGCTGGCCGACGCGCCGCAACTGCAGAACAGCGGCGTGTGGCAGGCGCCGCCGATCCTGATCTCCGGCGCCAGCGCCTACCGCGCCTGCGAGTTCCTGTACCAGGACTTCCTCTACGACGACCACGGCGCGCGGCAGGTGCAGGACCCGACCGATCCGCTGGTGCTGGCGCTCAGCGCCGGCCTGGCCGGCAGCACTTCGGCGCTCACCGACGGCTCGATCTTCGCCCTGCCCAACGGCACCTATACCTATCCCACCGCCGCGGGCTACGCCGGCAACGCGGCGGACCTGGTGGAGTTCCGCGTCAAGCCGCTGGCCGACGCCACCGCCTTCCGCATCACGCTCAATACGCTCAACGACCCGTCCCTGCCAGCCTTCACCCTGGCCATCGGCGGCACGCCGGGCAGCAAGGTCGGCTGGCCGCACGGCGCCAATGTCTCCAGCCCGGCGGCGCTGTTCCTCACCGTGCACGGCACGACGGTGGAGCTGCTCAACGCCGACGGCAGCGCGGCCGCCGGCGACGCGCCCGGCCTGAGCCTGGACACCGCGCGCCGCCAGTACACCGTGCGGCTGCCGCACACGGCCTGGGACCCGGGCCGCGGCACCGTGCGCCTGGCGCTGGGCGTGGGCCTGTGGGACAACGCCAACGGCAAGTACCTGCTGCCCGGCGCCGTGGCCAGCGCCGGCGCGCCCGGCGGCGGTGTCGCCACCGCGCCCGCCGCCTTCTTCAATCTCGCCTTCCGCTCCAACACGCAGGAGCCCTTTCCCAGCGTGCAGGGGCCGGTCAACGGCGTCGGCGCCGAGATCAACCCGGCCTTCTGGCGCGACCAGGCGCAGGGTGCGGCGCTGGCCTCCGGCGACATCAGCGCGTTTTTCGCCAGCGTCGATTTCGGCAAGCTCGCCGACGGCGTCAACGACGACATGCCGGACCAGCCCGGCGGCGTGCCGCAGAGCGGCCCGATGGACCGCATCCTGGCCAGCCACTTCGAGCTGGCGCAGGGCCTGGATTTCTCGGTGCTGTGCGGCAGCAGCGCCGCCTGCAAGGGCGAATACCTCGGGCGCCTGCAGCCTTACGCCATCTACGTGCCGGCGGGCGCGCCGCCGGCCGGCGGCTGGGGACTGCAGCTGCTGCTGCATTCGCTCTCCGCCAACTACAACCAGTTCCTCAGCAGCCGCAACCAGGCGCAGTTCAGCCAGCGCGGCGCCGGTTACGTGGTGATCACGCCGGAAGGGCGCGGCGCCGACGGCTGGTATTACGACTACGCCGGCGCCGACACCTGGGAGGTGTGGGCCGACGTCGCCGCGCACTATCCGCTCGACCCCGCCGCCACCGACATCGCCGGCTATTCGATGGGCGGCTACGGCACCTACAAGTTCAGCGCCCAGTTCCCCGACCTTTTCGCCAAGGCCCAGCCGACGGTAGGCCCGCCGGCCGAAGGGGTCTGGGTTCCTCCCGCCCCGCCCAGCGGCGGCGACCAGTCCAACACCAACCGCATGCTCGGCTCGGTGCGCAACATCCCCTACCTGATCTGGGACGAGACCACCGACGAGCTGGTGCCGGTGGCCGGGGTGCTGCAGCAGGCGCAGACCTTCGGCAGCCTCGGCTACCGCTACGAGTTCGACCTCTACACCGTGGGCGAGCACCTGACGCTGGCGGTCAACGACCAGTACGCCCCGGCTGCCGCTTTCCTGGCCACCGACAAGGTCGACCGGAATCCGCCGCACGTCACCTACGTCTACAACCCGACGATGGACTTCGCCAGCCTCGGCACCGCTTCCGGTCACGCCTACTGGGTGTCGGACGTGGTGCTGCGCGACGGCTCGGGCGCGGCGCCGCTGGGCACGGTGGACGTGCGCTCGGAAGGGTTCGGCCTGGGCGACCCGGCGCCCTCAGGGGTGAGCAATGGCGCCGGCGTGCTGGAAGGCGGCGCGATCGCGCCGCTGCCCTACCTGAGCCAGGCGCAGGCCTGGGGCGCGCCGCCGGCGGCGCCGGTGGCGGACGTGCTGGACATCACCGCCAGCAACGTCTCCAGCATCACCATCGATCCGGCGCGGGCGAGAGTGGACTGCAAGGCCAGGCTGAACGTGAACAGCGACGGGCCGCTGACGGTGATCCTCAGCGGCTGTTGAGGGGTGCGCCCCTGCCGGCGGCGCAGAAACGCGGGCTCAGGCCGCCTTGATCTTGCGTTCCACCCGCTCGCCGTTGATCGCCACCAGGCCGATCTCGGTGCGGCGCTGGTTGGCCGAGACGTCGAGCAGCATCTGCGCCCGCTCCAGGTGCTCGTTCCACAGCATCACGGCGGCGGCGTCGGCATAGCCGAAGCCCTTGCCGGCGGCGCCGGGCTGCTCCTGCGCCACGATCTGCATCGACATGGCGCAGTGGCCGATGGTGAACAGCTGGGTGTCGGCCAGATAGGTGATCTCGGCGCCGTTGAACGGCACCGGCTTCATCAGGTTGGCGATCAACTGGTGGCCCTTGTGCATGCGCGTGATCTCGCGCGCGAACACCGCCGCCACGCCGCCGCTCTCCAGCGCGCCCAGCTCGGCATAGACCACGATGATGCGCGGCTGCTGCAGCAGCGGCCGCAGCGTCTCGAACAGGCCCAGCACGGTGCGCTCGAAGATCATGCGCCAGCCGCGCGTGGCGTTGAGGCCGTGCGGCAGGCTCAGCCAGGCGCTGTGGATGGGGTGCCGCGCGCGCAGCGCGGACAGCTGCGCGGTGGCCTCGTCGTCGCCGACCGCGATCGCCGCCATCTCGCCGCGCGCGGCGACCAGCTGGTGCTTCATCGCCCGGATGCCGGCGGCGCCAAAACCGATCAACAGAGGTGTCATATGCCGCTCCGCAATGGATGGGAGCGGCATCCCTGACACGCCCTTGCCGGCAACTATAGAAGCCCCCTCGGCGGAGACGTCACCGGACGCGACAAGCGTGTCAGTTTTCGGGTGGGAACGGTGCGATCAGGCTGCTTTTACCAACGTTTTGAGCGGCTTCAGGCGTTGCCGCCGGGGCCGTTCCAGGGCCGGTCCTGGGCTTCGCACAGCGGCCGCGACAGGCGCCCGGCGTGGCGCGGCGAGGACGCGGCGGCGAAGAAGGACAGCAGCCGGGCAAAGTCGGCGGCGTAGTCCGCGCCCGGCGTCAGCGGCTCGCCGAAGCGGACGCGCCTGGCGGCGTAATCGATCGCCACCGGCAGCACCGGCACGCCGGCGCCGCGCGCCACATGCCAGTAGCCGCGCTTCCAGTCCGGCGCCGCGCTGCGCGTCCCTTCCGGCGCCAGCAGGAGCACGAACTGCGGCTGCCGGGCGAAGGCATCCACCGTCTGCTCGACCACGCCCTTGGGGCTGGCGCGATCGATCGGCAGGGCGCCGAGCCAGCGCAGCAGCCAGCCGAGCGGCCCTTTGAAGGCGCTGTCCTTGATCATGGTGCCGGCGCGCAGGCCCAGCGCGAACAATGTGACGAAGGCCACCACGCCGTCCATGTTGGAGGTGTGCGGCGCGCCGATCATCACCAGCTTGGGCAGGTCCGGAACCGCGCCCTCCAGGCGCCAGCCCATGGCGCGCAGCACGCTGCGCCCCAGCCAGCGCGAAAAGGCATTGCCGCGGCGCGGCACGTTCGGTCCCAGGTTCACCGCCATGTTGTTGTTCGTCCCCTTGGTTCACCCATTGTCACCCGGGCGGGCCGGCGCGGCCATGACCCGGCGGACGGGGGTGGGGACGGCGCGGTGCCAGGGAACCTAGGTGGCGGCCTTGAGGAACTCGCGCAGCGCCTGGTCGAACACCCGCGGCTGGTCGACGAACACGGCGTGGCCGGCGTCGGGCACCACCACCAGCCGCGCGCCGCGGACCGCCGCGGCCATCGCCTTCTGCTGCTCCAGGAACGGCGACTGCGCCGAAGCGATGACCAGCGCCGGCCGGTTGATCCGGGCCAGCGCGTTGCGCCGGTCGACGCTGAACAGGTCGGCGACCAGCATCGCCATGCCGGTCTGCGGCGGCGTGCTGCGGGCGATGTCGACGATCTTCTGCACGTCCAACTCCGGGTGCGGCCGCACGAAGATCGAGCGCACCATGCCCTCCGAGTATTCCGCCGGATGCGCGATGTAGACCGCGAAGCCTTTGAGGATCGTCTTGACGAAGCCCGGATTCAGCGTGACTTCCTCCGGCCCGGCCGCGACCGGGCTGTCGACGAAGGCGACGCCGGCGAGCGCGGCGGTGCCGTATTGGCGGATGTAGGCCGCGACATCCTGCGCGCCCTGCGACCAGCCCACCAGCACGATGCGCTCGAGGTGGCGCGCCGCCAGCAGCTCGTGCAGGTCGGTGGCGCGCCGCTCCGGCGTGTTGTCCAGCACGGTCTTGTCCGAACCGCCCTGCGAGCGCGAGTCCACCGCGATCACCAGGCGGTCGGCGGAGAAGGCCTCCAGCTGCCCGCGCCAGAGCGAGGCGCTGAGCGTCCAGCCCGGAATCAGCACCAGCGCCGGCGCGGCGCCCGGCGTGCCGGCTTCGAGGCTGTGGATGCGCACGCCGTCGCTGGTGGTGAAGCTGGCGTCGCGGATATCGGCGGCACGGGCCGGCAACGCCGCCGCGGCGAGCAGGCAGCAGGCGCCGAGGCGATGGAACAGGGACATGCGGGTCCTCCGGATGGTTTGCGCTTGGATGCGGCGTCCGCGCCGCAGGGTTGGACCGGGCCGCCTGGATTCAGGCCGGCAGGCGGTCCATCTTCGGCACCCGCTCCAGGTCTTCGTCCCAGTTGGCCCTGCTGGCCATGAACAGGTGCGCGTCCGGCTTCAGCACCACCTCGCAGTCCAGGCTGCCGGCGGGAACCACCAGCAGCTGGCCGTCCATCTGCAGTCCCGGCAGCGCCGAGCCGCAGATCGAGCAAAACGAGCGGCTGTGCCGCGTACCCGGCAGGTCGAAGCGCGTCACCTTGTCCTCGCCGCCAAGCCAGCGCAGGACGGCGTTCGGCGAAAACAGGTTGGCGGCATGGGCCGAGCCCGTGTCCTTGCGGCAATGCCCGCAGTGGCACAGATAAAAGCGCTCGAACACCCCGTCCACCTCGAAGCGCACCGCGCCGCACAGGCAGGATCCGGCGTACTGGTTGTCCATGGTCTCAGCCCCAATCAATTTTCCCGCGGCGGGGTTCGCCGGCGGCCATTCCTAATGCCCCCGCAGCTGCAGCACCGCCACCACCAGCTCCATCGCGATCAGCGCGATGATGGCCAGCTCCATCAGCTCGCCGCGGCGGCCGGCCGCCTCGTCGTACAGCGCGGTGTAGGTGTCGCGCATGATCGCCAGCTTGCGGTCCACCGCGGCGCCGATCTTGTGCACGCGGAACAGCTCCAGCGCCGCGGCGTAGATGCGCGCCAGGTACACGTCCTCGGTCACCTGCAGGGCGTTGTCGGCCTTTTCGGTCAGTTCGGTCACTTCCGCCACCAGGGCGTGGAAGCGGCGCGCCAGGTCGGCGAAGCGGCGCGGCGCGTACCAGTGCCGTGCGCGCTGCGCCTGCTCGACCAGGTCGTACATGCGCGGCAGCTCGTCGTCGAGCAGCTCATCGTAGTAGCGCTGCTCCAGCAGCTGTGCATTGGCCACCTCCAGCACGTCGGCGACGTCGGAATCGCCGCGCGGCTCGACGATGAAGGCGCGGTCCCAGGTGATCACCACCAGGTCGTCTTCGTAGTAGGAGAAGCGCTGCCGCAGCAGCTCGCGCCGCGCCCCTTCCGACAGCGGCCGCTTGTCGCCGGACAGCAGCGGCACCAGGTCGAGCCGCTGCTCCAGCTCGGCGGTCTTCAGCGGCTCGCTCCACTGCTGCACGATGGCCAGCAGGTAGTCCTCCTGCACGCCGCTGTCGTAGGGCCGGTGCAGCGCCTGCACCAGCGGCCGCCGCACCCGCCCCAGCAGTTCCTCCCACAGCGCGCCGTCGATGGCCTGCGCCGCCGCGTTGCACAGCCGCGTGTAGGCGGCCCAGTCGCAGTCCGCAACCGGGATGCGCAGGGCCAGCGCCACCACGCCGAAGTCGTAGAGCCGCGCCGTCGCCGCCGCCTTGAGGCCGTTGCCGTCGAGGTGCAGCGGCACCGCGTCCAGCGACAGCAGCACCGGCGGCACGTCGAAGGCCACGGCCTTGGCCGGCGTGGCGCTGAGCTGGCTGCGGCTGCTGCCGCCGCCCTGGCGCTGCGCCCACAGCGCCTCGGCCCGCGCCAGGTCGATGGCGTAGGCGATGTCGAACAGGCGCAGCGCCACGATGGCGCCCGACTTGACCCCGATGGCTGGATTCATGTGCGGCCCGGTCATGCTTCCGGGCATACCTTAGCCGATTGCGCGGGCCGCATCGCGGACGCACGATGCGATCCAAGGCGGGACGGCCTTGCGCCGCCCGCCGCCGCCAGATCTGCTCCACCTCGTTCCGTCTTGACTTGCGGCCAGGCCAGGCCCTGGCGCGATGGCCGCAGCCAGGCCTGGCCGGAACGTTTTCTTCATGCCGGCGGCCATGTGCGCTGCTTCACGGTTCCAAGGTGTCCGCCGCAATAATCCGCGGTACTATTCGAAGCAGGGCTTCGCCTTCAGCGAAGACAAAGCCACTCGTGCTTCGGGGGACCATCATCGTGCAAAACATCCGCAAAGCGGGCTGGACAATCGTGCTCGCCAGCCTAAGCCTCTTACTTCTGGCGGGTTGCAACAACGGCTCCGGCTCCGGCAATAGCTCTTCCTCGGGCGGCAGCTCCTCATCTTCGGGCGCCTCGTCAGGCGGCAGTTTCTCATCCTCCAGCGGCGGCTCTTCGAGCAGCGGCGCTTCGGGAGCCGCCGCCGTTCCGTACTACATCGCCTACACCGCCACTCCGGTCAGCAGCGGAGCCTCGTCCTCGGGCGGCACGACAGGGCTTTACGTCGTGCCGAGCAATGCGCTCGGTTCGACGCCGGTTCAAGTCACCAGCGCAGCCTCTACCATCTGGGGCGTCGTGGAACGGCAGAACGTCGACAACGTCGGGTATGTGACAGGCTATACGCCGTACGGCATCATTTATGCCACCTCCGGCGCTCCCGGGGGTGACCACTTCTACGCATTGTCGCTGGACGCCACCAAGGCTCCGGCCCCGGTGCAAGTCAGCAGCGCCGCGCTGCCCCCAACCCTGTGCAACGCGGAGGCCATCGAGACCAACCTGCGGGAGGCCGGCAACGACGTGCTGATCTATGCCACGCCCGGCGGCGACGGGCAGTGCGGCACGGCCGACGACCAAGCCTCCCTGGTCCACTATACCGACAGTGCCACCACCGCGCCGGCCCCCCTGACGCTCGACGCCAGAACCTTCGAGAACGGCGTCGTGGCGGCGGTTTATGACACCAATGGCGTCCTTGGCGGGATCGCCGGCGTCGACCTCAACCTGGACTTGAACTACTACCCGGCTGGGAACCCGGCACAGCCGATGAGCCTGCTGCACAGCATGCAGTCGGTGCGGCCCAGCTACATCGGCCCGGGCTACACGCTGATCGAAGCCACGTCGGCGCAAGGTTCGATCGTGTTGTACAAACTGGACTCCACGGGCCATTTATCGGCGCCGCTGATCCAGTTCTCCGGCACGCCCAGCCCCAGCTCAGTGGTCAGCGGCGGTGACGTGTACTTCACCGACACCTACGCCACTGCCTTCGCCAACGGCAAGCCCACCAGCTATGCGTTCGGCATCGTCAAGACCAAGCTCGATGGCTCCGGCACTGCACAGGGTGTCTATGGCAGCACGTCCAGCACATCATTCAAGCCACGGGTCCGCGTCGAAGGCTTCATTGGATCAAGGGCGGTGGTTTCCTACCAGGGCGGCAACAACTCGGTGCTCTACACGCTCGATACCTCGACCAGCGGGGCACCGCTGCAGTCAATCCTGAATGCGACGACCAGCGACTTCGAGTTCATCATCCCTGTCGCCGATAACCATATCTTCGCCAGCTACTTGACCTTCGGCACCGGCTTTCAATACACCACCCTGGTCCTCGGGGTCGACGGCACGGTGCTCAAGCGCTTCGACAATACCGACCTGGTCGGCGCCAATTACCAGTATTCCGGCACCGGCCCGTTCTTCCGCACCCTCAACCAGCGGATCACGGCGGTGTACCTGGCGCAGGGAATCACCAGCACCAACGGCACGGACGGCGGCGCCACCCTGACCCGGCTCGCTCCGGACACGCTGACAACCACCCCGGTCGCCGACGGCGCGTCCGGACAGCCTTATGTGCTGGCTCCGGACCAGAACTTCATCGAACTGTACATCGACGGCACCACGGCGAACGGCACCACCAGCCAGAGCAACACCCAGGACGACGCCATGGGCTTCGACGGCGTCAACAACATCCTCTACCGCTTCACCAACACACCCGACACCAACGAGGAGACGGCGTTCTACTGAAGTCCGCTGCTGCGGCGGCGGCGGAAAGCCGCCGCCGCAGCGGACAAGAAAAAACCCCTGCCCGTCGTCACAGGCAGGGGCTTTTTCGTGCCGCAACCGCTTCAGCGCATCAGGCCGCCTGCGCCTGCTGCTCCGCCGCCACCGCGTCGGCCAGCGACATCTCGCCGCGCGCCGCAGCCGGCGCGCCCTTCATGCCGACCGGCACGTAGATGCCGGAAACCTGCCTGAGGTAGTCGTCCTTCTGCGCGCGCGGGTTGTAGAACTGCTTGTACCAGATGCGCGCCTTGCGGAAGGCGCCGTCGCTGGGCAGGAACATGCCGTTGATGCAGGGCCGCTTGTTGGCCCAGACCTCGAAGTCCTGCGAGAACGCCGCCAGCGCCGCGGCCTGGTACATCCGCGCCGCCTCGGTGTCCTGCGCCGTGACCGGGCTGCTGCCGCTCGGCGACTTGACCATCAGCGCATGCCAGACCTGCACCGTGCCGTCCTCGACCGCGGTGTGCATGATCAGGATCACCGCGTCGTAGAGGCCGGTCATGCGCGAGAACAGCACGCCGGGTCCGTGGTAGACGGTGTCGGTGATCAGGATCGGGCTCTTGCCGTCGGCGGTCACCAGGGTGCGGTGCGGGCCGCCCTGGCGCTGGATGGCGAGGTGGCCGCGGAACTCGTTCTCGAAGAAGTTGACGATCGAGCCGTGCACCGGCTGCAGGTGGGTGCAGTCGGCGATGTTGTCGATGATCTCCTGCTGGTGGCACTTGATCTGGCCCAGGTGATCCCACTTGTGGCGCACCCAGCCGGCATCGTCCCATTCCGGCAGGTTCGGCGCATCCCATTCCGGCTCGCCGCCTTCCGGGTCATGCCAGACGAAGACCGCGCCGAGCCGCTCCACCACCGGCCAGGAGCGCACGCAGGCGGCCTTGGGGATGGGCAGGCTCGAGAACGGGATCTCGTTGCACTTGCCGTCCGCGCCGAAGCGCCAGCCGTGGTAAGGGCAGCGGATCGAGTCGCCCTCGATCTGGCCGTCGTGGATGACGTAGGAAGTGCTGTTCTTGGCCAGGTGGGTGCCCATGTGCGGGCAATAAGCGTCGAGCAGCACGATCTTGCCGCTCTTGCCGCGGTACAGCGCGAAATCCTGGCCGAAAAACTTCAGCGGCAGGGGCTTGTCCTTGACCTCCGCCGCGTCCGCGACCATGAACCAGCCGCGCGGGTAGGTGAATTCGCCCAGTCCGTAATCCTTGGTGCCAGCCATGCTGGTCTCCTGCCGTGACTATCCAGAATCGAGGGCTCAATTCTTGGGCCAAACCGGCAGGCGGGCATCGTCCACTCGGGTGAAACCGGCCGCCTCGGCGAGGTATTTGCCGGGCGCCGGCCCGGCGCCGGAAACCCTTCAGCCGAAAGGTTTTTTCCGGCCGCCGGCTCAGCAGCTGGTGCCGTTCTGCAGCAGTTGCCCCACCTGGCTGGCGCTGAGGGTGCCGGAAACGCTGCCGGACAGGGTGGCGCTGCCGTCGGCGTTGAAGGTGTAGCTCACGCTGTTGCGGCCGGACTCGACGGTCAAGGTGCCGCTCACCGGCAGGCCGCTGCCGGCGCTGGTGGTGCCCAGCCCCAGCACGGCCGGCGTGCTGACCGTGACGGCGCCGCCGAGGCAGGCGGTGCTGGCGTAGGCGTAGGTGCCGCCGACGTTGAGGCTGGTGCTGCTGCGGATGACCTCGTAGACGCCGCCGTCGTCGCCGATCTGGAAACTGCCGTCGTAGTCCGGCTGGCCGGGCTGGGAGGCGAACAGGGTGGAATACAGGTTGGAGCGCATGTCCAGGGTCGACGAGGCGGCGCCGCTGGCCTCGATCAGGCCGAAGAAGTCCTGCTGCGTGTGCAGTCCGCTGGGGTCGCCGTCGCTGTACTCGGTGAGGGTGTTGTTGGCGCCGAAATCGCCCAGGGCGACGTATTGGTAAGGCGTGGCCGAGGCCGTGCCGCTGCCGCTCTCGAGCCGGCCGTCGAGCGTGGTGGTGATGCCGTTGGCGGTATTGGCGCAGCCGGCATAGCGGTCGACGCGGTAATCGACGTTGGTGGTGACGTTGCTGAAATAACTGAAGGTGCGCGAGCCGCTGCCGGTGCTGACCGTATCGCTGCCGCCGGCGCCGCAGTTGGGATCGGTGGCGTGCGGCACCTGCGCCGCCCGCGCCTGCGGGTCCGGCGCGGCGAAGCTGCGCACCGCGGCATGGCCCGGGCCCAGGGCGCGCGGCGCGGCGACGCCGGCGACGGCGCCGTCGGGCGCGCCGCCGCTGATATCGGTGAGGTCGATGGTGGTGGAGATGTTCGCCAGCTCGCGCTCGGCGTCGCTCAGGGTGACCAGGGACACCGGGTCCCAGTTGGGCGGGATCGGCTCGAAGCCCCAGTCATGGTCGTCGTGGTTGTCGCAGGCCGCCAGCAGGGACGCGGCCAGGCCCGCCGCGATCAAGCCGAGGTGTTTGCCCATAAATGATCTCCGTGACTCCGTTCCGGCGCGCCGCCGCGCGCTTCCCTGCGCCGGAGGCCACCCTGGCCGATCCGGGCCCGCAGCGGACTATGCTGCGGCGAAAATGAACCGCGACTGAACGGTGCGCAGGCGGAAGCGTGACCACCGGGGCCAAAACTGGACTATAATGAGATTAATTCTCACTTAGAGACCCATCCCATTCCCGTGTGCCAGCTCATCGACCTGCCCCGCGACACCGACGCGACGATCCGCGAAGTGGTTGCGCGGAGCGCCAATGATCCCATCGCGGTGCGCCTGGCCGAGCTCGGCTTCGTCCAGGGCGAGCCGGTGCGGGTGGTGGCGAAAGGCCCGGTCGGAGGCGATCCGCTGCTGGTGCAGATCGGCTATACCCGGTTCGCGCTGCGCCGCGCCGAAGCCGCGCGCGTGGTCGTGCAGGCGGCAGCGGCATGAGGCTTCCCGCACCATCCGGGGGTGAAACGGACCGCGTCGCGGGCCGGTCCACGGTGCCGGCGCCGCCATGAGCAACGACGCCACCCTGGCCGCGGCGCCGCTGTCGATCGCCCTCGTCGGCAATCCCAACTGCGGCAAGACCGCGCTGTTCAACCGCCTCACTGGCAGCCGCCAGAAGGTGGCCAACTACGCCGGCGTCACGGTCGAGCGCAAGGAAGGCCGCTTCCTCGCGCCGAGCGGCCGGCCGGTGCGGGTGCTGGACCTGCCCGGCGCCTACAGCCTGCAGCCGACCAGCGCCGACGAGGCCATCACCCGCGACGTCTGCCTCGGCCGGCACGCGGTGGAGAAGACGCCGGACCTGCTGGTCTGCGTCGCCGACGCCACCAACCTGCGCCTGCACCTGCGCTTCGTGCTGGAGCTGATGGCGGTGGGCCGGCCGATGCTGCTGGCGCTGAACATGAGCGACGCGGCGGCGCGCCGCGGCATCGTCATCGACCGCGAAAAGCTGGCGCGCGAGCTGGGTATCCCCATCGTTTCGACCGTGGCGGTGCAGCGCAACGGGGTGCGCGAGCTGGTGGCGCGCATCGACGCCGAGCCGCCCGCCCCGCCGGCGCCGCCGCCGGCCAACCTGCACGCGGAAGTGCGGCGCCTGCTGGCGGACTGCGTGCGCATGCCGCGCCATACCGCGGCGATCGACGACGCGCTCGACCGCCTGGTGCTGCACCCGGTGTGGGGCCTGGCGATCCTCGGCGTGCTGATGTTCGCCATGTTCCAGGCGGTGTTCACCGGGGCGCGGCCGTTCATGGACGGCATCGGCAGCGTGATGCAGGGGCTCGGCGACTGGCTCGGGGCAATCCTGCCGGCCGGGCCGCTGCGCAGCCTGGTGCAGGACGGCATCGTCGCCGGCGCCGGCACCGTCATCACCTTCCTGCCGCAGATCCTGCTGCTGTTCCTGTTCATCCTGGTGCTGGAGGAAAGCGGCTACCTGCCGCGGGCCGCGTTCCTGCTCGACCGCCTGATGGTCGGCGCCGGCCTCACCGGCCGCTCCTTCATTCCGCTGCTGTCGAGCTTCGCCTGCGCCGTGCCCGGCATCATGGCCACGCGCACCATCAGCGACCGCCGCGACCGCCTGGCCACCATCCTGGTGGCGCCGCTGATGACCTGCTCGGCGCGCCTGCCGGTGTACACCCTGCTGATCGCCGCCTTCGTCGCCGAGCGCAAGGTCTGGGGCGTGCTGAGCCTGCAGGGCCTGGTGCTGTTCGGCCTCTACGCCGCCGGCATCGTCTCGGCGCTGGCGGTGTCCTTCGGCATGAAGCTGTGGCGCCACCGCCGCGGCCGCGAGGTGGAGGAGCACGCGCTGCTGCTGGAGCTGCCCTCCTACCGCGTGCCGCACGTCTACGACGTCGCCATCGGCCTGTGGGAGCGCGCCTGGATCTTCCTGCGCCGCGTCGGCACGGTGATCCTGTCGCTCACCGTGGTGCTGTGGCTGCTGTCGAGCTTCCCGGCGCCGCCGCCGGGCTTCGCCGGGCCGGCCATCGACTACAGCTTCGCCGGCCGCATCGGCCACGCCCTGCAGCACCTGTTCGCGCCGATCGGCTTCAACTGGCAGATCTGCGTCGCCCTGATCCCGGGCCTGGCGGCGCGCGAGGTGGCGGTGAGCTCGCTCGCCACCGTCTACGCCCTGTCGGCGCCGGCCGAGGAGGCGGCGAACCAGCTGCAGCCGCTGATCGCGGCGCAGTGGCCGCTGGCCACGGCGCTGTCGCTGCTGGCCTGGTACGTCTACGCCCCGCAGTGCCTGTCGACCCTGGCGGTGATCCGCCGCGAAACCAATTCGGTGCGCACCGTGGCGGTCGCGGCGGGCTACCTGTTCGGCCTGGCGTATCTCGCTTCGCTGATCACCTACCAGATCGCGAGCGCGCTGGCATGAGCACGGCGCTGCAATACCTGATCGTCGCGCTGATCGTGCTGCCCTGCGCGTTCTACGCCGCCGGCGTGTTCGCGCCGCAGCTGAAGCGGCGCGCGCTGCGCGGCGCGGCGCTGTGGCTGCTCCGGCCGGAGCGCGCGCCGGCCCTGCGCCGGCTCGGGCTGCGCCTGCTGCCGCCCGAGCAGGCGGCGGGCTGTGGCGCCGGCTGCAGCGACTGCAACAACTGCGCGCCGCCGCCGTCCGCCGAGCAGCCGCTGCTCGACCTGCGCCGCCGCTAGCCGCCGCGCCCTATCGCCCCAGCTCCTTCTTCAGCCAGGCGCGGGCCATCGCCCAGTCGCGCTGCACGGTGCGCTCGGACAGGCCCAGCGCCTCGGCCGCCTGGACCTCGCTGTAGCCGGCGAAGAAGCGGCACTCGACGATCTGCACCAGGCGCGGGTTGACCGCCGACAGCGTCTCCAGCGCCTCGTGCACCTGCAGCACGGTCTCCTCGTCCTCGACGATGAAGTCCTGCACCTCGTCGATGTCGAGGGTGCCTTCGCCGGAGCCGCGCTTGGCCGCGAACTGCGCGCGGACGCGGTCGACCAGGATGCGGCGCATGGCGACGGAGGCGATGCGCAGGAAGTTGGCGCGCGAGGCGAACGCGGGGTTGCGCACCAGGCGCAGATAGGCCTCGTTGATCAGGGCGGTGGTGGCCAGGGTCTCGCCGCCGGCAAGCCGCCGCCGCTCGCGCCGCGCGATCGAACGCAGTTCGTGGTAAACGACCGGCAGCAGCTGTTCGACGGTGCCGCCAATGTCCTCCGCCATCCCCGGCGGAGAATCCCCAGTATCACTTGCCACTCACGATACCCTTTCCCCGGATGGCGCCATTATGGCAAAAGGCCGCCGCGGCCGACCCCCTAGAACAGGGGGTGCGCGCGGCGGCGCGCCGGGGACAATAAGCGCCAATGACACTATCGCGCGAGCAATGGCTTCAGGTGGAAGGGGAGTTCGCGCGCCTGCACGAGCTGGCGCCCGAGGAGCGCCGCGAACGCCTGCGCCAGCCCGCGGCGGACCCGCTGGTGCGGGCGGAGGTCGCCGCCATGCTGGCGGCGCTGGACGGGCTCGAGGCGACCGACGCGGGAGGCTTCCTGGCCGAGCCGGTGCAGGTCAGCTCGACCGAGCCGCCGCCGGAGTCGGTGCCGGCCGGTACCCGTTACGGCCCGTGGCGCATCCTCGGCCCGCTCGGCCGCGGCGGCATGGGCGAGGTCTACCGCGCCGAGCGCGCCGACGGCGCCTACCAGCAGCAGGTGGCGCTGAAGATCCTCAAGCGCGGCCTCGACACCGACGCGCTGCTGCAGCGCTTCCTGCGCGAGCGGCGCATCCTCGCCCAGCTGACCCATCCCAACATCGCCCACCTGATCGACGCCGGCGCCACCCCGGAGGGACGCCCCTACCTGGTGATGGAGCAGGTCGAAGGCCTGCCCATCATCGACTGGTGCCGCAGCCAGCGCGCGCCGCTGCGCCGCGTGCTGGAGCTGATGTGCGAGGTCTGCGAGGCGGTGCACGCCGCGCACCGCCGCCTGGTGGTGCACCGCGACCTCAAGCCTTCCAACGTGCTGGTCAACCAGGCCGGCGAGCCCAAGCTGCTCGACTTCGGCATCGCCAAGCTGCTCGGCGAGGCCGACGGCGAGGCCACCGCGACCGGCCCGGGCAGCGCGCCGGTGACCCTGCAGTACGCCGCGCCGGAGCAGATCCTCGGCGCCCCGGTGACCACCGCCGCCGACGTCTACTCGCTCGGCGTGCTGCTGTACCAGCTGCTGACCGGGCGGCTGCCGCGCGAATACAGCAGCCTCGCCGCCGCCGCGATCTCGCTCAGCCGCGGCAGCGAGGCGCTGACCCGCCCCAGCGCCGCGCTGCGCGGCGCCGCGCCCGCCGCCCAGGCGCCGCCGCTGCGCCCGCGCGAGCTGGAGGGCGACCTCGACCTGATCGTGCTCAAGTGCCTGCAGCCGGATCCGGAGCGCCGCTACCGCTCCGCCTCGGAGCTGGCCGACGACCTGCGCAACTACCTGGCGCAGCGGCCGATCCTGGCGCGGCCGGATTCCTTCGCCTACCGCAGCGGCCGCTTCGTGCGGCGCAACCGCGTCGCGGTGGCGGCCGCCGCAGCGGTGCTGGTGGCGCTGGCCGGCGGCGCCGCCGCGGTGCTGTGGCAGGCGCGCCGCGCCGAGCTGCAGGCGCAGCGCGCCGAGCACGTCAAGGACCTGGTGCTGTCGGTGTTCCACCAGCAGGACCCGCTGAGCATGGACGGCAGCAGCGCGCGCACGCCGGCGCAGCTGATCGCGATGTCGCTCAACCATGCCGACCGCGAGCTGCGCAACGAGCCGGACCTGCACGCCGAGCTGCTCGATAACCTCGGCCAGATCCAGTACAACATGGGCGACAACGCCGGCTCGGCCGACACCCTGCGCCGCGCCCTGCGCGAGAAGGAAAGCTGGTACGGCCCCGACAGCCGCGAGGTCGCCGCCACGCTGAGCCAGCTGATGCAGCCGTTGAGCGTGCTGGTGCGCACCGAGGAAGTGCGGCAATGCGCCGAGCGCGCCCTGGCGATCCTGCACCGGCTCGGGCTGGACGACTCGGTCGAGGCCGGCCGCGTCAAGCTGCGCCTGGGCATCGCCCTGTCCTGGGGCAACGGCGCGCCGGACAACGCGCTGGCGCTGCAGACCGAGGCGATCCGCATCTTCGAGAAGCAACTGGGGCCCGACCACCCGGAAACCATCCATGCCCTGTTCGAGCTGGGCAGCACCGAGGAGCAGGGCCGCCACGACGCCAAGGCCGAGCTGCTGCTGCGCGACACCATCGCCCGCTACGAGCGCCTGTACGGCCCCGGTTCGGCCTGGCTGGAACGCCCGATGGCGAGCCTGGCGATCGTGATGGAGCGCAGCGAGCGGCCGCAGGAGGCCGAAGTGCTGCTGCGCCGCGCCATCGCCATCGCCAAGCCGGTGCTGGGCCCGCGCCACGACACGCTGGCCAGCAGCTACAACAGCCTGGGCGTGCTGTATGCGCAGAAGCTGGGCCGCTTCGACGAGGCCGGGCAGGCGTTCCGCGACGGCGAAGCCGCCCGCCCCGAAGGCGACGAATCGGTGCACGTCAGCCTGCTGCGCGAGAGCGGACGCCTGCACCTGCGCATGCAGCAGTACGCCGAGGCCGAGCGCGAACTCGACCAGGCCTTCAGCCTGAGCCGCCGGGTGCTGGGCGAGGACAAGGGCATCGTCTGGTACACCGGCAGCGAATGGGGCCGCGCGCTCGCCGGCGAGGGGCGGCTGGCGGAGGCCGAGGCGATTCAGCGCCAGGCCGCGGCCCGGCTGGCCTCGCTGATCGGGCCGGAGGCGTATCACAACTGCCTGGTCGAGGAAGCCCTGGCCGACACGCTGGAACAGCGCGGCGGCGCCGGCGCCGAGGTGGTGCGCCTGCGGCGCCACGCGGTGGCGCTGACCGAGCGGAAATACCCGCGCACCAGCCCGCTGTGGGCCGAGCGCGCCTACGACCTGGCGCGCGGCCTGCTGGCCCAGGACGCCGCCAACCGCACCGAGGCGCGCTGGCTGCTCGACCAGGCGGCGGCGGCCTATGCGCTCAAGTCGACGCCGATGGACCCGGCCGCCCAGGTGCTGCTGCTGCGCGCCGAGCTGGAGTCGCGCGACGGCGAGCGCGACGGCGCCCGCTCCGACCTGCGGGCCGCCCTGCAGAAATTCGCCACGCAGGCGCTCCCCGACGCCACGGCCCTGGCGCGCGCACAGGCGCTGCAGCGCGAGGTCGGCGGCGCCTGAGCGCGGCCGAGGTGTGCGGTAGTTCACAGTTTCGCAGCGGGCCGGGTGGCGGCTTTTGCGGCGCAGGACGACTGACAGGTAGAACCGGCGCCCGCAGCACCAGCGCGCGTCCCTCATCCGCGCGCTTGCCCCGGGAGGCGGTGGATATGCCACAATCCAATGGGTCGTCTGGGAGGACGGCCAGTGCGGGCGCGACGATCCGGCGCGCCGCAACCAGGAGGCCAGGATGCCGCTATCGAAGATGTCTTCCGAACTCGACGCCGGCGCGGAGCTGATGGTCCGCTACGCCCTGCTGGACGGCGTGCACTGGCACTTCCAGAACGCCGAACTGGTGTCGGAGCAAGGCAAGGTGCTCGCCTCCTACCCCAGCACCTCCGAGGCGGCGCGCCTGCTCGGCACCGAGCTGCGCCCGGCGCTGGCGCGTCTCAAGGCGGTGCTGGACCGCGTGCGCCTGATCTTTCCCACCGCCCTCACCGCCGAAGCGCGCCTGCAGCGCCTGAGCCTCAGCTTCCTGGTCAGCGACTACCAGGCGCAGGACGAGAGCGGCGTGACGCTGTGCCAGTGGCGCAATCCGGCGCTGCCGCCGCGCAATCATCACCACCACCATCCGGCGCAACCCGCGCGGCTCGCCGGCTGATACCGGCCGGGATTGCCTTTCCGACCACCGGCATCGCTGCCGCGACTGTCCAGACAAGCTGACCGCCACGAAAAAGGGGAGCCGAGGCTCCCCTTTTTCACATCCGCCAGGCTTCAGCCGATGGTCTTCTTCAGGCCGGCCGAGGACTTGAAGCGCACGTTCTTCTTCGCCGGGATCTTGATCGCGGCGCCGGTGGCCGGGTTGCGGCCCTTGCGCGCCGGACGCTTCTTCACCTCGAAGATGCCGAACTGCGACAGGGCAACCTTGTTGCCCTTCTTCAGCGCCTTGGTCACGTCGTCCAGCAGGTCCACCACCAGGGCGTCGACGCGCGACTTCGGCAGGTCGTGCTTCTTGGCCAGGACTTCGACGAGATCCTTGCGGGTCAGCGTATCGCTCATTGTGTTCCTTTCTCTCTTAAGATTTCGTGTGATTCCGCATACGACAAACGCGGCGCGCGTAGAGTAGCAGGAGTTTCGCGAAAACCCCATTCCCCACGACGCATCCGTGCGAACCGGCATGTCGCCGGTGACGCCGCGCGGCGCATTGCGCATATCCATATGCGTCTTCGCGGCACTGAACCGCGCGTCACCACGATGGCCGTGCGCAAAAAAGGCGCGCCTGCGCAGCAGGCGCGCCGCGTTCGCGGATCGAAGACTCAGGGCGCCGCGAGCGGATGCGGGTTCGGCCCGTACTGGTTGTCTCCCGCCTGGCTTTCCAGGATGTAGAACACCAGCAATATCAGCCAGCCAATGAACGGGAGCAGGATCAGCAGCAGCCACCAGCCGCTGCGGCCGGTATCGTGCAGGCGGCGGATCGCCACGCCGATGCTGGGCAGCAGCACCGCCAGGTTGTAGAGGGCGCCGAGCGCGCCGATGCCGTAGCTGCCCTTCATGTGCAGGATGCTGTCGAAGATCCCCAGCACGACGCCGACGATGAAGCTGAACAGCGTGAACATCCAGAACTCGGTGCGCGATGCGCGCCCCTCGAACACTGCGTATTTCTTCAATACAGCCAGATACCAGTTCATGCTTTCCCCCTTTCGGCAATGGAACCAGCCAATGCGGCTTGCAGCGCCACTGAAGCTAGGATGCGTCCGCCGGGGTGTCAATCCCGCATTTCGCAAGCGGCGGCGGCCGGGTTATTTCGGCGCCGGCGCCTGCTTCTGCATCCGCACTTTCCACGCCAGCACCCAGCCGCCCCCGCTCTTGAACTCGTTGACCGCCTCGTAGGCGTCGTCGCCGTCGCGCTGCCAGCGGCTGCGGTAGATCCGCTCCTGGCCGTTGTCGACGTAAGCCGCAGGCGGAAACACCAGGCTGCTGCCGTCCGCGGTGACGCCGCCCTTGCTGTAGCCGCCCTGGTTCTCGATGTAGAGGTACTGCACCTGGCCCAGCGCGGCGTCCCAGTAATAAGTGGTCTCGCCGAGGTAGTCGGCGTGGCCCTCGCCGCGCACGACATGGCGGTCGCGCAGGAAGCGGCCGTCGTAGATCCATTCGAAGCAATGCTCGTCGGTCTGCGGCTGGTTGGGGAAGCTGCCCTTCCAGCAGTGGCCGGCAAGGAAAGCCATCGCCTTGAACGGCTCGGCGGGAGCAGACGCGGTGGCGCCGGCGTCGGCCAGCGCCAGCAGAGGAAGCCACACGCACAGCGGGATCAGCATTCGCATCAAGGTACTCCGGTCGGGCCGGCCCCGATGATGCCGTCCCGCAGCGGGAATCCGCCAGCCCGCAAGCCGCCTGCATAAAAATTGCATCGGCGCTGCATCGGGACGTCACCGCGGCCTGATAAGGTTGCGTCGTGTGCAGCCGAACACATCTCCAGGGAGCCATAACCATGAAACTCAGTCCGATTGTCATTGCCGCGCTGCTCGGCTTCGCCGCCGCCAGCGCCTCCGCCACCCCTTGCGACGAGGTCAAGTCGCAGATCGAAGCCAAGGTCAAGGGCCACGGCGTCAAGGCCTACACCCTGGAGGTGATCGACGCCGCCGGGGTGAAGGAGCAGAAGGTGGTGGGCAGTTGCGAGGGCGGCAAGAAGAAGATCGTGTACAAGCGCAGCTGAACCGCCCGAAAGTTCTCGAACAGGGCGCTTCGGCCGGCTACCGCCGGCTATTGCCTGCATCCAGTGGCCGGATCGCCCTGCGCCGATCAGCTGCCGGGGCGGATGCCGTTGCCTGGCCCCGCTCGGACAAAAAAGCCCTGGGCATGGGCGATAATAGGCCCATGCAGATCGGCTCTTACCAGATCGAACCGGCGCTGGCCCTGGCTCCGATGGCCGGGGTGACCGACCGCGCCTTCCGCGTGCTGTGCAAGCGCCTGGGCGCGGGGCTGGCGGCCTCCGAGATGACCATCGACGACCCGCGGTTCTGGAACACCGCCAAGTCGCGCACGCGCATGGACCACGCCGGCGAACCGGGCATCATCGCGGTGCAGATCGCCGGCGCCGACCCGCTGCGCCTGGCACAGGCGGCGCGCCACAACGTGGCGCAGGGCGCGCAGATCATCGACATCAACATGGGCTGCCCGGCGAAGAAGGTATGCAACGCCGAGGCCGGCTCGGCCCTGATGCGCGACGAGGCCCTGGTGGAGCGCATCTGCCGCGCCGTGGTCGAGGCGGTGCCGGTGCCGGTGACGCTGAAGATCCGCACCGGCTGGGCGCGCGGCCACCGCAACGGCATCACGGTGGCGCGCATCGCCGAGGACAGCGGCATCGCCGCGCTGGCGGTGCACGGCCGCACCCGCGAGGATCTCTACGGCGGCGCGGCCGAGTACGACACCATCGCCGCGATCAAGCAGGCGGTGCGCATCCCGCTGTGGGCCAACGGCGACATCGATACGCCGCGCAAGGCGCGCCAGGTGCTGCGCCACACCGGCGCCGACGGCCTGATGATCGGCCGCGCCGCGCAGGGTCGGCCGTGGATCTTCCGCGAAATCGCGCACTATCTCGCCACCGGCGAGGAGCTGCCCCCGCCCGCGCCGGCCGAGGCCGGCGCGCTGCTGCTGGAGCACCTCGACGCGCTGTACCAGCTCTACGGCGAGGCCGCCGGAACGCGCATCGCGCGCAAGCACATCCAGTGGTACTGCCGCAGCCATGCCGGCAGCGAGGCGTTCTGGGCTTCAGTCAACCGCGTCGACAGCGCGCCGCTGCAGCGGCGCCTGGTCGGCCGCTTCTTCGGCCTGGAAAGCGGTCTGCCGCAAGCCGCCTGACAAAAAAAAGGGGCCGCATCGCGGCCCCTCTTTCGCAACTGGCGCTGCGACCCGGATCAGGGGCCGCCCGAGCTGCTGGAACTGCTCGAGCTGCCGCCGGAGCTGCTGCTCGAGCCGCCCACCAGCTCTCCGTCCACGCACATTTCATACACGTGCATGGCGTCGCCGACGTCGGCCGAGAGCAGGCCCGGGGTCAGCAGCACGGTGGCGCGGTCGTAGGGCTTTTCCGCCTTGATGCCCAGCCACACCGCCGGCGAGGTCAGCACGCCCTGCCCCAGCAGCCCCAGCAGCAGGGTCTGGTTGAGGGTGTTCTGCTCCTGCTGCACGTTGTTGAGGTAGGTCGCCACGGTCACCGAATTGAGCAGGCTCAGGTTGGCGGTGCCGTTGGGGAAGGACAGGCCGAACACGGCGAATTTGCCGGCCGGCACCTGGCTCGGGAACAGCACCGATTCGTCCACCGAATCCAGCGTGCCGGTCAGCAGGCCGGCGGTGAGCGTGAAGGTGGCGAAGGTGCTCAGCTTGCCGTCGATGACGTTGTCCGGCTCGGTCACGCTGTTGAGCAGCTTGGTGGCGCTGGTGCCGCCCACGCTGTTGAGCAGCGTGGTCAGCTGGCCGCCGACCAGGCCGTTGGCGCCGACCGCGGTGCTCACGCCGTCGTAGGTGCGGGCGCCGGCGGTGCAGATGAACCGGGCCGGCGGCGCGACCTGGGTGCCGTTGTCGGTGATGTTGGAATTGCCGCCGCCGTCGTTGGCCGGGCCGCCGCTGCTGCTGCTGCCGTCGATGCCGCCGCCGCCGCCACCACCGCCGTTGCTGCCGCCGCCGCTGCTGCCGCTGTTGTCGCCGTTGCCGTTGGAAGTGCAGGCCGACATGGCCCCGGCGAGCAGGATCGCCGCCAGCGTGGCGAGTTTACGTGTCCCTGACATGGTGCTTCTCCTATATCCCTGGCGTTGGAATTCCAAGCCAGTGTTCAGTTGAGGATGTGCAGCTCGACGCGGCGGTTGCGCTCGCGTCCTTCATCGGTCTTGTTGTCGGCGACGGGGTTTTCCTTGCCGTAGCCCTTGGTCTGGACGCGCGAGCCGTCGATGCCCTGCTCCAGCAGGTAGCCCTTGACCGAGTCGGCGCGGGCCTGCGACAGCTTCAGGTTGTAGGCG
>DASRFD010000024.1:0-41616 GCA_035651715.1 Nevskia sp.
CTGTACAGGTCCGGACCCTCGCGCCCCTTCAGCACCATGTCCGGCCCCGGATTGCCGGGCGCGACGAACAGGGTGTCGGTCTTCGCATCGATGGCGATGCCGGACCACACCGCGGCGCCGCCGTGATGCCAGGACTGGCCCGGCCAGGTGTCGCGCTTGATCGTCGACCATTCCCACAGGCGCCTGCCATCCCTGGTGCTGAAGGCGGTGACGTGGCCCTCGGTGCCGTAGTCGCCGCCGGCATGGCCGACGATGACCGCGCCCTTGTAGACATAGGACGCCATCGAATAAAAGCTGCTGTTGGTGTCGCGGCAGCCGGGCACGTTCCACACGGGCTTGCCGGTGCCGGCGTCGAGGGCGATGACGCGGCAGTCCAGGGTGACGATGAAGACCTTGCCGTCGGCGATGCCGACGCCGCGGTTGACCGAGAAGCTGATGATGTAGGCCGGGTCGTAGGGGAACTGCCACTTCAGCCTGCCGCTCGCGGCGTCCAGCGCCACCACGCCGTTATGGGCGGTGGAGACGAAGAGGGTGCCGTTCCAGCTCAGCGGCGCCGCCTCCTGCTGGCCTTCGTCGGCCAGCGTCGTGCTCCAGGCCAGGCCGAGGCCGCCGACGTTGTCCGGCGTGATCTGCCTGAGCCCGGTGTAGGGATTGCCCTCGTAGGTCTTGGCCGGCAGGACCCACTCGTTGTCGTTGCCGCCGGCGTCGAGCAGGGCCTTGCCGCCCGGAGTGGAGGCGTCCCCCGCCTCGGCCAGGCCGGCGCCGCAACAGAGGGCCAGCCCGAAGACGAACGCGCCCAGCGATTTCCCTGTCATACCGCCTCCCGGTGAGCAAAGCATGACTCGATCAAGGCAACTCCGCGCGGCTACGGTACACCAAACGCGCGCGGCGCCACCACCGCGCCGCGCCGGCATCAATTGCCGCAAAATCGGCGGATGATCCAGCTCCCCGTGAACCGCTACCAGGGTCCGCTGCTGACGCTTCGCGAGCATGCGGCCCTGCTCGCCGCCCGCGAGGCCGGCGCCGCCGCCGTGGAGTGCAGCCTCGACCTCGGCCGCTCCCGCGTCGCGGTGACGACGGACGCTTCCGGCTGGAGCTGGAACGGCCAGCGCTATCCCTATCCGGAAACCTGCAAGGACCGCACCATCTACTGGTGGAGCGGCGCGGCCTTCGAGCCGGCGGCGCGCTTCACCACCTCGCTGATCAAGCTGGTGCCGACCGACTGGGGCCCGCCGACCTTCGAGATCGACGGCATCAAGATGCTGCCCACCGAGCATGTCTCGCCCTATGCCGACGCCGAGCGCAAGGTCGCCCTGGTGCAGCCGCGCGGCAAGGTCATCCTCGACACCTGCGGCGGACTCGGCTACTTCGCCGCCTGCTGCCTGCGCGCCGGCGCGGCGCAGGTGCGTTCGTTCGAGAAGAATCCGGACGTGATCTGGCTGCGCGGCCTCAACCCCTGGTCGCCCGACCCGGATGGCGCCGAGGCCGCGGCAGGCGGCTTCACCCTGACTCCCGGCGACATCGTCGAGCGGATCCGCGACATCGCCGAACGCTCGATCGACGCGGTGCTGCACGATCCGCCGCGCTTCGGCATCGCCGGCGAGCTGTATTCGCAATCCTTCTATGACCAGCTGGCCCGCGTGCTCCGGCCCGGCGGCAGGCTGTTCCACTACACCGGCTCGCCCAACAAGCTCACCAGCCGGCGCGACCTGCCGCGCGAGGTGATCGGCCGGCTGCAGCGCGCCGGCTTTGCCACCGAACCCAGCGGCGACGGCGTGCTGGCGATCCGCAACAGGAAGCAGGACCCGCGCTAAGCTGCGGCCATGCTGGACCGCCTCGCCGCCAACGCCATCCTGGTCTTCCACCTCGGCTTCATCGCCTTTGCGATATTCGGCGGCTGGCTGGTGCTGTGGCGCCCGCGCTGCGCCTGGCTGCACCTGCCCGCCTGGTCCTGGGGGATCTGGATCGAGCTGTCGCACGGCATCTGCCCGCTGACGCCGCTGGAGAATCATTTCCGTCACCAGGCCGGGCAGGCCGGCTACAGCGGCGGCTTCATCGAGCACTACCTGGTGCCGGTGATCTATCCGCCGGGGCTGGAGCCGGTGGACCAGCTGGCGCTCGCCGCCGTGCTGCTGGTCATGAACCTGGCGCTGTACGCGGCAGCGATCCGGCGCTGGCGCCGCCGCGCCCGCCCATAGGCCGCCGCAGCGGGTCGCGGCAAATCGTGACGCTGGCGGCAACATTACTTCCAGGCGGCTCATCTGTTTGGAGCAGGCGCGGGCCGGCGCCGCGAAATACATTTCCCTCAGTCAAAAAAGCATTTCTCCCCCAATCGTTTCCTTTTCGTGGCGACTTTGCCGCTTTGTAACGGTTAAATCAGGCTCGGGGTAGTCTGGCCCGCGTGCTGCGGCGCAGCAGCGGGGCCGCGCTGCCCACAATTAAACAAAAGCCTTTTTACGGAGGGGGATTTACCGATGCCTATTTCGGTGCGGTTTGCTGGGCGCTCATCCATTCTGCTCGGGCTTCCGGCGCTGGCGCTGGGGAGCGCCGTGCTGTGCGGCACGGCGCAAGCCGGAACGTTCGACCTCGGCTGGGATACCACGCTGACCTACAAGGCGGTGGTGGACTATGGCGTGGCGATCCGCATGCAGAACCCGTCGGCGGCGCTGTACAACGGTCCGATCGACCCGCTGGTGGTGGACCAGAACCAGTTCCAGAACGGCTCGGCCTTCGCCCATACCGGCCTGCCGCACACCGCCAACTTCGACGACGGCGAGCGCAACTTCAAGAACCACAGCCTGATCAACAACCGGCTCAGCCTGTTCAGCGAGGCGCAGTTCACCCACGACAACTACGGCGCGGTGTTCAGCGGCGACTACTTCTTCGACCAGACCTACCACCGGCCCAACGATCACGACTCGCCGGACACGGTCAACCACTTCGGCCAGACCAACCGCTTCACTCCCGGCGCCCGCTACTACGACGGCCAGCGCCCGCGCCTGCTGGAAGCTTACGGCTATGCCGACTGGAACCTGTTCGACGGCGATGTCAGCCTCGACGTGCGTGCCGGCAAGCAGCTGGTGGCCTGGGGCGAGGCGCTGTTCTTCACCGGCATCGCGCTGGCCCAGTCGCCCACCGACGCGACCAAGGCCTTCATTCCCGGCGCCGAGGTGAAGGACATCCTGCTGCCGGTGAACCAGCTGGCGCTGCACGTCGGCCTGCCCGGCGGCGCCAGCCTGATGGGTTATTACCACCTCGACTACAAGGCCGACGAGATCTTCCCGGTGGGCGATTTCTATTCGGTGCAGGACGCGGTCGGCCCGGGCGCGCAGTTCGCCTACGGCTCGGTCAACCCGGCCTTTGCCAACGGCTGCAGCGGCCTGTTCACCAGCCTCGCCGCCAACCTCAGCGGCCAGCCCGGCCTGGTCAACACCATCAACAACACGCTGGGGCAGGTGCAACCCGGGCTGAGCCTGGACAGCGCCTGCAATCTCAACGGCGTCGCCGGGCCGCTGCTCGGCGCCGGCCCGTACATCCTTTCCTACCACGGCGCGGACATCAAGCCGAGCAAGTGGGGCCAGTGGGGCGTGGGCGGCAAATACCCGGTCACCTCCAAGACCGAGCTGGGCCTGTTCTTCCTGCGCTACGCCGACACCACCCCGGCGGTACAGCTCAATCCCGGCTGCGCCGCGTTCTCCACCGTGGTGCCGCTCGACACCTGCAGCGTCAACGAGTCGGTGCCGGTGTCGTACCAGCAGAAATACTACGACGGCGTGCGCCTGCTCGGCGGCACCTTCTCCACCTCCTGGGGCCCGTTCAACTTCTCCGGTGAGCTGAACTACCGCGACAAGCTGGATATGCCGGTGAAGGCGATGATCGACGGCGAGATCGAGCCGGTCTACACCCGCGGCAAGCTGGGCCAGGCCGACCTTTCGTCGATCTTCACCACCAATCCCCATTTCGTCTTCGACGAGATTCCGATCGTGGCGGAAGTGGCCTATATCCACGTCTTCGGCGTCGATCCCCTGAGCGAGCCCGCGGTCAACGTCGCCGCGGTGTCGCAGGGCCAGAGCGGCATCCATCCTTTCGCCACCGTGCCGAACCCGATCCAGCCCACCGGCAACGGGCAGGACCTGTTCTTCAGCAAGAACGCCTGGGGCTACGAGATGCTGGCCATCCCGAAGAACCACAACGTCTTCCCCGGCTGGGACCTGAGCTATCCGTTCAGCTTTTCGGCCATCGCCAAGGGCAACCCCTCGATGGCCGGCGCCTTCGGCGCGCTGTTCGGCGAGGGCGACCAGCGCGCCAGCGTCGGCCTGGGCGCCACCTATCTCGACAATCTCGAGATCGGCCTGTCCTACAACTTCTTCTTCGGCGAGGCCGAAAAGACCATCCGCGGCAGCGACCTGCACGAGCATCCCTATACCGATCGCGACAACGCGACGTTCAGCATCAAGTACGAGTTCTAGGCCTGGGCAAATATCAAGGAGACCCTCATGAAGTTCCACGTTGCCACAGCCTCGTTCCTCGTCGCCGCCCTGCCGCTGGCGGCCCTGGCAAAAGTGCCGCCCGAAGTGGCGGCGCAGCTCGACGGACCCAAGCTCACCTGCATGGGCGCCGAGCGCGCCGGCAGCAGCGACGGCGTGCCGGCCTTCACCGGCAAGTACCTCGGCACGTGGCCCGGCATCAAGGGCAAGTCGGGCTACGAGCCGGGCCCCTACGCCGACGAGAAGCCGCTGTTCACCATCACCTCGCAGAACGCGGCGAAGTACCAGGACAAGCTCACCGACGGCGAAAAGGCGCTGCTGGCCAAGTATCCAGACTCGTTCCGCATGAACGTCTATCCCAGCCACCGCGACTTCGCCTACCCGTCCTGGGTCTGCGACGTGACCAAGAAGAACGCGGTGACGGCCGAGGTGGTGCACGACGGCAAGGGCGTCACCGGCGTCACCGGCAGCATCACCTTCCCCATCCCGCAGAGCGGCCTGGAGGCGATCTGGAACGCCATCAATCCGTTCCGCGCCTGGACCGAGGAAGCGATCACCGACATCGCCGACGTCTACGCCGGCGGCAGCATCAGCTGGGGCAAGCAGCACTTCATGGTGCTGTCGCTGGCCAACGACCCGAACAAGCGCGGCTCCTACCAGGACAAGTACAACGCCTACTTCTACACCGCCTACATGCTGCCGCAGCGCGAGAAGGGCTTCGTCGCCGTCGGCTACCAGCCCAACGACAATGCGCATGACGCGACGCAGTCCTGGCAGTACCTGCCCGGCATCCGCCGCGTGCGCGAGGCGCCGGAAGTGGGCTTCGACTACCCGGTGCCGCCGGGCGGCCAGCGCACGGTGGACGACGACTACGGCTTCAACGGCTCGCCCGAGCGCTATACCTGGAAGCTGGTCGGCAAGAAGGAGTACTACATCCCCTACGACAACTTCCGCGTCGGCGACACCTCGATCAAGTACAGCGACCTGATCAAGCCCAACACCATCAACCCCGACTACGAGCGCTACGAGCTGCACCGCGTCTGGGTGCTGGAGGGCAACCTCAAGCCGGGGGTGCGCCACATCTACGGCAGGCGCGTGCTGTACATCGACGAAGACAGCTGGCTCACGCCCTGGGCCGACAACTTCGACTCGCGCGGCCAGCTCTACCGCGTCACCCTGATCAACTACCACTATTCGCAGGAGTGCAGCTGCTGGCACCGCGGCGCCTCGATCTACCACGACCTCACCGCGAGCTCCTACGAGGCCACCTACCTCACCAACGAGGAGCCCGGCGAGAAGTGGTGGAAGATCAACCGCAGCGACATCACGCCCAACCTGTTCACGCCGGACGCGGCGGCGCGCGGCGGGCACTAGCCCGCCGCTTCAGGTTTCGCGGAACACCGCTTCCATGTTGTTGCCGTCGGGGTCGAGCACGAAGGCGGCATAGTAGCCCGGCGGATAGCCGCCATCGCGCAGGCCGGGCCGGCCGTTGTCACGGCCGCCGGCCTGCAGGGCCGCGGCATGGAAGGCGTCGACCTGGGCGCGGCTGCGCGCCGCGAACGCGGTGTGCTGCCTGAGGCTGTGCGGATGGAAGCGGTCGATCCAGAACACCGGGTAATCGACGCCGTAGCCGACGGCGTCCGCGCCATCGCCCAGCTGCGCCACGCGGCGCAGGCCCAGCGCCGCCAGCGCGGCGTCGTAAAACGCCGCGGAACGGGCCACGTCGGCGACGCCGATGCCGGTGTGGTCGATCATGATGGGTTCCCGCCTTGGCGTTCTCTCCTCTGGATGAGGCAGAAGCCGTGGCCGAAAGGATCGCAGCAGAACGCGGCCGCGCCATGCTCGGGATTGTCGAACAGCTGCTCCTGGCGGGCCCCGGCGGCAATGGCCCGGGCCAGGGCCGGCTTCAGCTCGTCGACGTGGAGGTCCAGGTGCACCGGCGTCCAATGCCGCTCGTAGCGGCGGGTTTCCTGCGTGTGCGGCGAGGGCTTTGAGCCGGCGCGCTTCTCGAGCAGGCAGAGTTCAGTCGTGGCGGCACGCAGCACCGCCACGCCCGGCACCGGCTCCGACACCTTCTCGAAGCCGAACGCTTCCGCATAGAAGCGGATGCCCGCGGCCAGATCCGGCACGTCGATACCGATTGAAATCGAAAGCATCCGCGGCTCCCCGCTCGTCATGCCCGGCCGGATCATGACGCGGGAATCGAAAAAGCAAAAGGCCGGGCGCGCGCCCGGCCTTTGCCATACCGCGGGGTATTACCCGCCCTGGGCCCGCACCACGTCCGGCTTGGCCGGCGCGCGGACCAGCAGGCTGTGCAGCGCGTAGCTCGACGGGGCCTGCGGCTTGTGGCCCGCCGGCGCCGCGCCAGGCGGCGGCGTCACGCCGCCGACGCCGTGGGGACGCGGAGCCCGGGTGACGACATCGCCGCGGAACAACACCGTGGTGGCGGCGAACTGGCCGTTGGGCGCGGTGCCGGAGGCGCCGGCGGCAGCGCTGGCCAGCAGCGCAGAGGAAGCAACGGCTGCGGCAAGAAACCTGGCTTGGGTCTTCATCGGAACTCTCCCGAAACTTGCAGTGGATCAGGCGGAACGGGGCCCGGCCCCCAGTTCGAATTCGGCCCGGGCGAGGTCATCCACATACCGGTGCAGATAGGCCTCGAGGTCGACCGGGCCGTTGTGCGCGACATGCAGGAAATTCGGCAGGGCGACCCGGGTGGACTGCGCCTGCGGCGGATTCTGGGTAGGGGCGGCGGGGGTACGGTTCATGGCGATGCTCCTTTTTGCGTACTGGCTGGATTCCGCTTCGAGCCAGGTGAATGAAGTGGCGCACACGGTAGTCCCTTCCACATCGCCTGGGCAGACTGTATCTTCGAGAATGACCCTCTCAGTTTCCGGAAGCCGCTATGGATCGCTTCGAAGCCATGTCCATCTTCCTGACCGCGGTGGACAGCGGCAGCCTGTCCGAGGCCGGGCGGCGCCTGGGCGTGCCGCTGGCCACGGTGAGCCGCAAAATCAGCGACTTGGAGACCCACCTGAAGACCCGCCTGCTGCTGCGCGGCGGCCGTCACCTGGAGCTGACCGACGCCGGCCGCAGCTACCTGGCGGCCTGCCGGCGCATCGTCGAAGACGTCGCCGAGGCGGAGCGGACCGCCGCCGGCGAATACCGCGCCCCCACCGGCGAACTGGTGATCTCGGCGCCGCTGGTGCTGGGCCGGATGCACGTGGTGCCGGTGGTGTCGGGCTTCCTCAAGGCCTACCCGGACATCAACATCCGCCTGCTGCTCACCGACCGCGTGGTGAACCTGGTGGACGACCATATCGACATGGCGGTGCGCATCGGCGTGCTGCCGGACAGCAGCCTGATCGCCACCCGCGTCGGCCACGCCCGCCTCGCCGTGTTCGCCAGCCCCAGCTACTTCACCGCGCGCGGCGTGCCGCGCCGGCCGGACGAGCTGCGCCAGCACGACTGCATCGCCTTCGACGCGCTGGGCACGGCCGACCGCTGGGACTTCGTGGAGGACGGCATCTACCGCCCGATGCCGATCCAGCCGCGCCTGCGCGCCAACACCGCCGAGGCGGTGATCGAGGCGGCCCACGCCGGCCTGGGCATCGCCCGCGTCATGTCCTACCCGATCCGCGAGGCCATCGCCGGCGGCAGCCTGCGCGTGGTGCTGCAGGACTACGAGCTGCCGCCGGTGCCGATCAGCCTGGTCTACCCCTCGCAGCGCCTGCTGCCGCTGAAGCTGCGCGCCTTCCTCGACTATGCGGCGCCGCGGCTGCGCGGGCGGCTGGAGGAGGCCTAAACGAAATGGCGCCCTGCGCTGTCCAAGCGCGAACCCCACCCGGGGACAACACCATACGAGGAGTCCCGATGCGCAGGCCCACAGCTGCGTTTCCCCTGATCATCCTGGCCGCGGCGGCGCTCGCCGCCTGCGCCTCGATGTCCGGCCCCGATCGCGACGCGGCCATCGCCGGCGCGGTGGCCGACAGCACCCGCCCGGCCGCTGACACTGCGCGCGACCCCGAGCGCAAGCCGGTCGAGACCCTCGCCTTCGCCGGGGTCAAGCCGGGCGACAAAGTGATGGATTTCATGGCCGGCGGCGGCTACTTCACCCGCCTGTTCGGCGACGTGGTCGGCCCCGGCGGTCATGTCTATGCGGTCGAGCCCAAGGAAGTGTTCACCTTCCCCAGCGCGGTGAAGAACACCGCCGACCTGCAGGCCTGGGCAGCGGTGCACAGCAACGTGAGCGTCAGCATCGACCCGGCAATGAACGCGCTGCAGGTGCCGGAGCCGCTGGACCTGTTCTGGATTTCGCAGAACTACCACGACCTCAAGGACAAGTTCATGGGCCCGCTGGACACCGCGGTCTTCAACCGCGCCGTCTACGCCGCGCTCAAGCCCGGCGGCACCTACGTCATCCTCGACCATGCCGCCGTGAAAGGCGCCCCCAGCGAGGTCACCGAAACCCTGCACCGCATCGATCCGGAGGTGGTGCGGCGCGAGGTGGAAGCCGCCGGCTTCAAGTTCGAAGGCGAGAGCACCATCCTCGCCAACCCCGACGATCCGCACACCGTCAAGGTGTTCGACAAGTCGATCCGCGGGCATACGGATCAGTTCATCTACAAGTTCCGCAAGCCGCAGTAGGCGCAGGGGAACGGCCCGGAGCTGCAGCCGGGCCGTTTTCGGGCGTACCCTTGAACCCGGGGCGTTTGGGCACAGTTATTTCGTAAGCCCCGCCCAGCAAGGAACCGCTCATGACTGCCTCAGCCCAGCCGTCCGGCCAATTCAAACTCTCCGGCAAGACCGCCGTCACCCGCCTCGGCTTTGGCGCCATGCGCATCACCGGCCCCGGCGTCTGGGGCCCGCCGAAGGACCGTGCCGAGGCACTCCGCGTGCTCAGGCGCCTGCCGGAACTCGGCGTGGATTTCATCGACACCGCCGACAGCTATGGCCCTTATGTCAGCGAGGACCTGATCGCCGAGGCGCTCCATCCGTACAAGAATGTGCTGATCGCCACCAAGGGCGGGCTCACCCGGCACGGACCGGACATCTGGCTGCCGGTGGGCCGTCCGGAGTACCTGCGCCAGTGCGTGCTGATGAGCCTGCGCCGGCTCAAGCAGGAGCGCATCGAGCTGTGGCAGCTGCACCGCATCGACGCCAAGGTGCCGCGCGAGGAGCAGTTCGACTGCATCGCCCAGATGCAGAAGGAAGGGCTGATCCACCATGCCGGCCTCAGCGAGGTGAGCGTGGACGAGATCAAGGCCGCGCAGAAGCATTTCACCGTGGCCACGGTGCAGAACCTGTACAACCTCGGCAATCGCAAGAGCGAGGCGGTGCTGGACTACTGCACCGCGAACAACATCGGCTTCATTCCCTGGTTCCCGCTCGCCGCCGGCAAGCTGGCCCAGCCGGGCGGCGCGGCGGAGCGCATCGCCAGGGCCCACGGCGTCGCCGCCGGCCAGGTGGCGCTGGCCTGGCTGCTCAAGCGCAGCCCGGTGGTGCTGCCGATTCCCGGCACCGGCAGCGTCAGCCACCTGGAGGAGAACGTCGCCGGCGCCGGACTGAAACTGTCGGACGCCGAGTTCGAGGAACTGTCGAGGGCCAGGGCTTGATCGCGGCCGGCGGCAGGGACCAGACCAGGCGCACGATGTCATCGCCCGCTTTTTTCGCCGGCCGCCCCGATGCGCGCTGAAGCCGAAGCCCGGGACGGCGTGCGGCTCGACCTGTGGCTGTGGGCGATCCGCTTCTACAAGACCCGTGCCCTGGCCAAGGAAGCCGTGGCCGGCGGCAAGGTCAAGGTCGGCGGCGGCTCGGCCAAGCCGTCGAAGACCTTGCGCATCGGCGACCGCCTGGAGATCAGCCGCGGCCAGGACCGCTACGAGATCGAGGTGGTGGGCCTGAGCGAACAGCGCGGGCCGGCGCCGGTGGCGCAGCGGCTCTACCGCGAGACCGAGGCCAGCCGCGCCGCGCGCGAAGAAGCGGCGCAGATGCGCCGCCTGACCGCCGCCGGTTACGCCAAGCCCGCGACCAAGCCCGACAAGCGGGCCCGCCGGCTGATCCAGGCGCTGGGCGACATCGACGCCTTCTGAGCGTGGCGCCGCCCGCTGCCTTCGCGTCGCCCAGCCGCTGGCGGCGCCGCGCCGCGGCCCTGGACCGCGCGCTCGATGCGGCGCTGGAGCAGCGCCGCGTGGTCGGCGCCCTGCTGCTGGTCAGCGAGCACGGCGAACCGGTATACCAGCGCGCCGCCGGGCTTGCCGACCGCGAGAGCGGCACTGCGGTGCGGCTCGACACCCTGTTCCGCTATGCCTCGCTGACCAAGCCGATCGTCAGCGCCGCGGTGCTGGCGCTGGTCGACCAGGGCCGCTTCGACCTGCGCGAGCCGGTGGCGCGCTGGCTGCCGGATTTCCGGCCGCGGCTGCCCGGCGGTGAAGCCCCACCCATCACCCTGCACCAGCTGCTGACCCACACTGCCGGCCTCTGCTACCCCTTCTTCCAGCCGCCGGACGGCCCTTACCGCCGTGCCGGCGTCTGCGACGGCCTGGGCTATAGCGGCGACCTCAGCCTGGCGCAGAACATCCGGCGCCTCGCCAGCGCGTCGCTGCTGTTCGCGCCGGGCTCGGCCTGGACCTACTCGCTTTCGATCGACGTGCTCGGCGCGGCGATTGAAAGCGCCACCGGGGAAACCCTGCCGCAGGCGGTGGCGCGCCTGGTGACCGGCCCGCTGGAGATGCGGGACACCGCCTTCCTCGCCACCGCTCCGGAGCGGCTGGCCGCCGCCTACGGCGACGCCCGGCCGCAACCGCAGCGCATGGGCGAGCGCCACTCCATCGCCGGCGACAGCGTGGTGTTCCATCCCGGCCGCGCGCTGGACCCGCGGGCGTTTCCTTCCGGCGGCGCCGGCATGGTCGGCTCGGCGCAGGACTTCCTGCGCTTCCTCGAGGCGGTGCGCAGCGGCGGCGGCGCCATGCTGCGGCCGCAGACCGCGGCGCAGATGCCGCGCAGCCAGACCGGCGACATGCTGCTCGACCCCGCCGCGCCGGGCTGGGGCTTCGGCTACGGCGGCGCCGTGATCACCGACCCGGCCGCGGCGAAGACGCCGCAGTCGGCCGGCACCTGGTATTGGGGCGGGGCCTACGGCAACAACTGGTTCGTCGACATGGCGCAGGGCATCAGCCTGGTGCTGCTCACCAACACCGCCTACGAGGGCATGAACGGGCGCATCACCCTGGACGTGCGCGACGCGGTCTATCGGTAGTTTCCCGAGTCCCTGAGGGGCTGCGCCGGGAGACGGGAACGGACCCGCCCATGCCTGGAACCGGCGCCGCACACGCTTGAGCATCTCCCCGGAAAGTCCGACTATCCAGGACAACTGGATCCAGGTGCGGGGGACGCCATGAAAAGCCGGTCGGTGCGCGTGCACCTGGGCGACATCGACGCGATCAAGCTCGGCATGAGCCGCTTCAGCCTGGGCGATCCCTACTATCTGGTGCTCACGGTTTCGTGGCCGGCGTTCTTCGCCCTGGCCGTGTCGTTCTACCTGTTCACCAACCTGTGCTTCGCCCTGGCCTACTATGCGGTGCCGGGCTGCATCAACAACGCGCGCCCCGGCGTGTTCCTCGACCACTTGTTCTTCAGCATCGAGACGCTCGCCACGGTGGGCTATGGCGTGATGAGCCCGGCCAACGTCTACGCCCACGTCGTCGCTTCCACCGAGATCATCTTCGGGCTGATGAGCATGGCGGTGATCACCGGGCTGGTGTTCACGCGCTTTTCCAGGCCGCGGCCGCGCCTGCTGTTCAGCCGCGTGGCGGTGATCGGACCCTACGAGCAACACCCTGCGCTGACCTTGCGGGTGGTCAACGAGCGGCATGGCACCGTGGCCGAAGCCAGCGCGCGCCTGACCCTGGTGCGCCGCACCCAGACCGCCCACGGCAAGGTGCTGCGGCGCTTCATCGACCTGCGGCTGGAGCGTCCCAGCACGCCGCTGATCGGCCTGTCGTGGAGCCTGATCCATCCCATCGACGAGAACAGCCCGCTGTGGGGCGCGACGGCGGCGGACCTGGAGCGGGATAGCGCCCTGCTGGTGGCCTCGATCAGCGGCTACGACGAATCGATCTCGGCCTCGGTGGTGGCGCGCCAGACCTACACGGCCAGGGCCATCCTGTTCGATCACGAGTTCATCGACGTCATCGACCAGCTGCCGAGCGGCGAGGTGGTGCTGGACGTGGCGCGCTTCCACGACGCGGTGCCGGTGGCGCGGACGGTGGTCCGATGAGCCGGCCGCTCGCCGCGGCGGTCCGGCGACGCCGGGCAGGTTGAGCGATTTTCGCTCCACCCCGCGGGCAACTGTGATGCGCAGCACACCCCTGGCCTGTGCGCCGTTGCGCCGGCCCCTAGAATGACCCATCGGGCTATCGGCCCCAGGGGGACACAGGCATGCGAACCGTCAAGCGCGTCGCCGACATGTATACCCGCGACGGCCATCTGCCGCGGGGCACCGGCATGGTCAGCGGCGTCATCGCCTTTTCGCTGGCCATCCTCTGCGCCCTGGCGGTGCTGGCCTTCCATTACCCGCAGTACCTGACCACGCCGGAGCTGCGCCAGCAATACTCGGTGGGCTTCCTGCGCGAGGCGCTGCTGGTAACCCTGCTCGTCGCCGGCGGCCTGTCGCTGTCCAACATCGTGCTCGGCCGCACCCGCTGGCTCAACACCGCCGCGCTGCTGCTGGTGATGCTGGCGGTGGCCGGCGGCGGCAACCGCGTGCCGGTGGACCCGGCCTTCCCCGACCACACGCCCTACATCGGCCTGGACTGGTTCATCCTCGACCTGCTCGGCTCGACCATGGTGTTCGTGGCGATCGAGAAGCTGTTCCCGCTGTACAAGGGCCAGCCGGTGTTCCGCACCGAGTGGCAGACCGACTTCATCCACTTCGGCGTCAACCACTTCCTGGTCGGCCTGACGCTGCTGATCGTCAACTTCCTGATCCACCGCTTCTTCAGCTGGGCGGTTTATCCGCCGCTGCAGCGGGCGATCCAGGGCCTGCCGCTGGTGGTGGAGACCCTGCTGGTGCTGCTGGTGGCGGACCTGATCCAGTACTGGACCCACCGCGCCTACCACGAGATTCCCTTCCTCTGGCGCTTCCACGCGGTGCACCACAGCACCAAGACGCTGGACTGGATGGCCGGCTCGCGCCTGCACCTGTTCGAGGTGCTGTTCACGCGCGTCTCGATCCTCGGGCCGCTTTACGTGCTCGGCTTCTCCAAGGCATCGATGGACATCTACGTCATCGTGGTCGGCTTCCAGGCGGTGTTCAACCACGCCAACGTCAGCCTGCCGTGGGGCCCGCTGAAGTACCTCATCGTCACGCCGGACTTCCACCACTGGCACCACAGCTCCGACAAGGCCGCCCTGGACCGCAACTACGCCGCCCATTTCGCCTTCCTCGACAACGCCTTCGGCACCGTCGCCAAGACCAGCCAGCGCTTCCCCGACCAGTACGGGGTGCTCGGCGACTACATGCCCAAGGGCTTCTTCCGCCAGCAGCTGTTTCCGTTCACCTGGCGCGAGAAGAGTTAACCATCTCGATTCGGGACGCTGAACGCCGCTCTCCCATTCGTGGGGAGAGGGAATTAAACGATATGCGCCGATAACCCCGGATGTATCGGCCGGAACCGGCGTTATTCATTGGCGGACCGCTTCTGTACACCGTGCGGCGCCGGGAGCGGATGTAGCATGGCTGCGAATCCTCCGTTGAAGGACCGGCCATGCCTGCTGCGACCCCGCTGCCGAGCCAGCGCCACCTGTTCGACGTCCCCGCCGATGTCGCCTACTTCAACTGCGCCAGCATCGGCCCGATGCTGCACGCGGCGCGCGCCGCGGCAACGGCGGCGCTGGCGCGGCGCGCCCGTCCCTGGACGATCAGCCAGCGCGACTGGTTCACCGACCCGGAGCGCCGCCGCGGGCTGTTCGCGCAGCTGATCGGCGCCGACGCCGACGGCGTCGCCCTGGTGCCGGCGGCGAGCTACGGCCTGGCGGTGGCCGCCGCCAACCTGCCCAGCCGGCCGGGGCAGCAGGTGTTGCTGATCGCGGACGATTTCCCGTCCAGCGTCTACACCTGGCAGCGCCACTGCGCCCGCAGCGGCGCGCGGATCCGCACGGTGGCGCGCGCCGCCGGGCAGGACTGGACCGCGGCGGTGCTGGCCGGCCTCGACGATGCCACCGCCATCGTCGCCGTCCCCAACGTTCATTGGACCGACGGCGCCCTGCTCGACCTGGCGCAGATCGGCACGGCGGCGCGCCGCGCCGGCGCCCGCCTGGTGGTGGACGCCAGCCAGTCGATCGGGGCGCTGCCGCTGGACCTGGCGGCGGTGCGGCCGGACTTCCTGGTCACGGTGGGGTACAAGTGGCTGCTCGGCCCGTTCGGCTGCAGCTATCTCTACGTCGCGCCGGAGCACCGCGAGGGCGTGCCGCTGGAGGAGAACTGGATCCTGCGGCAGGACTCCGAGGACTTCAGCCGCCTGGTCGACTACCGCGCGGGCTACCAGGCCGGCGCGCGCCGCTACGACATGGGCCAGCGCAGCGCCTTCGAGACCACCCCGGCGGCCATCGCCGCGCTGGAGCAGATCCTCGACTGGGGCGTGCCGCGCATCGCCGCCACCCTCGCCGCCACCACCGCGGCCATCGAGCGCGAGCTGGGCGGGCTGGGCCTGGCCGTCACCAGCCGGCCGCGCGGGCCGCATCTGCTGGGCCTGGCGCTGCCGCCGGAGGCGCGGCGCCGCGCCGCGGCGAGCCTGGCCGACGAGGGCATCCACCTGAGCCTGCGCGGCAACGCCGTGCGCATCGCGCCGCACCTGCACACCACCGCGGAGGACATCGGGCGCCTGGCCGCCGGCCTGGCGCGCTGCCTGCGCGCCTGAGCGCCGGCTGCTCCAGGCCGGCCCTTCACTCCATGCCGCGGCCGCTGCCGCCGCCGTCCCGGTGGGCCAGGGCGGTGGCGGCCCGCTGGCGCTGTTCCGCCAGCAGCCGGTCGCGCAGCTCCAGGCGCTGCGAATCGACGATGCTGCTGCTCGCCGTCACCACCGGCCCGTCCTGCGCGGCCGGATCGCCGAAGCCGACGCTGGCCGCGACATCCGGGCGGCGCGGACCGGTACCGTAGTTGTCGGTGTCGCCGAAGTAGACCTGCGCCGGCGCCTCGACCGGCCAGGGGTCGGCCTGGGCCCCGGCGTCGGCGGCCTGCGCATGGAAGGAAAGCAGGGCGGCGGCGCCCAGGATCACAGCGGTGCTGCGGGAAAACGGCTTGCTCATGTCTGACTCCAGTGGACGGCGCGGATGCCGTATGTGGAGAAAGACGGGCGGGAAAGGATGTTATTCCGTGGGGAATAAACCGCCGCCGCGGCGGTCGCGGCAGCCGCCGGAACGGCGGCCTGGTCGGCAAGGCGAAGGGCCGGAAAGCCTCCGGCCCTTGCCGAAATCAGCGCAAGCCGCCTTACTTGACGTGCTTGTTGACCAGCTTGGTCATCTCGAACATCGACACCTGGCCCTTGCCGCCGAAGATCGGCTTCAGCTTGGCGTCGGCGTTGATGTTGCGCTTGTTCTTGGTGTCCTGCAGCTTGTTGGACTTGATGTAGACCCAGATCTTCTTGGTCAGATCCGCGCGGGTCAGCGGCTTGGTGCCGACGATGGCGCCGAGGTCCGCATCCGGCTGCACCAGCATGGCGATGCCGCCACGCGGCTTGGCCGCCTTCTTCGGTGCAGCTTTCTTCGCCGCCTTCTTGGCGGCGGGCTTCTTCACGGCGGCCTTGCCGCCCTTCTTGACGCTTGCCATTCTCAATCTCTCCTTTACTTATCTTTAGGAAGCAGGCGACTCCCGGATTGAGCATCGCACCCCCTGTGCCTTGCGGCAAGGAGGGCAGCAGGTGAATGCTTCCGTTAGCAGCTGCCGATTTCCACCCTTCACCGAAGCTGCGCTGGCCCCAGACCAGATGGCGGAAGTGCTAGCAATGCCTCAATTCACGCAAAAAAGCAAGATGCGTTAACGGGAGGCTGTTTCGCGAATCCCCTCTCATTATTGGCTTCCTGAGAAAACCCCGTGCGCGGGGACCACACCGCCAGCGCCGAAGGACCGGCGCACAGCATTGAGAGAGAGGACCAGGAATCATGAACGCTCCAGTCAAACTACAGCTCCTGCTCGACGCCCAGCGGCTGGAGCGCAATCCCTTCCCCATCCCCACCGGCTGGTTCTTCGCCGACTACTCCGAGAACCTCGCCAAGGGCGAGGTGCGCAACATCAACTTCCTCAACCAGGAATGGGTGATGTTCCGCGGCGAGAACGGCAAGGTCGGCATCAGCGATCCGTACTGCCCGCACCTCGGCGCCCACCTGGGCCATGGCGGCACGGTCGTCGGCGACCACATCCGCTGCACCTTCCACCACTGGGAGTACGACGCGGAAGGCTTCTGCAAGCACATCCCCTACGCCAAGGTGATGCCGCCGATCTGCAAGAAGCAGCCGGTGCTGCGCACCCTGCCGGTGGTCGAGCGCTACGGCATGATCTGGGCCTGGTACCACCCCGAGGCCGCCGATCCGCAGTGGGAGCTGCCCGCCATCCCGGAGATGGAGGAGCCCGGCTACGTCAAGCCGCGCCGCTGGTCCGGCGCGGTCAACACCGCGATCCAGGAAGTGGCCGAGAACGGCGTCGACAACGTGCACCTGAAGTACCTGCACGGCGCGCCGATCGTGCCGCCGACCACCGCCACCTTCGACCGCCACACCATGCAGATCAACATCGGCATGGGCTACATCATCGGCGACATGTACGGCCCCGGCCTGAACGTGATGCGCTTCACCAAGGACGGCGTCACCGCGACCATGGTCTCCTACTCGGTGCCCATCACCCGCGACAGGACCGCGATGAACATGAGCTTCACCTACAAGGACTACCCGCAGGGCTCGAAGGAGCGCGCCATCGCCGAGCACCTGGTGGCCCACTCCATCGGCGAGGCCGAGGGCGAATCCAGCGCCGGCTTCGAGAGCGTGGACATGATCGTCTGGAACAACAAGAAGTACCGCGCCAAGCCGCTGCTGTGCGACGGCGACGGCCAGATCATCAAGTACCGCCAGTGGTTCAAGCAGTTCTACCCCGGCTTCGAGAACTCGGAAAAGATCTGAACCGGGGGCTGCCAGCCCCGGACCGGCACCGACGACGCGCGCGCGGCCCAGCCGCCGCGCGTCTCTTTTTGAGAGAGAGCAACAGATGGCTGTGGAAGTCCTCGTCACCGACCGCGACGGCAAGGGGCACGCGCTCGAAGCCGGCGGCGCCCGACCGCTGATGGAAGTGCTGCGCGAGGCCAATGTCGGCGTCGAAGGCACCTGCGGCGGCGCCTGCGCCTGCGGCACCTGCCACGTCTACGTCGGTTCCGCCTGGGCCGACAAGCTGCCGCCGCGCAGCGAGGACGAGCAGATGATGCTCGAGGCCATCGCCGAGCTGGTCGAGGTGCGCCCCAATTCGCGGCTGTCCTGCCAGATCCCGCTGGGCGAGGAGCTGAGCGGCATCAGCATCGAGATCGGGCCGGTCCCCTAGCCGCTCGCAGGCGGGCACCGCTCCCCGCCTCCAGCTCCGGCCGGGAGCCGCCGGCGACCACGATTCCCGGCGCGTTGTCGGTTGACGGGGCCTGGCGCTAACCTGGGGCGCCCGCCACCAAGGACGCCGCATGAGCCCCGCCCGGCCCCACATCCGCCACGGCTTCGGCGCCGTGCGTCCCTGTCTTTACGGTCACGCCGACCTGCCCGACTTCGTGCGCGAGGTATTCGAGGCGGCGGAGCTGGGGCGCACCGCGCACCGGCACGGCGGCTGCAACGTGGAAATGCGGGTGGACGACGCGGTACTGGTGCTCGAAACCGCGCCCCCGTCCGGCTGGCAGGACGGCAAGCCGCGCGGCGTGGTCTGCGTCTACGTGCGCGACACCGACGCGGCCTATGCCCGCGCCCTGCGGCGCGGCGCCGGCGTGCTGATGGAGCCGCAGGACCGGCCCTGGGGCGACCGTGTCGCCGGCGTGGCGGACCCCTTCGGCAACACCTGGTGGATCGCCACCCACGCCCACCGCTGCGTATAGCGGCGGCGCCTCAGGCGTTCGCCGCGGCCGGCCCCGGCTCCGCTTCGGCGGCGATCTGCCGCAGGGCCTGCTCGAACACGTCCGGCGGCTGGCCGCCGGAGATCAGGTAGCGGTCGTTGACGATGACCGCGGGCACCGAATTGATGCCGCGCGAGCGCCACAGCTCCTCGGCCTGCCGCACCTCGTCCGCATAGCGCCCGGTGGCCAGCACCTCGCGCGCCGCCGCGCCGTCGAGGCCGGCCTTTTCCGCCGCGGCGGCCAGCACCTCCGCGCTCGATACGTCCTGCCCGTCGGTGAAGTAGGCGCTGAACAGCGCATGCTTCAGTTCGCGCTGGCGGCCTTCCAGCTCGGCCCAGTGCAGCAGGCGGTGCGCGTCGAAAGTGTTGTAGAGGCGGCGGCTGCCCAGCGCCGACATGCTGAAGCCGACCGCGGCGGCGCGGTCGCGGATGCGTTCGCGGTTGGTGGCCACCTGCTCCGGCGTCATGCCGTACTTGCGCGCCAGGTGCTCGACCGCGTCCTCGCCTTCCGCCGCCATGCCCGGGTTCAGCTCGAACGGCTGGAACGCGATCCGGGCATCGATCAGCCCGCCGGTGCGCGACAGCGCCTGCTCCAGGCCCTGCAGGCCGATGATGCACCAGGGGCAGGAAACGTCGGAAACGAAGTCGATCTTCATCGGCCGTGACATCGGGGCTGTTCCAGAGTGGTTTCGGTCAATCTGCGCCCGGGCAGGGGGAATTCAACCAGGCCCGCGGGACCGCGGGCTCCATGGCGCGCCCGGCGCCACGGAGCCCGGGCCTCAGGCGGCGGCGCGCTCCTCCCGCCGGCCTGAATCCACCGCCACGAAGTCCGGCTTCTCGCGCACCGCGCACTGCGGGCAGGGCCAGTCCTGCGGCAGCGCGGCCCAGGGGGTCCCGGCCGGGAAGCCTTCGCGCGGGCAGCCCCGGCGCTCGTCGTAGACGTAGTCGCAGTTCGGACACTGGTGCAGCGCGCCCGCGGCGGCCTGTGGCGCGGCCGGCGCGACCGCGGCGCCCCGGGCGACGGGCTGCGCCGGCGGGGGATACTTCGCCAGCAGGCGCTCGCGGGCCGCGGGGTACAGGTTGGCCTGCCGCAGGTCGCCCTGGTGGTGGCGCAGCACCAGCGGGTCCATCACGCGGAACCACAGCGCCGGAAAATAGGCCACCAGGACCATGGCGGCATAGCCGGAGGGCAGCTGCGGACTGTCGTCGAAGTGGCGCAGGGCCTGGTAGCGGCGCGTCGGATTGGCGTGATGGTCGGAATGTCGCTGCAGCTGGTACAGCAGCAGGTTGGTGACGACGTGGTTGCTGTTCCAGGAATGCCGCGGCTGGCAGCGCTCGACGCGGCCCTGGGCATCGCGCTGGCGCAACAGGCCGTAGTGCTCCAGGTAGTTCACCACTTCCAGCAGCGAGAAGCCATACACCGCCTGCGCCGCCAGGAACAGCAGCGCCCAGGGGCCCAGCCAGGCGGTGAGCGCGGCGAACAGCACCACCGTCATGGCCCAGGCCTGCAGGTTTTCGTTGTCCTTCGACAGCACCGGCTTGTGCAGGCGCTGCAGCCGCTCGCGCTCGATCTGCCAGGCCGAGCGGGCGCTGCCCACCACGCTGCGCGGCAGGAAAGCCCAGAATGTCTCGCCCATCTTCGAGCTGGCCGGATCCTCCGGGGTGGCGACGTTCTTGTGGTGGCCCTTGTTGTGCTCGATGAAGAAGTGGCCGTAGGCCACCGGCGCCAGGGTGAGCTTGGCCAGCCAGCGCTCCAGGCTGTCGGTCTTGTGGCCCAGCTCGTGCGCGGTGTTGATGCCCACGCCGTTGATCATGGCCACCGTCAGGGTCAGGCCGATCAGCTCCCACCAGGCCAGGTGTCCGTTCACCGCCAGCCAGGCGCCGAGCCCGGTCAGCAGGTACTGGCTCGGGATGTAGAGGTAGACGATGCGGCTGTACCAGCGGTCGCGGTCCAGCGCGGCCACCGCGGACTCCGGCGCATTGACCTTGTCGTCGCCGATCAGCCAGTCCAGCACCGGCACCAGGCCGTAGAACACCACCGGCAGCAGCCACAGCAGTGCCCCGGGCCCACCGGCCGCCGCGCCCGCCACCGACAACAGCCCCAGCAGCGGCAGCGCCGGGCTCAGCAGCCACCAGTAGCGCTTGCCATCCACCCATCCCGCCGGTGCATCCGTACCCGCCATCGCCTGTGTCGCGTTCATGAAGTCTTTTCTCCTCCTGTGGAGGACTTCAGAATGCCCGCGCGCCGCACCGCCCACCTGTGATTTCACGCCATCTACTTGTGATTTTGCGCCACTCTGCGATACTCAAAACTGGCGGCAACGGGGAGGCCCAAATGGCGCGTCGCGAGATCCGCGTGCCGGTGCGTTACTACCTGCGCCTCGGCGAAGTGCTGAAGCGGCACGGCGTGGACCTCGGCGCGGTGCTGCGCGAGCTGAAGGTGCCGGCCAGCCTGCTGGCGGACCCGGACGCCACGCTGCGCTTCTCGCAGGTCGACGCGCTGGTCGCGCACCTCACCCGCCTCACCGGCCGCAGCGACCTCGGCTACGAGCTGGGCAAGCTGCTCAGCGTCAGCGCGCACAGCCTGGTCGGCTTCGGCATGCTGAGCAGCCCGGATGTGGAGCAGGCGCTGCGCTTCGTGGCGCGCTATTTCAAGCTGGTGATGCCGAGCTTCCGCCTGCGCTTCCACGCCGCGCCCGGCTCGACCGAGCTGCATTTCACGCCGGTGGTGGCGATGGGCCACGACTGCCTGGCGTTCCACCTGGAGGCGATCGCCACCGCCGCGCTGCGCGACGTGCTCGACCTCAGCGGCGGCCGCGCCCCGCCCTGCGTCCTGAGCCTGTCGATCCCGCGGCCGCCGCACGCGGCGCGCTACGCCGAGCTCCGCGGCGTGGAAGCGCGTTTCGGCGCGGAGGCGGTGCCGGGCGTGCGCCTGCTGTTCCAGGACGGCCTGGCCGACTACCCGGTGACCCTGGCCGATCCCAACGCGCTGAAGATGGCGGAGGCGCGCTGCAAGGCCCAGGTGGCGCAGGCCGCGCGCGTCGGCCAGTTCGCCGACTGGGTGGCGATGAACCTGCGCGAGGTCGGCGAGGCCCTGCCGACCCTGCCGGAGCTGGCGGCGATGCTGAACATCGCGCCGCGCACGCTGAACCGCTACCTGGAGCGCGAGGGCACCTCGTTCCGCCGGCTCGCCGGCCGCATCCAGCACGAACTGGCGCGCGAGCGCCTGGACAGCGGCATGAGCATCACCGAGGTGGCGTATTCGCTGGGCTTCAGCGACCCAGCCAACTTCACCCGCGCCTTCCGCGACCGCGAAGGCCTGCCGCCGCGGGCGTTCAGCGGGCGGCGCAGGCGCCGCGCCTGAGCCTCACAGCGCCGCCCGCACCCGCGCCGCCTCGGTCGAGGGGTTGCTGCCGAACAGGCGCTTGAACTCGCGGCTGAACTGCGAGGGGCTCTCGTAGCCGACGCGCTGCGCGGCCACGCCGGCGTTGAGCCCCTCGTGCACCATCAGCAGGCGCGCCTGGTGCAGGCGGATGGTCTTGACGTACTGCAGCGGCGAGGTGGAGGTCACCGCCTTGAAGTGATGATGGAAGGCCGAGACGCTCATGCTCGCCTCCTCCGCCAGGGTCTCCACGTCCAGCGGCGCGGCGTAGTTGCTGTGCACGTGGCGCAGCACCTTGCCGATGCGGCCGCTGTGGCTGTGGCGGGTGGCCAGGGCGCGCAGCGCCCCGCCCTGCTCGCCGCACAGCACGCGGTAGGTGATCTCGCGCACGATCTGCGGGCCGAGGATGCGCGCCTCCACCGGGCTGCGCAGGGCCTCCAGCAGGCGGATCACTGCGCCGCCCAGCTCGGCGTCGAGCGGGGTGGCGTAGATGCCGCGCGGCGAGGCCGCGATGTCCGGCAGGCGCTCGTCCATCTCCAGCAGCAGCTCGGCCAGCTCGCCCAGGTCGATGTGCACGGCCACCCCGAGCAGGGGCTGTTCCGGGCTCGCCTCGGTCTCGCACTCCAGCGGCAGCGGCACCGAGGTGACGAGGTAGTTGTGCTGGTCGTAGGTATAGACCTGGTCGCCGAGGTAGCCGCGCTTGCGGCCCTGCACCAGGAAGAACACGCCGGGGACGTAGACCACCGGGGCCCGCGGCCGGCTGTGCGTGGCGCGGGCGAACTGCACGTTGGGCAGGCGCGAGGGCGTGGGCCCGTCCTGGGTGGTCATGCCGGCGATCAGCTCGGCCATGCGCCGGCGCGCGATTTCGGGAATGTAGTGCACTGTCGAAGTCCTGCTGCCCTGCTCCCGGGCAGTGGACGAAACTCTACACCGGTCCTCCGCGCGCGCAATCCACTTCTCCCGTCTTCTGGAGAATCAGGCAAGCATCCGACAGCATCGTATATCGCCTGGACCCGCCCCGGCGCCGAGAATCCATGCCGTACCCAAGGGAACCCCGGTCCGGGAATCCCGTCGCATTTGTCACTCACACGCTCCGGTACCCGCCCCCGACACTGTCCGGAGCCAAGACATTCAGGAGCCCCCCGATGACCCCAAGGAACTGGCTGATCACCGGCATTTCGCGCGGCCTGGGCCGCGCCCTGGCCGAGGCCGCGCTGGCCCGCGGCGACCACGTGATCGGCACCACCCGCAGCGGCTGGCTGGAGCCGCCGCGGGCGCCGAACCTGCGCGTGCTCGCGCTGGACGTGGCCGACCCGGAGCAGATCCGTCCCGCCGTGCGCGAGGCCCTGCGCCTGTGCCCGCAGCTCGACGTGGTGGTGAACAACGCCGGCTACGGCCTGTTCGGCGCGGTGGAGGAAGCCGCCGTGCCGCAGGCCTACGAGCTGTTCTCGACCAATTTCTTCGGCGCCTGGCACCTGCTGCAGGAGGTGCTGCCGGCGATGCGCGCCCGGCGCCGCGGCCACATCGTCAACATCGCCTCGGTCGCCGCGCTGTCGCCGATGGCCGGCTCCGGCCTCTACGCCGCCAGCAAGGCGGCGCTGGCCGCGCTGTCCGAAAGCCTGGCGGCGGAGCTGGGACCGCTGGGCCTCAAGGTCAGCCTGGTCGAACCCGGCGCCCTGCGCACCGAGTTCCTGTCGGAGCGCTCGATGCAGGTCGGCAGCCGCAGCATCCGCGATTACGCCGACACCGCGGGCCGCGTGGTGCGCCACAAGCAGGAGCTGGCCGGCCACCAGCCGGGCGACCCGGAAGCGGCGGCGCAGGCCATCCTCGAGCTGGTGGACCTGCCCGAGCCGCCACCGCGGCTGCTGCTGGGCAGCGACGCGCTGCGCCTGGCGCGGCGCAAGCTGGCGCAGCTGGCCGGCGAGATCGACCGCTGGGAAAACCTCAGCCGCAGCGCGGATTTCGCCGAGGAGCACGCCTAGCTGCGGTGAGTTCCGGCGTAGCGGAGCATCCGGCGCCGCCCGGGCCCTGGCGCAGGGGCCGGATTCTCCGCCGCGCCCAGCATGACCGACGCAAGGCGATGCGCGGCTTGACTTCGGGGGCCGCGCCCCGATATCCCTGCGTCAAACCTGCCGCAAGGATCGTCATGAGCGCCCTGTTTTCGCCCTGGACCATCGGCCCGCTGTCCCTGCCCAACCGGATCGTGGTGGCGCCGATGTGCCAGTACTCGGCGGAGGACGGCCGCGCCACCGACTGGCACCTGCTGCACCTGGGCCACCTGGCCCTGTCCGGGGCCGGGCTGCTGATCACGGAGGCGACCGCGGTGCTGCCGGAAGGGCGCATCTCGCCCGCCGACCTCGGCCTTTACGACGAGGCGACCGAGCGCGCGCTGCAGCCGGTGGTGCGCGCCATCCGCCGGCACTCGCCGATCCGGCTGGGCATCCAGCTCGCCCACGCCGGGCGCAAGGCCTCCAGCCAGGTGCCCTGGGAAGGCGGCCAGCTGATCCCGGCGGACCAGCCCGGTGGCTGGCGGCCGGTCGCGCCCTCGCCAGTGCCGCTGTCCGCCGCCGAGCCGGCGCCGCTGGAACTGGACGAGGCGGGCCTCGAGCGCGTGGCCGCGGGCTTCGTCGAGGCGGCGCGGCGCGCCGCGCGCCTGGGCTTCGACCTGATCGAACTCCACGGCGCCCACGGCTACCTGCTGCACGAGTTCCTCTCGCCGCTGACCAACCGGCGCCAGGACCGCTACGGCGGCCCGCTGGGCAACCGCCTGCGCTTCCCGCTGGAAGTGTTCGCCGCGGTGCGCGCCGCCGCGCCCGGGCTCGCCGTGGGCATCCGCGTTTCCGCCACCGACTGGATCGAGGGCGGCTGGGACCCGGAGCAGACCATCGCCTTCGCCCGCGAACTGCAGAAACTGGGCTGCGACTACATCCACGTCTCCAGCGGCGGCCTGAGCAAGCAGCAGAAGATCGCGGTGCACCCCAACTACCAGGTGCCGTTCGCGGCTCGGGTGAAGGCGGAGACCGGCCTGCCGACCGTCGCGGTGGGCATGATCACCGAGGCCGAGCAGGCCGAGGCCATCGTCGCCACCGGCCAGGCCGACGCCGTGGCGCTGGCCCGCGCCATGCTCTACGACCCGCGCTGGCCCTGGCATGCCGCGGCGAAGCTCGGCGCGCAGGTGCGGGCGCCGCAGCAGTACTGGCGCTCGCAGCCGCGCGGCCTCAAGGACCTGTTCGGCGACACGGCGATGGGCCAGCGCTGAAGGCGCAGACTGGCACGGCGCTTGCCAGTTTTTGCGGACCAACCCAAAAGTCCGCTCAGGAGCCTCGCCGTGATTTCCCTCAAGGCCGCCTTCCGCTGCTCGCTGTTCGCCCTGCTGCTGCAGGCCGTGGCGCCGGCGCACGCCATCGACGTGCCGCCGCCCCCGGCGCCGACCACGCCGGACACCGTGAACATCGGCTGGATGGTGTTCGTGCCGTCCGTGCTCACGGTCAAGGCCGGCACCACCGTGACCTGGGTCAACGTCGACGACTCCAACCACCGCATCAAGCTGCCGGACGGCATGGGCCCGCGCCTGGACAAGGGCATGACCTACCAGCACACCTTCACCACGCCCGGCACCTACCACGTCGAGTGCGGCATCCACGGCCCGCGCATGTCCGGCACCGTGGTGGTGCAGTAATCCGGCGGCCTCAGACCGATGCGGCGAGGTGCTGGCGCAGCCAGCGATGCGCCGGGTCGCGGTGCAGGCGCTCGTGCCAGAGCATCGACATCTCGTAGCCCGGCACCTGCAGCGGCGGCTCCACCACCCGCAGGGCCCGGTCGCCGCGCACCAGGCGCGCCGGCAGCATGCCGACCAGATCGGTGCTCTCCAGCACCGCGCGCATGAACAGGAAGTGCGGCACCGACAGCACCACGCGGCGCGCCAGCCCCGCCGCGGCCAGCGCCGCGTCGGTGACGCCGTGGAACTTGCCGCCGTCGGGCGAAACGATGACGTGCTCCAGCGCGGCGAACTGCGCCAGGCTGGGTCTGCGCCGCAGGCGCGGATGGCCGGCGCGGCCGACCAGCACGTAACGCTCGGTGAACAGCGGCCGGCGGCGCAGGCCGGGCGGCGCGTCCTCTGAGGTGTGGAAGGCGAGGTCGATGTCGCCCCGCTCCGCCTGCCGCAGCAGGTTCCCCGGCACCATTTCCAGCACCGCCACGCGCGTGCCCGGCGCCGCCGCGCGCAGGCCGGCCAGGGCCGGCAGCAGCACGGTGGACTCGCTGTAGTCGGTAGCGGCGATCCTCCAGGTCTGGTTGGCTGCGGCGGGATCGAAGGCGCTCGACGGCGCCACCGCCTGCTGCACGGCCTCCAGGGCCCGCCGCAACGGCTCGCGCAGTTCCTCCGCCCGGGCGGTGGGACGCATGCCGCGTGGCCCCGGCAGCAGCAGCGGGTCGCCGAAGATCGCGCGCAGCTTGGCCAGTTGCACGCTGACGGACGGCTGCGAATAGTGCAGGCGCTCGGCCGCGCGCGTCACGTTGTGCTCGGCCAGCAGCGCATCGAGCGTGACCAGCAGGTTGAGGTCCAGGGTCCTGAGATTGAGCACGGCAATACCTGGGATTTTAAATATTCATTTCTAATATAGTCCGGAAGGTTGCATCCTGCCGGCCTCGGAAATCAGGAGGCCGCCATGAACGTGCTGATCGTCTACGCCCATCCCGAACCGCGCTCGCTCAACGGCGCGCTGAAGGATTTCGCCGTGCGCCGACTGGAGCAGGCCGGCCACAGGGTGCAGGTCTCGGATCTCTACGCCATGAAGTGGAAGGCCGTGCTCGACGCCGCCGACAGCCTGGACGGCATCGCCGGCGAACGCTTCGTGCCGTCGGAGGATTCCCGGCGTGCCTATGCCAGGGGCCGGCAAAGCCCGGACATCGCCGCCGAGCAGGACAAGCTGCGCTGGGCCGACGCGGTGCTCCTGCAGTTCCCGCTGTGGTGGTTCTCGTTGCCGGCGATCCTCAAGGGCTGGGTGGAGCGGGTGTACGCCTATGGCTTCGGCTATGGCGTGGGCGAGCACTCCGACCGCCACTGGGGCGACCGCTACGGCGAGGGCACGCTCGCCGGCAAGCGGGCGATGCTGGTGGTCACCGCCGGCGGCTGGGAATCGCATTATGCCCCGCGCGGCGTCAACGGCCCGATCGAGGACCTCTTGTTCCCGATCCACCACGGCATTCTCTACTACCCCGGCCTGGCGGTGCTGCCGCCGTTCGTGGTCTACCGCGCCGACCGCATGGACGACACCCGCTTGGCCGGCATCCGCGAGCAACTGGGCCGCAGGCTCGACGCGCTGTTCACCACGCCGCCGATCCCCTTCCGGCCACAGAACGCCGGCGACTACGACATTCCGGCGCTGACCTTGAAGCCCCAGGTGGCGCCGGAGCGCAGCGGCTTCGCGGCACACCTCGCCGGCTGAGCGCTCACTGCCCCGGCGGCAACGACAGGCCGGTGCGCTGCACGTAGGCCTGCCAGTCGCCGACCATCCGGTCGACGATATCGGTGTAGGGATCGGTGGGCAGGCCGACGGTCGGCAGCAGGATGTCGCGCTCGTCGAGCACCTGGTTCTCGCCGCGGTCGGCGGCGAGGTCGAACAGCTGCCAGTTGTGGTCGGCGACCACGCTCCAGCCGTAGTACAGCGGGTCGGTGCGCTCCAGCTTGTAGTCGCCGCGCACGACGTAGCGGTGGTCGTACATCTCGTCGGCCAGCACATCGTCGGGACCGCGCACCGCGCCGGCCTCGCCGCGCAGCAACGGCAGCAGCGAGAAGCCCTCCAGCGGCGCCACCGCGCGGCCCTGGTACTGCGTGCCCGGGTCGGGCAGGCCGGCCGCGGCGAGGATGGTCGGCACCAGGTCGAGCACGGAGGTCAGCGCCGGGATCAGGCGGTGGCCGCCGCCGGGCAGGCGCACGATCGCCGGCACCGAGGTGCCGCCCTCGTAGATGGAGGCCTTGAAGCCCTTGAACGGCACGCTGCTGACCAGGGACCAGGCGACGCTGCGCGTGACGTAGGAGCCGGCCTTGCCGTAGTTGGCGAGGCTGTTGTCGACGTTGCCCGAAGGATCGACGTCGCCGTTGCCGTCCGGCCCGTTGTCGGACAGGAACACGATCAGCGTGTGGTCGTAAGCGCCGAGCTGCCGCAGGTGATCGAGCAGGCGGCCGATGTTCGCATCCATGTTCTCCAGCATGCCGGCGTAGACCTCCATCTGCCGGGCCTCCTGCTGGCGCTGCCCGGCGGTCAGCGCGGACCACGGCAGGTTCAGCAGCGCGAACGGCGCGGACGGGCTGAGCGCGCTGACCGGCAGGCCCGGATTGGGCGCGAAGCCCTCGGGAACGATGCCCAGCGCCTTCTGCCTGGCGATGCGCGCCGCGCCGACCGCCGCATAGCCGGCGTCGTAGACGCCGCCGTAGCGGTTCAGGTAGTCGTCCGGCGCCTGCAGCGGATTGTGCGTGGCCTGCACCGCGAGATAGGCGAAGAACGGCCGGCCGTCGCCGCGCTGCGCGTCGATGTCGGCGATCAGGCGGTCGGTGTAGTAGTCGGTGGAATAGAAGTCCGCCGGCAGCGCCACCGGCTTGCCGTTGTCGTAGTGCGCCTCGTCGGCGCCGTTGCCGCCGTTGGCCGGCGGGAAGTTGTTGCCGTTGCCGGCGTCGGGCTGCAGGTACCACGACTGCTCGAAGCCCCATTGCTCCGGCCCCTTGCCGCTGACGTGCCACTTGCCGGCCATGTAGGTGTGGTAGCCCGCGTCGCGCAGCAGCTGCGCCACGGTGCGCGCCTTGTCGTTCAACCCGTCGTAGTCCTCGCCGCCCTGGTAGGGCAGCAGCGGCGTCAGCAGCGCGCCGTCGCCGACGATGTGGTGGTCGGCACCGGTCAGCAGCTCGCCGCGGGTCGGCGAGCACAGGGGCGTGGCGTGGAAGTTGGTGAACACCCCGCCCTCGCGCGCCAGCGCGTCGAGGCTGGGCGTGCGGATCTCGCTGCCGTAGGCGCCGATGTCCGAGTAGCCCAGGTCGTCGGCCAGGATCAGCAGCACATTGGGGCGGCCGTCGCCGCCGGGCACCGGCGTGCCGGAGCCGCCGCAGCCGGCCAGGGCCAGCGGCGCGGCCAGGATCAGCGCTTGCATGAGTCTGTGCATGTTTGTTGTCGTGCCGCGGCCTCGCGCCGCCCCCCGGCCGCCATGGTAGAGCTTTTGGCGCGGGCGTTTCAGCCGGTCCGCGCCTTGTCGACGGAGCATTTCGCCGCGGCCGGCGCGCCGCACTTTGACCCGGCCGCACGGTCGAATGGCCATAGTCACAAGGACGTGGAGCATAGCCTGTGGCGGATTCCGGCAGGGAGCTGGAGACCGACATCCCGGGCAGGCTGGACCGCCTGCGCTGGAGCGGCTTCCACACGCGCGTGGCGCTGGCGCTGGGCATCACCTGGATTCTCGACGGGCTGGAAGTGACCCTGGCCGGCGCGGTGGCCGGCGCGGTGAAGCAGAGCCTGGGGCTTGACGACCGCCAGATCGGGCTCAGCGCCAGCGCCTACCTCGCCGGCGCGGTCTGCGGCGCCCTGCTGTTCGGCTGGCTCGCCGACCGCCACGGGCGCAAGCCGCTGTTCTTCGTCACCCTCGGCCTGTACCTCGGCGCCACCGCGCTGAGCGGCCTGTCGTGGAACTTCGCCAGCTTTGCCCTGCTGCGCTTCCTCACCGGCGCCGGCATCGGCGGCGAGTACAGCGCCATCAACTCGGCGATCCAGGAGCTGACGCCGGCGCGCTACCGCGGCCGCACCGACCTGGTGATCAACGGCAGCTTCTGGCTCGGCGCGGCCCTGGGCTCCTGCGGCGTGGTGCTGCTGCTCGACCCGCGGCTGCTGCCGCAGGACCTGGGCTGGCGCCTGGCCTTCGGCATCGGCGCCGCGCTCGGCGGCCTGATCCTGCTGCTGCGCCGCTCGCTGCCCGAGAGTCCGCGCTGGCTGATGGTGAACGGCCGCCTGGCCGAGGCCGAGGCGGTGGTGCGCGGCATCGAGGACCGGGCACGGCAGCAGCCGCAAGGCCGCTGCGCCAGCTTGCGCCTGCGTCCGCGCGCCGAGCCGCACGGCCTGCTCGAGCTGGGACGGGTGCTGTTCCGGCTCTATCCCGGACGCGCCCTGGTCTGCACCGTGCTGATGGCGGCGCAGGCCTTTTTCTACAACGCCATCTTCTTCACCTACGCGCTGGTGCTGGGCCGCTTCTACGGCGTGTCCGGCGGCTCGGTCGGCCTGTACCTGCTGCCCTTCGCCGCCGGCAACTTCCTCGGCCCGCTGCTGCTCGGCCGCGGCTTCGACAGCTTCGGCCGCCGCCGCATGCTGGCGCTGACCTACGGCCTGTCGGGCCTGCTGCTGCTGCTCAGCACCGCGCTGTTCCTGGCCGGCGCGCTGGATGCGACCTCGCAGACCCTGATGTGGAGCCTGGTGTTCTTCTTCGCCTCCGCCGCCGCCAGCGCCGCCTATCTCACCGCCGGCGAGAGCTTTCCCCTGGAGGTGCGCGCCATGGCCATTTCGGTGTTCTACGTGCTGGGCACCGCTACCGGCGGCATCGCCGGCCCCGCCCTGTTCGGCTGGCTCATCGCCAGCGGCCATCGCGGCGAGTTGGCCGCGGGCTACGCCCTCGGTGCGGCGCTGATGCTGCTCGGCGCGCTGGTGGCCTGGCGCTACGCGCTGCCGGCGGAGCGGCGCTCGCTGGAGGAAGTGGCGGCGCCGCTGTCGCGCGCCTGAACCGCTGTGCCCTCACCCGCGGGAGGCCGCCGCATGCGGGGGTGGAAACCTGCCTCCGTCAGGAAAGGCCGGGAATCAGAACGGCTCCTTGTACGGCCGCAGGTCGATCTCCTGCGCCCAGGCCGAGCGCGGCTGGCGGTGCAGCTGCCAATAGGTCTCGGCGATGGCGTCGATCTCGAGCAGGCCGTCCGGCCCGCGCATCTGCTCCAGCTGCGGCACCGCCTTGAGCAGGCGCTCGCCGCGGATGCCGCCGTCGATGACGACGTGCGCCACGTGCAGGCCCAGCGGCCCGAACTCGCGCGCCATGCTTTGCGCGATGGCGCGCAGGCCGGCCTTCGCCGCGGCGAAGTGGGCGTAGTCCGGCTTGCCGCGCACGCTGGCCGAAGCGCCGGTGAACAGGACCGTGCCGCGGCCCAGCGGCGCCATGCGCCGCGCCGCCTCGCGCCCGACCAGGAAGCCGGCATAGCAGCCCACCCGCCAGAATTCCTCGAACTTCGCCGCCTCCAGCTCGCGGAACTTGATCGGCCAGTTGTTGCCGGCGTTGAACACCACGGCGTCGACCGGCGCCAGGCCCGGTCCGGGCGCCATGGCGCGGTCGAACAGGTTCAGCACCTGCGCTTCGTCGGTGGTGTCGGTGGGCACCCCCTCCGCGCTGCCGCCGGCCGCGCGGATCGCGCTGGCCACCTGGTCGATCCTGGCCGGGGTACGCCCGGCGACCAGCACGTGATAGCCGCCGGCGGCGAAGCGGCGGCAGATCGCCGCGCCCAGCCCGGCCTCGGCGCCTACACCGACGACGACTGCGCTTGGTTTGTCCATGTTCTTTCCCTGTGACCGCTGCTGTTGTGCCCACACTGCAACACATGCGTTCGCGCCGGCAAGCCGCGACCCCGGGCGCAGCGAGGGCCTGTGCCGGCCCCCCCGGTGCGTCCGCGGCGCAAACACCCGGACGAACGATTCGCCAGGCGTCGAGCCCGCTCAGGCCTTGGCCGGCGCGCGATAGACCGGCGCGCCCCAGGGCAGGCCGGTGGCGCCGCCGTCGACCACGATCTCGGTGCCCTGGACATAGGAGGAATCGTCCGAGCCGAGGAACAGCACGGCCCTGGCGATCTCCTCGGCCTCGCCCAGGCGGCCGAGCGGGATTTGGCGGGTCAGGTAGCCTTCGAGGGCGCCGATGGCGGCGGCATCGCGGCCCCAGATCGGGGTGCGGGTGGCGCCCGGCACCACGGTGTTGACGCGGATGCCGCGCGGCGACAGCTCCGCGGCGAGCGAGCGGGCGATGACGCGCACGCCGGCCTTGCTGGCGGCGTAGGCGCTGTAGGCGGGCGCACCGTTGACGCCGATCACCGAGCCATTGAACACGATCGACGCGCCGTCGCGCAGGTAGGGCAGCGCCGACTGCACGGTGAAGAACACCGCGGTGAGGTTGATCTTCAGCACCTGCTCGAACAGCTCCAGGCTGGTGGCGCCCACCGGGGTGTTGCCGGCAATGCCGGCGTTGGCGAAGAGCACATCGATGCCGCCGAGCTTCTCGCCGGCGGCGGCGATGGCCTTTGCGGCGGCGGGCACGTCGCCGAGGTCGGCGTTGAACGCGATGGCCTCCGGACCCAGCTCCTTCAGCGCGGCGTCGAGGGTTTCCTGGTTGCGGCCGATGATCGCCACTTTCGCGCCCTCGGCCACGAACAGGCGGGCGGTGGCCAGCCCGATGCCGCTGTTGCCGCCGGTGATGACGGCCGTCTTGCCTTTGAGTTTCATCGCTTGCTCCTTTGCCCGGCGCCGCTTCCGAAGCGGCGCAGTCTGATCGGATTTATTGGTTTCATTTTGAAACCATGTTTGCACCTTACTCCAGATGGTTTCATAATGCAACCATGCAGGCGGAAGCGTCCTTCCGCCGGAAGGAGGCCGAAGATGAAACGCACCAGCTTCGAGGGCGCCGACTGCCCGGTGGCGCGCTCGCTCGACAGCATCGGCGACTGGTGGTCGCTGCTGATCGTGCGCGACGTGCTGGCCGGCAAGCGCCGCTTCGGCGAGCTGCAGAAGGGCCTGGGCATGGCCAGGAACATCCTCGCCGCGCGCCTGCGCAAGCTGGTGGAGCGCGGCATTCTGGAGCAGGTGCCCGCCTCCGACGGCAGCGCCTTCAGCGAGTACGTGCCGACCGAGCGCGGCCGCAAGCTGTTTCCGGTGCTGGTGGCCTTGCGCCAGTGGGGCCTGGACCACTACTTCCGGCGCGGCGAGCCGTACCGCGAGCTGGTCGACCGCAAGAAGGGCAAGCCGCTGGCAAGGATCGAGGTGCGCGCCGCCGACGGCCGCGCGCTGCAGCCGGAAGACACCGTGTTCGTGACGCCGGCCTGAGCCGGGAGTGCGCCCCCGCCCTGCGCCTTTTCAGGGCCGGCGGGCACCCGGCATCGTCAGCGCGGCACCATGTGCAGGTAGGGCTCGGCCTCGCGCAGCGCCCGCGCGTAGGAGGGCCGCCGGCGCAGCCGCTCCAGGTAACGCCGGGTATGCGGATGCTGCGGCCCGAGCGGATGGACCATGTCGGCGTAACCCAGCGCCGGCGAAGCCGAGCAGTCGGCCAGGCTGTAGGCCTCGCCCAGCACCCAGTCGCGCTGCGCCATTTCCGCGTCGATCAGGGCGTATGCCGTATCCAGGGTGCGCCGTGCCTCGTCCACGCCGTGCGGGTCCTTGGCGCCTTGCGGGCGCAGGCGGTCGCCGACGATCTTCTGCATCGGCAGGTGCACGTACAGGTCGAACACCCGGTCGAAGTGGCGGGCGCGCAGCGCCTGCGCGGCATCGGCCGGGATCAGCGCCGACGCGCCGCGGTAGTGCTGGTCCAAGTATTCGATGACGATGCTGGACTCGGCGACGACGGTGTTGCGCGTGCGGTCCTCCAGCACCGGGAACTTGCCGATCGGCCACAGCGCGCACAGCGCGGCGCGCTCGGCCGGGTCCTGCAGGTTGACCAGCTTCGCCTCGAACGGCACGCCGTGCTCGTACAGGGCGATCAAGGCCTTCTGGCAGTACGAGGACAGCGGGTGGTAATGCAGGATCAGGTCCGGTTTCATCGTCGTCTCCTTAGTGCGCGAGCCAGCTGCCGAGGTTGTCGAGCAGCTGGCGCGTGCCCTGCTCGCGGCTGCCGCGGTCGTCGTAACCGTCGAGGAAGGCGCACTGCTCGGTGAAGGTCAGGCGCGTGCCGCTGCCTTCGGGCTCGATCTGCACCGTCGCCAGCGAGCCCGAGATCGGCGCATCGCCGATCAGCATGTGGTAGCTGTAGACGATGCGCTGGTCCGGCACGATGTTGTGGTAGACGGCATGGAAGTGGTGCGCCTGCTGGCCGGGCATGCGGCCGCTCAGCACCTCCTGGCCGCCGACGCGGAAATCCAGCTCGCGCCTGAACAGCTCCCATTCGCCGGGACCGATGAACCAGCGCGCCTTGGACTCGGCGCTGGCCCAGGCCTTGAAGACGCGGGCCGGGCTCGCCGGGTAGACGCGTTCGATGGTGAAGCTGTCGTGCACGACACTGCGCTTGCTCATGGGGTCTCTCTGTTCGTCTTCGCTCGTGGATAGATGGCTTTTATTGATCCTCGCCTTCGGCGAGGAAGGTTCCCAACCGGTCGAGGCGGCGCTCCCAGGTGGCGCGGCGCTCGGTGATCCAGCGCTCCACCGACTGCAAGGCCGGGCGCTGGATGTGGCAGGTGCGCACCCGCCCCTGCTTGGCCGAACGCACCAGGCCGCTCGACTCGAGGATCTTCAGGTGCTGCAGTACCGCGGGCATGGACATGTCCAGCGGCTGCGCCAGCTCGCTGACCGAGGCCGGCCCGCGGCTGAGGCGCTCCACCATGATCCTCCGCGCCGGATCGGCCAGGGCATGGAAGACACGATCGACTGGCAGCTGTTGGTTAAGCATTTGATTAAGTATTATCCCGGACGGCTGGCGAATGCAAGCGCGTCCGTCACACGATCCGTCCCCGCCGCGTTGTGGGCGCGCCGCGGCCTCTTGTAGGCTGCGCCATTCGCCGCCTCGGCGGCCACCGGAAAATACCCTCATGCGCAGCACCCTTGCCGCCGCCGCGTTCGCAGCCGCCATTGCCGCCGCCTTTCCCGTTTCCGCCGCGCCGGACAGGTCCGGCGAACTCGCCGCGCTGGAGCGGATGTCGGCGCGTTTCGCGCCCACCGATCTGAGCGTGGACGTTTCCGCGCTGCCGCAGAGCGAGCGCGACTCGCTGGCCCTGCAGGTGCGGGCCGCGCAGGTCCTCAACGCGATCTACCAGCGCCAGGTCTGGTCCGGCAACGGCCCCCTGCTGCTGCAGCTGCTGGAAGACAACAGCGCGACCGGCCGGGCGCGCCTGGCGAATTTCCTGCTCTACCAGGGCCCCTGGGACAGCGTGGACCACGACAAGCCCCTCGTGCCCGGCGTGCCGGCCAGGCCGGACGGCGGCAACTTCTATCCCAGCGACGCCACCAAGGACGAAATCGACCGCTGGATCGCCGGCCTGCCGCAGGCGCAGGCCGACCAGGCGCGGGGCTTCTTCACCGTGATCCGCCGCCAGCCGGACGGCTCGCTGGCCAGCGTGCCCTACAGCATCGAGTACCAGGGCGAGTTGCAGCAGGCCGCCGCGCTGCTGCGCGAGGCGGCGCAGGCGACACGGCAGCCGAGCCTGAAGAAGTTCCTGGAGCTGCGCGCCGCCGCCTTCCTGTCCAACGATTATTACGCCAGCGACGTGGCCTGGATGGAACTGGACGCGACGCTCGAGCCGACCATCGGCCCTTACGAGGTCTACACGGACAACTGGTTCAACTACAAGGCGGCCTACGAGGCCTACATCACCGTGCGCGACGAGGCCGAGAGCGCCAAGCTGGCCCGGTTCAGCGGCCGGCTGCAGGACATCGAGGACCATCTGCCCATCGACCCGGCGATGCGCAATCCCAAGCTCGGCGCGCTGGCCCCGATCGCCGTGGTCAACGAGGTCTACGACTCCGGCGACGCCGCCCACGGCGTGCAGACCGCCGCCTACAACCTGCCCAACGACGAGCGGGTGACCCGGGAAAAGGGCTCCAAGCGCGTCATGCTGAAGAACGTGCAGCACGCCAAGTTCGACAAGGTGCTGATGCCGATCGCCAAGGTGGCGCTGGCCAGGGCGGACCAGGCCCAGGTGCAGTTCGACCCCTTCTTCACCCACATCCTGATGCACGAGCTGATGCACGGCCTGGGCCCGCACAGCATCAAGGTCGAGGGCAAGGACACCACCGTGCGCCAGGCGCTGAAGGAAGCCTCGTCCGCGTTCGAGGAGGCCAAGGCCGACATCTCCGGGCTGTGGGCGCTGCAGTACCTGGTGGACAAGGGCGTGATCGACAAGTCCATGGAGCGGACCATGTACGACACCTACCTCGCCAGCAGCTTCCGCACCCTGCGCTTCGGCATCGGCGAGGCTCACGGCAAGGGCATGGCGATGCAGCTCAACTGGCTGCTCGACCACGGCGGCGTCAAGGTCAACCGCGACGGCACCTTCGCCATCGTCTCCGACAAGATCCGTCCGGCCGTCACCGCCCTGGTCACCGAGATCATGACTATCCAGGCCCGCGGCGACTACGCCGCGGCGAAAGGCATGCTCGACCAGCTGGGCGTGCTGCGGCCGGAGGCGCAGCATGTGATCGACAGGCTGGCGAACGTGCCGACGGATATCCGGCCGCGGTTTGTGACGGCTGAGAAGCTGGTAAACGGGCAGATCGCAACGGGGCCGTGAAAGCCCATCAGGGCAGGCGTATGAATGCACGACTGAACAAGAACGTCCCCGGCCCGTTCTACACGACAGGGGAATGCATGGCTTGCACCTTGCCGGAAGGCGAAGCCCCGGATTTGCTCGCTCCGCTTGAAGGCGAAAACATGGATACCTATTTCCTCCGTCAGCCGCAAACAGCGGAAGAAATTGATCGGGCTTGCTCGGCTGCTCTGGTCTGTTGCGTGAACGCCATCCGATATGGCGGCCATGACCCGGCAATCATCCGTCAACTTGGGAACAGGTCGGCTTATTGCGACCACATACTGCCCGGAGGGCCGATCAGCTTTCCATGGGAGTCCGAAAAAATAAGCGCGCAAGAATCAGACGAATACCGGCCTTGGTGGAAATTCTGGTCCAAGTGATGACTCGCGCGTTCGATACAGCAGTCGGGGAGTAGCGAAGCGAATCCCGACTGCCGTGAATCACGACAAGCAGGATGACTCCCGCCCTTCGGAACTCACTCCGGCATTCCCGCCCCGGAGAACCTTGTGAGTCGTAGTGTGTCCCCTCCCCAACCCCCTCCCGCAGGGAGAGGGGGTTAGAAGCGAGCGACGCTTGGCTTTTGATGTTGCCGTTGCTGTGCTTTTGACGTTCCCCCCGTAACTGCGCCGAGCACCACAGCTCGTGGCGGCATGAGCCGGCGCGTGTGTTCGCGCCGGGCGAGGCAGGGATGCCGAAGCGTCCGAAGACAGGCCAGGGATGGCCTGTCTTCGGACCCCGCCACGTGCATCCTGACGTTTAGTCTGAGCCATCCGGGACGGCCGGGGACAAAGCGGGATTTATCAGGACGGGCGCGGGGTTGCGCGCGGGTGACACAGGCGGGCTGACGTTTGGTTTGATGCATTGATTTTGAGGCGGCGGAGCGGCGTTGCCGGCGGAATTACCGGTGAAAGATAAGGCGAACGCTGGAAAAGCCGAGCGGCCGCATGGCAAGTAAATCCTACAGCTGGAGGTACCGGTCGAACACCCCGAGGATGGCCTGCAGGTCCGCCGGGTGGGGCTTGATCCAGTCGCGGCCGGGGATGCTCCTCTTCGGGTCGCCGCCTTGAAGCGCGACTGATCGTCTTTCCAGCGGCGTTGGCTGGCGTATAGGGGGAAAACGGCCATAGCCGGTCAGGCCCGCTCTGACTCGGGCGCGAGGCCGTAAATCTCCTCGCGAATTCGCCGCAGTGTCTCCGGATCGAGCCCGTTTTTCTTGGCGCCCTTGGCCAGCTGATCGACCTTGCCGGCCGCCTGCTCGACGAAGACCTTGCGCATCTCACGCTCGCGCTGCAGGTTCCACTTGCCCGCCGCTTCCAGACGCTGCATGGCCAGGGCCAGTTTGTTGAGGTCGCCCGGGCTTACCTCGACGTCGCCCTCGGCGAGCTCCAGCGTGGCGTCGAATGCCAGGGTGCGCAGCAGCTCCATCACCAGCTTCCCGGAGGCAGAAAACAGTGACAACGGGGGATATCAAAGGCTGCTCGACCGCCGACCGGGCGCCGCGCCCCACCTGGATCCTTACCGCGGAGTTGGAGATGGTGCAGGACGTGATCGCCTGGGCCGAGGCTCCGAGGGGTATGCGCGGAGCCGAGCTGGTCAGGGAGGCGGCGTGAGGGCCTGGGTCTTCAGCGAGGAGCAGCTCGCTCGCGCGCTGGACGCGCGCGAGCGGGCTCACGTCGACCAGGCCGCCGGCGACGGCAAGCTGCTGGAGCGCCTGGTGGCGGAGCGGCTGCTGATCGAGGCGTTCCTCGGTTCCGAGGAGGCGGCGGAGCTGCGCGTCCGCTCCCTCGACGGCCACGATGGCTGGCGCCACGGACCGCTGGGCGATCAACGGCACGGACCTGCCGGCGAAGCCGGGCCAGGTCGGCCAGGTGCTGATGAATGGCATGCCGGTGGTGACCGGCTATCTGGACGATGCCAACCCCGATTACGATGAGCGGCACCACCTGTTGATGCTGTGCGGGCGCGATTTCACCGGCGACCTGGTGGACTGCAGCGCGGTGCTGGATGGCCAGGCCCTGCTCAACCGGCGGCTCGACCAGCTCGCGGAGGAGCTGTGCAAGCCCTTCGGCATCAAGGTCTCGGTGCCGGCCGGCGGCACCGGGCCGGTGTTCCCGGTGCAGGCCGTCACTGGCGGCGAGACCATCTACGAGGTGCTCTCCCGCGCCGCGGCGATGCGCGGTCTGCTGCCGATTTCCGACGGCAACGGCGGCCTGGTGTTTACTCAGGCAGGCAACGGCCGGGCCAAGACGCCGCTGATCCTCGGCAGGAACCTCATCCGCAGCCGCGGTTTGAACAGCCATAAAAACCGCTTTTACGAATACCAGATCGTGGGCCAGGGCCTCGAACACCTAGCCGTGGCCGGATCGCAGGAGATCCTGCAGCAGTGCCTGGCCAAGGCCTACGACACCAACATCCGCAAGTCGCGCATGACGCGGATCGTCGCCGGCGACGCGGTCACGGCAGGCGAGGCGCAGATCCTGGCCAACTGGGTGGCCTCCAACCGCGCTGCGCGTGGTGTGCGCGCGGAGCTGCGCGTGCGCGGCTGGCTGGACGGTGATACGCCCTGGATGCCGAACACCGAGGTGTACGTCGATGACCGCTTCCTGCGCCTCAAGGGCTGGTATTTGATCGCCCAGGTCGAGTCGCTGCTTGACGAACACGAGGAGATCTCCCTCATCACCGTCGCGCCGAAGGCGGCCTACGTGCCGCAGCCGGTATTCAAGTTCGACGGCATCTCCTACCTGCAGAGCCAGGCCGCGCTGCCGTGAGCCCCATCCAGCAGCTGATCAAGACGGTGATGGCGCCGCTGGAGCGACGCATCCTGGCGCTCGCATCCCGCGCCACCATCACCCTCGTCGACGACACCGGCGTGAAGCAGCTGGTGCAGATCACCGCCCTGAATGGCGAGCGCGACCAGGCGCAGCGCCTGCAGGCCTACGGCTTCAGCTCGAACCCGCCGCTGGGCTGCTCCGGGCTGCGCCTCTGCATCGGCGGCTCGCGCACGCACGTGCTGTTCATCGAGGGCGAAGACGGCTCGCGCAAGAACGGCCTGCAGGCGGGCGAGACGGCACAGTACAACAGCGTCGGCAGCTACATCCTGCTCGACAAGGACGGCAACTGCCGCGTGCACTGCGGTACCAAGGTGCTGCTCGATGCGCCGGAGGCCGAGTGCACCGGCAATCTGACCGTCGACGGCAACTTCACGGTGAAGGGCGATAGCACGCTGCAGCAGAACCTCATCGTGGGGGAGAACGCCACGGTCGAGGGCACGCTGGCCGTCACCGGCGTCGATGGCCTAAGCGGCGACTCGATCCACACCGGCGGCAACATCCGCAGCGATGCGGAGGTGCATGACGGCTCGCGCTCGATGCAGCAGATCGTCGATGCCTACAACCCGCATGTGCACGGCAGCTCGCCGGGCCCGAGCAACGCCATCCCATGACCGATATCGCCGTGCGCGCCGACCGTTATGGCCGCTACGACGCGGCGCTGAACCGCGGCGACCTGGTGCCCGACAACACCTTGCGCGCCGCGGTGCTGGTGTGCCTGTTCACGGACCGCGAGGCGACCCCAGAGCAGCTCGCCGCCTATGGCATGGATCCTTCCGATACCCGGGGTTGGTGGGGTGATGCCCTCAACGACGATCCGAACGACCGCTGGGGCTCGCACCTGTGGCTGCTGGAGCGGCAGATGGTGACGCCGGCGCTGGTGCCGAGCGCCAAGACCTTCGCCGAGGACGCCCTGGCGATCCTGGTGAAGATCGGCGCCGCCTCGGCCGTGGTCGCCAGCCCGTTCATCGACGACGAGGAGAACCTGATCCTGCCGATCGCCATCACCAAGCCCGACGGCAGCGTCGAGAACTACCGCTTCGCCAACCTGTGGGCGGAAGCGGACGTTGACCCATTCGAGGGGATCGCCTGATGTCCGACACAGAACCCACCCTGGCCGAGATCAACAGCCGCGCGGACGCGGCCCTGGTGGCGCGCCTCACCGGCTCGGCGCCGCAGCTGCCGCGCGGCATCATCCCGGGCATCAAGCGGGCGCTGGTGGGAGCGGTGAAAGCGCTGTTCGGCCGCCTCGACACGCTGTTCCAGCAGTCCACGCCCTACGGCGCCACCAAGGACGATTCGCTGCGCTGGAGCTCCATCTGGAACAAGACGCCGCGCGACGCCACCGCGGCCAACGGCACCGGCACCGCGACGGGCGTGGACACCTCGCCGATTCCCGCCGGCACGATGCTGCAGGATGCGGTCGGCAACAGCTACACCGTGACGGCGGACGCGGCGATCGCTGGCACCACCGCCACCATCAGCCTCCTGGCCTCCACGCCGGGCGCTGCGGGCAACCAGGAGGCCGGCGCCCAGCTGACCTTCGTCAACCCGCCTGCGGGCGTCGCGGCCGCTGTGGCGCTCCCTGAGGGCCTGGCCGGGGGTACCGACAAGGAAACCTGGCAGCAGGTGAAGGTGCGCGCTCTGGAGCGCATCCAGAACCCGCCGCAAGGCGGCAGCAAGGAGGACTACCGGGTCTGGGCCCTCACCACTCCAGGCCTCACCCGTGCCTGGGTGTTCCCCCTGTATTCCGGCCGCGGGACGGTACGCGTCTACGTCGTCGACGACAACTACGCCGGCCCGGGCCTGGCCAGCGCCGCCGAGGTGTCGACCTGCCAGACCTACATCGACTCGGTGCGCCCGGCCGGCGCCGCCATCATCTCCGGAGGCGTGCCGGTCTCAGGAGTCACGGTAATGGCGCCGATCGCCACGCCCGTGGACTTCACCATCTCCGGCGTTCCGAGCGCGCAGCGCGCGGCCGTGCAGGCGGCGCTCCAGGCGCTGTTCTTCAACGCGGTGCCGGAGGGATCGATGGGCCGGCAGGCGGAGATCCTGGCGATCGGCGAAGCGTCCGGCATCAGCACCTTCAACATGTCCGCACCAGCAGCTGACCAGAACGCCGCCGCGGGCCACCTACTGACCCTGGGAACGATCACATGGCTGTGAGCTCGACCGACTGGCAGATCCAGCTGCGCAAGCTGCTGCCGCGCGGGCGCGTGTGGCGCTTCCTCCTAGGCGGATGGCTCGACTCGCTGCTGCTTGCGATCGCCGACATCCTGGCC
>DASRFD010000025.1:0-12194 GCA_035651715.1 Nevskia sp.
CAACTACACCGCCTGGGGCGCACCCCAGACCATCGACGGTCCCCGCACCGATGTTTCGGATGTGACGCAGGTCGCCTATTACCCCATCGTCAGCGGTGATTCCAAATCCGGCCAGATCCATACCGTCACCGACGCCCTGGGCCACGTCACCACCGTCAACAGCTACGACGGAAGCGGCCGGCCGCTGCAGGTCACCGATCCGAACGGCCTGCTCACCACCCTGACGTATACCCCGCGCGGCTGGCTGGCCAGCCGGCAGGTGGGGACCGAGCTGACCCAGTACGCCTATTACCCCACTGGTTTGCTGCAGAGGATCACGCTGCCCAACGGCGCCTACCTGCAATACAACTACAACGCGGCCCACCAGCTCACCGACGTCTACGACCAGCTCGGCGATCACATCCAGTACACGCCGGACGTGATGGGCAACAACACCGCCGTCAAGGTCTACGATCCGTCCGGGACCCTGGTGCAGGCGCACAGCCGCGTCTACAACAGCCTCAACGAGCTGTACCAGGATGTGGGCGCGCAGAACCAGACCACGACCTACGGCTACGACAACAATGGCAACGTCACCAGCGTCACCGACCCGTTGAGCCACACCACCGGCAGCGGCTACGACGCGCTCGACCGCCTGGCGCAGGTCACCGATCCCGCCTCCGGCGTCACGCATTACGCCTACAACGCCCTGGACCAGCTCACCGGCGTCACCGATCCGCGCAGCCTGGCGACGACGTACACCACCGACGCCCTGGGCAACACGGGTACCCTGCAAAGCCCTGACAGCGGCACCAGCACCGCCAGCTACGACGCCGCCGGCAATGTGCTGGCGCGCACGGACGCCAAGAATCAGACCAGCCACTACCAGTACGACGCGCTCAACCGCCTCACCCTGATCACCCGCGCGGACAGCTCCACCATCAGCTTCAGCTACGACCAGGGCACCAACGGCATCGGTCATCTCACCGGTATGGTGGATGCCAGCGGCAGCACCGCCTGGAGCTACGACAGCCACGGCCGGGTGATCGAGAGGGACCAGACCATCGGCACGCTGACCCTGTCCACGCTATATGGCTACGACGCCAGCGGCCAGCTCGCCACGATGACCCTGCCCTCCGGCGACCTGCTGAGCTACACCTGGACCCATGGCCAGATCACCGCCATCGGCGCCAACGGCCAGAGCCTGGTGTCCGGCCTTGCCTGGCAGCCGTTCTCCGGCCCTGCCTCGTGGACTTTCGGCAACGGCGAGACCGTCAGCCGCAGCTACGACCTGGACGGCCGCGTTTCGGCCACCGCCGTGCAATCCAGCGTCGGCTACGACAACGCCTCCCGCATCGCCGGCGTTACCTTGGGCAACCACAGTGTGCTGAGCGGCGGATTGACCTATGGCTACGACACCCTCGACCGCCTGACCAGCGTCAGCGGCAACACCAGCCTGGGCTACGGCTACGACGCCACCGGCAACCGCAGCAGCCAGGCTACCCCGGCCGGCTCCGCCAGCTATACCGTCGACAGCGCCAGCAATCGCATCGCGCTCATCACCCAGGGCACCAGCCTCACCACGCCGGCCTACGACGCCAACGGCAGCCTGACGCAGGACCAGGTCAACGGCTACGCCTACGACACCGCCGGCCGGCTCGCCGGCCTCACCAACCCCGGCCCGATGGGCATCGCCAGCTACAGCTACGACGGCATGGGCCGGCGCGTGTCCAAGACCGTGGGCAGCGGCGTGACTTTGTTCAACACCGACGAGCAGGGACGGCTGATCGGTGAATACGATGCCAGCGGCGCGCTGATCGAGGAGACGATCTACCTGGGCGGCATGCCGGTGGCCGTGCTGGCGCCGCCCTTGGTGAGCACCAGCGGCGGCCAGCGCCCCAGCGCCTACTTCATCCACGCCGACCACCTGGGTACACCGCGGCAGATCGACAATGCCGCCGGCACGGCGGTCTGGACCTGGGATGCCGCCAGCTTCGGCGATGCGCGGCCCAACCAGGATCCGGCCAGCTCCGGCACGCAGTTCGTCTATAACCTGCGGTTTGCAGGGCAGTATTACGATGCGGAGTCGGGGCTTTTCTACAATCTGAACCGGTATTACGATCCGGCGGTAGGGCGGTATACGACGAGTGATCCGATTGGGCTAAGGGGTGGGATTAATACGTATGCCTATGCTGGGGGAAATCCGATTGGTCGGATCGATCCATTGGGCTTGGAGGCCCCTTGCGTCACGCTGGGCGCAGAGTGCCTGAACCAAACAGCTGTACAGTCCAACGTAGCTGCATATTTGGCGTGGCGGCAACGAAATCTCGATACTTTCAACAGAGCCTTGAATGGCGATCCTGATGCTGCAGATGACATCGCAATGGGGTTTGTTGGGGGAATATGGACATCGCCGCGTAATCTTTCATCGGTTGAAAATGCCTTTTTGCATTGGAAAAAGCATGCCCAAGACTTTCCTAATTGCCCCAATGCAAAGACTTATGTCGAGCAGGCAAAGAACTTCTTGGACAATCCTCCGGTTGGCGCGCTAACCAAGATAAGGCCCAACGGCGATATCCTTGTATACGATCCTGCGACGAATACTTTCGTCGCTGCCAACGCAAGTGGAGTGCCTCGGACGATGTTTAAACCCACAGATGGTATGAGCTACTGGGGCAGGCAATGACGGGTTCGAGCGAAGCTAACGCCTGTCCTTGCTGTGGCTCCTTGACAATTGAGATGCCGGGTGCGTACGAGTTATGCCGCGTCTGTGGCTGGGAAGATGATCCAGTTCAGTTCGAGGACCCCGAACTGAAGGGGGGGGCGAATAGGAATAGCCTTAACGAGGCGCGGAAAGTATGGGCTGAGAATCAGAATGGGCGGCGGGATTAACATCTATGCCTATGTCGGTGATGATCCTCTTCGCTGGTACGACCCAACGGGGCTTATTAAGATTCCTGACGTTCCAGGAGCCGAGGGCGAAACGTCGATTCACGCGAATCCCGGTCCAGAGGCGACGGACTTTCGCGCTGAGCACGATCCGCCCCACGTACATCTTGGTGCGAACGACGGACCGAGGGTCCGCACTGACACTTTTGAACCTCTCACGCCAGAAGATGCGAAGAGGATGACGCGGAAGCAGCTAAGGTTCTGCAAAGCGCTGTCGGATGACTCCAAAAAAATAATCCGACTTCGGCAGGCTCAAGTGTTTAAATACGGCCGCATTCTAACTGCGCTCTTGGCCGCGCCACCGATTGCACTTGATTCTCTTACAGCTGCTTGCAGAGAAGATCCGTTCTTTTGCATCGACAATACGCCTGGTGCCCTGGATAGCTTCGGTGATCAGCATGGACTTACGACACAGGAACCGTAACTCATGCCGAAATCCCAAATGACCAAGTCAGAGTTTTTGCACTTAATGGGCTATCCGGAAGAGTGGTTGGTATGGGACATGTATCCCGACGAGCTCTTTCAGAAGCAATTCGAGATGTATCGGCCTGGAGACGAAAGAGGGGCTGAGCATGACAGGAACGGAGCATTTCATTGGTGGTTAAAAAAAGACCTTGATGAAGACAGACTGAAAAAGTTGATTGCCCTAACGTTCAAGGACACAGATCAGATCATGGCAGCAGACGTGCGACGATATATCAGTAATCGCAGTTCCCTGTCGCAGGCTTTGAAGGCTTTATTGAGCTCTTGAAGGAGGAAACATGCCTGATGCCGGGGCGATCAATCGGATCGATCCATTGGAGGCTCCTTACGTCACGATGTCCGAATGACAGCATGTTTGGACTATCGCCGGGACAGCTTCAGTTCTAGGGGAATATGTCCAGCTATAGGAAAAGGGGACGGATTCCTTATCTGCTCCCCTAGCTAGCGCCGCTGCTCCACCGCCATCCTCACCGCCAGCATCCCCAGCACGCTGCCCATCATCCAGCGCTGCGCCAGCCGCCAGGCCGGTCGTTCCACCAGGAAGCGGGCGATGCCGGCGGCGCTGAGCACGAACAGGGCGTTGACCGTGATGCTGATCGCCATCTGGGTGCAGCCCAGCGCCAGCAGCTGCGGCAGCACCGGGCCCTGGGCGGGGTCGGCGAACTGCGGCAGCAGGGACAGGTAGAGCACCGCGGCCTTGGGGTTGAGGAGGTTGGTGAACAGGCCCATGGCGATGAGGCGGCGCGGGCTGTCGGGCTTCAGTTGTCGCAGTTCGAACGGCGAGCGGCCATCGGGCTTGAGTGCCTGCCAGGCGAGGTATGCCAGATAGGCGGCGCCGGCCAGGCGCAGGCTGTCGTAGGCGTAGGGCACGGCCATCACCAGGGCGGTGATGCCGAAAGCGGCGCAGAGCAGGTAGAAGATGAAGCCGCCCGCGACGCCGACCAGGGACAGCAGGCCGGCGGCGCGGCCCTGGCAGAGGCTGCGGGAAATCAGGTAGATCATGTTCGGGCCGGGCGTGAGCACCATGCCCAGCGCGACCAGCGCGAAGGTGGCCCAGTGTGCGGCGGACGGCATCGCGGTCTCCCGGCGGGGTTCGCGGCAGTCTAGGGAACGCGGCAGCCGCCGGGTATGGACAGTTCGCGCCCGCGGCTCACAGCACAGCGGCAGCGGCCGCGCCGATACGCCTTTGCTTCGCCGCGCCAATTCCGGCGAACGGCTGCCGGGAAACCATCCCTACCAGCGGCTGGGGCGCTTGCCGTGGAAGTAGCCGCCGGTGGGGCCGTCGTCGGGCAGCAGCGCCAGATGCACCACGCGCTCGGCGCCGGTCTCCACCGAATCCTTGCCGAGGTCGCCGGCGAGGCGGGTCTTGACCCAGCCGGGGCGGACGGCGTTGATCTTCACGCTGGCGGGCGCGGCCTGCGCCAGCTTCACGGTGAGCGCGTTGAGCGCGGCCTTGGAGATGGCGTAGCAGGGATGGCCGAGCAGGCCTCGGCTGAAGGTGCCGAGGCCGGAGCTGACCATCACCACCCTGCCCCACTGCCGCTCGATCATGCCGGGGATGAAGGCCTGGCTGCACCACAGGGCGCCGAGGGTGTTGGTGCGGAACACGCGCATGAAGGTTTCGGTGTCCAGCTCGAAAATCGGCGTGCGGTCGTAGATGCCGGCGTTGTTGACCAGGATGTCGACGGCGACACGGGCGCGCTTGAGGCGCCGGGCGCAGTCCTTCACCGATCGCTCGTCGGACACGTCGAGCTGCTCGACGCGCACCTGCAAGCCTTCGGCGGCGAGCTGCTGCGCGGCTTCCTCCCCCAGCCGCGCATCGCGCGCGGCCAGGACGATGCGGCAGCCGGCCTGGCCGAGCTGGCGTGCCGTCTCCAGGCCGATGCCGCGGTTGGCGCCGGTGACGAGGGCGGTCCTGGTGGTCCAGTCGGTGGGGCGGGGTTGGGCGGACTTGCGGGCGGGCATGGGTTCCTGGGCCTGGAGGCCTTAGTGCGTGCGCGGATGGGGTGACGGCGTCCGTGGCGACGGCGCGGGAATGACGGAAGTCATTGCAGCGACAACGGCTTCAGCGGTAACCATAGCTGCGCGCCAGGCTGACCACTTCGGCCGCCAGCGGCTTGCCGTCGCCGCGCCATTCGGCCGCTCCTTCGAGGCCCGCGCGCGGGCGCAGGCGGCCGGCGAAGTGCGGCGACTCGTGGAAATCCGGCTCGCAGCCGTAGGGCGCCTCGCGGCCGCCGACGGCGGCATACGGGCTGTCCTCGGGGTGGAGCATGCGCTCGAGCTCGGCGGCACCGCAGTCCAGGCCGAGCCAGGCGCAGAGGGCGCCGAGCGTCGCCTCCGGCGCGGCGAACAGGTCTTCGGCCTGCAGCCGCCGCAGCTGCACCGGCGCCAGCGCGGCGACGGCCTGATCGATGTTGCGGTTGACGCGGTACCAGGCCAGCTGGGGATCGATCACGGTGGGGTCGACGCCGTAGTCCTTGTAGTCCGGCGGCACGAACACCGGGCCGCGCAGGCGTGCCGCGACCTCGGCGCACTGCGGACGCGGGTGCCGCACCAGGTGCAGCACGCGCGCGTCGGGCAGCCGCGCCAGCCAGCCCTCGACATCGTGCGGGCGCCAGGCCAGCGCGCTTTCGCTCAACAGCGGCAGGCGCGGCGCCACGCGCTCGCTCAAGCCGGCGAGCAGCTCGCTCACGGGCCAGTCGGCGCGGCGCCGCAGCCAGGCCTGCGCCGCGGCGATGCCGGCGGCCGACTGGCCGCCGCAGTACAGCTGCGCCACCGCGCGCAGCAGGCCATCCTGCACATTGCCCTGCGTCACCTCGTAGACCGAGAGCAGGCCCTGGACGGTGTCGGCCAGGTGCAGGTTCAGCTCGGGGAAAGCGTAGGCGCGCGGATGCCGGCCGAGCATCGCGGCGAGGCGCGAACCTTCGGCGCCGGGCGCGGACAGCAGCAGCAGCGGAGCGGCGTGCATCAGGGCCTGTTGACGCCGCTTTGACCGCTGCGGCCGAGCCATACCTCGCAGCCGCCGCGCGGGTTGTCGACGTAGACCCAGCGGCCGTCGCGGCGGATCGCCACGGTGGGGCCGAAGGGGTTGGCGGTGCCGACGAACAGGCCGTGCGGCGTGGAAGCGAAGTTGCGGATGCCCCAGTTGTACTTGTTGCCGAAGCCGGAGCGCGTCACCGGCTCCCAGACGCGGCCGTCGCGGCTGCGGAACAGCGAGCAGCCGCCGTAGCGCCGCACCACTTCCTCCTTGCCCCAGCGCCGCATCAGCACCAGCATCTCCTCCGGCCACACCTCGGTGTGCAGGTAGGGGATGACGTTGGCCCAGGACATGGTGCCGGCGTAGAGCCAGTCCTGGTGCACGCCCATGCGCCAGACGTAGCCGTTGAAGCAGTTGTCGAAGCCGCCGGAATAACCGGACAGCGGCACCTTGAGGCCGTCGGGCGTGAGCCGCGAATAGCCCATCAGCAGCTCCCAGCTGTCGTCGGGCCAGACGCGGATCAGCTCCGGCGCGCCGGGGCCGATGCGCATGGCGCGGTGGTAGCCGCCGTTGACGATGCCGGTGCCCACATACAGCGCGCCCTTGAAGGCGCAGAGGCTGCCGCAGACCTCGTTGAGCGGGCCGCGCCAGGCGCCGTGGCTGAGCACGCGCTTCCAGCGGTACGGCGGGCCGCCCTCGCCGTCGGTCTTCCACAACTCGAAGCCGCGCTCGGCGTTGACGGTGCCGGCGTAGAGGTGGCCGTTGAACTGCGCCATCTCGAACACGGTGAGGTTGGCGTCGTCGCCGAAGCCGTCGCTGCTGGCCGCGACCCAGCGCGCGCTCTGCAGGTCGTCGGTGCAGTAGATCGCCGCCTCCGAGGCGACGCACTCCTGCGACTTGCCGGGCCCGGCGTTGGAGCCGGTGGGCGTGGTGTGGACGCGCCCCTTGAACACCTGCAGGGTGCGGAACGAGCGCACCGAGGTGTCCCAGGGCGGCCGCGGCGCGTTGGTGAAGCTCAGGCCGTCCTCGCTGCGCAGCACGTCGGGCGGCTCGGCCTGCTGCGGCGCCCAGGTCGAGACATAGAGGCAGGGCTTGTGGTCGCTCGGCCCCTGGAACACCGTCATGCCGCGCAGTCCGATGTAGCGCGGCACCACCGGCTTGCTGCGGCCCTTGACGTACGGCGCCTGGAACACGCGGGTCCAGCGGTCCAGCTCCGGCTCGTAGCGCCAGATCTCGGCGCGGCGGTCGACCTCGTAGACATCCTCGGGCGACTCGGTCGGCCAGGGCTTGAGGTCCGGCGTCGGCTTGTTGACCTTGGTCATGGCCCAGGTGCCGCGGGTGGTGCCGACGTAGAGCCGGCCTTCGAAAAAGGCCATGCTGTGGGCGTAATTGTTGAGCCCGTCGCCGAAGCCGCTCTGGTTGATCAGGCGGAAATCGCTTTCGCGCAGGCCGCCGGCCGCCGGCGCTTCGACCGGACGCCCCCTTTCTCCCGGCCCCTCCACCGCGGACGGCAGAGGGGAGCCCAGCGTCAGGGCAGCCAAGACCAGATCTCGACCAGGAAGAAGCGCATCAGCGGCCGGGTGAAGGCGACGATCAGCGGATAGGTGCCGGCGCGGATCTTGGCGTAGCCGGTCATCTGCGGCCGCAGCTGGCCGTCGGCGCGGTCCACCTGCATCAGCACGCGGACGATGCGGCCGTCCGGATCTTTCTCGGCGCTCGGCGCGATCTGCGTCACCGTGCCGGGGTAGCAGTCGAACGGCACGCCCCAGGCCTTGGCGCAGGCGCGGTCGCCCACCGCCACCTCGCCGACCGACGCCTCCGGCAGGCGGATCTGCACCTGCAGCCTGCCGCTGTCCTCGATGCTGGCCAGCTGCGCGCCGCGCTCCAGGTAATCGCCGACCGCGAACATCAGGCTGCCGGAGACGACGCGGCCGGCGATCGGCGCGCGCACCCTGGTGAATTCCAGCTGCTGGCGGTGGTAGGTCAGCTGCGCCTCGATCTTGGCGATCTCGGCCTTGATCTCGTCGACGCCCTCCGACACCGGCGTGGAGACGTAATCGTAGTGGCGCTTGGCCTCCTCCAGCTGCTCGCGGTCGACCTCGGCCTCGGACTGGTAGTGCTGGTACTGCTGCTCGCTGACCGCCTTGTGCAGATAGGCCTGCTGCTGGCGCGCCGCCTCCTTGCTGCTGAAGCGCAGGCGGGTCTGCGCCGTCACCACCGCCTGCTGCGCCTGCTCGATCTCCTCCGGCTTGGCGCCTTTTTGCGCCAGCGCCAGCTGCGAATTCAGGCGCACCAGGTCGGCCTCGCTGGCGGCGACAGCGGATTTCTCGGCGTCGTCGCCCAGCTCGGCGATGACCTGGCCGGCCTTGACCTCGTCGCCCTCCTTGACCAGCACCTTGCGCACGTCGCCCGGCGTCAGCGCGCGCACGTCGGCCTGGGCGTAAGGCAGCACCGTGAAATCGCCGCTCGGCTCGTACGGATAGGGGAACAGCGCCACCGCGACGAGGACGCCGACCACCAGCCAGTCGAGCCGGTTGGGCGCCGCCACCACGATGCCGCCGCCGATGTTGGCGCGCTGCGACAGCATGCGCCGCACCTGGGTCCAGATGTACCAGCCCAGCGCCGCCAGGAACACCAGCACACCGGCCGGGCCCCAGCCGCCGGCCAGCCATTGGCCCGGAAACAGCACCATCCAGCCGACGATCCAGACGACGTAGGCCAGGCACAGCACGCCGTAGACGTACAAGGTGGACCGGGACGGCGCGCGCGTGTCCATCCACGGCTTGCGGTAGCCGAACAGGGCCATCAGCGCCTGCTCGCGCAGGTCCGGCGCGCCGAGCAGGTTGGCCAGCAGGTGGTGGCCGTCGCGCCGCGCCAGCGGGTTGGCCAGGATGAAGACCCAGATCATCGCGGCGATGGCCAGGCCAATGCACAGCACCGGCAGCAGGCCGTGGCCGTGATGGAAGGTGAACCAGCCGGCGATGGCCAGCACCTCCACCGTCAGCGTCGCCGCCAGCGACGAGCCGATGATGCGCAGGCGCGTGGCGCGATCGGCGCCTTCCGCCGGGCCGGCGGTGTCGGTCTTGAAGTACGGGATCAGGCCGACGCCGAGCTGGATGCCGAAGCGCGGCGCCACGCCGGTGGCGCGGCGCACCGCCGCGGCGCGCGCCAGCTCGCCCAGGAACTCGAGCAGGAACAGGCAGGCCAGCGCGGTGAGGAAGAAGAACGGCGGATCGACCAGCCGCGCCACGTCGCCGGCCACCGCGGCGCGGTTGACCCACAGCGCGAAGCCGGCGCCGGCCGAGGCGGCGATCAGCGCCCACACCAGCACGCTCGACCCCAGTGCCCAGCCGAGCAGTGAGCCCAGCCACAGCAGCGGCCCCACCGGGAACAGCTGGCGCACCGGCTCGGACTGGCCGCGGAAAGCGCCCCACAGGGTGGTCAGCGTGCCCATGCGGCCGCCGCCGCTGAGCGAGCCCGGCACGGTCGAGGGCGGCGCGATCTCCGGCCCCCCTGGCGCCGGACGCTGGCCGAGCCAGCCGGCGGCGGCGGCCTCCTCGTCGCTCTGCGGCGGCACCGGCAGCGGCTGCCGCGTGCCGGGCAGCAGCAGGCCGGCCAGCGCCAGCTCGTTGGCGAACTGCTCCAGCTCGGCGGCGCCGAACTCGCGGCCGAACAGGCGCGCAGCGCTCTGCGCCAGTTGTGCCGGATCGCGGTCGCCGTCGAACAGCCGCGCCAGCTCGAACTCCGCCGGCTCCAGCCGGAAGGCGCGGCCATGGCGCGGGCTGGTGACGCTGTAGTGGCCGGCCGCGGTGCGGCTGGCGGCGGCGAAGACGAACTTGCGGTAGGTGTGGCGCGGCGTTTCCATCGGGAGCCTGGAGTCCTTACTGCTGCAGCCAGCGGTTGATGGCGAGCAGGTCGGCGTGGCTGAGCGCGCCCGCGGCCTGCTTGAGCTTGAGGAAGTTGAGGAGGTAGCCGTAGCGCGCCGCGGCGTAGTCGCGCTCGGCGCGGTAGCGGCTGCGCACCGCCAGCAGCACGTCGGAATAGGTCTTGGTGCCGAGGTTGTAGCCGGTGGTGGCGGCGTCCTCGGCGGCGGCCGCCGACTGCACGGCGTGGTTCAGCGCGCTGATGTGGGCCAGGCCCGCGCTGGTGTTGAGGAAGGCCACCTGGGTGCCGTGGCGCGCCTCGTTGCCCGCCGCCTGCTCCTCGAACTGCGCCCGCTCCAGTCCGGCCTCGGCGCCGCGCACCGCCGAGCTGATGGCGCCGCCGGTGTAGATCGGCACCTTCAGGCTGAGGAACACGCCCTCGTCCATGCCGTGGTTGTTGCCGGCGCCGATGCCGTTGCTGATGCCGCCGTCCGCATACTCATAGGTACGCTTGGCGCTGGCGTCGAGCGTCGGCAGGCGCTGCGCCCGCTGCCGCTCGATCTCCTTGCGCGCGATCTCGGTGCCGTAGCGCTTGTCCTGCAGCGCCAGGTTCTGCGCCAGCGCCCGGTCGAGCCAGACCTCGAGGCGGTTCGGCTCCGGCGGCGCGGGCTGGTAGCCCTCGCCGAGCGGCCTGACCCGCGCGTAGGCCTGGCCGCCGGTGAGCAGCTGCAGCTGGCTCAGGCTCACGTCGAGGGTGTTGCGCGCGTCGATCAGCTGCGCATCGGACAGGTCGTACTCGGCCTGGGCCTGCTTCACCTCGGCGTCGGTCACCATGCCCGAGGCCAGGCGGTTCCTGGTCTGGTCCAGCAGCTGGCTCACCGCGTCGCGCTCGGCGGCGGCGAAGCGCACGCCGTCCTGCGCCTCCAGCACGCCGAAATAATCCTGCACCGTCAGCAGGCGCAGCCCGTCTAGCGCCTCGTAGACCTTGACCCCGGCCTGCCCGACCTTCAGCTCGGACTGGTCGTAGCTCTTGAACAGGCTCCAGTTGAACAGCACCTGGGTCAGCGCCACCTGGTAGCCGACCTGGTAGAACTGGTCGCGATGGTTGACGTTGACGCCGTCGCCGCTGCCCTTGTTGAGCACGTCCTTGAAGAACTGGCCGCTGACCGACTGCTCCAGCTCGCCGGCGCTGGCGCCGGCGCCGAGCTGCGGCAGCAGCTTGGCCAGGGCCTGCGGCTTGGCCTCGGCGGCCTCGTGGAAAGCGGCCACCGCCGCCTGGTACTGCGGATTGGCTTCCAGCGCCTTGACGTAGACGCCGATCAGGTCGGCCGGCGCATCCGCCGGCGCGCTGTCGGCCAGGGCCGGGAGCAGCAGGGCTCCGCACAGCAGGGCGCGGGCGCAGGCAAGGCCCAGCCGTGTGCCGGACGGCGGCAGGCGTGACGAAATCATCGGTGACTCACCCTGAAGGTCATGACGCTTTGAGGAGCGCCTTCCGGAGACCGGGACGAAAATCCCGCCCTTCCCTAATGAATTATGACTCAGCCCAATTAAACAGTCACTTAGAGTTTACGGATAAGTGCAAAACCACCCTGGGAAGAACCTGTTACCCTGGCACGCAAAAAGGCGGCCAGGGGGCGGATCGACATGACGGGGACATCCGGCGGGCCCAGCCCGCTCCGTGGCAAGACCGCGCTGGTCACCGGCGCTTCCTCGGGCCTGGGCGTGGATTTCGCCCGCGAACTGGCCGGCCTGGGCTGCAACCTGGTGCTGGTGGCGCGGCGCGAGGACCTGCTCAAGCAGGTCCAGGCGGAACTGCAGGAGCGCGGCGTCAAGGTCAGCATCGTCACCCTGGACCTGGGCACGCCCGATGCGCCGCGGGCCCTGCACGACCTCACGCGCCTGCAAGGCCTGGAGGTGGACGTGCTGGTCAACAACGCCGGCTT
>DASRFD010000026.1:0-16769 GCA_035651715.1 Nevskia sp.
GCTCGGCGGTGAGGTGCGGCACCTGCTCGGCGGCGGCGACGTCGCGCTTGATCACGCGGGTGCCCGGGTGGCTGGCGACATAGGCTTCGACAAACTGGCGGGCCAGCTGACTGGACTCGCCCTTGCCGTTGTTGATGCTGCTGCTGATCTGAAGCAGGGTGGTGGTCATGGCGTCATCTCCTGAAGGTGAGGGAACGGGTCGTTCCGGAGTGACGCTATTTAAATATTGATTGATTAGATAAAAAAGCAGAATATTCCGCTGAGATTTATCAGTTTCCTAGATAAGAAATGTCCGGCACCCCGAAGATCAGCCTCGAGCAGTGGCGCGCGCTGCAAGCCGTGGTGGAGGCGGGTGGCTACGCACAAGCCGCTGAAATGCTTCATAAAAGCCAATCCGCGGTGACCTACGCGGTGCAGAAGCTGGAATCCCTGCTCAACGTCAAGGTGTTCGAGGTGGTCGGCCGCAAGGCCCACCTCACCCCCACCGGCGAAGTCCTCTACCGCCGCGCCAAAGCCCTGCTCGACGAGGCCGGGGCGCTGGAGAACGCCGCCGGCAGCCTGGCCGCCGGCTGGGAGCCCGAGCTGCGCCTGGCGGTGGAGATCATTTTTCCGACCTGGCTGCTGCTGCAATGCTTTGCCCGCTTCGCCGAGGAACGTCCGCAGACCCGCATCGAGTTGTATGAGACGGTGCTGAGCGGCACCGAGGAGGCGCTGCTGCAGCGGCGCGTCGAGCTGGCGATCTGCTCGCAGATTCCGGCCGGCTTCGCCGGCGATCCGCTGATGCGCCTGCGCTTCATCGCCGCCGCGCACCCCGAACATCCGCTGCATCGGCTCGGCCGCGAGCTGACCCTGCAGGACCTGCGCAAGCACCGCCACCTGGTGATCCGCGACAGCGGCAGCCAGCGCCGCTCCGGCAGCTGGCTCGGCGCCGAGCAGAACTGGACGGTCAGCCACAAGGCCACCTCGATCCATGCCGCCGCCATGGGCCTGGGCTTCGCCTGGTATCCGGAAGACACGGTCCGCGACGAGCTGGAGCGCGGCGTGCTCAAGCCGCTGCCGCTGCGCGAGGGCGGCGAGCGCTGGGCCGAGCTGTACCTGGTCTACGCCGACCGCGACTACGCCGGTCCCGGCACGCGGCGCCTGGCCGACATCGTGCGCGAACATGTGCAGGCGCAGTGCGTCAAGCACATGCGCGACACGGCGCAGCCGCCGCCGGCGATGCTGCAGCCGGACCGGCCGGCGGGCGGCTGCTGATGCAATGCCGCGCCGCTTGCGGTGCCTGCTGCATCGAGCCTTCGATCAGCTCGCCCATTCCCGGCATGCCCGCCGGCAAGCCGGCCGGCGTGCGCTGCGTGCAGCTGGACGAGGCGAACCGCTGCAGGCTGTTCGGCGATCCGCGGCGGCCGGCGGTGTGCGGAAGTTTGCAGCCGGAACGCGAGATGTGCGGCCAGACGCGGGAGCAGGCCCTGCACTATCTGCAACGGCTGGAGCGGGCGACCCGGCCTGCCGCTCACCCTCTCCCTGCGGACGCGGGGAGAGCGGACTGAACGTTAGGGAACCTAGGCTCCCAGCCCCTCCAGCTTCTCGCTCGCCTCCAGCCATTCCTCCTCGGCGGCGGCCAGCTTCTTCTTCAGCTCGCCCTGGTCCTTCATCAGCTTCGCCACCTCGGCACTGCGGCTGGCCTCGTACATCGCCGGATCGGCGATCTTCTGCTCCACCGCGGCAAGCTCCTTCTGCAGCTTCGCCATCTGCGTGTCGAGCTTCTTCAACGTGTCCTTGAGCGGACGCGCCTGCTCGCGCTGGTCCGCGGCGGAACGGCGCTGCTCCTTCGCCGCGCCGCCGCCGCCGGCCCTTGGCGCCGCCGAGCGGGTGGTGGTGTCGCGCCTGGTCAGCCAGCGGGCATAGTCGGCGAGGTCGCCGCTGAATTCCTGGCAGCCGCCGTCGGCCACCAGCCACAGCGTCTCGCAGGTGCTGGTCAGCAGGTGGCGGTCGTGCGACACCAGCACCACCGCGCCGGCGTAGTCCATCAGCGCCGTCTCCAGCGCGTGGCGCATGTCCAGGTCGAGGTGGTTGGTGGGCTCGTCGAGCAGCAGCAGGTTCGGCTTCTGGTACACCACCAGGGCCAGTGCCAGGCGCGCCTTCTCGCCGCCGGAGAACGGCGCGATGGCCTCGAAGGCGCGGTCGCCGCGGAAGTTGAAGCCGCCGAGGAAGTCGCGCAGCGACTGCTCGCTGGCCTTCGGATCGATCCGGCGCAGGTGCAGGATCGGCGAGGCCTTGGGATCGAGCTGCTCCATCTGGTGCTGGGCGAAGTAGCCGATGTGCAGGTATGGATCGCGCATCGCCTCGCCGGCCAGCGGCGCCAGCTCGCCGGCCAGGGTGCGCACCAGGGTCGACTTGCCGGCGCCGTTGGGGCCGAGCAGGCCGATGCGCTCGCCCGGCGCGATGTGCACCCGCAGCTTGTGCAGGATGGTGCGGCCCGGATAGCCGGCGGAGACTTCGTGGAAGCGGATCAGGGGCGCCGGCAGCCGGTCCGGCTGCGGGAACTCGAACGAGAACTCGGTATCGGCGTGCGCCGCTTCCACCAGCTGCATGCGCTCGAGCTGCTTGACGCGGCTCTGCGCCTGCGTCGCCTTGCTGGCCTTGGCCTTGAAGCGGTTGATGAAGCTCTGCAGGTGCGCGACCTGGCGCTGCTGCTTGGCATAGGTGGCGGACTGCAGCGCCATCTGCTCGGCGCGGATCCGCTCGAACTGCGAGTAGTTGCCGGTGTACAGCGTCGCCTTGACGCCTTCCAGGTGCAGCGTGTGGTCGGTGACCGCGTCGAGGAACTCGCGGTCGTGCGAGATCACCAGCAGGGTGCCCGGATAGTCGCGCAGCCAGTCCTGCAGCCAGATCACCGCGTCGAGGTCGAGGTGGTTGGTCGGCTCGTCGAGCAGCAGCAGGTCGGAGCGGCACATCAGCGCGCGCGCCAGGTTCAGGCGCATGCGCCAGCCGCCGGAGAAGTCCGCCACCGCGCGCTCCTGCGCCTCGCTCGAGAAGCCCAGGCCATGCAGCATGCTGGCGGCGCGGGCGCGGGCGGCATAGCCGCCGATGGCGTTGAGCCGCTCGTGAATTTCGAAGATCCTGTCGGCGTCGTGCGCCTCCTCGGCCCTGGCCAGGCGCCGCTCCAGCTCGCGCAGTTCGACGTCGCCGTCGAGCGCGAACTCGATCGCCAGGTCCGGCAGCGCCGGCGTTTCCTGCGCCACGGTGGCGATGGCGATGTTCTTCTGGACCGAGATGTCGCCCTTGTCGGCGGCGAGCTGGCCGAGCAGGGCCGCGAACAGGGTCGACTTGCCGGTGCCGTTGCGGCCGACGACGCCGGTATGCCAGCCGGCATGGAGGGTGAAGCTGGCGTTTTCCAGCAGGGTGCGGGCGCCGCGACGCAGCGTCGCCTGGGTCAGGGTGATCATGCGCGCATTTTACCCCGCGCGCGGCTTCGCCCCCGGATTCGCGCCCTGACGGCGTCGCCGCTCGCTCATATACGGGTAGTGCGCCGCGCGCCGGGTCCGGCCTGCGCGCGAATCCGGGCGGCGAGGGTGCGCGTCAGCGCCGGACCAGCGAGTCGCGGAAGGCGATGTAGTCGGCGGCGCTCCGGGACGGCGTTTCCAGCATCGGCACGTGGCCGATGTCCGGCATGATCAGGACCTGGGAGTTCGGCATCAGCCGGTGCAGGATCGCGGCGCCGGAATAGTGCAGGGCGCGGTCGTGATCGCCCCAGACGATGAAGGCCGGCGTCTGCAGGCCCTGCAGCTGCGGCTCCAGCGGCGGCTCCTTGACCAGGCCGGCGAAAATCTGCTGCTCCAGCTCGTAATGGTCAGCCTGGCGCTGCGCCATCACCTGCAGCACGGCGTGCGGCACGTATGGCGGGTGCACGCAGACGAAGGACAGCAGCTCCTGCATCTCCTCCTCATTGCGGGCGATCAGCGGAATGCGGCCGCCGCTCCTGACGATGCCGCCGAGGTCGCTGAGCTCGGCGCCGGCGACGCCGGCCGGGGCCAGCAGCCACAGCGTGTCGACCCGCTCGGGATGCGCCGCGGCGTAGGCCGCCGCGATCCACCCGCCCATGGAATTGCCGCCGAGGTCGAAGTGCTCCAGCTTCAGCGCATCGGCGATCTCGTTGAGGTAGACCAGCTGGTGCGGGATGTCGCATTCCTCGGCGGTCGGGCGCGGGCTCTCACCCCAGCAGGGCAGGTCCACGGCGATGACGCGGTAGCGCGGCGTCAGGTACTTGGAAACGCGGGTCCAGTTGTCCTTGTCGCCGTTGAAGCCATGCACCAGCAGGAGCGGCTTGCCCTGGCCGCCTTCGAGGTAGACCACGCTGAAGCCGGGGATGTCGATCGCCTTGCGCTGCAGGCCGGCGGCGCCGCGCTCGGCGCCGAGCGCGGCCGCGGCGAACTGCGCCGGAAAGAAGAAATCGAACGTGAAGAAAGCCGCCGCGCATGCGGCGAGCACCAGCACCACCCGCTTCAACAACTTCATTGCTTCTCCCCGGCAGTGGCCCGCTTTGGGAGCGGCGGGCTTTGTGATCGGCCGGGATTCTGCCCGCGGGCGGCGCGGCTTGGCATTTGCCCGCGCGACAGCGGGCGGCGGCGCCGGGTCAACCGGCGCTGACGTTCAGGCCTGCGGCTTCATCCGCCGCATCAGGTTTTCCTGCACCACGCTCGCCACCAGGCGCCCGGAGCGGTCGTAGATCAGGCCGCGCGACAGGCCGCGCGCGCCTTGCGCCGAGGGCGAGTCCATCGCGTACAGCAGCCAGTCGTCGGCGCGCAGGTCGCGGTGGAACCACAGCGCGTGGTCGATGCTGGCCACGGCGTTGTCGGGATTGAGCCAGGACATCGCGTGCGGCCGCAGCGCGGTGGACAGCAGGTTGAAGTCCGAGGCGTAGGCGAGGACGCAGCGGTGCAGCATGCGGCCGTCCGGCAAGGTGCCGGCGGCGCGGAACCAGAACTGCTGACTCAGGCCGGTCGGCTCGGGCTCCAGCGGATTCCACGGCGTCACCGGCCGGAACTCGATCGCCAGCGCCCGCAGCAGCGCTTCCCTGGCGCGCGGCACGATCCCGGGATGAGCCGTCACCCATTCCTCGGCCAGGTCGCGCTGGGTCCGCAGCGATTCCGGCGGCGGCACTTGCGGCATCGGCAGGTGGTGCTCGGGCCCGTCTTCGGGATGCTGGAACGAGGCGATCATCGACAGGATCGGCTGGCCGTGCTGGATCGCCTGCACCCGCCGCGCGGTGAAGCTGCGCCCGTCGCGCACGCGGTCCACCTCGTAAACGATGGGCAGGGCCATGTCACCCGGGCGCAGGAAATAGGCGTGCAGCGAGTGCACCACCGAATCCTCGACGGTGCGTCCTGCCGCGACCAGTGCCTGGCTGATGACCTAGCCGCCGAACACGCTCTTGCCGCCAAGGTCGCGCGACTGGCCGCGGAACATGTTGTCTTCCAGCACTTCCAGGTCGAGCAGGTTGACCAGATCCTGCAGCAAGCGGTTCATCGATATCCCTGTGTTTGGTTAGGCCTCGGCCCTGCTTGCGGCCAGTCGCTTTTGGAGCCGGGGGTGACTATCATCCGGCACCGGTGGACTGAGCCGCCGGCCTACATTATCCCGCAACCGGGGAGTGGACATGGGGAATCATCCGGGCCGGGCGGCGCAATCCCCGGCGGCGCCGGTCGACGCCGGGCGACGCACGCTGCTCCAGGCCGGCCTGTTCGGCTCGCTGCTGCTGGCCGGGGCCGGCGCCACGGCCGCCCTCAGCGGCTGCGCGCGGCGCAGCGAATCCACCTCGCAAGGCTTCCAGTTCCTGCGCGACGCCGACCTGCCGCTGCTGCACGCCATCGTACCGGCGGTGCTCGGCTCGATGCTGCCGCCGGCCGGCGCCGAGCGCGACCGTCTGGTCGACGACCTGCTGCACCGCATCGACCTGAGCGGCTACCGCCTCGGGGCGCCGGCGCAGAAGGCGCTGGGGCAGCTGTTCGACCTGCTCAACCTGCGCGCGACGCGCTGGGCGCTGACCGGCATCGGCTCCTGGGAGGAGGCCACGCCGCGGCAGATGCAGGCCTTCCTCGAGCGCTGGCGCGGCAGCTCCTTCGGCCTGCTCGTCGCCGGCTATCGCGCCCTGGTCAAGCTGGTCTCCGGCGCCTTCTTCGGCACGCCCGCCGGCTGGGCCGCCGCCAACTATCCGGGGCCCCCGCCCGGGCCTTACCAGGTCTTCAACTCGTAATGGCCATCGACGACATCTACACCAAGGGCATCGGCGAAGGCTGGCAAGTCTTCGACGCCTCGACCCTGCAGCAGGACCAGACCTGGGAGGCCGACGTCGCCATCGTCGGCAGCGGCGCCGGCGGCGGCACCAGCGCGGAGATCCTCAGCGCGGCCGGCTTGAAGGTGCTGATCCTGGAAGAAGGCCCGCTGCAGACCGCGGCCAACTTCAAGGACATGAACGACGCCCGCGCCTACGGCGAGCTGTACCAGGAAGGGGCCGGGCGGGCCACCGCCGACGGCGCCATCTCGATCCTGCAGGGCCGCGCGGTCGGCGGCACCACCACGGTCAACTGGACCTCCAGCTTCCGCACGCCGCCGCACACCTTGCAATACTGGGCCGAGACCTTCGGCCTCAAGAACGCCGGCGAAGCGGAGATGGCGCCGTGGTTCGCGCGGATGGAGGAGCGCCTCGGCGTCGCGCCCTGGGCGGTGCCGCCCAACGCCAACAACGACGCGCTCAAGCGCGGCGCGGAGAAGCTCGGCTGGGCCGCGCACGTCATTCCGCGCAACGTGCGCGGCTGCTGGAACCTCGGCTATTGCGGCCTGGGCTGCCCGACCAACGCCAAGCAGTCGATGCTGGTCACCACCATTCCCGGCGCGCTGAAGAACGGCGCGCAGCTGGTCCACCACGTGTCGGTGCGCAGGCTGCTGTTCGCCGGCGGCAAGGTGACCGGCCTGGCGGCCGAGGCGCTGGGCCCGGACTGCGTCAAGCCCAGCGGCGTGAGGATCACGGTCAAGGCGCGGCACTACGTGCTGGCGGGCGGGGCCATCAACAACCCGGCGCTGCTGCTGCGCTCCGGCGCGCCCGATCCCTACCACCGCATCGGCAAGCGCACCTGCATCCACCCGGTGAACCTGACCCTGGCGATGATGCCGGACAAGGTCGAGGGCTATTACGGCGCGCCGCAGTCGATCTACTCCGACGAATTCCAGTGGAAGCACGGCGCCAGGGGCCCGGTCGGCTACAAGATCGAGGTGGCGCCGATGCAGCCGCTGCTCGGCAGCGTCATCTACGGCCGCTACGGCGAGGAGCTGAAGACCGGCATGGCGCAGCTGCCCTACATGCAGTCGATGCTGGCGCTGCTGCGCGACGGCTTCGACGAGCAGAGCCAGGGCGGCGAGATCACCGTCGACGACAGCGGCGCGCCGCTGATCCACTACGACATCGGCGACTACCTGTGGGACGGCATGCGCCGCGCCTACCTGAGCATGGCCGAGCTGCAGTTCGCGGCCGGCGCCAGGCAGGTCCTGCCGCTGCACCTGGACGCGCAGCTGTGCTCGTCCTGGGGCGAGGCGAAGGAAGCGATCGGCAGGCTGGCCTACGCCAAGCAGCGCCTGCCGCTATTCACCGCCCACCTGATGGGCGGCTGCGCCATGGGCGAGGACGAGAAGCTGACGGTGACCGACAGCAATGCCCGTTTCCGCCATGCCGACAACCTGTCGATCATCGACGGCTCGCTGTTCCCCACCAGCATCGGCGCCAATCCGCAGCTGTCGATCTACGGCTTCGCCTGCAAGAACGCGACGAAGCTGGCGAAGGAACTGAAGGCCTAGAAATCCCCGATAGCCGCAGGCCGCCGGTTCAGGCCCGCAGCCTGCGGCGCGCCGCGCTGGGCGATTCGCCGGTCCAGCGCAGGAAGGCGCGGGTGAAGGACGGCGGGTCGCCGTAGCCGAGCGCGCTGGCGATCTGCCGGATCTCCAGGTTGGGATTCTCCAGCAGGCGCAGCGCGTCGCGCCGGCAGGCTTCGTCGCGCAGAGCCTGGTAGCTGGTGCCGCTGCGTTGCAGGCGCCGCTTCAGGGTGCGGTCGGACATCGACAGGCGCGCGGCGACCCCGGCGAGGTCCGGATAGCCGTTCTCGCGCAGCGCGAGTTCGGCACGCACGCGCCCGACCAGGTCTTCGCCTTCCGCGGCCACGGCTAGAGCCGCCGCTCGCCCGGCGGCGGCGGCGTCCACTGGTACAGCCAGGTTTCGCTCAGCGGCCGGCCGTCGGCGCCGCGCAGGTACAGGCGCAGGTTGACCGGCTCGACGCTGTCGTCGGTCGGCCGCAGGTCGAACATGGCGCGCCGGCCCCGGATCGCCTGCAGCGGTCGCGCCGAGGTGATTTCGATCCTGCCGCGCGAGGCTTCGATCACCGGCTCCACTGCGGCGTCGGCGCCGAGCGCGGCGAGGTTGCCGCCGGCGAAGTCGACCACGAAGCGCCAGGAGAAATAGCTGCGCGGCTGGCCGATGATGCCGCCGATGCCGGTGCGGGTGGCCTGCACCGTCGCCAGCGGCGAGCCCACCGGCGGCGTGCGGCACCAGTACAGCCGGTAGGCGTAAAGCAGCTCCTGCCCGGCCTGCGGCTTCTCCGCCGGGTTCCAGAAGGCGACGATGTTGTCGTTGGTCTCGTCGTCGGTGGGCAGCTCCACCAGCATCACCGCGCCCTTGCCCCAGCCGGGACCGTTGGGGCCAGAGCGCGGCTCGACCCACAGGCTCGGGCGCTTGTCGTAGAACACGCCGTCGTCCTGGTAGTGATCGAAGTTGCGGTCGCGCTGCAGCAGGCCGAAGCCGCGCGGGCCGTCGTCGAAGTACGAATTGGTATGGATGCCCGCCGGGTTGACCAGCGGCCGCCAGATCCACTCGCCGCTGCCGGTCCACAGCTGCAGGCCGTCGCCGTCGTGGATTTCCGGACGCCAGTCGTTGGCGCGGCGCCGGTCGTTCTCGCCGCACTGGAACATCGCGGTGAGCGGGGCGATGCCCAGGCGCTCGATGGTCCGGCGCGGGTACAGCGCGGCGTCCACGTCCATCACCAGCGTCTCGCCCAGGGTCAGCAGGAAGCGGTAGGCGCCGGCGACGCTCTTCGAATCGAGCAGGCCATAGACGTAGAAACTGTCGGAGCCCGGCGCCGGACGCTCCAGCCACCACTGCGTGAACACCGGAAATTCCTCCGGGTCGAGCCCGGAATCGACCGCCAGGCCGCGCGCCGACTGGCCGTACTGCAGGTCGCCGTCGACGGCGCGGAAATAGCTGGCGCCCTGGAACGCGGCGACGTCGCGGGTCCAGTCCTTGTGCCCCAGCACGCGGAAGCCGGCGAAGCCCAGGTCCTTCGGCAGGGCGCCGCCATGCAGGCCGCTCCTGCCGTAGTCGAACAGCGCTGGGTCGTAGGCCAGCTCCTGCGCCTGGCCGTCCACCACCTCGTGGATCGTCACCGGCGTGGTCATGTGCCAGCCGAGGTGGAAGAAGCGGACCTGCTCGTGGAGGTTCTGCTCGCGCCACAGCGAATGCTCGTCGCGGAAGGCGATCGCCTGCCACTGGTCCCAGCTCATCTGCGCCAGCTTCTCCGGCACCTGGCCCTCGCGCGGCTGGTAGGGCCGGGCGCTCAGGGCGCGCGCCTGGCCCTTGAGCCAGGCGTAGTCGAACGGCTGCGGCGCGCCGAGCTTGCGCAGGTCGGCGCGGGCGTCGGGGCTCAGCAGCAGGGCGGGAAGGGACAGGCCGGTGGCGCCGAGCGCCAGGCCGGATTTGAGCAGTTCGCGTCGTTTCATGGATGGGTTGGCGTTGCCGAGCCCTGGGGGCGGAGCCGCGTCACAAGACATAATACGCGCATGAATGGTTCCATCCCCCTCTCCGCCGCGGTGCTGGGCGTCTACGCCGGGCAGATCCGGCCCATGCCGGGCGACGGGCGGCCCACCGCCATCTTCAAGCAGCCGCTGACCGGCCGCGCCCGGATCGGCTGGGAGGGCCTGGAGGCCGATGCGCAGGCCGACCGCCGGGTGCACGGCGGCACCGAGAAGGCCCTGCATCACTTCCCGCTGGAGAACCACCGCCGGCTGGCGGCGCAGTTCCCGGAGCAGGCGGCGCAGTTCGTGGCGGGAGGCATCGGCGAGAACCTTTCCACCAGCGGCTGCGACGAGGACACGGTCTGCATCGGCGACGTCTACGCGCTCGGCACCGCCCGCATCCAGCTGAGCCAGCCGCGCTCGCCGTGCTGGAAGATCGACGCCAAGTTCGGCCGCGAAGGCATCACCCGCCACATCGCCGAGCAGGGCCTGGCCGGCTGGTACTACCGCGTGCTGGCGCCGGGCGAGGTGCAGGTCGGCGATCGCCTGACCCTGCTGGAGCGCAGCCCCGAGCCGTTGAGCCTGCGCGCCCTGCACCGCCTGATGCACCACCACCGGCCGGCGCTGGACGAGCTGCGCCGCGTCGCCGCCACGCCCGGCCTCAACGCCTCCTGGCGCAACAAGCTGCTGGGCCGCGCCGACTGGCTGGAACGCCACGGCGCCGGCTGATCCGTGAAAGCGGGCTTGCCCGAGCTTCCCGTCGCGGAAGCGCTGACGCGGCTGCGCGCGGCGCTGGCCGGTTCCGGCCAGGCGGTGCTGGCGGCGCCGCCCGGCTCGGGCAAGACCACCCTGGTGCCGCTGGCCCTGCTCGACGAGCCGTGGCTTGCCGGCAGGCGCATCCTGATGCTGGAGCCGCGCCGCATCGCCGCCCGTGCCAGCGCCGCGCGCATGGCCCAGCTGCTCGGCGAAAAGGTCGGCGAGACGGTGGGCTACCAAGTGCGCTTCGACCGCAGGGTGTCGGCGGCCACGCGCATCGAGGTCATCACCGAAGGCCTGCTGACGCGCCGCCTGCAGGCCGACCCGGAACTGCCCGGCGTGGGCCTGGTGATCTTCGACGAATTCCACGAGCGCAGCCTCGACGCCGACCTGGCCCTGGCCCTGACCCTGGATGCGCGCGCCACCCTGAACGAGTCGCTGCGGGTGCTGGTGATGTCGGCGACCCTGGACACGCAGCGGGTGGCGGCGTTGCTCGGCAACGCCGCCATCGTCGAAAGCGGCGGGCGGCTTTATCCGGTCGACATCCGTTACGCCGCGCCGCGCGCGGGCGCCGAACTGGGCGAGGCGGTGGCCGAGGGCGCGCTGCGGGCGCTCAGCGAAACCGAGGGCGATATCCTCGCCTTCCTGCCCGGCGGCCGCGAGATCCGCGCCGCGCAGCGCCTGCTGGAGGCGCGCACCGCGGGCCGCGTGCACCTGTTTCCGCTGTACGGCGACCTGTCCGCGGCCGAACAGGACGCGGCGCTGCAGCCGGCGCGCGACGGCCGCCGCAAGATCATCCTCGCCACCAACATCGCCCAGACCAGCCTCACCGTCGAAGGCGTGCGCACGGTGGTCGACGGCGGCTACGCCCGTGTGGCGCGCTTCGACCTCGGCGCCGGCGCCAACCGCCTGGAGACGCAGCGCGTGTCGCGTGCCAGCGCCGATCAGCGCGCCGGCCGCGCCGGGCGCCTCGGGCCCGGCACCGCCTACCGCCTGTGGAGCCGCGACCAGCACGCCGCGCTGCCGGCGCACGACACGCCGGAAATCCTCGCCGCCGACCTGTCGCGCTTCGCGCTGGAAGTGGCGGCCTGGGGCGCCGAGGTTGCGCAGCTGGCCCTGCTCGATCCGCCCGCCGCCGCGGCCTGGAGCTATGCCGGCGAGCTGCTGCGCGCGCTCGGCGCGGTGGACGCCACTGGCCGCATCACCGCGCACGGCCGCGACATCGGCCGCCTGCCGGCGGCGCCGCGGCTGGGCCACATGCTGATCGCGGCCAAGGCCATCGGCCTGGCCGGGCCGGCGGCGTGGCTGGCCGCGGTGCTGGACGAGCGCGACAGCGACACCGACCTGGAGCGGGTGGTGCAGGCCTTCCGCGCCGGCCGCGCCGATCCGGCCGCGCAGCGCCGCGTGCGCGAAGCGGTGCGGCAGTTCCTGCGTATCGCCGGCGCCGACGAAGGCGCGGCCGGCGGCGAGGCGCACATCGGCCGCCTCGTCGCGCTGGCCTTCCCCGAGCGCATCGCGCGCCGCCGCGCCGAGCAGAACCCGGCCCTGCGCGGCGGCCGCGACGCCGTGTTCCTCTGCGCCGACGGGGGCGAAGCGCGCCTGCCGCAGCAGGACGCGCTGGCGCACTGCGAATGGCTGGCGGTGGCCCACTGGGAGCCCGGCACGCCGCGCCGCATCCGCCTCGCCGCCGCCCTGGACGAAGCCGGGCTGCTGCGCGACCAGCAGGCGCGCATCGAGACGGTGGACGCGGTGCGCTGGGATGCGCAGAGCGAGGCCGTGACCGCCGAGCGCCAGCGCCGCCTCGGCGCCATCGTGCTGGAGCGCAAGCCGCTGCGCGAGGGCGCCGGCGAGGCGATCCGCGCCGCGATGCTGGAGGGCGTGCGCAGCCTCGGCATCGGCGCGCTGCCGTGGAGCGGGCCCGCACGGCAATGGCAGGCGCGGGTGGCCAGCCTGCGCCTGTGGCGGCCGGAGGACGGCTGGCCCGACGTGTCCGACGCGGCGCTGGCCGACTCGCTGCAGGACTGGCTCGCGCCCTACCTCGACGGCGTCACGCGCCGCGATCACCTGGCGCGGCTGGATCTCATGTCCATCCTCAACGGCCGGCTCGATTACGCGCGCCAGCAGCAGCTCGCGCGGCTGGCGCCGACCCACCTGGAAGTGCCCAGCGGCTCGCGCATCGCCATCGAATACTTCCCCGACGGAGCGCCGCCGGTGCTGGCGGTGAAGCTGCAGGAACTGTTCGGCCTGAGCCAGACGCCGACGGTCAACGACGGCCGCATCCGCGTCTCGCTGCATCTGCTGTCCCCCGGCAAGCGCCCGATCCAGGTCACCCAGGACCTCGCCGGGTTCTGGGCGCGCACCTACGCCGAGGTGAAGAAGGAGTTGAAGGGGCGTTATCCCCGGCACCCCTGGCCGGACGATCCGCTGGCTGCGCCGGCCACCGCTCGGGCCAAGCCGCGCGGGACCTGAGCGGCGGCGCGGGGCAGGCAAAAAACCAGAATCGGTTTCGCGCAACTGCCGTTGCGGTTGCTGAACTGCCGCTACCGGCCGGGTGCCGGAATACTCCGGGCGGCTGGACGCGCTTCTCGGCGGCGTCTAGCGCAAGATGCGCGCGTCCTTGCCGGGGCCTGCCGCCGCGTCCCAGTCCAGCCATAGCCGCCCGTCCTGGTAGACGCGCTCGCTGGCCTTGAGCGCGGTGTCGGTGTTGTCGAGCTGGCGGTGGACGTTCTGCGCCGGGGCCAGCACGGCGTCGCGGCCGTGGACATAGCTCTGCTCGCGCACGATCAGCATGTAGGCCTTGTCCAGCGCCAGGGCCCGCTCGCGCGAAGGCAGGATCAGGTCGCGAAGGTCGCGGGCCTTGCGCACTTTCGCCGCATCGAGCTTGCCGCCGGGGAAGAAGCGCGCCAGGATCTCGCCGTTGGCGCGGAACTCGTCGCCGGCGCCGACGCGGCGGAAGTAGCGCAGGATTTCCGGCTCGCCGGAGCCGGCCTGCGGCACGTCGCGGATGCCGGCCAGGCTCTGCGGGCCCCAGCCGGCGGCGCCCGGCATCTTGCGCGGCAGGGCGAAGGTCTGGTCCACGGTGACGCCGATGCCGGTGTGGCAGCCCATGCAGTACAGCTGCTCCTCGCGCGTCTGCAGGCGCAGGCGGCCGGCGGCGTCCTCGATGTAGCCCTGCAGGCGCCAGCCGAAGGCGTTGGTCTGGCCGCTGAACGAGGTGCCGCTGTAGTGCGGGCGGTCGCCGATGGACTGCTCCTGCGCCTCCTCGCGATAGCGCCACTGCCGCGTCTCCTCGTTGAGCTGGAACGCCTTGACCGTGTAGCGCACCTCCTTGAAGCGGGCCGACTGCATGCCCGGCGCATCGGGGTCGAGGTAGCGCACGCTGTGCAGGAATTCGGTGCCTTGCGGATAGTCGTAGCGCAGCACCGGGATCGCCGCGGCGGCGCCGGCGTAGTGCGCCGGCAGGCCGCGGATGCGCGTCGCGGTGCCGCCGATCCTGCCGTCGCCGTCCAGGTCCAGGCCGGCGGCGGCTTCGTCCACCGGCTCGATGGCGCGGCGCAGCCGGGAGTCCGCCACCGTGTCCGGCACCGCCATCGCCGCCTCGAGGATGGCGAGGTTGGCTTCGTACACGGCGCGCGAGGGCTGCCCGGCGGCATCGGTGCGGAATGGCTCCGGCAGGCGCACCAGCACGTCGTCGGTCGAGCCGTTGGTGGGCCAGAAGGTGCCGGGGAAGGGCTTGTAGCGGAAGGCGCGCCAGCCCGAGCCGTCGCGGGCGAAGCCCCCGGCATCGAAGCCGCGGGCGTAGTCCAGGTCCGGCACCCAGCCGTAGAAATCCTTGCGCTTGAGCAGGGCGGGGCGCAGCGCGGCGTAGTTGTCCTGGCGGATGTAGTCGAGCGCCGCCGCGTCGCCGATGGCGGCGATGCCGTCACGACGGTCGACGAACAGGTTGGTCCAGTGGTTGACCAGGCCCTGCTCGCTGAAGGCATAACGCCGCTGCAAGGCCCAGTCGTCGGTCTGGTTGCGGCCGTTGCGGCCGGTATGGCAGGTCCAGCAGGGGTTGGAGGCGCCGCCGGTCCGCGTGTAGCACTGCGGCGGCACGCCGGCGTCGACGTTGCCGATGAGCGTTTCGGCAGCGGCGGCGGCGAAGGGATCGTAGGCCGGCGCCGTGTCCGCGGCCGGCGCCGGCAAGGCCGCCAGCGCCAGCGCCAGCAACAGCGGAACCAGTGGGGTTTTCATCCCCGCTCGGTTATTGCTTGGGCGGGAACTCCGGCATCGCGCTGGTGTAGACATCGCTGCCGAAGCCGGCCTGCCCGGAGGCGCCGGCCAGGCCCAGGTACGGCAGGCCGAAGATGTCCTGCACGCTGCGCAGCATGGAGTAGTGGTTGTAGGGCGTGGTGGAGACCGTGCCCGGCTTGATGAAGGGCGAGATCAGCACCGCGCCGACGCGGCCGCCACCCAGCCCGGTGAGGCCGGGGAGGAGGGTGTTGGGGCCCGGGCCCTCGCCGCAGCAGGCGGAAGAGTCCGACTGCAGGCCGCTGGACTCGTCGTAGGTGACGATCAGCAGGCCATCCTGCTGGAACGCCGGCGACGCCAGGATCTGCGGCACCCATTGCTGCAGGAAGCTGTTGATCGACACCAGGCCGCCGGGCTCGCCGTTGGCGCAGGGCGAGTCGTGGCCGTCGTGGCACAGGCTGGGAGTGATGAAGACGTAGTTCGGCGTGCTGCCGGTGCTGGCCAGGTCGGCCGGCAGCTTGTCGAGGTTGACGACGTGGCTGTCGCAGCGCGCCTGGTCGTCGATGATGCTGTGGAAATACATGAACGGATCGTGGCGCGTCGCGTACTGGTCGGCGGCGGTGGCGGACTGGGTGCCGTCCTGGGTGCCGATGGCCGGATGGCCGCAGGTGGCGGCCTCGCGCGTCGGCGTGTTGCCCATGTCCTCCATGTAGCCCTTCCAGCTCAGGCCGGCCTTTTCCAGCTGGTCGGCGATGTTGCCGACGCTGGCCGGGTAGATGCAGCCCTGGCCGACGAGCTGGCCGTCGGCGGCGGTGATGGTGCCGACGAACTCGGAATAGGTCTGGCAGTCCAGCTGGGTAATCAGGTTGGGACTTTGCCCGCTGATCATCGAGATGTAGTTGTCCAGGCTGTTGTGGCCGGTGCCGTAATAGTTCTGCAGCAGGACGCCCTTGGCCGGCAGGGTGGTGGCGAGGTAGGGCGCCGCCGGGCTGGGGCCGAAGGAGTTCTGGTAGTCCTCGTTCTCCAGGATCAGGACGAAGACGTGGCCGATGCGGCTGGAAGCCGGGCCGGACGGCGCAGTCGTGCTGCTGCCGCAGCTGGCGGCAAGAGCGGCGGACAGCAGGCCGGCCAGAACCAGTCCGAAGCGATTTCCCAGGAAGGACATGAGTTTTTTGATTGGAATGCGTGACAATCGATCACGATACCGGGAGCTTATGTCATTTTCTTGACTTGCCGCTTACGCGCTCGGGACGAGCTGCGCCGGGTGGAAAAATCGTCGCGGACCGCGGCGGACGGCCCCGTTTTTGCTTGACAGCGCAACGCCCGTCCAAAACAATATGCAGCTCAGCTCACGCGAACTCAAATTCTCGGGAGGGGTACTCAAGCGGCCAACGAGGGCAGACTGTAAATCTGCTGGCTAACGCCTACGTAGGTTCGAATCCTACCCCCTCCACCACGTTGAGGTCGTGGCAAAGGCTGCAGCGGTTTTTCAGGCAGGCGGGTGTAGTTCAATGGTAGAACTTCAGCCTTCCAAGCTGATAGCGTGGGTTCGATTCCCATCACCCGCTCCAGTTCTGGGGTTTTCGCGGTAGAGGTAAGCGGTTTCAGACGCCCACCTAGCTCAGTCGGTAGAGCACACCCTTGGTAAGGGTGAGGTCGCTGGTTCGATTCCAGTGGTGGGCACCAGATTCAGCGGTGAGAACACTGCCTGGGGTCCGGCGGTGTTTTGTCGTCTGTGTTGGTTTGCGGCGGTTACGCCCTTAATTTAAGTGGTTCATTCGAGTCCACGAAAAGCAGGTACGGAGAGTTAGCGATGGCCAAAGAGAAATTTGAGCGAGTGAAGCCGCATGTGAACGTGGGCACGATTGGCCACGTGGACCACGGCAAGACGACGACGACGGCGGCGCTGACCAAGATTTCGGCGGACAAGGGCTGGGGCACGTACGTGCCGT
>DASRFD010000027.1:0-12960 GCA_035651715.1 Nevskia sp.
CGCCGGCGACGATGGGGCGCACGCCGGAGTAGCAGCAGATGGCATCCTCCAGCTTCAAGCCGAGCGCCGGGAACTGGTGCGCCAGCCCTTCCATCAGGTACCGCGCCTCCTCCGCCGACATGCCGGCCCGCCCCGGATCGGCGTCGCCATGGTCGAGGTCGGTGGTGCCGTAGAGCGCCACGCCCTCCCAGGGATAGACGAACACCGGCCGGCGGTCGCGGCAGTGCAGCCAGGACACGGCGCGCCCCACCGGAAAGCGCTCCAGGGGGAACACCAGATGGCTGCCGCGCAGCGGCCGCAGCGCCGGCGCGCCGCCCGGATCGCCCGGCAGCGCGGTGGACCAGGCGCCGGCGGCGTTGATCACCAGGCCGGCCTCGATCTCGCGGCTGTCGCCGTTGACCATGTCGCGCAGCGCCACGCCGCGGACGCGGCCGCCGGCGTCCTTCAGCACCTCGCCGACCCGCACGTAGTTGAGTGCCTGCGCGCCGGCGGCCTGGGCCTCGAAGATCAGGCGCAGCACCAGGCGGGCGTCGTCGGTGCGCGCGTCATCGTAGGCCACCGCGCCTTCCAGGCCCTCGCTGCGCAGGCCCGGCTCCAGCGCCAACGCCTGCTGCGCCGACAGCGAGCGCGAGCGCCAGCTGCCGCCCATCAGGTCGTAGATCGCCAGGCCCAGGCGCAGGGTGCCCCGGCCGGGGCTGGTGCCGCGGTACACCGGCATCAGGAAGGGCTGGCGCTCGACCAGCCCGGCGCGGCTGTGCAGCAGGCGGTTGCGCTCGCGCACCGACTCCAGGGTCAGGCGCCACTGCTTGTCCTTGAGATAGCGCAGGCCGCCGTGCACCAGCTTGGAGGAGGCGCAGGAGGTGCCGGAGGCGAAGTCGTTCTGCTCCACCAGCAGCACGCGCGCGCCGGTCGCCGCCGCCTCGTGCAGGATGCCGGCGCCGGTAATGCCGCCGCCGACGATTACCAGGTCGTAGCGGGCGGCCAGGCCCGCCAGGCTGGGGCGTGCCGCCGCGGTCACGCGAACAGCTTCCCCGGATTCATCATGCCCTGCGGGTCGAATTCGCGGGCGATGGCGCGGATCAGGTCCATGCCCAGCGCGCCCTTCTCGGCCTGGAGGTAGGGCGCGTGGTCGACGCCGACGCCGTGCTGGTGGCTGATGGTGCCGCCGCTGGCGACGATGGCCTCCGACACGGCGCGCTTGAGGCGGGTCCAGCGCGCCAGGTTTTCCTCGTAGTCCGGCGCGGCGCGGAAGACGAAGGTGGAGTAGATGCTGCAGCCCTGGCGATAGACATGCGACATATGGGTGAAGGCATGGACCTTCTCGCCCTCGGCCTGCAACGCGCCGCGCGCCGCCGCTTCGATGGCGTTCATGGTGGCGGTGGCGCGGGGCCAGTTGACCGCGGTCTCGCAGGTGTCGGCGGCGTAGCCGGCGCGCCACAGCGCGTTGCGCAGGTAGGGGCCGTAGTAGCGCTTGGCCGCCCAGGCGTTGCCCATCGCCTTGCCGGCGTGCACGCCGCGGCAGAGCTTGGCCAGGCCCAGCGCCTCGCGGCGGGTGCGCAGCACCTCGCGGTTGAGCCCGGTGAAGCCGATCATCAGCATCACCGGCTTGAGGCCCGAGCCGCGCAGGCGCAGGTAGCGCCGTAGCCAGGCGATGGCCTTCTCGTGGCCGGCCAGGTTGAGCTGGGTCTCGGTTTCCACCGCGTTGCTCAGCCTCAGCATCGACAGGGGGATGTCGGCGTGGACCATCTGCCGCGCCGCTTCCAGGCCCAGCTCCCAGCTCGGGAAGAACACGGCGTGGAAATCCTCGCGCTCCGGCAGGCGGCGCACGCGCAGGGTCGCCTCGCTCAGCAAGCCGATGCGCCCCTCCGAGCCGAGCACGCACTCGCGCAGGTCCGGGCCGGCGCTCGACGCCGGGAAGCCGCCGACCCGCAGTTCGCCGCGCGGCGTGGCCAGGCGGCCGGCGGCGAACAGGTTCTCGATGCGGCCGTAGCGCAGCGACTGCTGGCCGCTGGACCGCGCCGCCACCCAGCCGCCCACGGTGGAGTATTCGTAGGACTGCGGGAAGTGGCCGAGCAGGTAGCCGCGCCGCGCCAGCTGCGCCTCCACCTGCGGGCCCGGCGTGCCGGCGCCGAAGCGCGCCAGCAGCGAGGTCTCGTCCAGGTCGAGCAGCCGGTCCATGCGCTCCAGCGAGATGTTGAGCACCGGGCGGTCCGCGGCCGGCACGTCGAGGTGGCCGACCACGCTGGTGCCGCCGCCGTAGGGAATGACGATGGCACCGAGCTTCTGCGCCTCGGCCAGGGCCGCCGCGGCTTCCTCGTGGCTGGTGGGCAGGGCCACGCCGTCGGCCACCGGCCCGATGCGGCCGAAGCGCAGCGCGATCCAGTCGGGGAAGCTCTGGCCGCGCGCGTGGCGCAGGCGCAGCTCCGGGTTGGTGTCGAAGCGGCCGGCGCCGACGCGCGAGTCCGCCACCGCGGCGAGCGCCTGGGACAGGCTGGCATCGCGCATCGGCGTCGCCGGCCCCACGGTCTGCAGCAGGAATGCCTGCGCGCCTTCGTTCAGGGTGTCGTCCCGCCCTTCCTCGCCCCAGCCGTTCCAGGACCTCATGCGCAGCCCGTTTCCTTGTTGTCGACCCCGATGGACCGCACGCAAGTTAGCATGACGGCATGAAATACCGGCATCTTTTCATGCGCGGAGCAGCGGCTTGAGCACTCGGGCGGGTTATCGCGGGCGCTTTGCCCCCACCGCCTCCGGGCCCCTGCACCTGGGCTCCCTGCTCACCGCCCTGGCCAGCTGGCTGCAGGCGCGGCAGGCCGGCGGGGCCTGGCTGCTGCGCATCGACGATCTCGACGCGGAGCGCTGCCGGCCCGAGCACGCCGACGCCATCCTGCGCCAGCTCGAAGCGCACGGCCTGCTGTGGGACGAGCCGCCGCGGGTGCAGTCGCGCCACCTCGCGGAATACGAGGCGGCTTTCGAGCGGCTGCACGACCTGGGCCTGCTCTACCCCTGCGCCTGCACCCGCGCGCAGCTGGCCCAGGACTTCCGGCCGGGCGTCGACGGCCCGGTCTACGCCGGCACCTGCCGCGACCGCGGCGTGGTGAGCGAGCGGCCCGCCTGGCGCCTGCGCGCCGACGGCGGCACCCTGCTGCTGCACGATCCCTGGCAGGGAGAGCTGCGGCGGGACCTCGCCGGAGACGTCGGCGATTTCGTGGTGCGGCGCGCCGACGGCCAGTTCGGCTACCAGCTGGCCTGCGTGGTCGACGAGGCGGCGCAGGGCATCACCGAGGTCGTGCGCGGCGCCGACCTGATCGGCTCGAGCTTCCGCCAGCGGCGCCTGCAGGCGCTGCTCGGCCTGCCGGCGCCGGCCTATCGCCACCTCCCGGTACTGGTCGGGCCGGACGGGCGCAAGCTGAGCAAGCAGAACCACGCGCGGCCGATCGATGCGGCGCATGCTGCGGATAATCTGCGTTACTGCCTGGAACTGCTCGGGCAGGCGCCACCGCCGCAACCCAACGGCGGCGCGGCGATCGAGGTGCTGAACTGGGCGCTGTCGCACTGGAATCCCGCCGCGGTGCCTGGCGGAGTGCAACATTCCATCGCCATTCCCTGACAACGGAATTTGCTGCACCGCGCTCGGGCATCTGGCATGCTAGCCGTGTTGCAGCACAGCACGCTCTGCCTACCTCTATAAGCGTATGAACGACATCCGCGTCATCAAGAAATACCCCAACCGCCGGCTTTACGACACCAACGTCAGCCGCTACATCACGCTGGAGGAAGTGCGTCAGCTGGTGCTGAGCAACGTCAAGTTCCGCGTCGAGGACAAGCGCACGCGCGAGGACATCACCCGGAGCATCCTGCTGCAGGTCATCGCCGAGCAGGAAGAGGGCGGCAACCCGATCTTCAGTTCGGAACTGCTGACCCACATCATCCGCTTCTACGGCGACCCGATGCAGACCAGCATCAGCCGCTACCTGGAGCTGTCGATGCAGCTGTTCCTCGATCAGAACCACGCCTTCGCCGAACAGCTGCGGGGCCTGCTGGGCCGGGCCGAGCACCCGGTGCAGCGCCTGAAGGAGATCGCCGACCGCCAGGCACCGATCTGGCGCTCGGTGCGCAAGGAGTTTCTCAAGAACCTGTCGCGCGCCAAGGTGATCAAGCCGCTGCTGGAGCGCAGCGAAGACGAGAAATAAAGGGCAGCTGCCGTCCCCAGGACGGCCGAAACCTCGGCCTGAAGGGCCGGCCTTACGGGAATCGACGCCCCGCGCATTTTCCGGAATTGTTGCCGGCGCGCTAACTCATTGATCTTGAACGGACGTTCATTCAAATCCGCCGCTGATTTTTGACGCGGAAGTCATTGAGTTGCAACTACCTGATTTCTATGCACTTTTATAGCCATTCGCGCGTTGACACCACGGAAACGGCCTGCTTATACTGCACTGCAACAAAAGACAGGCAGTAAGCAGCGTCTAAAAATATTTATGAATTGACGCTGCTGAAGTCTCCTCCAGAAAGGCCTTGCGCCTTTCTCGCACCTTGCCCCCTGGCTTCAGGGGGTTTTTTTTGCCCGTTTCCCCTACCGGATTCTGGTTTCGCGCCTGTGGCGGCGGAGAATCGGGGGCGGCTCGGGGGCCGGACCCGGATTGTGACCAAAACCCTGGAGCAGATCAAGCCTTGGCCGGGCAGCGCCCGGCCAAGGCTTGGAAGCACCCGGCTGCGGTTAGCCCTGGCCGACGTCGATGGCCTTCATCGACAGGCGGATACGGCCCTGCTTGTCGATTTCCAGCACCTTGACGCGCACCGTCTGGCCTTCCTTGACCACGTCGGAGACGTTCTCGACGCGCTTGTCGGACAGCTGCGAGATGTGCACCAGGCCGTCCTTGCCGGGCAGGACGGTGACGAAGGCGCCGAAGTCCATCAGCTTGGCCACCTTGCCCTCGTAGATCTCGCCGACCTGCACGTCGCGGGTCAGGGCCTCGATGCGGGCGATGGCGGCCTTGGCGGCGTCGCCGTCGACGGCGGCGATCTTGATGGTGCCGTCGTCGTCGATGTCGATGCTGGTGCCGGTCTCCTCGGTGATCGAGCGGATGGTGACGCCGCCCTTGCCGATCACGTCGCGGATCTTGTCCGGGTGGATCTTGATGGTGGTGATGCGCGGCGCGAACTCGGACATCTCGGCGCGCGGCTTGTCGATGGTCTTCACCATCGCCTCGAGGATGTGCAGGCGACCGGCCAGGGCCTGGTCCAGCGCCACCTTCATGATCTCGCCGGTGATGCCGGTGATCTTGATGTCCATCTGCAGGGCGGTAACGCCCTTGGTGGTGCCGGTGACCTTGAAGTCCATGTCGCCGAGGTGGTCCTCGTCGCCCAGGATGTCGGTCAGCACCGCCCAGCGGTCGCCTTCCTTGATCAGGCCCATGGCCACGCCGGCCACCGGCGCCTGGATCGGCACGCCGGCGTCCATCAGCGCCAGGCTGGAGGCGCAGGTGCTGGCCATCGAGGACGAGCCGTTGGACTCGGTCACTTCGGCCACCACGCGCACCACGTACGGGAACTGCTTCTCCAGGTCCGGCATCACGGCGGCGACGCCGCGCTTGGCCAGGCGGCCGTGGCCGATTTCGCGGCGCTTCGGCGCGTTGAGGCGGCCGGTCTCGCCGACGCAGTACGGCGGGAAGTTGTAGTGCAGCATGAAGGCTTCACGCCACTCGCCGATGGCGCTGTCGATCAGCTGCGCGTCCTTGCCGGTGCCCAGGGTCACGACCGCCAGCACCTGGGTCTCGCCGCGGGTGAACAGCGCGGAGCCGTGGGTGCGCGGCAGGACGCCGACGCCCATGCTCAGCGGGCGCACGGTCTTGAGATCGCGGCCGTCGATGCGCGGCTTGCCGTCGAGGATGCGGTTGCGCACGACGCGGGCTTCCAGCTCGCCGAAGGCGTCCTTGACCTTGCCGGCGGAGAACTTCGGCGTCTCGCCGGAGCACAGCGCCTCGTTCATGGCGGCCTTGACCGCGTTCAGCTTGTCGTGGCGGGCCTGCTTGTCGGCGATGCCGTAGGCCTCGGTCACCTGGGCCTCGTAGGCGTTGATGGCGGCGGTCAACTCGGCCGCGGCGGCGGACGGCTGCCAGTCCCACTTCGGCTTGCCGACTTCGGCGTTGAGCTCGTTGATGGCCTTGATCGCGGCCTGCATCTGCTCGTGGCCGAACAGCACCGCCCCGAGCATGACCTGCTCGGACAGCTGCTTGGCCTCGGACTCCACCATCAGCACGGCGTCCTGGGTGCCGGCCACCACGAGGTCGAGCTCGGAGGTCTCCAGCTGCTTGGCGGTCGGGTTGAGGATGTACTGGCCGTTGGCATAGCCGACGCGGGCGGCGCCGATCGGGCCGGCGAAGGGCACGCCGGCCAGGGCCATGGCGGCGGAGGCGCCGATCATGGCGGGAATGTCGCCGTCGACTTCCGGGTTCAGCGACAGCACCGTCGCCACCACCTGGATTTCGTTGTAGAAGCCTTCGGGGAACAGCGGCCGCAGCGGGCGGTCGATCAGACGCGAGGTGAGGGTTTCCTTCTCGGTCGGGCGGCCTTCACGCTTGAAGAAGCCGCCGGGGATGCGGCCGCCGGCGTAGGTGCGCTCCATGTAGTCGACGGTGAGCGGGAAGAAATCCTGCCCTTCCTTCGGCTCCTTCTTGGCGACCACGGTGACCATGACCACGGTCTGGGCCATGGTGACGATGACGGCGGCGGTGGCCTGACGGGCGATGGCGCCGGTCTCGAGGGTGACGGCGTGCTCGCCGTACTGGAAGGTTTTTTTGAGGGGCGTGACGGGATAGACCATGGCTGGCTCGATAGCTGAAAACAGGGGGTGGAAATGGCTGCGCCCCTGTTCAGGGGCGCAGTAGAGCGGCTTTTAGCGACGCAGACCGAGGTCCGCGATCAGCTTGGCGTAGCGGCCCTGATCTTCCCGCTTCAGGTAATCGAGCAGCTTGCGGCGCTGGTTCACCATCTTCAGCAGGCCGCGGCGAGAGTGATGGTCCTTCTTGTTGGCCTCGAAATGGCCGCCGAGGCTGTTGATGCGCTCGGACAGCAGGGCCACCTGCACTTCCGGCGAACCCGTATCACCCTTGGCGCGCTGGTACTTGGCAACCACCGCACTCTTTTGTTCAGTCGACAACGGCATCACTTGCTCCGAAATTTGTCTTAAATTCGTTCAATGAACGTAACATTTTAGCGGGATCAGACCCGTCCTACAACAGCGTTTCGCGCCCCGGCGGCCGTTCAGGCCGTTTGGGCCGGTTCGGCCAGCCAGCGGCGCGGCGCCAGGCCGCCGGCTCCGTCGGCCTCGGCGATGCCCAGCAGGCGGCCGCCGGGCCCGAAAACCGCCCGCAGGCCGCTGCCCTCGCCCGCCCGCACCGCCTGGCCATGAGCCAGCCGGCGCGCCAGCTCGGCCTCCACTTCCAGCCGCGGCCAGCCGGCCAGGGCGGCCGCGGGGGGTAGCAGCAGGGCATTCCGCTCGTCCGGCCCGGCGAGCTGCTCGAGCCGGTCCAGGCCGACCATGGCGGCGGCGTCGAAGGGTTCCAGCCCGGTACGGCGCAGGGCCGCCAGGTGGGCCTGCTGGCCCACCGCGGCGGCCCAGTCCTCGGCCAGGGTGCGGACATAGGTACCCTTGGAGCAGGCCACCTCGAATTCGAATCCATTGCCGCTCCAGTCCAGCAGGCGCAGCTCGCCGATGCGGACCCGGCGCGGCGCCCGCTCCACCTCGATGCCGGCACGGGCCAGGCGGTACAGCGGCTGGCCATCGCGCTTGAGCGCCGAGTGCATCGGCGGCACCTGTTCGATCTCGCCGAGGAAGCGCGGGATGGCGGCTTCCAGGTCGGCACGGCCGACCTGCGCGGGATCGGAGGTCGCCACGACCTCGCCTTCGGCGTCGCCGGTGCTGGTGCGCGCGCCCAGGCTCACGCGGGCGCGGTAGCGCTTGTCGGCGTCGAGCAGGTAACCGCAGAGCTTGGTCGCCTCGCCCAGGCACACCGGCAGCAGGCCGGTGGCGAGCGGATCGAGGCTGCCGGTGTGGCCGGCCTTGTCGGCCTGGTACAGGCGGCGGACGATCTGCAAGGCCGTGTTCGAACTCAAGCCCAGCGGCTTGTCGAGCAGCAGGATGCCGTCGACCTTGCGGCGCGGCGCCCTACTCTTCTGCATCGGGCTTGGAATCTTCCGGAGCCGGCTCCGGGTGGGCGGCGCGGTCGGCCGCGGTGGCCTCGCGGATCAGCGCGCCGATGCGGTCGCCTTCGCGCAGCGCCGCGTCGGCGGCGAAGCTCAGCGCCGGCACGTAGCGCAGCTGCAGGGTCTTGCCGAGCGAGCGGCGCAGCAGGCTGCCGGCGCCGTTGAGCGCCTTCACCGCCGCGGCCAGCTCGGCATCGCTGCCCAGCAGGCTCACCGAGATGCGCGCGTTGCGCATGTCCGGCGAGACGCTGACCTGGGTGACGCTGACCCGCTGCACCCGCGGGTCGGTCAGCTCATCGCGGATCAGCGTGCTCAGCTCGCGCTGCAGCTGCGCGTTGAGGCGCAGGGTGCGCGAAAACTCCTTCGGCATAATTCGGTTGCCAGTGATCAGTGGCTGATTGCCGGCAGACGCAGCGGCGCGCAATCCGGCCGCACCGCCCTTACCTGCGACTGACCACCGCCGTTCACCGGCAACCGCCTCATCACGCTTCCGCGCCGACGGTGCGGCGCACTTCGACGCGCTCGTAGCACTCGATCTGGTCGCCGACCTTGACGTCGTTGTAGTTCTTCACGCCGATGCCGCACTCGGTGCCGACCACGACCTTGGACACGTCGTCCTTGTGGCGGCGCAGGGATTCCAGCTCGCCTTCGTAGATCACGGTGTTGTTGCGCAGCACGCGGATCGGCAGGCCGCGGCGGACCTCGCCTTCCATCACCAGGCAGCCGGCAATGGCGCCGAACTTGGAGGAGCGGAACACGTCGCGCACCTGCGCCGTGCCGACGATCTGCTCGCGCGTCTCGGTGCCGAGCAGGCCGCCGATGGCGTCGTTCACGTCGTTGATCACGTCGTAGATGATGCTGTAGTAACGCACGTCCACGCCGGTGTCCTGGATGCGGCGGCGCGCCACGCTGTCGGCGCGGACATTGAAGCCGATGATGATGGCGCGGGAAGCCAGCGCCAACTCGATGTCGGACTCGCTGATGCCGCCGACGCCGCTCGACACCACGTTGACCTTGACCTCGGCGCTGGGCAGCTTGCGCAACGCCTCGGACAGCGCCTCGGCGGAACCCTGCACGTCGGCCTTGATCATCAGGTTGAGCGACTTCTGGTCGCCCTCGCCCATGCGGGCGAACACCTGGTCCATGCGCACCGCCTGGGTCTGCGCCAGCTTGGCTTCGCGCAGCTTGGTCTCGCGCAGGATCGCCAGCTCGCGCGCTTTGCGCTCGTCGGCCACCACCACCACGTCGTCGCCGGCGTCCGGCGCGCCGGACAGGCCCAGCACCGACACCGGAATGGACGGGCCGACTTCCTTCACCGGCTGCCCGGCCTCGTCGAACATGGCGCGGACGCGGCCGAAATAGGGGCCGGTCAGGATCACGTCGCCCTGGTGCAGGGTGCCGGCGCGGACCAGCACGGTGGCGACCGGGCCGCGGCCCTTTTCCAGCGAGGACTCGACCACGGTGCCGCGCGCCAGGCCGTCGACCGGAGCCTTGAGCTCCAGCACTTCGGCCTGCAGCAGGATGGCGTCGAGCAGCTTGTCGATGCCCTCGCCGGTGACCGAGGAGACGCCGACGAACTGGGTGTCGCCGCCCCAATCCTCCGAGATCACCTCTTCCTTGGACAGCTCGGTGCGCACGCGATCGAGGTCGGCCTCGTGCTTGTCGATCTTGGTGATGGCCACCACCATCGGCGCCTTGGCGGCGCGCGCGTGCTGGATCGCCTCGCGGGTCTGCGGCATCACGCCGTCGTCCGCCGCCACCACCAGCACCACGATGTCGGTGATCTGCGCGCCGCGGGCGCGCATGCGCGTGAACGCGGCATGGCCCGGGGTGTCGAGGAAAGTGATGACGCCCTTGTCGGTGGTGACGTGATAGGCGCCGATGTGCTGGGTGATGCCGCCCGCTTCGCCGGCGGCGACGCGGGTCTTGCGGATGTAGTCGAGCAGCGAGGTCTTGCCATGGTCGACGTGGCCCATGATGGTCACGACCGGCGGACGCGCCGCCATCTCCAGCTCGCGGGTCTCGCCGGTGGCAGCCTGCTCCAGCGCCTCTTCGGCGTCGGTGGCCTTGACCAGCTTGGCCTTGTGGCCGAGCTCCTCGACCATGATCGCCGCCGTGTCCTGGTCGATGATCTGGTTGATGGTGGCGAAGACGCCGCTCTTCATCATCGCCTTGATCAGGTCGGTGGCCTTCACCGCCATCCTCGCGGCGAGATCGCCCACGGTGATGGCTTCCGGCACCTCGACCTCGCGCACCACCGGAGCGGTGGGCTTCTCGAAGGCGTGGACGTTCTCGACCCGCAGCTGCCCGGTCGGCTTCTTGCTCTTCTTCTCGCGGCGGTTGCCGCCCTTGCCGGCGGCCAGGTGCAGCTCGTTGCGGTGATGCGAACCGCCGCGGTCGCGCTCCGGCTTGTTCGCCGGCGGCTGCTGCGGCTGCGCCGCGGCCGGCGGCGGCACGACCGGCACCTCGGTGGCGCGGCGCAGGTTCTCGGCCGCGCGGCGGCGCGCGGACTCTGCTTCCATGCGGGCGCGGTAGATCGGATCGTTCTTCAGCCGCTCGGCGTCCTCGGCCTCCTTGCGCGCCAGTTCGGCGGCGACGGCGGCGGCGCGGGCGGCTTCCTCGGCGCGGAGCTGGCGCTCCTGCTCCTCGCGGTGGCGCCTGGCCTCGGCCTCGGCGGCGGCGCGGGCGGCAGCCTCACGCTGCGCCTGGGCGGCGGCTTCGGCCGCTTCGGCGGCGGCGGCTTCGACCACGGCGTCCACGCCCGGGGCGGCGGGCTCGTTGCCGAGCATGTCGCTCTTGACGTAGGTGCGGCGCTTGCGCACCTCGATGCTGACGGTCTTGGCCGCCGCGCCGCGGGCGCCGCCCAGCTTGAGCTCGCTGGTTTCCTTGCGCTTGAGCGTGATGCGGCTGCTGCCGGCGGCGCCGAGGGTGCTGCCGGCGCCGACGCGGGTGGTCTTCTGCAGATGCGTCAGCAGCGCCACCTTGTCGGCCGGGCTGATCGGCGACTTTTCGTTGTCCACCGGGACGCCGGCCTCTTTCAATTGGGCCAGCATCTCCGGCACCGGCTTATGCAGCTCGGTGGCGAGATCGGCTACGGTGAGGGTACTCATTCTGTCTCCGGGCTCAGGCCTGCTCGTTGACGTGGCGCGCGCTCATGATCAATTCGGCGGCGCGGGCGTCGTCCAGCGGCACTTTTTCCTGCAATTCATCGGTGGCGAGATCCGCCAGGTCGGTCAAGGTGACCACGCCGGCGGACGCCAGCTTGTAGGCCAGGTCCTCGTCCATGCCGGGCAGCGCCAGCAGGTCGTCGGCCGGCTTGACCGAGGCGGCGGCCTCGGCCTTGGCCAGTTCCTTGTTCAGCAGCACGTCGCGGGCGCGGTTGCGCAGCTCCTGCACCACGCTTTCGTCGAACTCGGCGATGCCCAGCAGCTCCTCGTCCGGCACGTAGGCGATGGCCTCGATCGACTCGAAGCCCTCCTGCACCAGGATGTTGGCGATGTCGGCGTCGACGTCGAGGTTGTCCATGAACATCTGCTGCAGGGACTGGTTTTCCTGCTCCTTCTTGCTCTCGGCCTCGGCGGCGGTCATCACGTTGAGGACCCAGCCGGTGAGGTCGGAAGCCAGGCGCACGTTCTGGCCGCCGCGGCCGATGGCCTGGGCCAGCTTGTCCTCGGCCACCGCGATCGACATGGCGTGGGCCTCCTCGTCGACGATGATCGACTCGACCTCGGCGGGGGCCATGGCATTGATGACGAACTGGGCGATGTTGTCGTCCCAGGGCACGATATCGATGCGCTCGCCGGCCAGCTCGTTGGACACGCTCTGCACGCGCGAACCGCGCATGCCGACGCAGGCGCCGACCGGATCGATGCGCTTGTCCTTGGCCTGCACCGCGATCTTGGCGCGCAGGCCGGGGTCGCGGGCGGCGCCCTTGATCTCGATCAGGCCCTGGGCGATTTCCGGCACCTCGAGCTTGAACAGCTCCATCAGGAACTTCGGCGAGGTGCGCGACAGGAACAGCTGCGGGCCGCGGGTCTGCGGGCTGACCTCATACAGGTAGCCGCGCACACGGTCGCCGGGGCGCACCGGCTCGCGCGGGATCACATGCTCGCGCGGGATGATGGCCTCGGTGGTGCCGCCGAGGTCGACGATCACCGCGCCGCGCTCGATGCGCTTGACCAGGCCGGTCATCAGCTCGCCGACGCGGTCCTTGTAGGCGTCCACCACGCGGGCCCGCTCGGCGTCGCGGACACGCTGGAAGATGACCTGCTTGGCCTTCTGCGCGCCGATGCGGCCGAACTCGATCGAGGCCAGCGGCTCCTCGCGCACGTCGCCCACCTTGGCCTCGGGGTTGGTTTCCAGCGCGCGGGCCAGCAGGGTCTGGCGCGCCGGGGTCTCGAAGTTCTCGTCCTCGTCGTCGACCACGGTCCAGCGGCGGAAGGTCTCGAAGTCACCGGTCTGGCGGTCGATGGCCACGCGGATGTCCCACTCGGCGCCGTAGTGCTCCTTGCTGGCCGAGGCCAGTGCGGCTTCCAGCGCCTCGAAGATGATTTCCGGATCGACACCCTTCTCGTTGGAGACGGCATCCACCATCAGAAGTACGTTCTTGTTCATCAATCCGCCTTGTCTTTCTCGGAATCCTTGTTGTAGTCCGGTACCAGCCGTGCCTTTTCGATGTCCGCCAGGGGTAGCGTCACCGGACCGTCCGGCATCTTCAGAATCACATCGTGCTCGGTCGCGTCGAGCAGCTCGCCG
>DASRFD010000028.1:0-39268 GCA_035651715.1 Nevskia sp.
CAACGACGGCGGCAGCCCGAACCTGCAGAGCAACGGCGGCGCCAACACCAATACCGCGCTGGGCACCACCGGCCTGGACGTGCGCCAGGTCTACATGACCTTCGGCAACAAGGACATGGGCACCTTCCTGCTGGGGCGCAACTTCGGCCTGTTCGGCTTCGACGCCATCATCAACGACATGACCATCCCCGGCGTCGGCGTGGCGGGCAGCATGTCCTCGGCCGGTCCGGCCAACACCTCGCTCGGCTCCATCGGCCTGGGCTACATCTACACCGACACCCTGGCGCAGATGAACTACACCACGCCGGACTTCGCCGGCTTCAAAGGCACCCTGGGCATTTTCAATCCGGTCAACTCCCTCACCAACGGCGACACCGCGGCGCCGAAGAAGCAGCCCGGCTTCCACGGCAAGCTCGCCTACACCCACCAGCTCGACGCCGCCACCAAGTTCTACGCCTCGGCCGCCTTCATCGACCAGAAGCAGGATTACATCAACGCCGGCGGCACCGCCTACAGCTACAACAGCTTCGGCGCCGACGTCTTCGGCAAGGTCGACTGGAACGACCTCGAAGGCTTCCTCTACTACTACCATGGCAGCGGTCTGGGCACGACCGGCCTGTTCGTGCTGTCCGACGACGGCGCCGGCCACAAGCGCTCGTCCAGCGGCTACCTGGCGCAGCTCGCCTACAAGATCGACCGGGTCAAGCTGGGCGTGAACTACGGCGAGAGCCGCCTCAACCTGGCCTCGGGCGAGGCCGCGCCGGCGCTGGTCAAGTCCAATCGCAAGGTCACCGGCGGCGTGTACTACTCGCTGACCAAGAACCTCACGCTGCTCAGCGAGATCAGCGACGTGCGCGCCAAGGCTCACAGCGGCGACAGCAACAGCAGCCTCAATTTCAACGTCGGCGCCTTCCTGTCGTTCTGAAACATTCTCCCCGTGGTGATCTTGGGGCCGGCCCAGGCCGGCCCCTTTTTAGGGTAAAACGCAATGCAAAATAAAACACTCTTTCAAATGCTTATCTGGAGTTAATAAAATTATATTTTGCAGTGCAAAATAAATATGTTAGTATTTCTCCCATGGTGCGCGCTGGGCGCACTTCAACGGAGCCGGTCATGAGCAATACCCTGTTCGACAAAGCGGTGCTGGAAAAGCTGTTCGCCTTCGGCGAGAGCGCCTTCGACAACCTCAGCGAGGCCGGCGGTCTGCACACCGAAGCCGCCAAGAAGCTGGGCGCGGCCCAGGCCGACCTGGCCGAGGCGACGCTGGCCCTGGGCGGCAAGCCGCTCGAGCTGTTCGGCAAGGCCTCCGATCCGGCCGAGCTGATCCGCGCCGGCAACGAAGCGGCAACCGGCTGGAGGGAAAAGCTCGACGCTTACTTCACCAGCCTGCGCGGCGTCGGCGAGGAGCTGTACAGCGGCTACAGCGGCATGGTGCGCCGCACGCTGGAGAAGTCCGCCAGCGCCTGAGGCAGCCGCGGCCGGGACCGCCGGTCCCGGCCGCAACAGCGCGGCGCCGCCGCCCTTACCGGATCAAACCCAAGTGAAAGCCCAAGGCAGCAAGCCCGACACCGCCGCAACAGAGCAGGAGCAGCGGACCTTCCCGAGCCCGGCTTTCGCCCGCCGCCTCGACGCGGCCTTTGCGGCGGCGCTGGCCAAGGGGGTGGGCGACATGCCGCCGCAGCAGGCGCTGCTGGCCTGGTTCGACTGGGCTTCGCACCTGGCACTGGCACCCGGCAAGCAGGCGCAGCTGCTGGCCGCCGCCGCGCGCGAGTACGGCGCCCTGCTCAAGGGTGCTCTGAAGCAGGAGCAGCCGGCGGAGCCGCGCTACGCCGCCGCGGCCTGGAAGCGCCGCCCGTTTTCGCTGCTGGCGCGGGCGGCCAGCACCAACCGCCGGCTGTGGGACGCCGCGACCAGCGAGGTTCCCGGCCTGGACCGCGGCAACGCCGCGCTGATCCATTTCTACGGGGTGCAGCTGCTGGAAGCGCTGGCGCCGGATCACTGGCCGCTGACCAATCCGGAAGTGCTGGACCAGACCCGGAGCAGCCGGGGCGGCAACCTGGCCCGTGGCGCCCGCACCCTGGCCGATGACGTCTGGAACCGGCTGCGGCGCAAGCCCGCGGCGGCGCTGGACTTCAAGGTGGGAGAAAACCTGGCGGTGACGCCGGGCCGGGTGATCCACCGCAACCGGCTGATGGAACTGATCCAGTACAGCCCGACCACCCCCGATGTGCACGCCGAGCCGGTGCTGATCGTGCCGGCCTGGATCATGAAGTACTACATCCTCGATCTGCAGGCGCAGAACTCGATGGTGCGCTGGCTGGTGGGGCAGGGCTTCACCGTATTCATGATCTCGTGGAAGAATCCGGTGGCGGAAGATCGCGACCTGGGGATGGACGACTACCGCAGTCTCGGCGTGCTGGAAGCGCTGGAGGCGATCCGCGCCGTGCTGCCGCGGCGCAAGGTGCACGCGGTGGGCTACTGCGTCGGCGGCACGCTGCTGTCGATCAGCGCCGCGGCGATGGCCCGCGACGGCGACCACCGGCTGAAAAGCATCACCTTGTTCGCCGCGCAGACCGACTTCGCCGATCCGGGCGAGCTTGGCCTGTTCATCAACGAGTCGACCCTGCACTGGCTCGATGCGCAGATGGCGCGGCGCGGCTACCTGACCGCGGGGCAGATGGCCGGGGCGTTCAGCGCCCTGCGCGCGCATGACCTGGTGTGGGCGCCGCTGCTGCGCCGCTACTGGATGGGCGAGAACGGCAAGGGCATCGACATCATGGCCTGGAATGCCGATACCACACGCATGCCCTACCGCATGCACAGCGATTATCTGCGCCAGCTGTATCTGCGCAACGAGCTGGCGCAGGGCAAGTACCGCATCGGCGGCGGCGCGGTATCGGTGGGCGATATCCGGGTGCCGATGTTCGTGGTCGGCACCGTCACCGATCACGTCGCGCCGTGGCACTCGGTGTACAAGATCCGCAAGCTCAGGAAGCTCGGCGAAACCACGTTCGTGCTCACCAACGGCGGGCACAACGCCGGCATCGTCTCCGAGCCGGGACGGCCGCGACGCAGCTACCGCATCGACACCTGGGACGAGAACCGCCCCTACCAGTCGCCGCAGGACTGGGAAGCGAAGGCGCCGCTGCAGGAAGGGTCGTGGTGGCCGGCCTGGGGCGGCTGGCTGGCGGCCCAGCAGCCGGCCAAGCGCGTCGCGCCGCCGGCGATGGGCGCGGCGGAGCAGGGCTATGCCCCGCTGTGCGACGCGCCCGGCACTTACATCCATCAACGCTGAGAGACAGGTAAGAAACCATGGAAGACGTCGTCATCGTCGGCGCGCTGCGCACCGCCATCGGCAAATTCGGCGGCAGTCTCGCCGAGATCCCCGCCTCCCAGCTCGGCGCCGGCCTGATCAAGGCCCTGCTGCAGCGGCTGCCGCTCGCCCCGCAGGAGGTGGACGACGTGCTGCTCGGCCAGGTGCTCACCGCCGGCTGCGGCCAGAACCCGGCGCGCCAGGCGGCGATCGCCGCCGGCCTGCCCAGGGAGGTGCCGGCGATGACCATCAACCAGGTCTGCGGCAGCGGCCTGCGCGCGGTGATGCTGGCGGCCCAGGCGATCCGCTCCGGCGAAGCGCAGCTGGTGATCGCCGGCGGCCAGGAGAACATGAGCCTGGCGCCGCACCTGCTGCCTTCATCCCGGCAGGGCTGCAAGATGGGCGAGTGGAAGCTGCAGGACAGCATGGTCCGCGACGGCTTGTGGGACGCCTTCAACGACTATCACATGGGGCGCACCGCGGAGAACCTCGCCGTGCGCTTCGGCATCGGCCGCGAGGAGCAGGACCGCTTCGCGGCCCGTTCGCAGAACCTCGCCGAAGCCGCCATCCGGGACGGACGCTTCGCGCCGGAGATCGTGCCGGTCGAGCTGCCTTCGCGCAAAGGGCCCCCCACGCAGTTCGCGCTGGACGAGTTCGCCCGCGCCGGCGTCACGCCGGAATCGCTGGCCGGGCTGCGTCCCGCATTCGCCAAGGACGGCACCGTCACCGCCGCCAATGCCTCCGGGCTCAACGACGGCGCGGCGGTGCTGGCGCTGGCCTCGGCCAGCCGCGCCCGCAGCCTCAACCTGCAGCCGCTGGCGGTGGTGCGCGGTTTCGCCGCCGCCGGCGTCGATCCGGCCGAGATGGGCCTCGGTCCCGTGCCGGCGACACGCCGCTGCCTGCAGCGCGCCGGTTGGTCGCTGGGCGACCTCGACCTGATCGAGGCCAACGAAGCCTTCGCCGCGCAGGCGCTCGCGGTGGGGCGCGAACTGGACTGGGACATGCAGCGCGTCAACGTCAACGGCGGCGCCATCGCCCTCGGCCATCCCATCGGCGCCTCCGGCGCACGCATCCTCGTGACCCTGCTGCACAGCCTGCAGCGCACGGGCAAGCGCCGCGGCCTCGCCACCCTCTGCATCGGCGGAGGCCAGGGCGTCGCCCTGGCCGTCGAAGCGGCCTGAGGCCGCCTCAACTCACCTTTTCGCGGAACCAAACTTCAATGGAAATCAGCCTCAAGAACCGTCTGGCCCTGGTCACCGGCGGCAGCGGTGCCATCGGCAGCTATATCTGCGCCTACCTGTACCGCGCCGGCGCGCGCGTGGTCGGCTCCTGCCACGCCCTGGACACGCCCAATGCGCGCGAGATGATCAAGGTCTGCAAGGAGCAGGGCGTGCACGTCGAGATGGCGCCGTTCGACGTCGGCGATGCCGAATCGGCGGAGGGAGCGGTACGCCACATCGAACGGACCTGGGGGCCGGTCGACATTCTCGTGAACTGCGCCGGCATCACCCGCGACGCCCCGCTGCGCAAGATGAGCTTGGACCAGTGGCGCCAGGTGCTGCACGTCAACCTCGACAGCGTCTACAACACCACCCGCCCGGTGATCGAGGGCATGCTGGCGCGCGGCTGGGGCCGGATCGTCAACATCTCCTCGATCAACGGCCAGAAGGGCCAGTTCGGCCAGACCAATTACTCCGCCGCCAAGGCCGGCATGCACGGCTTCACCATGGCGCTGGCGCAGGAAGTCGCGCGCAAGGGCGTCACCGTCAATACGGTCTCGCCCGGCTACATCGACAGCCCGATGATCCGCGCCGTGCCGGAGAACATCCGCAACAAGATCCTCGAGGGCATTCCCGCCGGCCGCTTCGGCGAGCCGCGCGACATCGCCGCCGCGGTCACCTTCCTCTGCTCGGAGCAGGCCGGCTTCGTCAACGGCGCCAACCTGGCGGTCAATGGGGCACAATTCACCTGTGCTTGAGCACCGGTGAATCCTTGGAAAACGCCCCCTACCTGATCAAGAAGTACGCGAACCGCCGCCTCTACGACGCGGCGCGGAAAAAGTTCGTCAACCTGGACGACCTGCGCCAGCTGATCCGGGCCGGCCATCGGGTGCGGGTCGAGGACGCCGACGGCCGCGACGTCACCCGGCAGATCCTGCTGCAGGTCATCGCCGAGTGCGAGGACGGCGGCCAGCCGCTGTTGTCGACCGAAACCCTGCATGCGCTGACCCGCTTCTACGGGGACGTGATGCAGAGCGTGTTCGGACGCTACCTGGACGAAAGCGTGCGCACCTTTCTGCGGCAGCAGGATGCCTGGCGCGGAGCGGTGCAGGACGCGATCGAGCAGGGCCCCATGGCGGCCTTCCAGCGCATGGCGAAAAGCCAGATGGAGCTATGGAGCGCGGCGCAGAAGAGCGCCGTGGACAGCCTGCTGGCGCCGCCGGCGCGCAAGGCGCGCAAGAAGAAGCAGGGAGCCTGAGCGGACCGGCGGCACCGCAGCGCCCGGCCTGGCCGGGGCACCCGCGCGCCGCCGGCCGTGCGGGGGTCAGGCAAATCCGCACTCGGACAGCCGGAGCGCCATCAGGGCGAAGCGGAACACATCTTCCACCGCGCCGACACCCGGCACGCTGATCAGCTTGCGCTGCATCTGATAGTACGCCAGCAGCGGGCGCGTCTCGGCGTTGTAGACACGGATGCGGCAGCGGATCACCTCTTCGCGGTCGTCGCTGCGGCCCTGGTCGCCGGCGCGGGCCAGCAGGCGCTTGACGATCTCCTCGTCGGGGACGTCCAGGTGCAGCGCGGTATCCAGCGGCGGCATGCCGCGCCGCGCCAGCATCTCGTCGAGAATGCGCGCCTGCGCGACATTGCGCGGAAAGCCGTCGAGAATGAACCCGGCCGCGGCATCCGCCTGCGCCAGCCGCTCTTCGACGATACCCACCACCAGCTCGTCCGCCACCAGGTCGCCGGCTTCCATCGCCGCCCGCGCCTGGCGTCCGAGCGTGGTGTCGGACCGCACCGCGGCGCGCAGGGCGTCGCCGGTGGAAATCCGCGGCACCGCGAGTTCGGCGGCGAGCTTCTCGCCCTGGGTGCCCTTGCCCGAGCCCGGCGCGCCCAACAATACCATCCGCATGTCTTGATCTCCTGGAGCAGCCCCGAAGGCAGGGCGGCCGCGGGCAGCAATTAACGTGCCCGCGCCGGGACTGCGCGATCGGCCGCCTTCGGCGCGGCGCCTGTCCCGGTTCCGGTACAGCTGTGGCGAACCGGGCGACGCAGCGTCCGGTTGCACGCGGATTGATCCAGATCAGGGCGGCGCGCCGCCGTGTCGGCGTAAATGCGGTATTGCAAGGAGGTTGCGATGACCGAGCCGTCGAAGATCGTCATGAATACCGTGGACCGGGCCTGGCTGGAGATGGACCAGCCCGGCAACCCGATGGTGATCGGGGCGCTGCTCGAGCTGGACGGGCCGGTGGATGCGGCCGGATTCCAGCAGGCACTGGTCGAGCGCCTGCTGCGCTATCCGCGCTTCCGCCAGGTGGCCGACCGCAGCGGCGGCGTGCCGTGCTGGGCGGGCGGCCACGAGCTGGACTTCCGTTATCACGTCCGGGTGCGGCGCTTGCCCGCCGCCGGCTTCGAGCGGCAGCTGTTCAAGGCGGTGTCGGAGGAAACCTCGCGGGACCTGGATCCGGAGCGGCCGTTATGGCGGCTCACCTTGTTTCCGCGACCGGGTGGGCCGGTAGCCGTGCTGTTCCGCGTGCATCATGCCGTGGCCGACGGCATCGCCCTGGTCAGCCTGCTGATCGACAGCACCGACGGCGGCTTGCTGCGCGCGGCCCGGCCGGTTTTGCCCCATGCATCCCGCCATCCGCACCGGGGTCCTCTCGGCGGGGTGATCGATCGTCTCGAGGACGTCAACCGGGCGCTGCTGCGCCTGAGCAGCCTCCGCGCCGAGCTGCAACAGCCGCGCCGGCTCCTGCGCCGCTTCCGCGACGGGCGGGCCACCCTGGGCGCCGTGCAGCGCGTGCTGCGGCTTCCCGACAATCGCCCGGCGAGCCTGCGCAAGCCGCTCAGCGGCCACCGCAAGGTCGCCTGGGCCGGCGCGGTGCCTTTCGCCCCTCTGCGCCGCGCGGCCCAGCGGCTGGATGTGCGCGTCAATGACGTGTTCATGGCCGCGCTGGCCGGGGCGCTCGGCCGGCAACCGCGCGAATCCGGCCAGCCGCCGGAGTCCGCCGACCTGCGCGTGTCGATCCCGGTCAACCTGCGCAAGGGCCGTGGACGCGACCTGGGCAACCAGTTTGGCCTGGTGTTGCTCGACCTGCCTGTCGGCGTCGAGGACCCGCGTGAAAGGTTGCTGCTGGTGTCGCGCCGCATGGCGCAACTGAAGAGTTCGCTCGAGGCCAAGGTGACGCTGATGGGGCTGGCGGCGGCCGGCCACCTGCCCATGCCGCTGGAAAAGCGGCTGGTCGGCATGATCGCGGCAAAGTCGGCGGCGGTGGTGTCCAATCTCCCTGGTCCCGCACGCCCGGTGCGCATCGCCGGGGCGCGCCTGAAGAGCCTGGTGTTCTGGCCGCCCCAGGCGGGCGGCATGGGCATCGGAATCAGCTTCTTCACCTACGCCGGAGAGCTGAACGTAGGCATATCGGCCGACCGCAACCTGCTCTCCAACCCGCAGGTCCTGCTGCAAGCCCTGCGCGAGGAGCTGGAGAAGATCGAGGCGATCGAGGTTCGCCAGGTGGCCTGAGCCGCTTGACGTGCGTCAATGCGCGGCCTTCCTGCGCCGTTCAGGCTGCGCCTGAGTCCGGAGAATCCCATGAAACCCCAGGAAACCCTGCTGGTAGTGATTCCACCCGCGGCCACCAAGACCCCTGCGGTCCGGCGCGCGGTGGAGCTGGCGCATGCCTGCAACGCCAGGCTGCACCTGTGCGTATTCGTCCACGACCCGGCGGTGGAATTGGCCGGCCGCATGGTCGGGGGAACGGCGGTGGAAGCGGCGCGCACGCAACTGTTGCGTGAAGCCGAGGACCGGCTGGCCCTGCTGGCGGATGATTTGCGCGGGCAGGATCTCCAGGTCGAGGCGGAAGTGGTGTGGGGCGCGCTGCGGCACGAGCTGGCGATCGCCAAGGTGGTTCAGACCCGCGCCCGCCTGGTGATCAAGGATGCGCGCCGCAGCTCGGCCCTGCGAAAGGCGCTGTTCACGCCCGTGGACTGGCAGCTGATGCGCGTGTTGCCATGCTCGCTGATGCTGGTGCAGCCGGGCTCCCTGAGCCGGCCGAAGCGGATCGCGGCGGCCGTCGATGTTCTGGCCGAGCCCGGCGAAGACAACGGTCCCGGCAGCCTGGTGCTGGACACCGCCCTGCGGATGGCGCGATGCCTCGATGCGCGGCTGGAGCTGGCCTCGGTATTTCCTTACCTGCCGGTGCATGGCCACGCTTTGCTGAATGCCGAGCAGGTGATGGACCAGGCCGCCGCCGAGCATCAGAGCGCCTTCCGGCGGTTCGCGGCGCGCCATGGAGTGCCGAGGAAGCAGTGCTGCTGTCTGTCCGGCCCGCCTGCCGACGCCCTTGCGCGCTATATCGAGGAACACCACATCGACATGATCGCGATCGGAGCGACGCGCCGCGGTGCCTGGGATCGGGCCCTGCTCGGCAGCACTGCCGAAGCCCTGGTCCAGGAGATCGATGCGGACCTGCTGCTGGTGCGCCCGCAGCCGGAGCGCCCAGGTGTCGTCCTCGATGCCGAGGATGAAGGCTTCGACCAAAGCAGCCGGCCGGCGCTCGAAGGGCGCGCGGCGTGCTGATCCGACAAACCGGCGACAGACGAGAGACTTTATGCGGATATCGACCAAGCTGATGGCGTTGTCGCTGTGCATCCTCGCGTTCGCCGTTCACCCCCAGCGCACGCTCGGCGGCCCGCGGCAAGCCGAAGGCGAAGCCGCCGCTGCGCAGCAGATCGAGCCTCTTCAGTCCAGGGTGCGCGAGTTGATCGCGCAGCTCGACGAAATCGAAGAGCTTCATGAAGAGCCGACGCGCGGCAAGCTGGTGCGGAGGCACTGGCAGGCGGTGCAGGACTATTTGAGAGCGGTTCGGGAGCTGCTGCCGCCGGCGCCCCCGGGCAGCCTGCAATCGATCGCATTGAACGGTTCGGCGGCCGGATGCCGGCTGGCGGCGACGATGGACGCCGGCGCCTACGTGACCCGCATGCGCGACCTGTTGTGGAAAATGCGGGAGCAGCTCGTTCCAATCCGCCAGGCGCATGATCCCGCGCAACGGCTCAGCCTGCTGTCGCGGCATGTGGTCGACACCTATCACGGCCTGCAGCTGGTCCGTGGCTACGGCTGGATGAATGGTGCCGCCGCGCCGGTGGAAGTGAAGGACCAGCCGGTGCCGGATTCGGCCTCCACGCCCGCTTATCTGGTGCGCTATTACTGCGGGCAATGCCATGCGCCGCCGCCGCCGGAACTGCACAGCGCCAACGAATGGTCCGGGGTGGCCGCCAAGATGGTGGCGCATATGGGCGTCGCCGAGGTGGGCAACCCCCAGGAGCTCCTGGTGCCCAGGCAACACGAGATGGCCATCCTGCTCAGCTACCTGGAAGCCAACGGCTGCGAGACCGAATAAAAGCCGCCGGCGCGGGCGCCGGCGGCGGGATGGCAGGCATCACTGCACCGCGACCTGCTTGGCGACGGCCTTCTTGATGTCGGTCTTGGGCAGGTGCACGGCCAGCGTGCCGTCCTTGTGCTCGGCCGTGATCTTGTCCTCGAGCACGTCCTCCGGCAGCGAGAAGCTGCGGCTGTAGGCGCCGAAGCTGCGCTCGATGCGATGCAGGCGGGCGTCCTTGTCTTCCTGCTCGGATTTGCGCTCGCCGGAAATAGTCAGCACGCCGTTCTCGACCTTGACCTTGACGTCCTCCTTCTTGACGCCGGGCAGGTCGGCGGTGACGGTGTATTCCCTGGCTGTTTCGCTGATGTCGACCATCGGCGCCCAGCTGTCCTCGGGGCGGACGCGTGGAACGCCGGAAGGGCGTTGCAGGCGCGACATCAGTTCGTCCAGCTCGCGGAACGGGTTCCATTGCGCAAGGGTCATGGGCTCTCTCCACTTGTCAAAACCGGCGGCTGCCGGCCTGTTCAGTGTCCCCGGGAAAGGCTGCGCCGGCATTGAGGTGCGTCATTGCGCGCGCCAGGCCTTGGGGGCGCCGGCCGGTCATTCCGTTGCGAAGTCGCCGGCGCGGCCTTGCGGTTGCGAGCCAATGCCTTCGCCCTGCGCAGGCGTGCAGGCGACTGCTGCGGAGTCGGCGAGAGTCGGCGCCGCTCAGGTGCCGGCGGTGGTCAGGGCGGGTTGACCCGGCGCCGCATCCCAGAACGGCGTCAGGCGGCGCAAGGCGGCGATGCGGCGGCGCAAGCTCTTGCGCAGGCGGACCGAGTCCGCCTGGTGCTGCGCAGCGATGGAGTGGAGGGTCGTGGCGGACACCACCCGCGGATGCAGCTCGCGCGCCAGGCGGAGAGCGACGTGGGAATCGTTGAGGCGGCCCAGGGTCTTCTGCAGGTCGGCGAGGGCGCCGGCATAGGGACGCACGTCGCCCTGGAACAGCGGCTGCAGGAATTCGCTGGCATAGCGCAGGCGCTTGACGCGGGCGCGCATGCGATGCAGGTCGCGGAAGTCGAGCCGGTTCGGGTGACGGCCGGCGTCCTGCACCTTGCTCGCGGCCGCGCCCAGCCAGCCGATGGCGCTCTCACGTTCGCGGATCCCGGCCGAGCGCAGCCTGCTGGCGGGATCGAGCGACCGCTGCTCGACCCGGTACAGAGCGTCCTTCAGGGCAAAGCACGACTTAGAGCGCAGCAGCAAGGCGATCCTGTCCCTCTGGTCCAGGCGCCGGCGGGCTGCTTCGGCACGCAGCAAATCGATCTCGAAGGCCTCGCAGCCGCCGGCGCCCATCGATTCCCGATGGGCGGAAAAGACGTCCCAGTCGCGCGCGCTCGAGAGGCAGCGCCTGAAGTGCCTCAAGCGGCGTTGCAGATGCCGCGGCGCCTTGCGCCGCATCATGTTCGAGGCCACCAGCAGGGCCGCGCTCAGCTTGCTGATGTCGATGCGCAGCTCGTGGATGTTCTCAGCGGTGAGCGCGTCGCCCAGACGGTCGATGCTGGCGAGTACCGTATCCGCCAGGGTGGCCAGGCCGTCGGCGAGCGCGGCGCCGGGTGCGGCACCGCAGTCCGCCATGGGCCTGGGAGTGCCTGGTCGGGCGCCCGCGGCGGCCGTGCGGACCATGCGGCGAAGCCTGATTTAACCCTTGAGGGCGCGGCGGATGTCGGCGTAGCCGCTGCGCAGCGATTCGATCAAAGCCTTGGTGGCGGCATCGACTTCCTTGGCCGACTGGCCGGCTGCGACCTCGGCGCGCCCTGCATGCTCGCGCAGCTTGTCCATCTTCGCTTCGAGCGCGGCCCAGCGGTCCTTCGCCTCCGCTTCCAGCAGGTTGATCTGCAGCGCAAGCTCGTCGCGGAGAAAGCAAAGGGCGGTGAAATCGTTGTTGAGGGCGGTGGTCAGGCGGGACATGGAGGTTCTCCGGTGGAAGGGTGTTTTATTCTCTGCGGCGCTGGCGCGGTGTTCCTTGATATGGATCAAGCCGTGCCGGGCTCAGTGCACCAGCAGCACCGGCAGGTCGCCCCCGGCGAGCACACTCTGCGTGCAGCTGCCCAGCAGCAGTTCCCGCAGCGGCCGCTGACTGTGGCTGCCCATCACCAGCAGATCGACGTGCTGGGCCATGGCCCAGCGCATCAGCGCAAGCGCAACCGGGGCGCCGCCGGCGGGCTCGGTGACGGCCTTGGCCGGGATGCCGTGCCTGGCCAGATGGGCAATGGCGGCTTCGATCGACGCGGCCGGCGTGCCACGGCCTTCATTGAGGCTGAACAGGAGCACCCGCTTTGCCGCAGACAGGAGCGGCAGCGCCGCCGTCAGCGCGCGGGCGGACGAGGCCGTGTCTTTCCAGCACAGCGCCACCGTGCCGAGCAGGGCCGCGGAGGAAAACGTGGGTACGAGCAGAATGGGTTGCCCGCCTTCCACCAGCATCCTGGACAAGGTGTCCGGCGGGAGGTTGTCGCCGGAGCGGGGACGCGCCATCACCGCCAGATCGTGATGCCGTGCCTGGAATATCAGGTTGTCGTCCGCGCTGCCGCAATCCCGCTTCATTGAAGCCGAAACCACCCCTCGTCCCGGTGCTTCGCCGAGCGAGTACAGGCGGCAGAAGTCCGCATAGTGGTGCTGCGCGTTCGCGGCGCGCTGCCGCCCCTGGGTATCCAGCCGGTCCAGCGCCTGCGTCAAGGCGCCGCCGATCAGATAGGGCACTTGGTGCGAAGCCGCGGCTGCCTCGGCGGAATCCACATAGCTGTGAAAGCAATCGATGTGGGCTGCGGCGATCCGCGCTACGGTGAGGGCGGTGTCGAGCACGACACTGTCGCTCTCGCCGCCGCCCAGGGGAGCCAGGATGGATTTGAACATGTGTCGGGGACCGGAATGTGGGGCCTGCAGGCACTGTCCCTGCTTTGCTTCGCAGGCGCTTTGACCTGGGTCATACGTCGCCGATCCGCTCCTTTGATCCAGGTCAAGGCTGGTGCGAAACGGCGAATGCACACTCCCCATACACCCACTGGAGGAGTCAGGCACATGGCCAGATATCTGAAAGCGCAGCAACGGTTGATCGAGCAGGCGTTACGCGCAGCGGCCCCTGGTGCCGCCAAGCGCAAGCCGCGGCGCAGCGCCGGCAATGGGCGACGCACCGGGCGCAGTCGCTGAAGCGGCCGGTGCCAGATGATGAACGCCCCTGTGCCGCGGGAGCAGCTGCTGGCGCTGACGCTGACGCCGAAGGGGGCTGGAGCCGGCTTGCCCGCCTGCGCGATTCCGCCGCTGTCGGCGTCCAGCCTCGAAGCCTACATGCACACGGTCAACGCGATCCCGGTCCTCAGCGTCGAACAGGAGAGGAGCCTGGCGGCTAAAGCCTGCTGCGAACAGGACCGGGCGGCCGCGCAAACGCTGGTGCTCTCGAACCTGCGCTTCGTGATCTTCATCGCCCGCGGCTACGTGGGCTATGGCCTGCCGCTGTGCGACCTGATCCAGGAAGGCAACATCGGCCTGCTCAAGGCGCTCAAGCGCTTCGATCCGGCCGTCGGCGTGCGCCTGGTGTCGTTTGCGGTGCACTGGATCAAGGCGCAGATCCACGAATACATCCTGCGCAACTGGCGCATCGTCAAGCTGGGCACGACCAAGGCGCAGCGGCGTTTGTTCTTCAACCTGCGCAAGAACCGCAGGCATATCGGCTGGATCAACCGGTCCGAGGCGGAAGCCATCGCCGCGCAGCTGCAGGTGAAGCCCGAGGAGGTGCTGGAGATGGGCGCCCGCATGCTCGGCGCCGACATGAGCATCGGCTCCTTCCCGGAGGCGCAGCGGGGTTGCGTTGCGGAAAGCCTGATCGAGGATCCCCTCGACGCCTTCGAGGCGATCGAAGAGGAGCAGTGGGCCGGCCACGGCTGCGCCGGAATCAGGAAAGGGCTTGAACAGCTCGATCCGCGCTCGCGCGACATCATCGAGCGGCGCTGGCTATGCAAAGGAGAGCCCGCGGGACTGGAGGAACTGGGCGCCCATTATCGCGTGTCGGCCGAGCGCATCCGCCAGATCCAGAACCGCGCGATGCAGCGCCTGCGCGAGTACATCGAACCGCCGCAGGGCGCGGTCCCGGCCTGATCCGGCGGAGCGGCGCTCCATGGGCGATCTCTGTTATCAGCGCGATATGGCCGAGCCGATGGCCGATTGGACCTGCCCGAGGGAGGCCGCCTTTACGGACATGCCGCTTCCGGTTCAGCCCGGCGGCGCCGCTGCTGGCGGGGGCGGCGAGGGCAGCCTCTGGCTGGCCTTCACCCGGGCGGCGCGCCTGCATTCGAGCAGGGTTGCCCTGGCGTGCCATGACGAGCAGCTGGGCTACGCACAGCTGCTCGATACGGCTCAGGCCTGCGCCGCCGGCCTGATCGAGTCGTGCGGCCTGCAAGCGGGAGAGCGGGTGGCGGTCGTCGGCGAAAACCGCTTCGAGTGGTTGGCACTGAGCCTGGCGATCCAGGCGGCCGGCGCGGTCGAGGTGCCGTGCCGGCCGTCCATGCCGGTGGACGAGCTGCTGCCGCTGTTGCGGGGCCTTGATGTCGCCGTGGCGGTCGTGGAGCAGCCGGCACTGGCGCGGCTGTTGCAGATGCGCGGCCAGGAGGTTCCGGCCCTGCGCCGCCTGGTCGTGCTGGAGCCCGATCCCAAGCTGCCTGCCGGAGTGCCGCTGGCCAACCTGGAGCGGATCGGGGCGGACGCCCTGTTCAGGGACGCTTCCCTGTTGCTGCGCCGGCAATGGCGGATTCACCCCGACAGCCCCGCGGCCATCATTCACACCTCGGGCACGACCGGAGAGCCCAAGGCGGTGCTGCTCAGCCAGCGCAACCTTCTGCACCCGCAGTCCCAGCTTCCAGGCCATCTCGGGCTGGCCGCGGGAGAGCGCATCCTGTTGAGCCTGCCGCTGTGGCACCTCTATGGACGGCTGATCGCCTATGTCGGCCTTGCCAGCGGCGCGACCCTGCATTTCGGGGACTTCGCGCGGACCGAGGCGGACCTGGAGCGGATCCGGCCCGACTGCTTCCCGGCGTTCCCCCCGGTCTGGGAGAAATTGCACCATCACTGCGTCGAGGCCCTGCGGCAGCATCGCGGTGGCGCGCTGCTGCTGGCCGCGCTCGGACTGCGCCGCCGGTATGTACGGCTGGAAGCGGGTTCTCTCCAGGACCTGCGCGGCGGCCCGAGTCGCCGGTTTGCCCGGCGCCTGGGCATGTTCGCCCTGTGGCTGCCACAACGGCTTTGCGGGCTTCTGCTGCGGCTGGCGTGTGGCCGGCGGCTGCAGTGCATGCCGCGGCTGGGCATTGTCGGCGACGCGCCTCTCGCTCAGGGAGTCGACGAAGAGCTGCGCGCCCTGGGTATCACCGTGCTTCAGGGTTACGGGTCCACCGAGCAGCTGGTCAGCTGCATGCGCCGGCCCGGCGACAACCGGCCCGGCACCATTGGCAGCCCGCTCCCCCAGGTCCAGCTCTTCATTGTGGACCAGCAGTTGCGGCCGCTGCCGGCGGGAAGCATCGGCCAGATCGCGGTCTCCGGTCCCAATGTATGCCTCGGCTACGCCAGTGGAGAAATCCCTCATGCGCGGGCATTCGTACAGATCGGGAGCAGGCGCTGCCATCTGACCGGCGACCTGGGCTGGCATGACGGGCAGGGCCGCTTCCGCTTCGTCGGGCGGCTGGCCCATGTGTTGCGGCCGGCTGCCGGCGAGGAGGTCTCGCCGGAACCCATCGAGGACCTGCTGCGTTGCAGTGCCGTGATCGAACAGGCGGTGGTCTATACGCGCCGTGGCGGCGGGCTGGGCGTCCTGGTCATCCCCGACATCGAAGCTGCGCCAGCCGATCACGGCGAACTCGTTTCCTTGCTCCGGCGCGAGATTGACCGCTTGTTGCGGCACAGCGGGTTGCCGCAGTCGCAGCGTCCGGGCCATTTCACGCTGGCGGCGCAACCGCTGGCCGTCGGACGGGAGCTGACGCCGACGCTCAAGCTCAAGCGCCACGCGATCCGGATCCCCGGCGAGGAATTCGCGGTGTAGCGGCGGATGCGCGGCACTAGATACGGGACAAACGGCGGCGAGAAGCGGTTTGGCCACCGCTGGATTTGATTCAGGTCATCGGCGGGTGAGGCGGAGCGGTTCATGATTGCTGCAGTTCCCCTCAAGAGTTAGCGATGACCCAACCCGAGGAGCGAAGCGTGCAGCTCCAGGCCGGCGTGCCTCTGGCTCCCGCCGATGAAGGCCTGTTCGAGGCCCTGTTCGAGGCGGCGCCGGATGCCCTGTTGTTCGTCGACGAGCAGGGCGTGATCCGGCGCGCCAACGCACGGGCGCACGAGATGTTCCGCTGGCCCTCCGGCCGCCTGCCCGGGCAGGGCATTGACCAGCTGGTGCCCACCAACCTCCGCGCGGCGCATGCCATACGGCGCAGCCGCTATGGCGCGGCTCCGGCGCAGCGCGGGATGGGAGTCGGTCTCGACCTGCTGGCGCAGCGCGCCGACGGCTCGCGCATCCCGGTGGATATCAGCCTCAGCCCGGTGCAATGGCACGGCCACCGCTTCGTGATCGCCGCGGTGCGGGACATCACCGAGCGCCGCCGCATCGAGCAGGCCCTCCGCGAGACCTTGGAGGAGCGGGCCATGCGCGACGCCTTGACCGGCTTGTTCAACCGCCGCGTGCTGGACGACGCCCTGCCGCTGGAGATTGCGCGGGCGCGGCGCCGCTCGCGGACGGTGGCGGTGATCATGGGCGATATCGATCATTTCAAGCACATCAACGATCGCCACGGTCACGCCTGCGGCGATGCGGTGCTGCGCCGCGTCGCGCTGCTGCTGCAGGTCGGCATGCGCGCCGGCGATGTGCTGTGCCGCTATGGCGGCGAGGAATTCACCATGATCCTGCCCGAATGCACGCTGGCGTCGGCCTGCCAGCGCACCGAGGCCATCCGGGTCGCGATCGAGCAAACGGACTGGGCAGCCAAGGAGTGCCAGGTTGAGGGAGTCACCCTGTCTTTCGGCGTGGCCGCCTACCCGGAGCATGGCAATACAGCCGAGGAAGTGCTGCGCGCCGCGGATCGGGCCCTGCTGCAGGCCAAGGCCGCGGGCCGCAACCGGGTCGTGCAGGCGGCGGTGCCCGCCGCTTCGCCTTCGGCCGGAGCGCTCGACACAGGTCATTGAGCGGCGGCCGGCAGGTGTGACCGGCTTGATCCGCGCAGCCGCCTCGGCCGCCGGCCTGAAACGGCGGCTTGCTACTGAGCCGGGGAAGGGGCGGTCACGTTGCCGGCGAAGTCGGTCCAGGCGCGCCGCCGATAGTCGTAGAGCTTGCAGCGCCTGGCGGTGTCGAAGTACCACCGCCAGGTAAAGGCCTGGACCACGATCCGGCCCGGCATCCGGTCCTCGAGGATCTTCTGCGCCTGCCTCAGGCGATACAGGGGTACGCCCATGTCCACGTGATGCGCGGTGTGCTCCATGATGTTGTGCAGCAGCCGGCCGGCATCAAGTCCGAGCCAGGGCCGGAAGCGCAGGTGCACGGTGGTGGAGACGAAAGGCTGGGCGGCGGACCACGAGGCCTTGTCCTCGTACCAGGCGACGCGGGCGTGGGTGTGGTGCACATACACCACGAAGCCGATCAGGCCGTTCCACACCAGGAACGGCACCAGGAAGCCGCACAACAGGTCCAGCCAGACGGGCTGTCCGCCGGCCCGCGCCAGCGCGGCGAGGCTGGCGATCCAGGCCAGGGCGAAAGCGCTGACCAGCAGCGAGTCCAGCGCGAAGACGCGGCGCCGTGTCGGCATGTGGCGGCGTCCGGGGAAGTACATGCGCAGCCACCAGATCTCCACCAGGTAGTAGAGCCACGGCGCCCAGCCGCTGCGGTAGACGCGCTCCAGCGCGCGGCGCCAACGCGGCAGGGCGCGGTAGTCTTCGAGCGTGCGGGGCTGCCACACCATGTCGAAGTCCTTCAGGTTGGTGTAGCCGTGATGCACCACGTTGTGCCCCACGTCCCACAGGCTGTACGGCGTCAGCGAGGGCAGGAAGGCGATGCGGCCCAGCATGCGGTTGAGGCGGCGGTGCGCGGTGAAGCTCTGGTGGCAGGCATCGTGGCCCAGGATGAAGAGGCGCGCGATGACGACTCCGGCGGCGAGGCCGCAGAGCAGCTTCAGGATCGGATGGCGCAGCCAGACCACGGCCGCCGTGGCCAGGACGAACAGGCACACGTCCAGTGCCAGCAGGCCCAGCGCCAGGGCGGTATTGCGTCCCGCAACCGGCTGCAACCAGCTGCGGATGACCTTTCGGTGTGGGATCGGCGGAAGCATGAAAATTGAGCGGAGGATGGCCGCCGCATGTTTGCGGTTTGCCAGGCCGGCGGCCTTGACCTGGATCAATGCCGGCGGCCGGCAAGTGGTGCCCATCCTCGGCGATTGAGGCAGATCAATGGCCGCGGATGGGCCCCGGGCTAGCCTTGCCCGACTGACTGGATTGGAGCCGCCCGATGTCCACGCCCCCGGTGATTCTCGCTGTGCTGCAGCCCGATGCCTTGCGCACCGCGGCACTGGCCCGCGCCCTGGCGCTGGCGCAAAGCAGCGGCGGCTCCCTGCACCTGTGCTGCTTCGTCCACGATGCGCTGATCGAAGCCGCCACCGTCCGCCCCAACCCTGAAATCGGCCAAGGCGCGCGCCTGGCGTTGCTGGAGGAGCAGATGGTCGCGGTGCGGGCCCTGGCCGCCGAACTGGCGGCGCAGGCCACGCCGATGCGCTACGACGTGGTCTGGGCCAGCGTTGCGCATGAGGCGATCATCGCCAAGGCGCTGCTGATCGGCGCCGACTATGTCGTCAAGGACCTCGGCCATCCAAACCGGCTGAGCCGGGCCTTGTTCACGCCGCTCGACTGGAAGCTGGCGCGCCTGCTGCCTTGCGCGCTGATGCTGGTGCGTGCGCAGTCCCCCGCCAGCCCAAGGCGCATCCTCGCCGCGGTCGACATGCTGGCGGAGGAAGGCGGGGCGGACGGGCTCAACGCCAGCGTGCTGCGGGCGGCGCGCCGGGTCGCGGAACTTGTCGGCGGCAGCCTCGAGCTCGCTTCGGTGGCTCCGGCGCCGCCGGGACCGGGTCCCGCCGGCGGCGTGGCGGACGGACTGGACGTGGTGCTGGCGCGCCACGGCGAAGCGTTCTCGAATTTCGCCGTGCAGCACGGCATCCCGCCGCAGCAGTGCCACCGCCTGAGCGGCGTTCCGGTCGGCTGCCTCACGGACCTAGTGAAGGAACGGGGCATCGACCTCGCCGTGGTCGGCAACGTCTACCGCAACGCGGTACAGCGCATGCTGCTGGGCAGCACTGTCGAAGAGCTGTTGCGGCAGCTGGACTGCGACCTGATGGTGGTCAAGCGCCCGGATTTCCATGAAGTGCTGGCGCGGCATCTCGACCTGGCGCGGGTGCAGCGCGAGCTGTCATCCATGCCGCACGCCCATTCGGCCCGCGAACTGGCGTGAAGCCGGCGGCGCTGCGCCGGGTGGAACGGAGCGTGAACCGCGTCACACCAGGGCGCCCGAGTAGGCAATTTAGTCCATGGTGCGGATTGCCGTGGCAGCCGACGATAGTCCTGCGACCCGGCAATGGTGCAGAACGCGGAGTGGACAGACATGCATGACAAGGCGCTGACCCGCCCCGCGCGTTCCGGCCCTGTGCCGAACAAGATCGCACCCCACGCCTGCGCTGCCGGCACCAGCGCGCTGGTCATCGATGACGACGAATTTGTCTGCCGCACCGTTGCCGCGCAGTTGAGGAGCGCCGGTGTCGACGACGTCGTGGCGGTTTCGGACGGGCTCCAGGCGGTGCAGCTGCTGAACCAGGGCGGTCCCTACAGCCTGATCGTCTCCGACCTGTCGATGCCCAGGTTCGACGGCATCCAGATGATGCGCCTGGTCGCGGCACGCCAGCCCCGCGCGGCGGTGCTGCTGATGAGCAGCGCCGGCGCCAAGCTGCTGTCCTCCGCCGAAGCCCTGGCGCGCAGCCGCGGGTTGCGCATACTGGGGGCGCTGCCCAAGCCGGTGAGCCTGGAAGACCTGCGCGGCGTGGTGACCAGGCTCAAGGAGGGGGCGGACAAGGCGTCGTGGAACACGGCGACTCCGGCCCCGACGGTGGCCGAGCTGCGTGCCGCGGTGAACGGCGAGGAACTCCACGTCCATGTGCAGCCGCAACTGGATGCCCGCACCGGGGCCTTGCACGGCGTCGAGACCCTGGCGCGCTGGAACAGCCCGCGCCACGGCATGGTTCCGCCTGCCAGCTTCATCGCCATGGCCGAAAACAACGGCCTGATCGACGGCATCACCGAGTCGATGATGAGCAAGTCGCTCGCCGCCTGCGGCGCCTGGCGCCGCGCCGGACTGCACACGCGCGTTTCGGTCAATGCGCCGATTTCGTCGATGTGCAGCCTGGTGCTGCCGGATACCATCGTCGCCATCGCCGAGCGCCACGGCCTGGAGCCGAACCAGCTGACGCTGGAGATCACCGAGAGCGGGCTGATGAGGGACCCCGTGCGCTCGCTCGACGTTCTGACCCGCCTGCGCCTGCGGGATGTCGATCTTGCGATCGATGATTTCGGCTGCGGCTATTCGAGCCTGCAGCAACTCAAGCACATGCCGTTCAACGAGCTGAAGATCGACTGCTCCTTCGTCATGGCCATGCTCAAGGACGCGGAGTCCCGCAGCATCGTCAAATCGAGCCTGGCGCTGTGCCGCGAACTGGGGCTGCGTTCGGTCGCCGAAGGGGTGGAGAGCCGGGCGCACTGGGACGCGCTGCTGGAGCTCGGCTGCGATGTGGTGCAGGGCTATTACGTCGCCAAGCCCTTCCCGGTCGAGCAACTGCCGGTCTGGTGGCAGCGCCAGGGGCCGGCCTTCAGGCGCTGATCCGCTCCAGCGCCTGTTTCAGCTCCTCGTAGCGCTGCGCCGCGGCAGCGGCGAGGGCGGCCAGGGCGTCGCGCCGCTCCTCACGTGCGGCCCCTTCCAGGGCTGCCAGGGCCTGCGCCAGCGGCGCCGCGCCGACGGTCCGGGCGGAGCCCAGCAGGCGGTGGGCCACCGCAGCCAGGCCTTCGCAATCGCCGGCATTGGCCAGGGCGCTCAGGCTCGGCAGCAGGGGCGTGTTGACCTTGAGGAAATCCTGCAGAATCAAATCGGCCAGATTGTCGTCGTTGCCGAGCAGCCGTGACAGCACGGCGCGATCGAGAGCCGGTTGCTGCTGCCGGCGGCAGTCGTTTTCGCCCGGCGTGGCATCTCCCGCCGGCGAGCCGGCCCACGGCGCCAGGGCCTGTCGCAGGGCATCCAGGGCCAGCGGCTTGGCCAGGCAGGCATCCGCGCCCGCGGCCATGCAGCGGTCTTTTTCCTCGGGCGTCAGCTGCGCGCTGAGCACGATGGCCGGCAGGCGCTGCGCCAGCCCGCCCGAGCGCTCCAGTTCGCGCAGGGTCCTGACCAGTTCGACCCCGTCCATGTCGGGCATCCGCAGGTCGGTGAGCAGCAGATCGAAGCGGCCCGTGCCGAGCTCGCTCAGGGCTTGCGCTGCATCGGCTGCGGTGGTCGCGCTGTGGCCGAGCAAGGCGAGCTGGCGCTGGATCACCTCGCGGTTGGTCGGATGGTCATCGACCGCCAGGATGCGCAGGCAGCGCAGGGGAGCTTCCGGCGCGGGAGACGGCGGCGGCCGCTCCTGCCGGCCGGCCGCGGCGGAGATGGCGCGCAGCAGGCCGGCCCGGTGCAGCGGGCGCGGCAGCCGCACCGGCGTCATTCCGGGCGCTTCGAGCAGCAAGTCGAGCTCGCCGTCTTCCCGCAGCACCAGCGGCGAGCCGCGACGAATGTCCGCCCCGATGCCGCGCAGGTAGGAGGAGATCCAGGCGCGCTCGTCCAGGTCGGGCAGTTGCAGGTCGAGAGCCACGCCGGCCAGGCGCGGCGGGGCGTCCGCGGCCGTGCTTTCAGGGACCGGCGCGAATTCCAGCCAGAAGGAGAATTCCGAACCGGCTCCAGGATTGCTGACAAAGCCGATCCTGCCCCCCATGCGCCGCACCAGCCCCTGGCAGATCGACAGGCCCAGGCCGGCGCCGCCGTAGCGGGCCGTGGTGGAGCTGTCGCCCTGCTGGAATGGCTGGAACAGGCCCTGCTGGTGCTCGGGCGCGATGCCGGCGCCGCTGTCCAGGACCGAAAAGCGCACCCGCAGCATGGAGTCCGAGCGGCCGGCCAGCTCTGCGCGCACCACTACACGCCCGCTGGCGGTGAACTTGACGGCGTTGCTGCACAGGTTGTTCAGCACCTGGCGCAGGCGCAGCGCGTCGCCCATCACGCGGTGCGGCAGGGCGGGATCGGTGTAGACCAGCAGCCGCAATCCCTTGGCGCGGGCGCGGGGAGCCGCGGTTTCGGCGCAGCCCGCGACCACTTGCTCGATCGAGAATGGAGCCTGGACGATGTCGATGCGGCCGGCCTCGATCCGTGCCAGGTCGATGGTGTCGTCGAGGATGCCGAGCAGCGATTGGGCCGAATCGTGCACCATGGCGATGGATTCGCGCTGGGCCGGGTCGAGCTGCGTGTGCTGCAACACCTCGAGCAGGCCGAGGATGCCGTTGAGCGGCGTGCGCACCTCGTGGCTCAGCGTGGCGAGAAAGCGCGATTTCGCGGCGCTGGCGGCCTCGGCTCGGTCGAGCTGCTTCAGCCGCTGCGCCAGCCAGCGCGCATTGGCGTTGAGCAGGTCGAGCTCGTCCGCCAGCCGCGGCTTGCGCATGTCCGACCCGAGCATGGCGGCGGCATCATCGAAGCGTTTCTCGGCCAGCAAGGGCAGGGAGCGGGTGATCCGCCACAGCCGGTGCGACAGGGGCGTGAGGAACCACCACAGCGCCCCGCCGGAAAGGAGCAGGCCGCCGAGCGAGATCGCGATGCCGTTGCGGATGGTCTTGCTGATGCGCGCGAGGGACGGTGATTCGTCCGAGATGAACAGGGTATGGATCGGGCTGCTTCCCTCCAGCGACAGCGGCGCCAGCAGCAACATCAGGGACACGCCGTGGGCGCCCACGGAGGTCGTGTGGTCGGCGGCCAACTCGCCCACGCCGGCGACGGCGGTGCGCAGCCGCGGCAGCAGGGTCGGCGCATTGGTGATGGCGTAGATGCGTCGCTTCAGCAGCGGGTCGCCGGCATCGTCGTGCTCCGACAGCAGCGCCACATCGATGCCGCTCTGGTGCGAGAACGCAGTCAGCAGCTCCGGAGCGGACTGGCTCAGCCCCACCAGGATTTCGCGGCCGTCGTGATCGAAGGCCGGCTCGAACACGTAGAGGGCACACTCCTCGCCGCACCACAGGGTGCTGGCGCGCTGATGCCGGCGCCGCACGGTGGCCAGCAGGCGTGCCTGCATGTCCGCGGGAAGGCCGGCGCCGCCGGGCATGCTGAAGCCGCCGAGCTGGCGGCCGTTTTCATCGAATAGCTGCACGGCCGACAGGCTGGTCAGCAGCTCCGGCGAAATGCGGCTTTCGTCCAGGGGATGCCGCGCCAAGTCGGCGGCGGAGATGCCGGCCGCGAGTTGCGCGGCGATGCGGCCGAGGTTCTGCGCCGACTGCAGCAACAATCCGTCGAACATCTGGCGTGAGCGCACCACCCGTTCCCTTTCGTCGCTGGTGAACGCCCCGATCGCCTGGCGGAAGGCGTAAATGCCATAGAAGGCGTGCACCGCGCCCAGCAACAGCAGCAGCATGCAGAAGGCTTTCCAGCGCAGGCTCAGCCGCATGCGCAGCCGTGGCCGCGCGGCCTCCTGCTGTCGGGCCGGCTCGGGCATGCGCCGCCCTAGAAGCGGTAGCCGGCCATCAACTGGAACAGGTTCCAGTTGTCCGCTGGCACGCGGTTAAGGTTGTCTGCCACGGGGGCGGTGGCGGAGCCCTGGATCTGGTGGTATTCGGCCCACAGGCCCCAGTGCTCGGTCGGTTGCCAGTTCAGGCCGATGGTCTCGTCGTGCGCGAAGCGGGCATAGCGGTCGGTGCCGGTCTGGCCGGCATAGCGGCGCCCGTCGCGGTCGTGGCGGTCGTCGAAGCTGGCGCTGTAGCGGGTCATCAGGGTCCACTTCGGCAGGAAGCGGTATTCCCCCTGCAGGTAGAAGCCGTCGCCCGCAGTGCTGTCCGGCGGCGCCAGGGAGGTGTCGGTGCGCGTCCACAGGAGGCGGTATTCGCCGGTCAAGGCGAAGCGGCTGGCGTTGTATCGGACCGAGGCGACCATGATGTCGTTGTCGGAATAGCCCATGATCGGCACCCCCGGCACCGGATCGACCAGCAGCTTGCCGTGCAGGTAGCTGAGGGCGAACTTGAGCGCCCCGCCGTTCCATTCATCCTGCAGCCGTGCCACGTGGAAGTTTTCCAGTTCGATTTCCACGGGCAGGTCCAGGCCGCCGAAGATCTCCTTGCGTTCCTTGTCGCTCAGCCGCGATTTGAACGCATAGGTTCCCACCAGGCTGAGATCATGGTTGCCGAACTGGCCGCCTCCATAGAGTTGCGCGCCGTCGCTGGAGAAGAGGATGCTGCGCAGCCCGAAGCTCTCCAGATAGACGGCATCCGGCAGGGTGATGCCGGGCCGGGTGAACACGACGTCGCGGGTTTCGTTGTAGAAGCCGAAGGGGTTTTTGACCCGGCCCAGGCGCAGGCCGGCCTCGTACCGGCTGCTGGAAAGCATGCGGTAGTCGAGCTGTGCGTAGTCCAGGCGCAGGCTCTCGGTGTCGGTGTTGCCGGCCCGGCGCATCAGCCCTTGTGCGGAGACCAGCAGGTTGGGGAACAGGGATACGGTGCCGTTCAGGCCCAGCTCGTAGAAATCGCTGCTGCCATGGGTGCTGTCGCCGTAGTAATTATTGTGCTCGCTCAGCGAGTAGCCCTGGGCGGCGAAGCCGTGCAGCTGGTAATCCAGCGCCGCCGCCGGCGGCGACAGCAAGAGCAGCGCCGCCGCGAGCCAGGCCGGCGGCTGGATGAAAGGAGGGAGCCTCAGATTCATAGATGATCCTTCGCGACCGCGTGATCTCCTGTCGCCGTGGCAATGGCGCGGAAGTCGCCCGCTGCGCTGTGTGCGGGATTGGCTGGCAGGTAACCGATGGCGCCGGGCGTGGCCTGCACGCGCGCGCGCATTTCCGACTCCGAGCGCACCACCGTCGGCGTCAGGCCGGTTCCGGTGTAGAGCAGGCGGTCCCACAATTCGCGCAGCACGTAGGGGTACATGCCCAGCTGTTCCCGGCAAAACTGGTCGTGCAGGGCGCTGTCGTCCGGCATGATGAAAATGCGGATCGGCGTGCCGTCCGGCCATTGCCTCAGGCGGGTGGTAAAGATGGCGCGCAGCATGCCGCGGTCGACCGTGGTGCGGGCCTGGTCGGGGCTGATCACGACCTCGGTGCCGGCGGCCTGCGCCCGGCCGGGCTGACCCCACGACAGTAGCAGGGCCAGGCACAGCAGGCGCAAGGCGCGGAAGGATGCGATGCGGGCCATGGCCATCAATACAGGACGGCCCGCCGGCCGCCGGCGCGGCGCAACGATTCTGGTGTTGCGGGTCTTGCTGTTCTGCGCATGCGCGGTCTGGCCCCGTTTTACGCAGCTTCGTCCAGGAGGAGCGCCGGCGCATTGACCTGAATCAAGTGTCCAGGGCCGCTCCGGACCGGCGGCGCACCCTGCCGGACCGGCGGCGGCATTCGATCAGCGAAGCGCCAGCAGGCCGGCGCCGATGCCCGCCAGCACGCTGGCATAGCCCAGCGCGGCCTGGCGTGCGAACCCCCAGCCGGCCACCCCCCAGGTGATGCTGAACTTGAGGCAGATGCTGGCGAGGTAGGCCAGCATGATCGCGCGCGCGGCCTCCTGCGGTGCCAGGCTGCCGGCATTGGCCAGATGGAAGGCCGAAAGCGCGATCGCGTCGATGTCGGTCAGGCCGGAGAGGAGGGCGATGGCGTAGACGCCTGAAACACCCGCGGCCTGGTGCAGCCAGCCTACGGCCAGGAGCATGCCCGCGTAGAGCGCGGCGAAGCCGAGCGCGACGCGCATTTCGCTGGGATTGCTGACTTCCAGCGACGGCGTTTCCGGCTGTTCGCCGATGCGGCGCCAGAGCAGGAGGGGCACCGGCAGTCCGGCGACCAGACCGCCGCCGAGCAGGGGCAGCAGGTCGCGCAGCAGCCCCGGGGCCACCAGCGCGGTCAGCGCCGCCAGCTTGGCCAGCACCACCGCATTGGCGGTCAGCACCACCACCAGGCTGGCGTTCGCGGCGGCCCGATCGCTGCGCGCGTGGCGGGCGTAGGCGAGGGTGACGGCGGTACTGGAGACCAGTCCGCCCAGCAGGCCGATCAGGGGCAAAGCGCGGCGCTGGCCGAGCAGGCGCAGCACCAGGTAACCGACGAAGCCGAGCCCCGAGATCAGGGCCACCATCAGCCAGATGCGGTAGGGGTTGAGCGCTCCCATCGGACCCAGGCCGGTGTCGGGCAGCACCGGCAGCACCACGAAGCTGACCACGGCGAACTGGAACAGCGACATCCAGTCCCGCCGCGACAGGTGCCGGGTGACACCGTCCAGCTCCGCCTTGAAATACAGCAGTCCGGCCACGGCCAGGGCGACAACCACCGCCACCTGCTGCGCGCCGAACCAGATCGCCGCGCCCAGGGCATAGCAGATCAGCAGGGCGACGGTGCTGGTGGTTCCGGGATCCTCGTCCGGCCGCACCTGGCGGTAGGCCATGGCCATCATCGCGGCCAGCGCTACGATGCCTGCCGGGATCACCCAGGGGCTGGCTGCGTACTGCGACAGCATGCCGCTCAGCGTGCCCAGCAGGGCGACCAGGGCGAAGGTCCGCACGCCCGCCTTGGCGGCGGGGTGGCGCTCGCGCTCCAGGCCCAGCAGCAGGCCGACGCCGAGGCTGGCCAGCAGGCGGGTGAACAGCTGCAATTCCGACATGGCCAGGACCGCGCGGCGGGGTGGTGGTGGGGAAAATTGTCCGAAACCGGGGCCCCGGGCTCCATGACCTGGATCAAGCGGCTTGCCGCGGAGACCCGCGGCAAGCCGCGCTGCAATACGTAGTTGCCGCAATCCGGCTGCGGTAACTGCGAATGGTGGAAGTCCGGGCGGCGGCGCAATCTGGCACCACGTCAAGGGGAGAAGCCACCATGCCATTCGATGCCGCACCAACCGCCGTCAATACCGATTGCCTGCTTTGCCCGGTGCGCAGCTGCCTGGGTCGCCGCGGCGGCCAGGAACAGACCACCGCCTGGGGCGAGATGCTCGCCCCGCGCATGGCGGTGATGCCGGGCGCGGGCGCCCTCTATCACAACGGTGACCGCCTGCGCTCGATCTACTCGGTGCGCGGCGGCTGCCTTAAGACTTTCACCGTGGACGCGGAAGGCAACGAGCGCATCCGCGGGTTCTACCTGCCGGGCGACCTGATCGGCCTGGACGCCCTGGGCGACGGCATCTGCCTGGCCACCGCCGCCGCTGTCATCCCCTCGCAGGTCTGCGTGGCGCCGTTGGCCGATCTGCGCCAGCTGATGCTGCGCCAGCCCGAAATGGCGCAGCGCATGATGGAGCAGACCAGCCGCGAGCTGGCCCTGGCGCTCGCGGTATCGGGCGACTACAGCGCCGAGCAGCGGGTCGCCGCCTTCCTGCTGCATATGCGCCAGCGCACCGGCGGCGGCGAGGTGCTGCGCCTGCCCATGGCGCAGCGCGACGTCGGCAACTACCTGCGCCTGGCCACCGAGACCGTGTGCCGCACCCTCAAGGGCATGGAGCGCAAGGGCTGGGTGGTGCTGGGCGAGCGCAGCGTGCGCTTCGTCAACGAAGCCCAGCTGCGCGCCGCGGCCGAGCCGGTGGGCCTGCATCACGGCCAGTCCGAGCTGGCCAGGGCCGCCTGAGCGGCGGCGGATCGCGCCGATTCTGCATCGCACCCGCCGCGGGGCCGCGCATGCAGATTCATTTGCGAACCATCGAGCAGCTGTTCAACACGCTCGATCCATCCCCGTTCCATGAGCGGGACCTGGACGCCGACGCCGAGGACTTCCTGGTCGGCTGGGCGTCCGAGCTGCCGCATCGCCAGGAACTGCATCTGGTCCTCGAAGTGGAGGCGTTGCCCGCGGCGGGCGGCTCGGACGCGAGCCATGCCTGGGTCGGCGAGGCGATCCGGCACTACTTCGCCGGGCGTGCGCTGGCCACCCGCCAGGTCCTGCGCCACCTGCTGCGCAAGGGCCGCATCACCCTCACCATCGGTTGTGTCTTCCTGCTCGCCTGTTTGACCCTGGCGCACGCACTGAGCGGCGTTGCCCCAGGCAGTCTCTGGCACGGCGCTTTGCGCGAAAGCCTGAGCATCGGCGGCTGGGTCGCCATGTGGCAGCCCCTGCAAATCTACCTGTACGACTGGTGGCCGGTGCGCGAGCAACTCGCGCTCTATCGCCGCCTGAGCCTGATGCCGGTGGAGGTCGTAGCGGTGCCGGGCCGCTTGACCAGCGTCAATTCCCGCGCTGTCAGGGCCGGCTAGCATCGATTCAAACCCGTCCAGGCTTTTGCTCCATGAGCGGCACTCTCAGACTTGCCTACAAGCTGCTGATCAACGACCGCGCCAAGTTCGCGGCGCTGTTGGTCGGCATCACGTTCGCCGTATTCCTGATGGTGGAAATGACTTCCCTGTTCGCCGGCGTGCTGAGCCGCTCTTCGGCCAATGTGATCAATATCGGAGCGCGGATGTGGGTGATGGACCCGGCGGTGGATACCGTCGCCAGCAGCATTCCCATGCCGGGCTATGTGCTCGATGCGGTGCGCAGCATTGACGGCGTCGACTACGCCGTCCCCCTGTACTCCGGCGGCGCCCTGGTCAAGCTCGCCGACGGCAAATACCAGCCGGTGACGGTGCTGGGCCTGGACGATACCAGCCTGGTCGGGCGGCCGGCGCTGGAGCAGGGCCGCATTGAGAACCTGTACGTGGAAAGCGCCTTCATCGCCGTGGACGACGCGGAATTCGCCAAGCTGGGCAATCCCGCGGTCGGCCAGGAATTCGAGCTGAACGACCATCGCGGGGTCATCGTCGGCCTGGCCAGGGTGTCGAGCGGCGGGCTGTTCGGCGTGCCGACGCTCTACACGACCTACAGCCGGGCGGTGCAGTACATCCCCTCGGCCCGCTACACCATCTCGTACATCCTGGTCCAGCCCAAGAGCGATGCCGACATCGGCCGCATCGAGCATGCGGTTGCCGCGCTCGGCTATCGCGCGCTGACCCGCGAGGACTTCATCCGCAAGATTTCCGATTTCTACAAGTACAAGACCGGCGTCGGCACCAATATCCTCATCATGACGGTCATCAGCTTCATCGTCGGCCTGTCCATCTCCGGCCAGACCTTCTACACCTTCATCCTCGAAAACCTGGAAAAGTTCGGCGCGCTCAAGGCCATCGGCGCCCGCAGCCGCGAGCTGGTCTACATGATCCTGTTCCAGGCGGCGTTCACCTCGTTGACCGGGTACGGCCTGGGAGTGGGCCTGTGCACGGTGCTGATCGTGATCGCCAGGCTGCGCCTGCCCGACTACGCGGCGCTGATCACCTTCGGCAATCTCGGCCTGGCCTTCGGCATGGTGCTGGTCATCGCCGGCATTTCCAGCTATGTCGGCGTGCGCCGCGTGCTGCGTATCGAACCCTTCGACATCTTCCGGGGCTGACATGGCGCAGGTCGCGATCAAGGCGCAGGGAGTCGTCAAGTGGTTCGGGCAGGGCGAGGCCCGCGTTTGCGCGCTGCGCGAGGTGGAACTGGAGACCTATTTCGGCGAAATCGTCTACATCGTCGGCCCTTCGGGCAGCGGCAAGACCACCTTGCTCAGCGCCTTGTCCGGCATCCTGCGCCCGGATGCCGGCTCCGTCTCGGTTGACGGGGCCGACATCTGGCGCCTGAACGACGATGACCTGGCCGATTTCAGGCTTCATCGCATCGGCTTCGTGTTCCAGGACTATCACCTGTTCCCGCGCCTGACCACCGTGGAGAACGTCGCCGTGCCCCTGATCCTGCGCAAGCAGGGATGGGACGAAGCTGTCGCCGCGGCCCGCCACTATCTGGAGGTGGTCGGCCTGGCGGCCCGCGCCGAAATTCCTCCGGTCAAGCTCAGCGGCGGCGAGCAGCAGCGCGTGGCCATCGCGCGCGCCATCGCCGGCCAGCCCGACCTGCTGATCCTGGACGAGCCGACCGCCTCGCTCGACGGCGACACCGGGCGCTCGATCATGCAGTTCATCAGAACCCAGGTGCTGAATCCGCACCGCTGCATTCTCATCGTGACCCACGACGCCCGCATCCTCGAGTTCGCCGACCGCGTCCTGAAGATGGAGGACGGGCGTCTGCAGGGCATCGTCAACGGAAACCACCATGAATAACCGCGTTTGGTTCGGGCTGTCGGGAGCTGGCGTGCTGATCGCCTGCGTCGGCGCCCTGGTCTTCGCCCGCCAGGCGGCACCGCAGGCGCCGGCGTTCAGCCCGGCGTCGGACCCCTATGCCAGCGGCATTTTCGCCAACGGCATCATCGAGAGCGACCAGGGCAGCGGACAGAACGTCAATCTGTATCCGGAAGTGGCCGGAACGGTCACCCGCGTGCTGGTCGCCGAAGGCCAGAGAGTGGACAAGGGCGCCCCGCTGCTGAGCCTGGACGACACCGTGCAGCGTGCGCTGGCGGCCCAGCAGCGCTCCCAGGCCGATGCGGCACTGGCCGGCCTGCAGGAACTGCGGGCGCAGCCGCGCCGGGAAATCCTGCGTGTGGCCGAGGCCCAGGTGCGCCTGGCCGAATCCGGGGTGAAGACCGCTCATGACCAGTACAGCAAGCTCAAGGCGTTGTCCCAGCTGGATCCGGGATCAGTCAGCCAGGATGTGCTGGACAACGCCTCCAATGCGCTCGCCTCAGCCGCCGCCGCGCTCGACGTGGCGCGCCGGCAGTACGAGCTGACCGGCGCCGGAGCATGGAGCTATGACCTGCGCAACCAGGAATTGCAGGCACGTGCGCTCGATCGCTCGGCCGCGGCGGCCGAGGCCCTGCTGGAAAAATACACGATCCGCGCGCCGGTCGACGGCGTCGTGCTTTCCGTCACCGCGGCTGTCGGCAGCTACGTCTCACCGCAGGGCGCGTACGGTTCCTACACGCAGTCCCTCGATCCGGTGGCGGTGGTCGGCGCGCCGCAGGAGTGGCTCGGCGTGCGCTGCTACGTCGACGAGATCCTGCTGCAGCGCCTGCCGGCGCCGGCCAGGCTCAAGGCGCAGATGTCCGTGCGCGGCACGGCGACCAAGGTGCCCCTGGAATTCGTGCGGGTCCAGCCTTACGTTTCGCCCAAGATCGAGCTTTCGGCGCAGCGGCAGGAGCGGGTCGACGTGCGCGTGCTGCCGGTGATTTTCCGCTTTCGCCGCCCGGACGGGCTGAAGCTCTATCCGGGGCAGCAGGTGGATGTGTACATCGGCGAGGAGTGAGCGGCCTTGCCCCCGGTCAGATGACCCGGGAGTATTGCGGCGCGGTGCCGGCAGCGTCCTGTGCCCGGCGCAGGTAGGCGTCGAAAGGCATCGCCACCGCGCGCAGCAGGTAACGGCCCAGGGGAGTCACGCGCAGGCCGTCTTCGCGCAGGTCGACCAGGCCATCCCGCGCGTGGGCGGCAAGCTGGGCCAGCGCATCCGCGAAGTAGCTGCGGAAATCCACCTGGTGGCGGGCTGCAACATCGGTGTAGTCGACCCGGCCGCTGCACATGATGGCGCCGATGACATCGCGGCGCAGCAGGTCGTCGGCGGACAGGGCCGCCCCGCGCTCGACCGGCAGCCGGCCGCCGTCCAGCGCGGCGTAATAGGCCGGCAGCGTGCGGGCGTTCTGGCTGTAAATGTCGCTGATGCGGCTGATCGAGCTCATTCCGAGGCCGAGCAGGTCGGTGCCGCCGCGGGTGGAGTAGCCCTGGAAGTTGCGCTGCAGGCTACCTTCATCCAGGGCGCGGGACAGCTCATCGCCCGGCAGGGCGAAATGGTCCATCCCGATATAGACGTAGCCGGCGTCGAGCAGCCGCGCGATGGTGAGCTGCAGCAGCTCGAGCTTGGCGGCGGCGTTCGGCAGGTCGTCCAGCCGGATCTGGCGCTGCGCCTTGAAGCGGTTCGGCACGTGCGCATAGCTGTAGGCGGAGATGCGGTCCGGGCGCAGCGCGATGACCTGGTCCAGGGTGCGCCCGAAGGAGCGGTAGGTCTGCTTCGGCAGTCCATAGATCAGGTCCGCCGACAGCGATTCGAATCCGGCGGACCGCGCGGCTTCCATGAGGCCGGCGACCTCGGCATAGGACTGGCGCCGGTTCACCGCGTGCTGCACCTCGGGATCGAAGTCCTGGATGCCGAAGCTGGCGCGATTGAAGCCGAGCCCGGCCAGGCCGTGCAGGGCCTCGGCTTCGATGGTGCGCGGGTCGATCTCGATGGAGAACTCGCGTTGCGCGTCCCCGCGCAGATCGAAGGCGTCGTGCAGCGCCTCCAGCACCGACGACAGCTGGGGCAGCGTCAGGAACGTGGGGGTGCCGCCGCCGAAATGCAGCTGCTCCACCGGAGCCGGCCTGGCGAACAGGCGGCCCTGCAACTCGATCTCCCGGCGCAGGTAATCGAGGTATGCCGCCGCGGGTTCGCGCCGGCTGCTGATGATCTTGGTGCAGCCGCAATAGAAGCAGGGGCTGGCGCAAAACGGGATATGAACGTAGAGCGACAGGGGCGCCGCCCCCGCGAAGGCGGCGGAACGTCCGATCGCGGCGCGATGCTGCCCGGGGCCGAAGTCGCCGAACTGCAGGGCGGTTGGATACGAGGTATAGCGCGGTCCGTGGCCGTCGTACTTGCGGGCCAGCTCCGGGGGGAAGGCGCTGAAGCGCTCCATTTTCATGCCGGGGCCCTTCCCGGTACCTCGCACCATCCCGGCGCCAGGCCCGCCGGCAGCAGCAGGGCGGCGGCCAGGCATACCAGGCCCAGCCCGATCAGCCACCAGCCGGCGCCGTGGTGCGGCCGCTGTTCACGATTGCGGCCGCTCCAGCCGATGCCGGCCAGCAGCGGCGCGCCGCCACAGGCGAAAGCGGCGGTCAGCAGCGCGCCGCTGAGCGCGCCGCCCGACAGCGCCGCCAGCAGGAGCAGGGAATAGAGCAGGCCGCAGGGAATCAGGGCCCACAGCAGGCCGCGCAGCAGCAGGTTCAGGCGCGGCGGGCAGCGTCGCAGCAGGCCTTCGCTGCGCGGCACGCAGCAGGCGCGGTTGCGGCCGCGCCCGGCCAGCATGCGGGCACCGACCAGCACCAGGCACAGTGCGGCGAAGGCCTGCAGCACCTGGCCGGTCACTACGCGCGGCAGGTGCCACAGGAGCGACTGCCCGGCCGCTCCGGCGAGCGCGCCGAGCAGGCCATAGCCGAGAATGCGCCCGCCGTGCAGCCAGGCCAGGGCCGCTCCCGCGGGCAGCGCGCCGCCGGCCCTTGCATGGTGCACGCCGAGCGCGCCGCACATCAGGCCGCAGTGGATGCTGGAGGCGGTCCCGGCCAGGAAGAGCGCCGGAGCGCCGAGCGTGGAGCCGGGAATCCACATGGGATCAGAGAGTGGTGCGGGCCTTGGCGCAGCGCGGGCACAGGGTGGCTTCGGGCACCACGTGCAGGCGCGCTTCGCCGATCGGGCTGCCGCAACGCTCGCATTCGCCGTAATGGCCGCTGTCGAGGCGCCGCATGGCGTGGTCGACGCGGGCCAGCTCGTCCCGCGTCGTGTCGGCGAGCTGGTCGAGCACCTCGTCGTTCTCGCTCTCCGCGGCGCGCTCCTCCGAGTCCCGCGACAGGGGAAAATCCCGGTGCTGGCGGCTGCGTTCGACGCTCAGCAGGCGTAGCGTCAGGTCCTCGCGGCGTGAGGACAGGTAGGCCTTGGCGTATTCGGCGGGGGTCATCGCTGGCTTTCCATCGCGGCTGTTCATGGACATAGTCTTGATGACGCGGCGTCCTTCGCCATTGATCTGGATCAACGTCCGCCAGGGCCAGCCGGCGGGCCTAGCGTTCATCGTCGGGGAGCCGGCTGGAGAGGTCCTCGAGGTCGTCGAACTGCCCTCCCGACGAGGCCCACAGGAACAGCAGCAGCGCGGCGATGACCACGCCGACGCCGAGAGGAATCAGCAGATAGAGGCTGGCCATCGGGCGGGCTCCGCATCGGGTTGAGATGGCCGGGAAGCCACCAGGGAAGGGGCCGGGCCCAGCCGCAGCGCGTTGGCGATCACCAGCAGCGAGGACAGGGACATGCCCAGGGCGGCCAGCCATGGCGGCAGATGACCGCTCATCGCCAGCGGCAGCGCCAGCAGGTTGTAAAGCAGCGCCCAGCCCAGGTTCTCGCGGATGCGGCGCTGTGCAGCCCGCGCCGTATCCAGCGCCAGCGGCAGCGCCGCGAGGGAGTCCCCGAGCAATAGCAGGTCGGCCCGCGACTGGGTCAGCGCCGCGCCCTGGGGCATCGCCGCCGAGACCCTGGCCGCCGCCAGCAGCGGCGCGTCGTTGATGCCGTCGCCCACGGCCAGCACGCCGTGGCTGGACGCCTGCAACTCCTCCAGGTGCGCTAGCTTGTCCTCAGGCGTCTGGCGCGACTTGGCCATCGACAGGCCGAGGCGGGACGCCACCGCCGCGACGGCGTCCGCCGCGTCGCCGCTGAGCAGCTGCAGCGCGAGGCCGCGGCGCCGCAGTTCGTCCATCAGGCCGCCCGCCTCGGGCCGCAGCTCGGCGCCGAGCTCGAACCAGGCCAGCGCCCGTGAATCGTCGCACAGCACCAGGCACGTGGCGTCGGCCGACTCCGCGCCGGGCAGGCGTGCCGGGTATGGCGCCAGCTCGGGCGCGCCCAGCCAGTAGCGCATGCCCTGGATGGTGCCGCCGACGCCGGCGCCGGGAATCTGATCCAGGTCGCGCGCCTGGTATGTGCTCGCACCGGCGGCAAAGGCGCTGGCGATGGGGTGGCGGCTGCCTTGCTCCAGCGCGGCGGCCAGCCCGGTGCAGGTGTCGGCATCCTGGTCCGCCAGCGGCACCACGCGGCGCAGGCTCATGCCCGGCCGGGTCAGCGTGCCGGTCTTGTCGAACAGCACGGTGTCGATCGAGGCGAGGGCCCGCAGGGCGCCGGCATTGGTGACCAGGATGCCGTGCCGCGCCAGCTTCGAGGTCGCCGCCGCGAGCGCCGCGGGAATGGCCAGGGACAGCGCGCAGGGGCAGCTGGCCACGAGCACCGCCAGCGCGATGTTCAGGGCTGCTCCGGCGCCGGCGCCCCGCCACAGCGCCGCGGCATAGCCCAGTGCGGCCAGGGCCAGCACGGCGGCGACGAAGTGTCCGGCGATCCGGTCAGCCAGCTGCTGCAGGCGCGGCTTGCGGCCCTGTGCCGAGTCGAGCAGCCGGGTGATCTGCGCCAGCACCGTGTCGGCGCCGGTGCGCAGCACTTCGATCAGCAGCGGCGCGCTGCCCAGGTTGATCGACCCGGCCGGCGCGTTTTGCCCCGGCTGGTGCAGCACCGGATGCGATTCGCCGGTGAGAAGGGACTCATCCAGCTCGGCCGCCTGCTCCAGCACCAGCCCGTCCGCGGGGAGCGCCTCGCCGGCCGGGACCACCACGGTGTCGCCCGCGCGCAGCTGGCCGATGCCGACGGTTTCGACCAGGCCATCGCGGCGGCGTTGCGCCGTCAGGCTGCGCCGGCCGGCGAGAAGGCGCAGGTGCTCGCCGGCCCGCGCCCGCGTCCGGCCCTCCAGGTAGCGGCCCACCGCCAGGAACCAGACGAACATGGTGGCGGTGTCGAAATACAGGTCGCCGCTGCCGGCGACGGTGTGCGCCAGCGAGGCGGCGAACGCCACGCCCAGCGCCAGCGCCACCGGTGCGTTCATGTCGAGCTGGCCGCCGCGCAGCCCTTGCCAGGCGCCGTCGAAGAACGGCCAGCCGGCCCACAGCACGCCCGGAATGGCGATGATCAGCTGCGACCAGCGCAGTAGCTGGGCGATGGCCGGCTCGGGAGTGACGCCGAAGTAGCTGGGCCACGCCAGCATCATCACCTGCATGGCGCAGATGGTGGCGACGCCGATGCGGGCGAAGGCCAGCCGGCGCCGGCGCGCCTCGCGCGCGGCCGGTTCCTCGCGCGCCAGCACCTGCGGCGCGAAGCCGGCCTGATCGAGCGCCGCGAGCAGTTCCGATATCCGGACGCGATCCGGCTGATGGCGGAACGCGACGGTGCGCGCGGCGACATTGACGCGGACCTGGTCGGCGCGGCCGGCGAGCAGGCGTTCGACCCGGCCGGCGCAGGCGGCGCAATGGACGCCGTCCAGGGCCAGCAGCACCTCGCAGCCCTGGGCGGTCGCGGAGCCGAAGCCGGCGCGCACCTCGGGCCGGTCAAACGCCGACCAGTCCCGGGCGGCTTCCATGTCAGCGGTGAGGCGCCACTTGCGCCGCAGGCTCCGGCAACTGGGTGAAGCCCTTGACGTAGGCGGTGATGGCCAGGGTGCCGCCGATGAATACCGCCAGTATCGGCAGGCCGAGCATCAGCAGCAGTTCGGGGAACAGGCGCTTCGGACTGGCCGGGGCGCCGCGGTCGATCGCATTCATGATTTGCCTCCTGTGAGGAATCTCGCGTTGCGTTCCCGGGAAACGCCGGGTTCGTCCTCTTCGTCGAGCTCCACCAGGACCGGCTCGACCATCGGCAGCGGCGGCGAGTCGGCGTTCCGCGGCGGAGTGCGCAAGGTCACGACGGTGGCGCCGGTCTCCTCGGCCTCGCGTTCCAGCTCGCGCGGCTCCACGGTGAGCGGCGTGCCGTCGGCGAAATGCGCGGACACGGCGTAGCGGTGGCTGCGCCTGTCGTCGTTGGTCACCTTGAGCGTGTAGACGTTCTCGATGGCGCCGCTGGACAACTCGCGATACAGCGCGTGGCGGTCGCGCAGGACGTCGAAGCGCAGGGTCGAATGGTTCAGCACCAGGAAGGTGAAGGCGGCGCAGGCGGCGAGCCACACCGAGCCGTAGCCCAGGGTGCGGGCGCGGAACAGGTGGAACCGGCCGCCGGCGTCGTGGCGCGCGCTGGTGTAGCGGATCAGGCCGCGCGGCTTGTCCACCGAGTCCATCACCTGGTCGCAGACATCCACGCAGGCGGCGCAGGCGATGCACTCGTATTGCAGGCCCTGGCGGATGTCGATGCCCATCGGGCAGACCTGCACGCACAGCGAGCAGTCGACGCAGTCGGCCGGCTTGCCGCCGGCTTTCTTCGCCGCGCTCTTGCGCGGCTCGCCGCGCTTCTCGTCGTAGGCGATGATCAGGGTGTCGCGGTCGAACATCGCGCTCTGGAAGCGGGCGTAGGGGCACATGTACTTGCACACCTGCTCGCGCATGAAGCCGGCATTGCCCCAGGTGGCGAAGCCGTAGAAAAGGCTCCAGAACAGCGGCCAGCCCGACAGCTGCAGCTGCAGCGCCGCCGGAAACAGCTGCCGCGCGGGGTAGAAATAGGCGACGAAGGTCAGCCCGGTGAGCAGGGCGAAGCCGAGCCAGAGCAGGTGCTTGGCGCCCTTGCGCAGGATCTTCCCGGCGTTCCACGGCGCCCGGTCGAGCTTGATGCGGGCATAGCGGTCACCCTCGCATAGCTGCTCCATCCACAGGAAGGCCTCGGTCCACACCGTTTGCGGGCAGGCGTAGCCGCACCACAACCGGCCCGCCAGCGAGGTGAAGAAGAACAGCGTCAGCGCGGCCAGCAGCAGGAGCAGCGCCAGCAGCAGCAGGTCCTGCGGCACGAGGGTCAGCCACAGCACATGGAAGCGCCGGTGCGGCAGGTCGAAGAACACCAGCGGCTGGCCGTGCCAGCTCAGCCAGGGCAGCCCATAGTAGATGCCGAGCAGCACCAACATCGACAGCAGGCGCAGCTTGGCGTAGCGCCCGCGCGCCTGGCGCGGGTAGATCTTCGCCGCCGACTCGTACAGCAGCACCTCCTCGACCGGCTTGAGCGGAGCGCCCATGTTTCAGCGCTCCCGCCGCGGCGCGGCGAGGACCACGGCGAAGGCCGCCGGCACCAGCGCCAGCAGCCACAGGGCGAAGAAGGTCCAGGCCGCTCCGCCCGGCGTGGGCGGGGGCAGCGTCCAGTCTTCCGGCATCAGGAACAGCGCGATGATCGACAGGGCCGCGCCGAGGAACGCCGACCACAGCGCAGCCGCGGCCAGGCGCACGCGCCGATGCCAGCGCAGCCCGCGGCGCACGTCGTCCCCGACCGCGAAGCCCATCGGGTTGTTCACGGCTGGCCGCTGGCCGTGGCGGCATCCTGGCCGCCGTGCGACAGGCCGTAGACGTAGGCCGCCACCACGCGGATCTCGTCCGGCGACAGAATGGCCTCGTGCGCCGGCATGGTGCTCTGCCGGCCCTTCATGATGGTCTCATGCACACCCTCGCGGCCGCCCTTGAACAGCCAGATGTCGTCGGACAGGTTGGGCGCGCCCAGGGCGACATTGCCCTTGCCTTCGGGGCCGTGGCAGGCGGCGCAGGTCAGGGCGAACTGCTTCATGCCGGCTTCGCGCCTGGCCGGATCGAGCCTGGAATCGGACCAGTAGGGCACGAAATCCAGCAGGGCCTGCTGCGCTTCCGGGGCCAGGCCGGCCCCGATTGGCGGCATTGCGCCATGGCGGCCATGGGTGATGGTTTCGACGATCTGCTCCGGCTCGCCGCCGAATAGCCAGTCCTTGTCGGTGAGATTGGGAAAGCCCACGGCGCCGCGGGCGTCGGCGCCGTGGCAGCCGGCGCAATTGCCCAGGAACACGGCCTTGCCCAGCGACTGCGCCGAGGGATCGCGCGCCAGCGCGGGAATGTCCTTGCCGGCCAGGCCGGCGAAGGCCGCCTTGCGCCGCGCCGTGATCTGGTCCAGCTGGCTCTGCATCTGGCGGGTCGAGGTCCAGCCGAGGCGGCCGCCGAGATTGCCCAGGCCCGGATACAGCGCCAGGTAGCCGACGGCGAACACCACGGTGAGGACGAACAGGTTCAGCCACCAGCGCGGCAGGGGATTGTTGAATTCGCGCAGGTCGTCGTCCCAGACGTGGCCGGTGCTCTCGCCGGGCTTGCCGCGGGCGTTGGCGTAGAGCAGCCAGAGGCAGCCGACCAGCATGGCCGCCGTGATGATGATGATGAAAGCACTCCAGAAGGCGCTCATGAATGAGTCTCGCGGCAGCAGGGGGGCAATTCGGTGACGGGCGGCGTGCGCTGCATTTCCTCGGTCAGGGGCAGCAGCGCCGCTTCTTCGAAGCGGGCGCGGTTATGGCGCGAGTACGCCCACCAGCTCACTCCGACGAAGCCGATGATGGCGGCGAGGGTGAAGATGCCGCTGATCATGGCGCGCCCTCCGCCTTGGCCGGCTGCGGGGCTTCCGCAACCG
>DASRFD010000029.1:0-40599 GCA_035651715.1 Nevskia sp.
GCTGCCCTGCACGTCGAGGTCCTCGGCATCCCACTCCTCGGTCATCGGCGTCCAGGCGCCGTTGAGGTAGGGATGGTCGTCGGCCGGGTCGATGGTCGAATGCACGCGGTGGACCAGCGTCGCCTTCATCTGCCGCCTCCTGCAACATCAAAAAAAGCGTCCCGGGCAAAAGGCAAGGCCGCAGGGAACAGCCGGAAAATCTTAAGCCTTTCCTGGCGTCCTTGCGGCCTTGCGCGCGCCCGCTTTGATGTCTGAAGCTTTGCCGCTAGATGCGCTCTTCGATGCCGAACGCCGCAAAGCCCTTGGTCTTGAAGTTGTTGCGGAACATGTCGCGCAGCTTGGTCGCCTGCGCGTCGTAGGCGGCCTTGTCGGCCCAGGTGTTGCGCGGGTTGAGCATCTCGTTCGGCACGCCGGGGCAGGACTTGGGCATCTTCAGGTTCAGGATCGGCTGCGTCTCGGTCTCGACGCCGTCCAGCTCGCCGTTCAGCGCGGCGTTGAGCAGGGCGCGGGTCAGCTTGATCGACATGCGCTTGCCGACGCCGTGCGGGCCGCCGCTCCAGCCGGTGTTGAGCAGGATGCAGCGCGCCTTGTGCTTCTGCATCTTCTCGGCCAGCAGCTTGGCGTAGACGTTCGGCTTGTGCGCCATGAACGGGCCGCCGAAGCAGGCCGAGAAGGTCGGCTGCGGCTCGGTCACGCCCACCTCGGTGCCGGCGACGCGCGCGGTGAAGCCGGAGACGAAGTGGTACATCACGTCCTTCGGCTCCAGGATCGAGATCGGCGGCAGCACGCCGAAGGCGTCGGCGGTGAGCAGCACGATGGTCTGCGGGTGCGGGCCCTGGCCGTTGGGCATCACGTTGGGGTTGGCGTCCAGCGGGTAGCTGAAGCGGGTGTTCTCGGCGATGGAGCCGTCGTTCAGGTCCAGCTCGTCCGGATGGCACTCTTCCATCTTCTTGCCGGGCAGCGGCGGCACGTTCTCGATGATGGTGCCCGGCTTGGACAGGGCGGCGGCGATGACCGGCTCGGCCTCCTTGTCCAGGTTGATCAGCTTGGCGTAGCAGCCGTCTTCCAGGTTGCACAGGCCGTGGTCGGACCAGATTGTCTCGTCGTCGCCGATCAGGCGGCGCGCGGCGTCGGCCGACAGGGTGGTCTTGCCGGTGCCGGACAGGCCGAACAGGATCGCGGCGTCGTTCCTGGCGCCGACGTTGGCCGAGCAGTGCATCGACAGCCGGCCTTCCTTCGGCAGCAGGTAGTTGCCGACGGTGAAGATGGTCTTCTTGTTGACGCCGCAGTAGTCGGCGCGGCCGGCGACGAGGCAGATCTTGTTGCGCGCGTCGATGATCACGGCCACTTCGGAGCGGCTGCCGTCGCGCTCCGGTTCGCAGACGAAGCTCGGCACATTGAGCATGGTCCAGCGGCGCGCGTCGATGTCCTTCACGCCCTGGAGGTTCTTGGGGAACATGTTATGCACGAACATGGCGTGGGCGGCGTATTCGCCGACGAAGCGGTACGGCACGGCGAAGTCCGGATCGCTGCCCATGAAGACGTCCTTCACGTACAGCCTGGCCTTCTTGTCGTTGAGATGCTTGATCACCCGCTGCAGCAGGCCCTGGTACTTGTCCGGATCGTAGGGGCTGAGGTCGGCCTTGAACCAGATTTCGTCCGCCACCTCCGGCCACTTCACGGCGAAGGTGTCCTTGGTGCGGCGGCCGGTGCAGTCCGGGTCGGTGTAGTACACCAGCGGGCCTTTCACGCCGAGCTTGGTCGGGAAAGCCTTCTGCTCGTTGCTGCCGCCGTCGCGGCGCACCCGGCCGCGGTCGTTGGCGATGGCCTCGTGGAACAGCTCTTCCTTGCTCAGTTCGTACTTGTAGGAGACGGACTTGAGTCCGAACAGTTTCTCCAGGTCGGCCTGGAAATTCGGAGTCGAAGCGTTGGCGCTGGTCATAGCTCGAAGGGGCTCTCGAGGAAAGAATAAGGGCTGTCTGCGGCCGCAGACAGGGGTCATTATTGTACTGGAAGCAGGCCGAAGATTCGGCAAGCTGTCGTGTACTGCCGCCAAACGGCGGCATCTGTCCGGAAGGCGCTGGTTTCCCGCCGGATTTTTTGCTAGGCGGGAAACCCCGCAATGGCCGGCAACGGGCACAAAAAAGCCCGCCGGAGCGGGCTTTTTCGCCGCCGCGGCGGCCTCAGGCGCCGGCGCCCTCCGGCAGCTTGAAGCCCGCCACCGACTCGCGCAGCTTGTCGGACAGCTGGTTCAGCTCGCCGATGGCGTGCGAGGTGGTGCTGGCGGAACTGGACGTCTGCACGGCGATTTCGCGGATGCCCTGCATGGTGCCGGCGATCTTGGTCGCTTCCGCCGACTGCGAGCGCGCGGCCACCGAGATGTCCTGGATGCCTTTCGCCAGTTCCTGCGACGAGGCTTCGATGCGGGTCAGGGCCTGGCCGGCCTCTTCGGCCGACTTGGCGCCGGCCACCACGTTCGAGGTCGAGCGCTCCATCGAGACGATGGCCTCGTTGGTATCGGCCTGAATGGTCTTGACCAGGTTTTCGATCTGGCGCGTCGCCGAGCCGGCGCGCTCGGCCAGCCGCTGCACTTCGTCCGCCACCACCGCGAAGCCGCGGCCCGCCTCGCCGGCCATGGCGGCCTGGATCGAGGCGTTCAGCGCCAGCGTGTTGGTCTGCTCGGCGATGTCGTTGATGAACTCGATGATGTTGCCGATTTCCTGCGACGACTCGCCCAGGCGCTTGATGCGCTTGGCGGTGTCCTGGATCTGCTCGCGCAGCACCGCCATGTTCTGGATGGTGCGGCCCACCGTGCTGGCGCCGTTGTGGGCGATCTGCACCGAGGTCTGCGCCTGCACCGCGATGCGCTCGGCGCGCCCGGCCACGTCCTGCAGCTGCTGGCTGGTGGCGGTGATCGCGTTGGCCGCCGCCACCACCTCGCGCGCCTGGCGGTCGGAGGCCTGGCTCATGCGCTGCGCGGTGTCCTGCGTGCTCGCCGCCGAGGAGACGATCTGTTCCGAGGTCTGGTTGATCGTGCCCACCAGGCCGCGCAGCGTCTGCACGGTGTAGTTGATCGAGTCGGCGATGGCGCCAGTGAAGTCCTCGGTCACCGTCACGTCCACCGTCAGGTCGCCGTTGGCCAGGTTGGTGATCTCGTCCAGCAGGTTCAGAATGGCCTGCTGCTGCTTGGCGTCCTTCTCCTCGGCCTCGCCGACGCGGGCGCGCAGGTTGGAGTAGAACATGACGACGAACAGGATCAGCAGCAGCACCGCGATGCCCGAGGCGATGAAGCCGGCATAGGGCAGCCACTTGCCGCGGCGCCCGGTGTTGTCGAGCAGCGCCTGCTCGAGGTTCTTCGAGGCCGCGATCACGTCGGTGGCGTTGGCCTGCAGGCCGGCGGCGGCCTGCTGCAGCTTGCCGATGGAGGCGGAGTCCTGGCCCAGTCCGCCGACGGCGGCGGCGATCGGCGCGAAATCGGAGGCGGCCTTGCGCAGCGCCGCGTCGATGGTGGCGTCGCTGCCGGCGTTCTCCTCCAGCTGCTTGTTGCGCTCGATGAACTCGCTGGTCAGCTTGGCCAGGCTGTCGGGCGAGCCCTGCGCGCTACGCGCCGCGTACACCAGGCGGGCCACGTTGGTCTTGATCTGCTCCAGGCGCACCATCTGGCTGGCGGCGAAGACGATCTGCGCCGGCGCCCCGCGCGAGCTCAGTCGCGCCATCACCTGCTCGTAGTCGGCGGTGGCGGCGTCGGCGGCGCCGTTGATGGCGTCGATGTTGTCGGTGATGTGGGTGAAGGCCTTCTCGTTGGCCAGCATGTCGCGGATCGACTGGCGCATCGTGCCCCAGGACTTGGACAGGGCCTCCAGCTCGGGCTGCACCGAGGACGGCGCGGCGGCGATGCCGGCGGCGCTGTCGCCCTGGCGCATCGCCGTGATGTTGTCGTCGAAGTTGCCGGAAATGGCCGACAGGGTGGCGAAGTCGGGTTGCGCCGAGCGGCCGGCGGAGACCAGCGTCTCGGCGTCGGCGGGGAACTGCTTGGCCAGCTCGTTCCAGGTGCTGTCGCGGCTGGCGGTCAGCTGGATATAGCCGAAGGAGATACCGGCGACGATGATCAGGACGATCGCCGCCACCAGCGGCAGGAACTGCCGGCGCGATCCGCTCAGTCGGCTTTGGGCTGAATCAGCCATTTTTACCCCCGCTTGCTGCGTCTGTTGCCAGGCTGCGCGCCGCTCACGCGCCGAGCACGGCCTTGATCTTGCCGATCAGGTCTGCTTCCTTGACCGGCTTGGTGATGTATTCCTTCGCGCCCTGGCGCAGGGCCCACAGGCGGTCGGTTTCCTGGTTCTTGCTGCTGACCACCAGCACCGGGATCGCCGCGGTGGCGGGGTCCTTGGACAGGGTGCGGGTGGCCTGGAAGCCGTTCATGCCCGGCATCACCACGTCCATGACGATGCAGTCGGGCAGGTGGCTCTTGGCCATTTCCAGAGCGTCCTGGCCGGAGCCGGCCTCGATCACCTCGTACCCCGCACGCTCCAGCACCTGCTTCAAAAACGCCTTATCGGTGGGCGAGTCGTCCACCACCATCACGCGAGCCATGCCGTCCCTCTCCCTCGATTATTGAAATGGCGCCCGGTTGTTATGGTTGGCGCCTCGATACGCTATTAAACACTATAAACCAAGGCGATGCGGAGGTTTTTTCAGGTCCCGCCGAGCCAGGCGCGCAGGGCCCGGCCGTTGAAGCCCTGGCCGGCGAATGGCGTGTTGCGGCCGCGGCTGCGCATCGCCGCCGGCTCCAGGGTCCAGTCCTGCGCCGGATCGATCAGCACTAGGTCCGCCGCGGCGCCGGTGGCCAGGCCGCCGCGGGCGATGCCCAGCACCCCCGCCGGCCCCAGCGACAGGCGCGCCGCCGCCTGCAGCGGGCTGAGCAGGCCCTCGCGCACCAGCCGCAGGGTTAGCGGCAGCAGGGTTTCCAGGCTGGAGATGCCCGGCTCGGTCAGCGGGAACGGGTTGATCTTGGCGTCGGCCTCGTGCGGCTGGTGATCGGAGCAGATCGAGCCGATCGCCCCGCTGCGCACCGCTTCGCGCAGCGCCTGCCGGTCGGCCGGCTCGCGCAGCGGCGGGATGACGTGGGCCATGGCGTTGAAGCCGTCGAGGTCGGCGTCGCTGAGGAACAGCTGGTGCGCCGCCACGTCCGCCGTCACCGGCAGGCCGCGCGCCTGGGCCGACTCCAGCAGGGCCACGCCGCGGGCGCTGCTGAGGCGGCCGAAGTGCACCCGCGCCCCGGTGTCCTCGACCAGCGAGATCCATTGCCGCATCGCCACCGCCTCGGCGGCGACCGGAATCGAAGTCAGGCCCAGCTTGGTCGCCATGGCGCCCTCGTGGGCGCAGCCGCCGTTGGCCAGGGCGGCATCGAGCGGCACGACGTGGACGGTGATGCCGAGGCTGCAGGCGTATTCCAGCGCGCGCCGCGCGATCAGGGTGTTGGCCACCGGCGCCAGCCCGTTGCCGACGCCGACGCAGCCGGCCTGCTTCAGCGCGCTCATTTCCGACAGCGCCTGGCCTTCCAGGCCGCGGGTCAGCGCGCCGAGCATGTAGACGTAGGCGCCGGCCGCGGCCTTGGCGATGCGGTTGACCCGGTTCACCACCGCGGTGTTGTCGATCACCGGCCGGGTGTCCGGCGGCAGGCACACGGCGGTGATGCCGGCCGCCAGCGCCGCCCGCGCCTCGGAGCGCATCGTCGCCTTCTGCGTATGGCCCGGCTCGCGCATGCGCGCGCACAGGTCGATCACGCCGGGCATCAGCCACAGCCCCCTGGCCTCGATCGTCTCCTGGTACTGGCCCTTGGGCATGCGCACGCCGCGGTAGTCGATGCGGCCGTCGCGGAAGCCGAGGCAGCCGACGCTGTCGACGCCGGCGGCGGGGTCGAGCAGGCGGGCGTTCTTGATCAGGACGCTGGCAGGCGGCAGGCGGCCGGCCGGGGGCGTCGCGGCGGCAGCGAAGGCGGTTTCGGTTTTCATTGCTTTGGCGCCTCCCGCCCCTCGCCTGCGGCCTCCCCAAGGATCATTGCCATCACCGCCATGCGCACCGCCACGCCGTGCGCCACCTGCTCCAGGATCACCGAGCGCTCGCCGTAGGCGACGTCGCCCTCGATCTCCACGCCGCGGTTGATCGGGCCGGGGTGCATCACCAGCACCTCGGGCTTGAGCCGGGCCAGGCGCTCGCGGGTCAGGCCGAAGTCGCGGTGGAATTCGCCGGTGGAGGGCAGGAAGGCGCCGAGCATGCGCTCCTTCTGCAGGCGCAGCAGGATCACCACGTCGACGCCGTCGAGGCCCGGCTCCAGCTCGTGGAACACCTTGACGCCCAGCTGCTCGATGCCGGTGGGCACCAGCGGCCGCGGCGCGACGATGCGGATCTCGCGCGCGCCGAGCGTGCGCAGGGCGTGGATGTCGGAGCGCGCCACCCGCGAGTGCAGCGCGTCGCCGACGATGGCCACGCGCAGCTGCGTGAAGTCGGGGAAGTGGCGGCGGATGGTGAACATGTCCAGCAGCGCCTGGGTCGGGTGGGCGTGGCGGCCGTCGCCGGCGTTGAGGATCGCCACGCCGGGCGCGGCGTGCTGGGCGAAGAAGTGGGCGGCGCCGGAGGCTTCGTGGCGGATCACGAACATGTCCACCTGCATCGCCTCGATGGTCTTGAGGGTGTCGAGCAGGGTCTCGCCCTTGGAGGTGCTGCTGGCCGAGACCTGCAGGTTGACCACGTCGGCGGCCAGGCGCTTGGCGGCCAGCTCGAAGGTGGTGCGGGTGCGGGTCGAAGCCTCGAAGAACAGGTTGACCACAGTCTTGCCGTGCAGCACCGGGCGCTTCTTGTCGCCGTGGATGCCCTCGCGCTGGCGGTCGGCGGCGTAGGCCTCCGCCTCGTCCAGGATGCGCAGCAGCAGCTCGCGCGGCAGCCCCTCCATGGTCAGCAAATGCCGCAGGCGCCCGTCGCGCCCGATCTGCAGGTTGGTACTCATGCGTTCGTTGTAGTTGTATTGCGGTGGCCGCCGTCGGCCAGCCACTGTTCGAGGATCAGGCGCGCGGCGACGCCGTCGCGGTCGCCCTTGCGCACGCGGCGGTTGAGGCGGCCGTCGGCGCGGGCGCTGCGCAGCTCCTCGTCGGCGGCGCGGGAGGACAGGCGCTCGTCGCACAGGTACACCGCCACGTCGTAGCGCCGGCGCAGCGTTTCGGCGAAGGCGCGGGCCTGGACGGTGACGGCCTGGTCCTGGCCGTCCAGGTCCACCGGCAGGCCGACCACGCAGCCGGCCGGATGCCATTCCTCGAGGGCCTTCGCCAGCTTGTCCCAGTCCGGCTGGCGGCCGTTGGCCACCGCCGGCAGCGGCCGCGCCGAGCCGGTCAGGGCGTCGCCCACGGCCAGCCCGATGCGCTTGGCGCCGTAGTCGAATCCTAAATAGGTAGTGCCTTTGGAACCCGCACTCATGATCGCGACGCGAGCAGCGTGGAGGGGCCCCATGCGCCCGGGGTCCCCGCGAAATCGGAGATTTCGTGGGGTGGCCAGCATGGGGATCCTAGCGTCGCGAGCGGGCGCCAGCGTGAGCCCGGCACCACATCTGGGGTTGCGGGCTCTACCGGGCTCACGCGTGGCCGGCCACGCTGGCCAGATGGCTCACGTCCACGCCCAGCAGGCGGGTCGCGGCGAGCCAGCGTTCCGGCGCCGGGGTGCCGAACAGCACGCTGCGGTCCACCGGCGTGTTGAGCCAGGAATTGCTCATGATCTCGCTTTCCAGCTGGCCCTCGCCCCAGCCGGCGTAACCCAGGGCCACCATATAGCGCTCCGGGCCCTCGCCGCGGCCGATGGCGCCGAGCACGTCGCGCGAGGTGGTGATGTAGAGATCCTCGTCGAGCTTCAGGGTCGAATCCCAGGTGCCCGGGCCGCAGTGCACGACGAAGCCGCGCTCCGGCTGCACCGGGCCGCCCCAGTAGACGATCGGATCGCCCGGCAACTGGCCGTGCTCGACGCCCATCTGGTCGAGCATCTCGGTCAGGTGCAGGTCGGTCGGTCGGTTGATGATCAGGCCGAGGGCGCCCTTGTCCGAGTGCTCGCACAAAAGGGTCACGGAGTGGCTGAAATTGGAGTCTTCCAGCCCCGGCATGGCCACCAGGAATTGATTGCTCAGATAGCTTTCATCGGCCATGCCGCTAGTATCCGGGCGCGGGGCGCCCCTGACAAGCCCGCCGCGGCCGTAAAAATCGCCCGGATGCGGGGCTTGCCGACCGCCGTTTTGCCGCTGCCTTGTCCGCAAAATCGCGCCAGGCAAGGCGCCGGCGGCGGCCCCTGGGCTGATGGGCCGGCCGGCATGCGGCAAGCCGGCCGCTCCGGCCTTACGCGCGTCCCAGGCGGCTTTCCAGCGCCCGCACCAGGCGGCTGCCGATGGCCGTGTTTTGCGCCGCGTCGATCTCCCGCGCGCAGGTCGGGCTGGTGACGTTGATTTCGGTCAAAAAGTCGCCGATCACGTCGAGCCCGACGAACAGCAGGCCGCGCCGTTTCAGCTCGGGACCGACCTGGGCGGCGATCCAGCGGTCGCGCTCGCTCAGCGGCCGCACTTCGCCGCGGCCGCCGGCGGCGAGGTTGCCGCGGGTTTCGCCGGCCTGCGGAATGCGCGCCAGGCAGTATTCCACCGGCGCGCCGTCGACCACCAGGATGCGCTTGTCGCCGTCCTTGATCGCCGGCAGGTAGCGCTGGGCGACGATGGTGCGGCGGCCGTTGTCGCTGAGCTGCTCGATCACCGAGCCGAGGTTGAGGCCGTCGGCGCCGACGCGGAAGATGCCGCTGCCGCCCATCCCGTCCATCGGCTTGTAGATGACGTCGCGGTGCTCGGCGTGGAAGGCGCGCAGGGTCGCCGCGTCGCGCGAGAACAGGGTGGGCGGCGTGCACTGCGGGAACCAGGCGGTGTAGGCCTTTTCGTTGCAGTCGCGCAGCGACTGCGGCTTGTTCACCACCAGCGCGCCCTGCGCCTCGGCCCGCTCCAGGATGTAGGTGCTGGCGACGTATTCCAGGTCGAACGGGGGGTCCTTGCGCATCAGGATCGCATCCAGCTCGCCCAGCTTGAGGGCCTGCGGCTCGCCCAGCTCGAACCAGTGCTTCTTGTCGTCGAACACCTGCACCGGCCGCGCCCGGCCCCAGGCCACGCCGTCGCGCAGCCACAGGTCGGCCTGCTCGAAGTAGCGCAGGGCCCAGCCGGCCTCCTGCGCCGCCAGCATCAGCGCCAGGGTGGTGTCCTTGTAGGGCTTGATGGACCCGATGGGGTCCATGACGACGCCGAGGGTTTTCATGCGGATCCGGAATTCGGGGCTGGGGACCCGGGATCAGGGAGGAGTGCCGCCAGGAATCCCCCTCCGGTCCCCGGGGACATCACGCCGCCTCGGCCTCCGCCCTGGCCGGGCCCGGCTCCTGCTCGCGCGCCAGCGCCACTTCGCGCGCCGCCGCCAGCAGGGCCAGCCGCGCCACCACGCCGTAGGCGTAGAAGCGGTTCGGCCGGGCGTCCGGCGCCTTGGAGCAGTCCGGATGGCTGCAGGGTTCGGCAAAGGCCAGCGGCTTGAAGCTGGAGCCGGGGGCGTTGAGGTTTTCCTGGTTGGTGCGGCCGCCGTGCACGCGGTAGAAGCCGCCGACGACATAGTGGTCGACCATGTAGACCACCGGCTCGGCGGTGGCCTGCTCGTCGCCCCAGCGTTCGAAGGTGTAGACGCCTTCCTGGATGATCGCGCCGGTGACCTCCTTGCCCTCCTTGGTCGCCGCCATTTTCTTGCGCGCGTCGCGGTTGAGGTTGCGCACCTCGTCGGGGCTGCGCACCGTCATCACGCCCATGCCGTAGGTGCCGGCGTCGGCCTTGATGATGACGAAAGGCTCGTCCTTGACGTCATACTCCTTGTACTTGGCGCGGATGTCCTCCAGCAGCAGTTCGACGTTGCCGGCCAGGCAGTCCTCGCCTTCGCGGGTCTTGAAGTTGATCTGGCCGCAGTTGCGGAACAGCGGGTCGACCAGCCAGGGGTCGATCTCGAGCAGGGCGCCGAATTCGCGCGCCACCTCGCGATAGAGGCCGAAGTGGCCGGTCTTGAGGCGGTTGCTCCAGCCCACGCCGAGCGGCGGGATCACCGGCTGGCGCAGCTTCTCCAGGATCGGCGGACGGCCGCCGGAGAGGTCGTTGTTGAGCAGCACCACGCAGGGCTCGAAGCCTGCCACGCTGACCTTGTCGCCGTCGCGCCGGATGGGCTCCTGCACCAGCTCGCGGCCGGAGGGCAGCTTGAGCGTCTCGGCGGCATGCAGCTCCGGCCGCAGCGAGCCGATGCGGACCTTGTAGCCGGCCTTCTGCACCAGGTCCTGCAGCACCGCCACGTTCTCCAGGTAGAACTGGTTGCGGGTGTGGTTCTCCGGTACCAGCAGCACGCCGCAGGCGGTCGGCATGATGCGGTCCAGGGCGGCCTGGATCGCCTGCACGCACAGCGCCTCGAACGCCGGATTGAGGTTGTTGAAGCCGGCCGGGAACAGGTTGGTGTCCACCGGCGCCAGCTTGAAGCCGGCGTTGCGCAGGTCCACCGAGCCGTAGAACGGCGGCGCGGTCTTCAGCCATTGGCGGCGGAACCAGGTTTCGATGTCCGGCGCGCGGGCCAGCAGCAGCGACTCGAAACGCAGCAGCGGCGCGGTTTGCGCGGTGGTCAGGTTGGGGACGGCGTCGTGCATGGAAGCGCCTTCTGAATGCGAGACCGGTAGAGTAACTCATTGCCCGGAGGGAGGAACGGCGGCCACCGGCCGCCGGCTGCGCCCCTCTCCGGAGCGGAGCAGGGAGGGCCGTCGGCGGATGCCGGCGGCCGGGCGGGGACGCGCCGTTTCAAAGACCGCTTTCCTCGCCTTGGAAAAGCAAATAGGCAGCGAGGCATTGTTATGCTACAAATTGCAGGCAAAACATATTTCTGCGCAAACCTTGCGAAGCGGCCCGACAGGATCGTTGGGGGCGGCAGGTGAAGCATGCAAGAGGGGGGTCATGTCCACAGCAGCAGACGGTGCAGCAGCCGCCAACGGGGCGGCTTTGGCCAAGATCATGGTCATCGACGACAGCCAGACGATCCGCAAGACGGCGGAGACGCTGTTGGTCAAGGAAGGCTACGCCGTGATCACCGCCGCGGACGGCTTCGAGGCGCTGGCCAAGGTGGCGGACCACGAGCCGGACCTGATCTTCATCGACATCATGATGCCGCGCCTGGACGGCTACCAGGCCTGCGCGCTGATCAAGAACAACGCGCGTTACGCCCGCACGCCGGTGATCATGCTGTCCTCCAAGGACGGCCTGTTCGACCGCGCCCGCGGCCGCATCGTCGGTTCCGACGAGTACCTGACTAAGCCGTTCACCAAGGATGAGTTGATCGGCGCCGTGCGGGCCCACCTCGGCAAGAAGGCCGGCTAGGCGTCCGCGCGCCCGCTAGATGAGCACCCCCAACCCCGTCATCGCCGGCGACCTGCAGGCCCTGGCCGCGCAGCCGTTCGAGCTGCTCTACGCGCTGGAGAACCGCCTGCGCGCCGCGCGCCTGGACATCGCCGCCGGCCAGACCCAGTCCTGGACCGGCCTGGGTTTCCGCCTCGGCGAGCACTGGCTGGTGGCGCCGCGCGAGGACGTGCGCGAAGTGATCACCTTGCCCAAAGTCACCCGCGTGCCGGGCGCCAAGCCCTGGCTGCTGGGCGTGGCCAATGTGCGCGGCAACCTGCTGCCGGTGACCGACCTCGCCCAGATGCTGGGTTATCCGCGCCAGGCCGAGCACCGCGACCAGCGCGTGCTGGTGTTCAATTCCGAGCGCATTCCGGCCGGCGTGCTGGTCGACGAAGTGGCCGGCTACCGCCAGTTCGCTCCCTCCGACCAGCGCCATGAGCTGGCGCGGAGCGGCGGCGAGCTGGAGCCTTACCTCCTCGGCGGCTTCGCCCGCGAGGGTCGCAACTGGCTGGTGCTGTCGCTGTACAAGCTGACGGCGAGCCAGGCCTTCACGGTCGCCGGAGCCTAGAGCCTGCCTATGGACCCATCGCCCATGCGTTGCCGCCCGGAGTGGTGCCAGGCAGGACGGAGCCCGCGGGCCTGTGGACGCCATGGGCCTGCGCTGCGCGAAGACAGCGGCCGCCGCACGAGCGGCCGGTCCACGGGCAGGTCCTGATCCATGGTCGGACAGCGTCCACAGATGGCCAACGGCCTGCACTGGGTGCGGGGCGAGATCGAGCTCAGCCTGACCCGCGCCCGCGCCGCGCTGGAACAGTACCTGGAGTCGCCGGACGAGCAGCAGCACCTCGAGGTGGCGGCGGAAGAGCTGCACCTGGTGCGCGGCACGGTCGGCATGATCCAGTGCTTCGGCGCCGCGGCGCTGGCCGAGGAGATGCTGCAGCTGTTGCAGGAGCTGCGCCAGACCGCGCCGGAGCAGAACCTGGAGCCGTTCTCGGCCCTGACCGGCGCCACCCTGCACCTGTCCGACTACGTCGACCTGCTGGCCCACGGCGAAAACGACCGCGCGGTGGTGCTGCAGCCGGGCATCAACGAGCTGCGCCTGGCGCGCGGCAAGCCGCTGCTGACCGAGGCCGAGCTGTTCGCGGCGCAGCTGCGCGCGCAGCAGGATGGCCCGGCCGAGGCCGGGGAGGTCCCCGTCGTCGCCGGCGTGGCCGGACAGACCATGGCGCGGCGCGAGCTGGCGACGTTCCAGACCGCCTTCGTGCAGTGGTTCCGCGGCCAGAACACCGACGCCGCGATGGCGCGCATGGGCAAGATCGCCGATGCCATCGCCGTCAACGTCGGCGAGCCGAGCCTGCGCGAGATGTGGGCCGGTTACGCCGTGCTGGGCGAGTGCCTGCGCAGCGACCTGCAGTTCGATTCGCTCGATCTCAAGCGCCTGTTCGGCCGCGCCGGCCAGCACCTGAAGAAGCTGGCCGACGCCGGCGAGGCCGCCGCCGGCGCCGATGTCGGCGACACGCCGCAGCAGCTGCTGTTCCACATCGCCCGCGCCAGCCGCCAGACCGACCGCTCGCACGCGCTGATCACCAGCCGCCGCATCGACGAGCTGCTGCCCTCCCTGGAGCAGCTGGACGAGCTGCGCCGCCGCCTGCGCGGCCCCAACACGTCGATCCTCGGCCGCGTCCATGCCGAGATCGGCCGCGACTTCAGCCAGGTCAAGGACGGCATCGACCTGGCGGTGCGCACCGGCGGCGGCACCGACCTCGCCGGCATCCGCGAGCGCCTGCAGCGCCTGGCCAACACGCTCGGCGCCCTCGGCCTGCCGGCGCCGCAGCAGGCCCTGCTCAACCAGGCGCGCCGCCTGGAGCAGCCGCCGTCGGACCCGGCTTCGTGGATGGACGTGGCCACCTCCATCCTGCGCGTCGAGCACAGCCTGGAGGAGGCGCTGTTCCGCGCGCTCGGCCGCCACGGCACCGAGCCGGAGCGGCCCTACGCCCAGATCGAGGCCGAGGTCCCGCACGCGCAGGACCTGCGCGAGAGCACCCGCGCCCTGCTGCGCGAATCCCTGGTCGACCTGGCCCACCTCAAGGCCGGCGTCGACGGCTTCCTCAAGAGCGGCGACACCTCCGGCTTCGGCGACGCGCCGCGCATGCTCAACGAGGTGGCAGCCGGCCTGATGATCCTGGACCGCGGCCGCGCCAGCGCGCAGCTGCGCAAGCTCGAGGCCTACACCCGCCTGGCCACCCTGATCGACAGCCAGACGCCGCACGAGGAGTTCGAGCGTTTTGCCGACGCCATCTCCTGCGTCGAGGTCTACCTCGAGGCGCTGCGCGACGGCCTGCCGGAGCCCGGCCGCATCCTCGACGACCTCGACGGCTACATCTCGCGCCTGGACTTCCGGGTCGATGCGCCCGCGACCGAAGCCGCGGTTGCGCCGGCGCCGGAGCCGGCCGCAGCGGAAGCTGCCGCCACCGCGCCGGCGCCGGCCGCCGCGCCGCCGGTGCCGGCTCCCACCGCGGCGCCGGTGGGCGAGGGCATCGACCCGGAAATCCGCGACATCTTCATCGAGGAGGCCGGCGAGGTGCTGGTCGAGCTGGAGCGCCAGCTGCCGTCCTTCCGCCGCGAACCGGCCAACCGCGCCGTGCTCGGCGAGGTGCGCCGCGGCTTCCATACCCTCAAGGGCAGCGGCCGCATGGTCGGCGCGCTGCGCATCGGCGAATTCGGCTGGGCCATCGAGAACATGCTCAACCGCTGCCTCGAGGGCGCCCTGGCGGTGCGCGCCCCGGTGCTGCACGCGGTGGAGCAGGCGGTGGCGCTGCTGCCGGGACTGATCGAGAACTTCCGCGCCGGCGGCGGCGCCGAGGATCCGGGCGTGGCCGCGGTGGTCGAGTCCGCCACGCGGCTGGCCTCGACCAAGGCCAGCACCGAGCCGGACATGCTGGCGGTGTTCCGCGAGGATGCCCGCGAGCGCCTCGGCCTGGTGCGCCGCTGGCTCGAGGCGCAGGACCCGCGCGAGAGCGCCTTCGACATCGACGGCGAAGTGATCCGCGCGTTCCACACCGTGCGCGGCAGCGCCTCGGTGATCCATGCCGGCGGCGTCAGCCAGCTGGCCGCCGCCTTCGAGGGCATGCTCAACAGCCTGCGCCTGGACGGCCGGCTGCTGCCGGCGCTGGCCCTGCCGCTGATGGCCGACGCCCTGGTGACGCTGCGCAGCTGGATCGAGAGCGCCAGCGTGGTCGACGCCGGCGTCGACGACCTGCCGTCGTGGCAGGCGCGCATCGACGCCCTGTTGACCCCGGTCGTCGGCGCGGCGCCGCGGCCGCCGGTGCGCCCGGCTTTCGACGAAGCCTTCTGCCTCCACGCGCTCAATGCCCTGCAGTCGCTGGAGCAGCAGGTGCAGGCCTGGGCGGCCCAGCCGGCCGCCAACGAGCTGGGCAACACCGCCGCCAATCTCGGCACCGGCTTCGCCGACCTGGCCGACCTGGCGGCGCGCAGCGGCATCGAGCCGATCGCCCGCGCCGGCGAAGCCGTCACCTCGCGCCTGGCCGAATGGCGCGGCGGGCAGGCCCCCGCCGCCGCTTTCTTCAGCCAGCTGCTGGAAGTGATCGAGGGCCTGTACCAGAAGCTCGACGGCTACCGCGACGGCGAGAAGCTGGGCGACGGAGCCGACCTGCTGGCCGTGGTGCAGGCCCTGCCGCAGCCGGCGCCGGAACCCGAACCGTACACCGCGCCGGCCCAGCCTGAGCCGGCCGCCGCGATGGAGCCGCCGCAGGCATTCGAGCCGGTGGCGGCGGCGCCGCCCACGGTCGACACCGAGCTGCTGGAAATCTTCGCCGCCGAGGCCGAGGAGCTGCTGGAGTCGATGGAGCACCACCTCCAGGCCTGGCAGCGCGATCCGGGCTACGGCGAGGCGCCGAACGAGATCAAGCGCGCCCTGCACACCCTCAAGGGCAGCGCGCGCACCGCCGGGGCCCACCCCATCGGCAGCGTCGCGCACCAGCTCGAGACCCTGTTCGAAGGCGATCTGCGCGCCGCCGGCCTGCACACGCCGCTCGGCGTCGGCCTGGACGAGCTGCACCACATGGTCGGCGACCTGCAGCGCGGCCGCGCGCTGGACGCCGCACCCGCGCTGGCCGCCATCGCCGCCGCTTCCGCCGCGGCGGCTGCCGCGGCGCCGCAGCCGCCGGCCGCACCCGAGATCGTGCTGGAGGCGCCCGCTTCCTGGACCCTGCCGCCGGCCGCGGAACCGCCGGCTCCGCCGCAGGAGCCGGCCGCCCCCGCGTTCGAGACGGTGGCGCCCACCGCGCCCGGGCCGGTCATCGAGTTCACTCCCGAACCGGTCGCCGAACCGGTCATCGAACCCGCTGCGGAGCCGATCGTTTTCGCGCCGGCGCCGCCGCCGGCCGAGGTGGACGAACCGCTGCCGCTGATCGAGGTGTCCGAAGCGGAGGCGCCGCAGCCCCCCGCCGCGCCGGAGCCGGCTGCCGCCGCGCCGGCGGCGACCGTCCCATCCTGGCAGCAGGTTCCCCCGGCGCCACCGCTGGCCGCCTCGTCCGGACAGGGGCCCGCGCACGGCCTCGACGACGAAATCACCGACGTGTTTTCGGCCGAGGCGACCGAGCTGCTGGAGCAGCTCGACACCGGCTTCGAGGGCTGGCAGAACGGCGACGACACCGAGCCGGTCGGCGAGGTGCTGCGCGCCCTCCACACCCTCAAGGGCGGCGCGCGCATGGCCGGGCTCAACGCCATGGGCGACGCCGTGCACGAGCTGGAAGGGCGGGTCAACGCCCTGCTCGCCAGCGGCGACTTCCCCGATACCGACGCCTTCGCCGGCATGCGCGCCGCGCTGGACCGGCTGCAGGCCATGCACGACCAGATCCGCCGCGGCCAGGCCGGGCTGCTGGTCAGCCCGCAGCAGGCGGTGGAAGCGGCGGCAGCCCAGCGGGCCGCAGCCGCGCCGGTGCCGGTAGCGGCGCCGGTGGTGCAGACGCAGTGGGCGCCGGAGCTGTTCTGGAAGCCGGAGGAGGACCTCGGCGGTTTCGGCCTGGGCCGCAAGGAAAGCGCCCGCGTCTCGGTCGACGTCCTCGACACCATGCTCAACGAGGCGGGCGAGATCTCGATCTACCGCTCGCGCCTGGAAGAGCGCAACTCCAGCCTGCGCACGCAGCTGCTGGAAATGACCCAGACCATCGCGCGCATCCGCGAACAGCTGCGCATGCTCGACATCGAGACCGAGGCGCAGATCGCCGCCCGCGCCCGCGGCGGCGGCGGCGGTAGCACCGGCCAGGACCGCTACGGCCAGGACTTTGACCCGCTGGAGATGGACCGCTACTCGCGCATGCAGGAGCTGTCGCGCACCCTGGCCGAGTCGATCAGCGACTTGACCTCGCTGCAGACGACCATGGACGAGGCGGTCAGCGAGTCCGACACCCTGCTGCTGCAGCAGAGCCGCATCACCACCGAGGTGCAGCAGGGCCTGATGGGCACGCTGATGGTGCCCTTCTCCCGCCAGGTGCAGCGCCTGCTGCGCGTGGTGCGCCAGACCGCGCAGGAAAACGGCCGCCAGGCCGAGGCGCAGTTCCAGGGCGTCGAGGCCGAGCTGGACCGCCATGTGCTGGAGCGCATGACCGCGCCGCTGGAGCACCTGCTGCGCAACGCCGTGGTGCACGGCATCGAGGATCCGGCGGAGCGCGCGCTGGCCGGCAAGCCGGTGGTCGGCACCATCAACCTGCGCCTGGCGCGCGAGGGCGCGCAGCTGCTGGTCGAGCTGTCCGACGACGGCCGCGGCCTGGATTTCGCCGCGATCCGCGAGAAGGCGATCGAGCGCGGCCTGATGGTGCCCGAGGCGCAGCTGTCCGACGACGACTTGGCGCGCTTCATCTTCGAGCCCGGTTTCTCCACCGCCAAGCGCCTGACCCAGGACGCCGGCCGCGGCATCGGCATGGACGTGGTGGCGAGCGAGGTCAAGCAGCTGTCCGGCACCCTGGAGCTGCGCTCCGAGCCGGGCAAGGGCACCCGCTTCCTGCTGCGCCTGCCGCTGACCCTTGCGGTGTCGCAGGCCCTGCTGGTCGGCGTCGGCACCGACAGCTACGCCATCCCGCTGGCCAGCATCGAAGGCATCGCCCGGGTGCCGCGCGCCGAGCTGGCGGACTACAGCCGCGACGACGGTCCGCTGTTCGCCTACGGCGGCCGCGGCTACCGCGTGCGCCAGCTCGGCGACTACGTCGGCGCCCCGCACAGCCCCGATACGGAGGCCCGCACCTACACCGCCATCCTGGTGCGCCTGGGCGAGGGCCTGGGCGCCGCCGAACGCCGCGTCGCGCTGATCGTCGACACGCTGTACGGCAACCGCGAAATCGTGTCCAAGGCGGTCGGTCCGCAGGTCAGCAGCGTGCCCGGCGTCGCCGGCGCCACCATCCTTGCCGACGGCCGCGTGGTGCTGATCCTCGACGTCGCCGCCCTCGTCGCCGAGCGCGCGCGCCGCGTCCTGCTGGCCGAGGCCGCCGGCCGCGCCGACACCGCCAAGCAGGAAGAGGTGGTGCGCGAAACCATCATGGTGGTGGACGACTCGGTCACCATGCGCCGCGTCGCCGAGCGCCTGCTCAGCCGCAACGGCTACCGCGTCGTCACCGCCAAGGACGGCCTCGACGCCATCGCCATGCTGCAGACCGAGACGCCGGCCACCGTGCTGCTCGACATCGAGATGCCGCGCGCCGACGGCTTCGAGGTGGCCGCCTTCATCCGCAACAACGCCCGCATCGCACGGGTGCCGATCATCATGATCACCTCGCGTTCCGGCGAGAAGCACCGCGAGCGTGCGCGCAGCCTCGGCGTGGACCGCTATCTGATCAAGCCGTACCAGGAGGACCAGCTGCTGGCGGAGGTCAAGGACGTGCGCAGGATCGCAGGACAATCATGAGCGGAGCCCCGCAACAGCTGTACGCCGTGCTCGTCGCGCTGCAGGCCGACACCCTGCTGCTGCCCAACCTGGCGGTGGCCGAGGTGGTGGCGCCGGAAGGCCTGCGGCCGCTGCCGGGGGCGCCGACCTGGTTCGCCGGCCTGCTCAACTGGCAGGGCCGCGAGCTGCCGATCGCCCGCTTCGAGCTGCTCAACAACGGCGCCGCCGAGCCGCCGAGCCGGCGCACCCGCATCGCCGTCATCAACTGCGTCAGCACGTGCCTGTCGGCGGGCCGCTACGGTATCCTCGCCGAAGGCTACCCGCACCTGGTCACCCTCAACCGTTCCGCGCTGCGCTCGGCGGAGGGACGGCCGCAGGACAGCGAGCTGGTGCTGGCGCGGGTGCGCGTCGCCAGCCAGGAAGCCCTGATCCCGAACCTGGAGCGGATCGAGGCGGAGATGGCGGGGGTGCTGGCCTCGTTCTCGGGCTAGGTTCCGGCCTGTAGCCGGCGCTTCGTCGTTGCCGCTTGCGCGGGAGCGGCGCATCGCGGCATCCCGCAACTGCAAACCGAACTGATTCCCAGCCCGTCGCCGAGTCGCGGCAGCCCCTAAAATCCGCCGCATGTTCCGCCTCGGCTACCCGATGACCGCTGATGCCGCCTGGCTGCCGCCGGGGCAGGCCGCCACGGAGAAGTTTCCGGTGGTGGGCGAGACCGCGTCCATGCCCGGGCTGGACGCGGGCAACTACCGCCTCGAGCTTGCCGGCCTGGTGCAGCGGCCGCGCCGCTACAACCTGGCCGAACTGCTGGCCTTGCCGCAGCAGTCCGCCACCATCGATATCCACTGCGTCACCGGCTGGTCGCGCCGCGCCGTGCCGATGCGCGGCGTGCCGCTGGCGACGCTGCTGAGCAGGGCGGGGGTCCAGGCGCCGGCGGCCTGGGTGCGCTTCGTCGCGCACAGCGCCCGCGCCCACGACACCACGCTGCCGCTGGACCTCGCTCTGCGGCAGACCTGGCTGGTGCACGAAATGGACGGCGCGCCGCTCTCCGCCGAGCACGGCGGTCCGCTGCGCACGGTGACGCCGGGGCGCTACTTCTACAAAAGCCTGAAGTGGCTGGCGCGCATCGAGCTGCTGGCGCAGGATGCGCCGGGGTACTGGGAACGCGAGAGCGCCTATCACAACGAAGCCGATCCCTGGCGCGAGCAGCGCTTCGACGAAGCGCGGGTGGCTGCGCCGTCGCAGGTGCAGGCGTTCCGCGCGGCGCGGGACTTCGCCCCTTTCCGCGGCACGGTGCTGCTCAAGGCCAGGCTCGGCGGCTGGCAGCCGGCTTCCACCGACCTGCGCGGGCTGCAGCTCAAATACTGTTCCTTCCGCAAGGCCGCGCTGGCCGGCGCGGACTTCCGCGGCGCCAACCTGTCGCTGAGCAACTTCGAGGGGGCGGAACTGCGCGGCTGCGACTTCCGCGGCGCCGACCTGGAGGGCGTCAGCTTTGCCGGCGCCGACCTGCGCCACGCCCGGATGGAGGACGCGGCGCTGTCGGCGACCCGCTTCTACCGCGACTTCGCCGGCGGCAAGCGGCTGGAAGCGCGCGTCGAGGGCCTGCGCCTGGCGGGCGCGCGCGGCCTGCTCGAGGACCAGGCCGCGTTCCTGCGCGGCGCCGGCGTGACCGGAGCCTGAGATGGAAGACCGTTCCACCCTGACGCGCTATGCCTGGCTCTCGGTCGCCGCGGCCGTGGTGGTGCTCGGGCTCAAGCTCGGCGCCTGGAAGCTGACCGGCTCGGTCGGCCTGCTGTCCGACGCGCTGGAGACCTGCACCAATCTCGGCGGCGCGGTGATGGCCCTGCTGATGCTGCGCCTGGCCGCGCAGCCGCCCGACGACGAGCACGCCTACGGCCACACCAAGGCCGAGTACTTCTCCAGCGGCTTCGAGGGCATGCTGATCTTCATCGCCTCGATCCTGATCGTGATCGAGGCGGTGCCGCGGCTGTGGGCGCCGCAGCCGCTGCAGCGGCCGGACATCGGCCTGGGCGTGGCGGCGCTGGCCACGGTCATCAACTTCGTCGTGGCGCGGGTGCTGGGCGGCGCCGGGCGCCGGCACCATTCCATCTCGCTCGACGCCGATGCGCGCCACCTGATGGCCGACGTCTGGACCACCGTCGGCGTGATCCTGGGCCTGGGCCTGGCCCTGCTGACCGGCTGGGTCTGGCTCGACCCGCTGGTGGCGCTGGCGGTCGCCGTCAACGTGTTGTGGGAAGGCTACAAGCTGGTCGGCGAATCGGTCTCCGGCCTGATGGACGCGGCGTGGCCGGAGGCGGAGCAGAACACCCTGCACGCGGTGCTGGACGAGTTCCGCCAGGACGGCGTCGACTTCCACGCGGTGAAGACGCGCCGCTCCGCCGCGCGCCGCTTCGTCAGTTTCCATGTGCTGGTGCCCGGCGCCTGGTCGGTGAAGCAGGGCCACGACCTGGTCGAGCGCCTGGAGCAGCGCCTCGACGAGCGCCTGCCGATGGTCACCGCCTTCACCCACCTCGAGCCCTCGGACGACCCCTGCTCCTACGGCGACGAGGGGCTGGACCGCCGCGGCCATCCGGCGGAAGCCCCGGCCGCCGCCGGGCGGACGCCGCAGCAGGGCTAGGGCCTGTTCACGCTATTTTGATCGCAGCGATCGAAATAGCGTGAACAGGCCCTAGGCGGCGAGCGCCAGGAAGCGCCCCAGCGCCTGGCGCAGCGGCGGCAGCTTGCGGCCGGCGTCGGCCTCGGCGATCGCCGCTTCCGCCACCATGCCCACCCACAGCCGCGCCGCCTGCTGCGGCGCCGGCCAGCCGGCGGCGCGGAACTCCTCCGCCGCAAGCAGGGCGAAGCGCGCGTTCTGCGCCGTCACCGCCTGCTGGATCGCCGGCTCGGCGCGTGCGCCCAGCAGCATCGCCTTGATGCCGCGCTGCTCGGAGCAGCCGTCGAGATAGGCCAGGCTGCCGCGCAGCAGGCGCCGCATGCCGCGCGCCTGCCCCGCCACGGCGGCGTCGATGTGTGCCGCCAGGCCGTCGTGGAAGCGGCTGTGCAGCGCCACCAGGAAATCCTCGCGGGTGCCGAAGTGCACGTAGAAGGTGCCCTTGGCCACGCCGGCCGCGTTCACCACTTCGTCGACCCGCAGGCTGGACAGGGCCGCGGCCTGGGCCAGGTCCAGGCCGGCGTCGAGCAGGCGCTCGCGCGTCGCCGAACCGTCACGCGGCATGGGACACCTCCAGGGCGTCCCAGAACGGCTCGACCTCGGCCAGGAATTCCCGCGGCAGCTCGGCGAACGGCGCATGGCCGCAATCCATCACGATCTGCCGCGCGCCGGGGATGGCGCGGGCGGCGTTGCGGCCGTCGCTGCGCGGCGGAATCACCGGGTCGCGCCGGCCGCTCACCACCAGGGTCGGCACGCGCAGCGCCGACGCGGCCCCGCGCAGGTCGTGCTGCGGTTCCAGGAAGCTGCGCCACACCGCGGCGTTCACCGCCAGCGCCGCCGGTGCGGCCTGCTCGCCGCCGGCGCGGGCGATCATGGCGCGGGTCCACTCGTTGCGCCGGCGCAGGTACCAGCGGGTGAAGCCGCTGCCGAGCAGGCGCTTGAACCAGACCTGCCCCTGCAGGCGGCAGAAGGCGCGGGTCACTGCATTGTGATCGGTGAAGCCGCCGGGCGACACCAGCACCAGGCTGCGCACCCGCTGCGGCTTGCGCAGGGCATAGCGCACCGCGACGTTGGCGCCGACCGAATTGCCGAGCACGTGCGCCTCGGCTATCTCCAGCGCGTCCATCAGCGCGTCGAAGCGCTCCAGGAACAGGCTGGCGCCGGCCGCTTGCGGCGGCTGCGGCGCCGGGCTGGCGCCGTAGCCCGGCCAGTCCGGGCGGATCACGCGGAAGCGCTGCGCCAGCCGCGGCGCCACCGCGTCGAAGTCGCGGCTGTCGCCGGGATTGGCCGACAGCAGGAACAGCGCCGGTCCCCGGCCCTCGATGCGGCAGGACAGCTGCGGCGCGGCGGATTGCTGGCTCATGGGTGCTCCATAAATGACCGACCAGTCGGTCACAAATTAATCCGCCGCCGCCGCCAGCGCAAGCGCCGCATCGCCCGGTTGCGCCGGTGCTGCCGCGACGCGGGTGGCGGCGACCGCGGCGCGCGGTCACAATGGGGGCGCGCATGCACAGGAGGTGAATGCGATGAAGCAGCTCAGCGGGCTGGACTCGATGTTCCTCAATCTCGAGACCGCCAGCGTGCCGATGCACTTCGGCGGTCTGATCCTGCTCGACCTGGCGCACGCGCCGCCGGGCTTCGGCTTCGAGGCGGTGCGGCAGCGCATTGGCGAGCGGCTGCACCTGCTGCCCGGCCTGCGGCGGCGGCTGGTCGGCATGCCGCTCAACCTGGTGCCGCCGTTCTGGATCGAGGATCCGGATTTCCGCATCGAGCACCACGTGCAGCGCCTGGAGCTGGCGGCGCCGGGACGCGACGCGCAACTCGCCGAGCTGGTGGCCGAGCTGGCCGGCAAGCCGCTGCCGCGGGAGCGCCCGCTGTGGGCTTTCTACTATGTCGAAGGCCTGTCGCGGCGCCGCGCCGCCTGCATTTCCATCATCCACCATGCCTGCATCGACGGCGTTTCCGGCGCCGAGCTGCTGGGCCGGCTGCTCGATCTCGCCCCCGAGCCGGCCGAGATCCCGCCGCCCGCCGCCGACTGGGACCCGGACGAGCTGCCGCTGGTGATCGACCGGCTGCTGTTCACCGCGCGCCAGGCCTGGAGCCGCCAGCGCCAGTTCGTCGGCCTGCTGCGCAGCAGCGCGCCGGCCGCCTGGCACCTGGGCAAGGTGCTGCTGGGCAAGGGCGCCGAGCCCTCCAACGACGCCGCCGCGGCCGAGCCCGGCGCGCTGGCGACGGAGGGCGCGCCGCTCGATCCGCTGGACGCGGTCAAGTCGTTCAAGCCGGCGCCGCGCACCCGCTTCAACGTCGCCATCGATTCCAGCCGCAGCTACGCTTTCCGCTCCCTGCCGCTGGCGCGCATCAAGGCGCTGAAGAACGCCCAGGGCATCACCGTCAACGACGTGGTACTGGCGCTATGCGCCGGCGCCCTGCGCCAGTACCTGCTGGAAAAGGACGAGCTGCCGCAGCGGCCGCTGGTGGCGGCGGTGCCGATCTCGGTGCGCGGGCGCGCCGAGCGCCAGGCCGGCGGCAACCGCGTGGCCCTGCTCACCGCCGAGCTGCCGACCCAATACGCCGACCCGCTGCAGCGGGTGGCCGCGGTCAGCCGCAGCACCGCCAAGCTCAAGCGCGTGCACCGCGCGGTGCCGGCGCGGCTGCTGATGGACTGGGTCGAGCTGCCGGCCCCGGCGCTGATGGCGCGCGCCGCGCGCCTGTACCAGAACTTCATCGACAGCGACCGGCTCAAGCCGCCGGTCAACGTGCTGATCTCCAACATTCCCGGGCCGCCGGTGCCCCTGTACCTCGCCGGCGCGCCGGTGCTGGGCAATTACCCGATCAGCATTCCCTACCACGGCCTGGCGCTGAACATCACGGTGCTCAGCTTCCACGACCAGCTCGATATCGGCCTCACCGCCTGCCGCGACGCGGTGCCGGACCTGCCGCACCTGATGGACCTGCTGGCGGCGGCACTGGACGAGCTGGAGCAGGCCGCCGGCATCGCGCCGCAGCCCCGCAAAAAGGGGGCGGCCCGCGCCGGCGGCCGCGGCGGACTTGCCAAACCCGCGAAATCCGCGCAAAAACATGCACAATAGGAAGCGCGGCTGGATCGCAGTGCGGAATTCACGACGAATTCATTCGAAAAGGGATTGAGTCCGGAGATGGACGGTACCGATACGCTGATCAATGCCTTGTATTGCAGCGCCACGGAGGGCGACTGGCAGTCGTTCCGCGCCCGCGCCCTCAGCCTGTTGTGCGAGCGTCTGGGTGCGAGCGCCGCCGCCTGGTGGTCGCGCGGCGACCGCGACCACGACGGCGTGCTGACCCAGCACCCGCAGCCCTTCGTCACCCCCGCCTCGCTGGCCAAGCTGGCCCTGCCGCGCGGCGAGGAATCGGCGCTGCTGGAGATTTCCGCCAACGCCCAGGCCTTCGTCTACAGCGCCGCCGGCACCGAACTGGTCCACACCCTGGTGCTGAACTATCCGCTGCGGGCGCGCCAGGCCGAGCCGCGCGACATCGAGCGCATCGGCGCCCACCTGTGCGCCGCCGGCGCGTTGTCGATGCTGCAGTTCGTGCGCCGCGACGACTGGCTCCACGCCATGGGCCGCGCCAACCGCGGCTCGGCCGCCCTGGTCGACGCCGGCGGCACCGTCTACGCCGTCAGCAACCGCTTCCGCGGCCTGCTCGAGGAGACCGGCCATTCCGCCGACGTCGCGCGCCTGCCCTTCGCCATGCCGGAGAGCGTGCTGGGCGAGGAGGGCGGCGAAGTCATGGACGGCGGCCTGCACCTGCGCGTGGCCCGTTGCGGCAGCCTCTACCTGGTCCACGCGCGCAAGCCGCTGCCGCTGGACGCGCTGTCGCCGCGCGAGCAGGAGATCGCCCGCGCGCTCAGCAACGGCAAGACCCTCAAGTCCATCGCCCGCCAGTACGGCATCGCCGTATCGACGGTGGCGAACCACACCACGCGCATCTACCGCAAGCTGGCGATCTACCGCCGCGAGGACCTGATCGAGCTGCTGCACATGAAGCCGAGCACGGTGCGCTAGTGCCTGGCGTTCAGTTGCTTGAGCGGCGCAAGCGGGGCGCTTCTTGCTGACTGCTCGCTGACGGCTTTCATCCGCTCCCGCAGGAAGCGTCCCAGCCCGGCGATCGACTCGTCCGCCTCCGCCAGCTGGCCGGCGTGCAGCTGGAAGTCGTGCCACAGCCCCTCGAACACGCGCAGTTCCGCCGGCACCCCGGCGGCGCGCGCACGCTCGGCCAGGCGTTCCGCGTCGCTCAGCACCACTTCCTCGCTGCCGACATGGATCAGCATCGGCGGCAAGCCTTCGATGCGGCCGAACAGGGGCGAGATGCGCGGATCGCCCGGGTCGACGTTGCGGGCGTAGTGCCGCGCGCAGGCCGACAGCCAGGCCACGCTCAGCATGGGATCGCGCGCGGCGCGGCTGCTGGCCGAGTCGCCGCTGTGGGTCAGGTCGATCCACGGCGAGATCAGCGCCAGCGCCGCCGGCAGGGGCAGGCCCTTGTCGCGCAGGATCATCGCCGTGGCCAGCGCCAGGTTGCCGCCGGCCGAATCGCCGGCGATGACGATGCCCTCGGCCGGGTAGGACTGCAGCAGCCAGCGGTAGGCGGCCACCGCGTCCTCGGTGGCGGCGGGGTAGGGGTGCTCCGGCGCCAGGCTGTAGTCGGGCAGGTAGGTGGTGGCGCCCGCGGCGTCGCCGAGCTGGGCGGCGAGCGCGCCGTGGCTGGCGGGGCCGCCGAGCACGTAGGCGCCGCCGTGCAGGAACAGCAGGGCCTTGCCGTTGGTGCTGCCGTGGGTGCGGTAGCGCAGGCCCGGCACGCCGTTCATGTCGACCCGCGTCGGCTGGGTGCCGGGCGGGAACTTCGACAGCACGCCGGCGGCTTTCGAGCCGACCCGCTGCACGGCAAGCGGCACCCGCGGCGACAGCAGCGGCTTGAACAGCAGGCGCACCACGGTGCGCAGCACGGACTTCATGCCCACTTCGGGACTCCCGGATACGCCGCTCAGGCGGCGCGGGTCAGAGTATCCGCCGTCTGCGGCGCGGCTTCCAGATGGTAATGGTCCGGGTTCGGGCGGCGCACCAGGCGGCCGTACTCGGTCATGTAGCCCACCCAGGTGTTGGTATTGCGGCCGTCGGCGGTCAGGTACCAGCTGTGGCAGCCGGCCTCGAACACGGTCCGCTTGTTGCGCCGCTGCAACATCGCGTTGAAGGCGTGCTGCAGGTCCACCCGCACTTCTATCGCCGCCAGGCCCCGGTCGCGCAGCAGGGCGGCGGCCTGGGCGATGTAGCGCGTCTGCCGCTCCAGCATGTAGATGATCGAGCCGGCGCCGAGGTTGGTGTTCGGGCCGTAGACCACGAACAGGTTGGGGAAGCCGGACACCGCCATGCCGAGGTAGGCCTCGGCGCCGTTCTTCCAGCGCTCGCGCAGGCTGCGCCCGCCGCGGCCGCGGATCTCCATCGGCGCCAGGAATTCGGTCGAGGCGAAGCCGGTGCCCCAGACGATGGCGTCGACCTCGCGCAGCCGGCCGTCGGTGGTGCGGATGCCGCGCGCGGTGACTTCGGCGATGCCCTCGCTGACCACCTCCACGTGCGGCTGCGCCAGGGTCCTGAGCCAGTCGTTGGACAGCAGCGTGCGCTTGCAGCCCATCGGATAGTCCGGCGTCAGCTTGGCGCGCAGCGCCTTGTCGCGCACCTGCAGGCGTTTCAGCGCCTCGGCGGCGCCGCGCAGGAAGGCCTTGGCGGCATGCCCGATGACCGGCTGGCGCAGCAGGGCCGCGTTGAGGAACTCGAAGCCCCAGAAGATGCGGCCGCGGTCGAGGTCGTGCAGCAGGGGCAGCGCCCGGATCAGCCTGCGCTCCCACCGGCGGTAGGGCCGGTCGAACTTGGGCACGCACCAGCCCGGCGAGCGCTGGTACAGGTGCAGGTTCTTCACTTCCCTGGCGATCTCCGGCACCAGCTGCACCGCGCTCGGGCCGGTGCCGACCACCGCCACCGTCTTGCCCTTGAAGTCGTAGCCGTGGTCCCAGCGGGCGGAGTGGAAGGCCCGGCCCTGGAACTTCTCCAGGCCCGGCAGCTGCGGGATCTGCGGCTGGTGCAGCTGGCCCACCGCCGAAACCAGCAGGTCGGCCTCGATCACCTCGCCCCCGCGCAAGCGGATGCACCACAGCGCCCGCGCCTCGTCCCAGTCCGCGCCCAGCACCTCGCAGCCGAAACGCACGTGGCGCAGCAGGTCGTGCTTGCGCGCGACATGGCGCAGGTAATCCAGGATTTCGGCCTGCTTGCCGTAGCGGCAGGACCAGGGATAGTGCGGCTCGAAGCTGAAGGAATACAGGTGCGAGGGCACGTCGCAGGCGGCGCCCGGATAGGTGTTCTCGCGCCACACCCCGCCGACGTCCTGGGCTTTCTCGAGGATGGTGAAACGGTCGATGCCTGCCTGCTTCAGCGAATGGCCCATGCTGAGGCCGCCGAAGCCGCTGCCGATGATGACCACCCGGGGGCCGCCCTGCATAGCCCCACCCATGTTGCCGTCCGCGCCCATCCTGTTCTCCTCCAGCCGTGCCGCGATGTGAGGCCAGCTTAGGGGCGCCGCGGCGCCGGGGTTATGGCGTCCTGGGACAAAATATTGATAATTGGGGCCAGAATCGGCCATCCATGGCCAGGAGGAGATGGGTGCATCACTGGGATTTCCAGCGCGGCATCGCCAGCATGCAGCTGCAGGTCCAGCTCGGGCTGGACCACGGCCTGTCGCTGGACGCCTGCCTGGAAGGCACCGGCGTGACCCCGGCCCAGCTCGGCGACGCCGCCTCCGTGGTCGGCGCCCACCAGGAGCTGGCCCTGGTGCGCAACCTGGTGCGCCGCCTCGCTCATGTGCCGGGCCTCGGTCTGGAGGCCGGCGTGCGTTACCACTTCACCGCCTACGGCATCCTCGGCTTTGCCATCGTCAGCAGCCGCGATCTGCGCAGCGCCATGGATGTGGCCCTGCGCTATCTCAACCTGACCTACGCCTACAACCACATCACCAGCGAGGAGTCCGGCGGCGAGATGCGCCTGGTGTTCGAGGACAGCGCCATTCCCGAGGACGTGCGCCGCTTCCTGCTGGAGCGCGACGCCGCCGCCGCCTTCACCCTGCAGCGCGAGATGTTTTCGCAGACCCTGGTGCCCAAGGCGCTGCGGCTGCGCGGGCCGCGGCCGCCCCATGCCGGGCTTTACGCGCGCCTGTTCGGCGTGGAACCGCAGTTCGGCGCCGCGCGCAACGAGGTGGCGCTGGACGGCGCGGTGCTCGACGCGCCGCTGCCGCAGGCCAATGAGGTCAGCCGCCGCATGGCCGAGGAGCAGTGCCGCCAGCTGCTCGCCGCGCGCAAGGCGCGCACCGGGCTGGCGGAACAGGTGCGCGACCAGATCCTGCGCCAGCCCGGGCACGTGCCGCCGATGAACGCCGTGGCGCAGAAGCTGCTGCTGACCCCGCGGACCCTGCGCCGGCGCCTGCTGGAGGAAGGCACCAGCTACAAGGCTCTCACCGACGAGGTGCGCGAGACCCTGGCGGAGGAGCTGCTCTCCGCCGCCAACCTGTCGGTGGAGCAGATCGCCGAACGTCTCGGCTACTCCGAGGCCGCCAGCTTCATCCATGCCTTCAAGCGCTGGAAAGGGCGGCCGCCGCATCAGTATCGGCTGGCGCGGTAGGCGGGCGCCCGCCGCGCGCTTTTCCACGGCAACCCTTGGTCGCCGGCCGCCTCGTTGCGCCAAGTGGGACGACTCCGCGCACTTCGGTCAGAATGACAGCCGGATATTCAGTGTCCCTCATGATTCCACGGAACTTCTTGTGCGCCGGGCTGGGGTGCGGTGCGGTGGCGGCTGTGTTCGCCGCCGGTTGCGTGCTGCATGGGCGAGCACTGCTCAACCACGACATTGCCTGGCTGATGATCGCGGCTGGCCGCATGCTGGCCGGCGGCACTTATCTCCGCGATTTCTTTGAGGTCAATCCGCCGCTGGCCATCGCCGCCTATGCGCCGGCCTTTCTGCTCGCCGAGGATGGGCACCTGCCCTGGCAGGCCGCCGTCACAGCCTGCGGCGCGGTGCTGGCTCTACTTGCCTCGGTGCTCTCGGCCTGGGTGCTGGACGAGGGGGGGGCGCGACGTGCGTGCGGCAGGTCATGGCTGGTAGCCGGGCTACTGGCAGGCCTGTTGCTGCTTCCCGGCTACGACTTCCTGCAAAAAGAGCACCTGATAGTGGTGTTGGGCTTGCCGTTCGTGTTCGCCATGGCGCGCGCACCCGACAGGGCCGCGCTCGCCTGGCCGCTGCGCACGTGCCTGAGCTTGCTTGCTGTGCTGGGCTTTTTTCTCAAGCCGCACTATGCCCCGCTGCCGTTTGTACTGCTCGCGCTGCGGGCCGTGCGCGCGCGTTCCTGGGCGCCGCTGTGGTCGTTGGAAGCCAGAGTCCTTCTCCTGGGCGCCGCGGTGTATGGGGTCGTGGTCCTGTGCTTTTACTCCGAATGGCTGATCTGCGCCCGCTGGGCGATGGACCTTTACGTGGCCTACCAAGGCGAGAATATGCGGCGGCTGCTGGCGGTGCATGGCCTCATTCCAGGCTTGGTCTGCCTTGTGCTGGAACTGCTGTGCTACTGGCGGATGCCTGCGCTGCGCCATGCTCTGGAGCCTATGCTCGCCTGTGGCGCCTATGCCGTGGCTGTCTACGCACTCCAGTTCAAGGGTTGGGACTACCAATTCCTTCCGGTGCTGCTGTTCGCGTACTGTGGCCTGGTATTGACACTAGTATCGACTTGGCCTGGCGACGGCGAGTCTTCGCGCGCCATGCTTGCCGCGGCGCTGGGCCTGTTGCTGATGAGTGGCGCCGCGGTCGGTGCGGTGCGACGCATGCCCGGACCACCAGCGCTGGACCCGCTGCCGCAGGTGCTGGCCGCGGCGCATCCAGGCGACGCGGTCTATGTCTTCAGCTTCGAGTTGCCGCCTTTCCTGCCGTCGGTGCCCTTGAGCGGGCTGCAATGGGGCTCACGCTATGCGCATCTCTGGCCTCTGATGCGACTGGCGCGCGCCGAGGCGGGAAATGGCGATGCCGACCGCGCCCGGCTGGAGCGGCTATATCACCGGCCGCTCATCGACTCCATCATCGAGGATCTGCGCCGCTACCATGCGCAACTGGTGATCGTCGACCGCCGTCCGGTCAAGTCCCTGCCGCCCGATTACGACATCGTCGCCGGCCTGGTGCGCGATCCGATGTTCGCCGCCGTGTGGAAAGACTACGAGCGCGTCGGCCAAGTCAGCGCGGCTGGACGGCCGGAGTTCGACATCTACTGGAAGAGTGGACCTGCGGATGCGGCACAATAGCCGTCCCATGCCCGCCATTCTCGAAGCCCGCGACCTGGTCAAGCACTACCCGCGCGTCCGCGCCGTGGACGGCATCAGTTTCGAAGTGCGCGAGGGCAGCTGTTTCGGCCTGCTCGGGCCCAACGGCGCCGGCAAGAGCACCACCATCGAGATGCTGGAAGGCTTGCTCAAGCCCACCTCCGGCGAGGTGCTGTTCCGCGGTGCGCCGCTCGGCTCGCATTACCGCGAGCGGGTCGGCATCCAGTTCCAGAACACCGCCCTGCAGGAGCATCTCACCACCCGCGAGAACCTGCGCTTCTTCAGCGCCCTGTACCCGAAGCGCCGTCCGCTGGACGAGCTGATCCGGCTGTGCCGCCTGGAGGAGTTCCTCGACCGCGACACCAGCAAGCTGTCCGGCGGCCAGCGCCAGCGCCTGCTGCTGGCCATCGCCCTGGTCAACGACCCCGAGGTGATGTTCCTCGACGAGCCGACCACCGGCCTCGACCCGCAGGCGCGCCGCAACTTCTGGGACCTGGTGCAGGGCATCAAGGCGCAGGGGCGCACCATCGTGCTGACCACGCACTACATGGAAGAGGCTTACCTGCTGTGCGACGAGATCGCCATCGTCGACCACGGCCGCATCATCGCCCGCGGCGGTCCGGCGGCCCTGCTGGCCGAGCACTTCGACGACTCGGTGCTGGAGCTGCCGCTGGAAGAGGCGCGCAAGCTGGGCGACGCCGCCGGCTGCCTGCAGCGGGGCGATATCGCCGAGATCCACACGCCGGACATCAATGGCGCGGTGGCGCGCTTGCTCGCCGCCGGCGTGTCGCTGGCGCAGTTGCGGATCCGTCCGCGCACGCTGGAGGACCTGTTCCTCGAGCTGACCGGGCGGGAGCTGCGGACTTGAGCTTTTTCCCCGTCATGCCGGGCGCGGCGAAGGATCCGGTCCGCCGGATCGCGCTGCGCCGCCTTCGACCCGGGATCCCCGCCGAGGCTGGGGGATGCCGTGATCCGCGGAGGCCATGAAGTGAGCGGCTTCCTGAGAAGGCTCAAGGCCGCCACCTGGGCGCGCAGCCTGGAGTTCCTGCGCGACAAGTCCTCGCTCGGCTGGAACCTGGCGTTCCCGGTGCTGCTGGTGCTGGGCCTGGCCTGGGTCTTTTCCGGTCCCGGCCAGCCGCTGTTCAAGGCAGCGGTGCTGGCGCCGCCGGGCACCGCGCTGGACGGCAGGCTCCACCCCTTCCTGGCCACGCCGCAGGTGCAGTTCTACGCCGAGCAGCCGGGCGAGGCGGCGCTGCACAAGGTGCAGCTGCAGCGCATCGACATGCTGCTGGATTTCACCGCCACGCCGGGCCGCTACTGGGTCAACGAGCAGTCGCCCAAGGGCAAGCTGCTGGAGCAGCTGCTGCGCGGCGCCGGCGGCGCGCCGCTGCAGCGGCAGGCCACCAGCGGCGCCGAGGTGCGCTATGTCGACTGGGTCACGCCCGGCGTGCTCGGCATGAACATGATGTTCTCCTGCCTGTTCGGCATCGGCTACGTCATCGTGCGCTACCGCAAGAACGGCTACCTCAAGCGCCTCAACGCCACGCCGCTGCGCGCGGTGGAATTCCTGCTGGCGCAGCTGCTGTCGCGCCTGCTGCTGATCGTGGTGGTCAACGCGCTGGTGTTCGGCGCCTGCCGCCTGCTGCTGCACCTGCGCATGGAAGGCTCGTACTGGGATTTGCTGCTGCTGACCACGCTCGCCACCTTCTCGATGATCGCCATGGGCCTGGTGGTGTCGGCGCGCATCAGCAGCGAGGAACTGGCCGGCGGCATCCTCAACGTCATCGCCACGCCGATGATGGTGGTCTGCGGCGTGTTCTTCTCCATCGACGGCGCGCCGCGCGTGCTGCAGGTGTTCGCGCAGCTGCTGCCGCTGACGCACCTGATCAACGGCGCCCGCGCCGTCATGCTCGACGGCGCCGGCCTGGCCCAGATCGCCCCCCATCTCGCCGCGCTGGCCGCCATGAGCGTGGTCTACCTGGTACTGGGCGCGGCCCTGTTCAAGTGGAGACAGAATTGAAATTGCCCGAGGTCACCGATTACAGCCACGGCATCAGCTGCATCGACACCGAGCAGGTGCGGCCGGGCCTGGCCTGCTGCTACCTGCTGCGCAGCGGCGACCGTTACGCCTTCGTCGAATGCGGCACCTCGCACTCGGTCCCGGGCCTGCTGCGCGTGCTGGAGCACAGGGGCATCGCGCCGGAGCAGGTGGCCTATGTCATGCCGACCCACGTGCACCTGGACCATGCCGGCGGCGCCGGGCTGCTGATGAGCCGGCTGCCGCAGGCGCAGCTGGTGATGCACCCGCGCGGCGCCCGCCACATGATCGACCCGTCGAAGCTGATCGAGGGCGCTTCCGCCGTGTACGGTCCCGCGGCCGTGGCTTCGATGTACGGCGAGATCCTGCCGGTGCCGGAGTCGCGGGTGATCGTCGCCGACGACAACTTCAAGCTGGATTTCGGCGGCCGGCAGTTGCTGTTCCTCGACGCGCCGGGTCACGCCCGCCATCACTACGCCATCTGGGACGCCGAAAGCCGCGGCATATTCAGCGGCGACGTGTTCGGCCTGTCGTATCGCGAGACCGACGGCCCGCAGGGTCCCTTCCTGTTCCCCACCACCACCCCGGTGCAGTTCGAGCCCGAAGCCTGGCAGCGGACGCTCGACCGCTTCCTTGCGCTCGATCCGGCCTGGGTCTACCTGACCCACTACGGCCGCGTCGGCGACGTCGGCCGGCTGGCCCGGGTTCTGCGCCGCGGCATCGCCCACTACGAACGCCTGGCGCGCCACCATGCCGATGCTCCGCACCGGCACCGGAAGCTCAAGGAGGCGCTGACGCTCCATACCCTCGAAGAGCTGCGGGCGATGGGCGCGCCCTTGAGCGAGGCCCAGGCGCGCGAGCTGCTGGCGTTCGACATGGAGCTGAACACCCAGGGCCTGGAAGTCTGGCTGGACCGGCAGAAGGCGGCCTGATCGCGGCGCCATAAAAAACGGCGCAGGGCCGCGGCCCCGCGCCAGCGTGCCATCACCGAAGGCGCCCGCCTTCAGTGCTGAATGTTCGCGGTGCTGCCGGTCTTCGGGTGATCGTTCGCGCCTTCCGCCTTGTGCTGGTCGTTGGCGCCTTCGGCCTTGTTGATGCCGGCGGTGTTATGGATATCGGTGCCGCCGCCGCCCATGCCGTGGGCGGCATTCGGGTTTGCCGCGGCGGCCGGAGCCGCCGGCGTCGCGTCCTTCTGGCCATCGGCCTGAACAGTGCCGCAGGCGAGCGCGAGGCCCAGGGTGGTTGCGGCGATCAGCTGCTTCATCTGCCTTCTCCTTGCATCGGCGCGGCGGGATGGGTCGTTTCCGGCGCGGCCGCCCGCGCGCCGTGGGATACGCAAAGCATCATCAGGATCGCGGCCAGCGCGCCGGCGGTGCGCAGCAGGAAATCTCCTCTCGGGCCCATGCCACATCTCCTCAGGCCAGCAGGCGCGACGCGGCGAAGCCGGCGACGAAGCCGATGGCGGCGCCCCACACGGCCCAGCGCGCACGCCGCTTCAGGCGGCGCTGGTCCGTCTGCGCATCGTGGTACAGCCAGTCCGCCAGGCGATCCATGACCGGTCCTAGTGTTGTTCGCGCTGCACTTTCGGCAAATGGGAGTTACAAATCGGTAACCGGAAGTCGCTCCCGACCTCGCTGATGTGAGCGCCGTCACGCTTTCGCCATGCCCGGCGGCGAGGTGGTGCGACGCAGGCGCTGCCGCAGCGCCAGCACCGGCGGCGAGTCGAAGCCGGCGAGGATGCGCTCCGGGTCCAGTGCCGGCAGGCGGTCCAGCACCTGCCACAGGTCGCAGCCGACCCGCGCCGGATTGAGGCCGACGCGCTGGTTGCGGACTGTCACCGCCTCGCTGCCCAGCCATTGCCGCAGGCGGTGCACCGAGACCTTGAGCGAGGCCGCGGCACGGTCGCCGTCGGCGTCGGGCCACAGCCACTCGCCCAGCTCGGCCTGCGCCACGCCGCCGCGCTCGGCCACCAGGATCGCCAGCAGCTCGCGCAGCTTGGCCGGCGGCTTCTGCGGCGCCGGCGCATCGCCGCCGTCCTCGATGCGCACCTCAAGGCCGGCCAGCGCGTCGATCTGCACCGGCATCGGCCAGCCCGGCACCGGCCGCGGCGCCGGCACCCGCTTTTCGCGGATCCAGCGCTGCGCCACCTGCGGCAGGATGCCGTGCTCGAGCGCATGGGCCAGCAGTTCCGCCATCATCGGCGTGCGCCAGCCGCAAGTGCTGTGGAAGGCGCCGAGCTGCTTGACCATCAGGATGCGCTCGACCTGTTTGCGCAGCGCCGCCTCGTCGCGCCGCGCCAGCGCGATCTCGGCGCCGGCGCAGAAGGCGATGAAGCTGAAGGTGGGATTGCCGGCTGCCTTGGCCAGCTCCAGCTGCCTGCGGTAGGCCCAGTCGGCGCCGGCGAAATCGCCGGCGTGCAGCCGCGCCGGCGCCAGCGCCGACAGCACGATCACCATGTGGAAGCCCGAGCCCAGCGCCTCGGCCATCGGCAAGGCCGTCTCGGCGTGAACCAGCGCGGTGCGCGCGTCCCCCCGCGACAGGCTGTACCAGGAGCGGAAGAAGTGGTGGACCATGACGTCGAGCCGCTTGTGGCCGCGCTCGGTGCGGGCCAGGCGGTCGAGGTAGGCTTCGGCGCGCGGCCAGTCCTCCTGCGACAGTGCGCAGAAGATGCCCTGGGTCAGCAGGAAGAAGTCGCGCACGTGCACGCCGCACTGCTCCGCCAGCAGCAGCCCCTGGTCGACCTTGCGGTAGCATTCGGCCGGATCGCCGCACTGCCAGTCGACGATCGCCGCATTGCTCCACCAGATCAGGCGCGCCAGCGGCGGCAGTTCGCCGCGCTCCACTTCGGCGCTGCACGCGTTGTACAGCGCCTTGCCGCCGGGGAAGTCGCCGGCCCACCAGAGCCGGTAGATCAGCAGCTGCGCGGCGGCGGCAATGCGGCTGCCCGCATCGGGCGCGAAATCCAGGGCGCGCGCCGTGGCGGTGGCGTAGCGGGCCAGCCGCGGATCCTCGGGGCGGCCGTACATCAGCGCCGTCAGCGCGTCGGCGGAGGTGCGGAAGGCCCAGTCGCCCGGCGGCGGCCCCAGCTCGGCCACCAGCGCCTCCAGCACATCGACCAGTTCGGCCAGGCCCTGCACCGCGCCCCACTGCACGACGTAGCTCGCCACCTCGCCGCACCAGGCGCGGTAGGCCGGCCCAGCCTGGCGCTGCGCGGCAAAGGCGTCGCGGCTGCGCGCGAACAGCGGCCGTGCGTGCTCCGGCTCCAGCGGCAGCAGCGCCTCGGCTCGCCACAGCAGCAGCCCGGCGTGGCTGTCGCCGCCCTGATGGGGCTCCAGCGCGGCAAGCCAGCCGAGCAGCTGACGATGGCGGCCCTGCTCCAGCCAGGCCCGGCCATGCTGCTCGAGCAGGGCGGCGGCCCCGGCGTGATCCCCGGCCGCGGCCAGCAGGTTCATCGCCGTCTCGGGCGCCGCCGCGCTGATCCAGCCGGCCAGCTCGATGCGGGCCCGCGCCAGTTCCGACGGGCTGTCCTCCGCGCTGTTGAGCGCGCGCAGGCCGTCGCGCAGCAGGTCATGCATGCGCCAGGTGCGCGCCGCCGTGGTCTCGACGAAATAGCGCCGCCGCGCCAGGTCGTCGAGCAGGCGCCGCGCCGCCGCCGGCAGTCGTCCGCGCTCGGCCAGGCTGAGCGGGATTTCCGGCAGCTCCGCCAGCTGGCGGAAGGCGCGCCGCTGCTCCGGCGGAAACAGCAGCAGGAGCTCGCCGGCGAGATAATCGCCGACCAGCGCCGCGGCGCCAGGCGGCGCGGGCGGCGTCTCGTCCAGGTCGGCCGACTGCGCCAGCGCCATGATGTGGGCGATCCAGCCCCGCGCCTGGGCCAGGCGCTGCGCCTGCGCCGGGCTCAGTTTGCGCCCGCTGATCCGCTCGGCCAGGGCCGCCGCTTCTTCCGGGGACAGCTGCAGGTCGTCGTAGACGCTGAGCCAGCCGGCCAGCTGGCCGCGCGCCAGCGGCGGCGGCGGCGGGCGGCGGCTGATCAGCAGCAGGCGCAGGCCGTCGCCGCAGGCTTCGCGGGCGGCGTCGAGCATGTCGAAGAACGGGCTGCCCTCGGGAATGCGGTGGCAATCGTCGAATGCAATGTTGAGGCGACCGCCGCCGCTGAGCTGGCTGAAGAAGCGGCGCGAGAAACCGCGCAGCTCGGCCTGGTTGCCCGGCGACCAGGCCGGCAGGGTGGCGCGCCGCTCCGGCGGCGCGGCGCGGCTGAGCGCGTCGAACACGCCGGCGACGTCGCCGTCGTCCTCATCGAGGCGGTACCACAGCTGCGGCTCGCCGCCCTGCTCGGCCTGGCGCAGCGCCTGCGCCGCCAGCGAGGTCTTGCCGGCCCCGGGCAGGCCCACCATCCAGACCAGCGGCGAACGCCGCAGGCAGTCGTGCAGGCCGTCCACCTGCCGCAACCGCGGGATCTGTCCTTCGGTGCTGGGAAAAGCCAGTTTGTGCGGTTGTGGCGACATTCGATGCGCATCCCCCTGCCCGAGGATACGCCGTCGCGGCCCCGGCCCCGACACCCGGAACCGGGGGGACGGCCGGTTTGGAGCCGCCGGGGTGACGCAGTGCGCACTGCCGCGGCTGGCGCGCCGGGGCCGGGCTGGTTATCGTTCCCGGGGTGGGGCGTCGCCCCGGCCCCGAACGGACCCGGAAATGAATCAGACACTGCAGCAGGCGTGGCGCGAATGGCGCCGGCTCGTCGTCTTCCTCGGCTTGATGCTGGTCTTCCGCTCCGCCGTGGCGGACTGGATGGTGGTGCCGAGCGGCTCGATGAACCCCACCCTGATGGAGGGCGACCGCATCCTGGTGCAGAAAATGCACTACGGCCTGCGCCTGCCCTTCACCACGGTGCGCCTCACCGAGGGCAGCACGCCGCGGCGCGGCGACATCGTCGTGTTCGAGTCGCCGGCCGACGGCAAGACGCTGGTAAAGCGCCTGATCGGTCTTCCCGGCGACAGCGTGGCGCTGCGCCAGGACCGCCTCTACGTCGACGGCGTCGCCGCCGGCTACCAGCCCTGGGGCGGGAGCTTCGAGGACGAGATGGTGGCCGAGTTCCGCGAGCACCCGCACCTGCTGCGGCGCGAGCGCATCGCCGGCATCGACCATCCGGTGATGCTGCTGCCGGGACGCCCCGCGCCGCGCGACTTCGGGCCGGTGACGGTGCCGGCCGACAGCTATCTGATGCTGGGCGACAACCGCGACGATTCGGCCGACTCGCGCTTCATCGGCTTCGTGCCGCGGCGCCTGCTGCTGGGCCGGGCCACCCGTGTGGTGGTGTCGCTGAATCCCGAAAAGTACCTGCTGCCACGCGCCGACCGCACCTTCGCGGCGCTGCAGTGAAGACCGAGCCATGCCGTCGCGGCCCGCTGCCGCGGCGTCCCAGGAGGAGAAGACCATGAGCACCGAGCCCGAGCGTATCCACCGCCGCGCCTGCAACCTGTGCGAGGCGATCTGCGGCATCGAGATCCGCGTGCAGGGAGACCGGATCCTGTCGATCCGCGGCGACGAGGCCGACCCGCTGTCGCGCGGCTATATCTGTCCCAAGGCCGTGGCGCTGAAGGACGTGCACAACGACCCCGACCGCCTGCGCCGGCCGCTGCGCCGCACTGCGGGCGGCTGGCAGGAGATCGGCTGGGACGAGGCGCTGGACCTCGCCGCCGAGCGCCTGGCCGCGACCGCGCAGGCCCACGGCGCCAACAGCGTCGCCGCCTATTACGGCAACCCCAACGTCCACAACTACGGCTCGATGACCCACGGCTTCCGCGCCCTGGCGCCGCTGAAGACGCGCAGCCGTTACTCCGCCACCTCGGTCGACCAGCTGCCGCACCAGCTGCTGGCCTACTGGATGTACGGCCACCAGCTGCTGGTGCCGATCAGCGACATCGACCGCTGCAGCTACTTCCTGGTGCTGGGCGCCAACCCGATGGCCTCCAACGGCAGCCTGATGACCGTGCCGGGCTTCCGCCTGCGGCTGAAGGCGATGCAGGCGCGCGGCGGCCGCATGGTGCTGCTCGATCCGCGCCGCAGCGAGACCGCCGAGGTGGCCGACGAGCACCACTTCATCCGCCCCGGCACCGACGCCGCCTTCATGCTCGGCCTGCTCAAGACCATCTTCGACGAAAAGCTGGCCCGGCCCGGCAGGCTCGGCGAGTTCACCGAAGGCATCGAGGCCGCGGCGCAGGCGATCCAGGCCCATGACCTGGAGGCGCTGTCCGCCCATTGCGGCATCCCGGCCGGCACCATCCGCCGCATCGCCCGCGAGTTCGCCGCCGCGCCGCAGGCCGCCGCCTACGGCCGCATGGGCGTGTCGGTGCAGCGCTGGGGCACCCTGACGCAGTGGCTGATCCAGCTGCTCAACATCGTCACCGGCAACCTGGACCGCGAGGGCGGGGTGCTGTTCCCGCTGCCGGCGGTCGACATGATCGAATCGCCGGCCTCCAAGCCGGGCCACTTCGGCGCCTGGAAGACCCGCGTGCGCGGCCTGCCCGAATTCGCCGGCGAGCTGCCGGTCGCCGCGCTGGCCGAGGAGATCCTGACCCCGGGCGAAGGCCGCGTCCGCGCCCTCCTGACCAGCGCCGGCAACCCGGTGCTGTCCACGCCCAATGGGGCGCAGCTGGAGCGCGCGCTGGACCAGCTGGACTTCATGGTCAGCGTCGACATCTACCTCAACGAGACTACCCGCCACGCCCACCTGATCCTGCCGCCGACCGCCGCGCTGGAGCACGATCACTACGACATCGTGCTGCACGGCTTCGCCGTGCGGAATACTGCCAAGTACAGCGAACCGCTGTTTCCCAAGCCGGAGGGCACGCTGCATGACTGGGAGATCTTCGAGGGCCTGGGCGCGCGCCTGGCCGGGCGGCTGGAGCAGAAATGGCAGCCCACGCCGCGCCCCGACCAGATCCTCGACCTCGGCCTGCGCGCCGGCCCCTACGGCGACATGCGCAAGCATCCGCAGGCCCTGAGCCTGGCCAGGCTCAGGGACAATCCCAGCGGCATCGACCTCGGCCCGCTGCAACCGAGCCTGCCGCAGCGCCTGTTCCACCCCGACAAGCGCATCCGCTGCGCCCCGCCCGAGGTGCTGGAGGAGCTGGCCCGATTTGGCGCCGAACTGCGTGCGCAGCAGGCCGACGCCGGCCTGCGCCTGATCGGCCGCCGCCACCTGCGCAGCAACAACTCCTGGATGCACAACTCCGAGCGCCTGGTGAAAGGCCCGGCCCGCCACCAGCTGCTGATGCACCCGCAGGACCTTGCCAGCCGGGGCCTGCGCGACGGCGCCGCCGTGCGGGTGCGCTCGCGTTCCGGCGAGGTGGTGGTGGAAGTGGCCGCCACGGAGGAGATGATGCCGGGGGTGGTGAGCCTGCCGCACGGCTGGGGCCACCATCGCAGCGGCACCCGCCTGGGCGTGGCCCAGGCCCATGCCGGCGCCAGCAACAACGATCTCACCGACGAGACCTGGCTTGACCGGGTGTCGGGCAACGCGGCCTTGAACGGAGTGCCGGTGACGGTGGAGGCGGCGTGAGGTACCGGCGGGTGTTGCTGCGCCGGGAATCCGGGCGGCCGTGCATGCGCTAAGACCGGCATCGCGCCGGTTAGAATGGCTGCATGAACCTTCAGGCCGCCACTCCTCCCTGCCGTGACCGCGGCGAACGCCGGCGGCTTCGTTCCGCGGCTGCGGATGCGGCGCGCGGCGCTGTTACGGCGCCTGCGAAAAACACCGGTCCGCTGCTGCGGATGATCGTCGCCGCGATGAGCGGAGCGCTCCTCGGCGGCTGCTCCTCCATCGACTATTTCGCCCACCTCGCCAAGGGCCAGTACGGCGTGCTGTCGGCGCGCCGTCCGCTCGACGAGGTCATCGCCGATCCGGCCACCGACGCCACCCTCAAAGCGCGCCTGCAGCTGGCACAGCAGGCCCGCGCCTTCGCCTCCGACAGGCTGGCCCTGCCGCGCAACGGCAGCTACACCCTTTACGCCGACGTCGGCCGCCCCTACGTCGCCTGGAACGTGTTCGCCACGGCCGAGTTCTCGCTCAAGCCGGTGACCCACTGCTTCCTCATTGCCGGCTGCGTCGGCTACCGCGGCTACTTCGACAAGGCCAAGGCCGAGGCCGAGGCCA
>DASRFD010000030.1:0-5706 GCA_035651715.1 Nevskia sp.
AGTCGGTTAGAGTATCGGCCTGTCACGCCGAGGGTCGCGGGTTCGAGCCCCGTCCGCTCCGCCATATAAAACAAAAAGGCGCTCGAACGAGCGCCTTATTTATTTCCGGATCCAGAAATATCTCCTGATCATGTTGCAGACCATCCGTGACCGCATGACCGGCCCCGTGCTGTGGGCCATTGTCGGCATCCTGATCGTGCCGTTCGCCTTCTTCGGAGTGCAGTCGCTGCAGGGCGGCGGCGGCGGCGACCCCACGGTGGCCGAGGTCGGCGGGGTCAAGATCACGCAGTCGCAGTTCCAGCGCGAGTATCAGGCCCGCTACCAGGAGCTGGTGCAGCGCATGGGCCCGAACTTCCGCGCCGACGAGGTGCCGCGGGCCCAGCTGCGCGACGACGCGCTGAAGAACCTGGTCCAGGCCGAGGTGTGGAAGCAATATACCCACGACACCGGCTACCGCATCGACGACGCCGGCCTGCGCGCCTGGCTCGAGGCCATGCCGTACTTCCAGGACAAGGGGCGTTTCTCGGCCGACCGCTACAAGGCGGTGCTGAGCAGCGTCGGCCAGACGCCGGAGCGGTTCGAGGCGGCGCAGCGCCAGCAGCTGCCGCAGGAGCAGCTGCGCGGCGCCGTGCTCGACAGCGCCTTCGTCACCCCGCGCGAGGACGAGGCGGCCTGGAAGCTGCTGCACCAGCAGCGGGTGTTCAGCTACGTCAAGTTCGACCCGGCCAAGTACCAGTCCGCGGTCACCGTGACCGACGACCAGATCAAGCAGCGCTACGAGCAGAAGAAGGACGGCTTCAAGGCCCCCGAGCGCATCAAGCTGGCCTACGTGGAACTGGCGCTGGACGAGCTGCCCAAGGCCACGCCGCCGACCCCCGACGTGCTGAAGGCGATCTACGAGGCACGCAAGGCGGCCCTGTTCTCCACCCCGGAGGAGCGCCGCGCCAGCCACATCCTGATCGCCTTCGGCGCCGACAAGGACGCGGCCAGGAAGAAGGCGGACGAGCTCTACGCCAAGATCAAGGGCGGCGCCGACTTCGCCGAGCTGGCCAAGGCCAACTCCGACGATCCCGGCTCCAAGGGCAAGGGCGGCGATCTCGGCTGGGTCAAGCACGGAGCGATGGTGCCAAAGTTCGAGGCGGCGCTGTTCGCCCTGGCCAAGGCCGGCGACATCAGCGAGCCGGTGCAGACCGAGTACGGCTGGCACATCATCAAGCTGGAGGAGCTGAAGCCGGCCCAGACCCTGCCGTTCGAGGACCCGGCGGTGCAGAAGCAGCTGCTGGATCTGTACCAGCAGCAGGATGCGACGACCCGCTTCACCGACATGTCCGCCAAGCTCGACCAGCTCAGCTTCGAGAATTCCGCCTCGCTCGAGCCGGTGGCCAAGGCCCTGGGCCTGCAGGTGAAGAGCACCGACTGGTTCACCCGCAAGGGCGGCCAGGGCATCGCCGCGAACCAGGCGGTGATCGCCGCCGCCTTCTCGCAGGCGGTGGTCCAGGACGGCGAGAACAGCAAGCCGATCGCGCTCGATCCGCGCCGCCTGGTGGTGGTGCGCAAGGCCGAGTACGAGGCGCCGCGCCAGCTGTCCCAGGCCGAGGTGGCCGACCAGATCCGCGCCGAGCTGCGTGACGAGGCCGCCAAGGCCAAGGCGCAGGCCGCCGTCGACGCGTTGCTGAAGGGCGTCAACGAAGGCCAGACCTTCGAGGTCGCGACCAAGGCCGCCGGCCTGACCGCGGCCAGCCCCGGAGCGGTGCAGCGCGACAACAAGGACCTGCCGCAGCCGCTGCTCAAGGCCGTGTTCGGCATGCCGCACCCGGCCGCCGGCAAGCTCGCCTACGGCCAGGCCACGCTGGACGACGGCAGCATCGCGGTGATCGCCCTGTCCGCGGTGAACGAGCCGCAGCCGCAGTCCACCGACCAGGACAGCATCCGCAACTCCGGCCAGCAGCTGCGCAGCGCCCGTGCCGGGGCCGAGCTGGCCGCCTACCGCGAGGCGGTCGAGAAGCAGGTCAAGGTGGACATCAAGGCGACGCCGGCGACTAGCGACGTCGACGCGGGGAACTAGCGGCGCTCAGTCCCCGGTTCCCAGAAAAAAGCCCGGCGACGCCGGGCTTTTTTTCGCTTCTGCCGGCAACCTGCCACGCACCACTAACCGCTGCTGTTCAGGCTGTCCAAGGTGAAGCCCATGAAGCGGAAGCCGGCGTCGACGTAGACGATCTCGCCGGTGATGCCGGAGGCGAGGTCGGAGCAGAGGAAGGCGGCGGTGTTGCCCACTTCCTCGATAGTGACGTTGCGGCGCAGCGCCGAGGCCTTCTCGGCGTGGGCCAGCATGCCGCGGAAGCCCTTGATGCCGGCGCCGGCCAGGGTCTTGATCGGACCGGCCGAGATGGCGTTGACGCGGATGCCCTCCGGGCCCAGCTCGCCGGCCATGAAGCGTACGTTGGCCTCGAGGCTGGCCTTGGCCGGGCCCATCACGTTGTACATCGGCACGTAGCGCTCGCTGCCGAGGTAGGTGAGGGTGAGCAGGGCGGCCTTGCGGCCCTGCATCAGCGGCCGCGCCGCCTTGCCCAGCGCGGCGAAACTGTAGGCGGAGATGTCGTGGGCAATGGCGTAGCCCTCGCGCGTCACCGTCTCCAGGTAGCCGCCGGCGAGCAGTTCGCGCGGGGCGAAGCCGATGGAGTGGATGACGATGTCGATGCCGCCCCACTTCTGCTTGAGCGTGTCGAACACGTTGGCGATCTCGGCGTCGCGCGTCACGTCCAGCGGCAGCACGATGTCGGAGCCGTTCTCGTGCGCGGCTTCCTCCACCCGCGGCTTGAGCTTTTCGCCCTGGTAGGTGAAGGCCAGCTCGGCGCCCTCGCGGTGCATGGCTTCGGTGATGCCGGTGGCGATCGAGCGTTCGCTGGCGATGCCGGTGATCAGTGCTTTCTTGCCGCTGAGGAATCCCATATCAGCCTCTTCTGGTGTTGTCCGCCCGGGACGGCCCCGGAGACGCGGCGCGCGACCGGGCGATCGATCGTATCCGCAAGGGCGGCGAACCGGCCGCCGCCCTTGCCTTGAGCCGCCCCGATGCTACATCGGGTGGAATTCGATCGGATACGAGCCGTAGGTGAAGGGTGGAACGTTCTTGGCCTGGAACCGGAACAGCAGGATGCGCTCGCGGATCTTCCGCTCGAAGTCGGGGTCGTTGAAGCTGCTCGACACCACCGTGCAGTCCGTCACCGAGCCGTCCGGGGCGATGGTCAGGCGGATCACCAGCTTGCCGTCGCCCATGTTGGGGTTGGCGCGCGACTCGCGGGTATAGATCGAGGTCAGCGGACCCTTGTTGCGGTCGAAGACTTCCTGGATCTCGGCCAGCGAGCGGGCGTCGGCCACCTTGCCGTTGGCGCCGGCCAGGCCGGGGTTGTGGCCGAAGCCGACCGGGCTGTTCACCGCGCCGGTGCGGCGGCTGCCGAGGCCGGTGCCGCTCTGCGAGCTGGTGTAGCTGCCGGCACCGCCGAAGCCGTTGCCGCTGGTGGCGGCGGCGGAGTTGGCGATGGACTCGGCCGAGGAGGCGGCGCCGATGCCGCCCTTGGAGTTGAGCGTCGGCGTGGCGGTCACCACCTGGTTGTCCAGGTTCAGCTTCTGGTCGCGCAGGTCGTTGAGCTGGTCGAAGACCTTCATTTCCTTCTCGGCCTTCTCGCGCGCCGAAGGCTGCGGCACCGGCGTCGGCTGCGGCTTCTGCACCGCCTGCTTGGGCGCCTGTTGCGGCTTCTCCGGCTTGTTCTCCGGCGCCGGCTTGGGCTGCTCCGGCGGCGCCTGCTCGCCCGGCGGCTGCTCCGCCACCAGCTCGGCGTACCGCGAGCCGTTGTAGCTGGTCTGCTCGGTCTTCTTGACCTCCATCTGGAAGATGGTCACCAGCACCGCGATGATGATGGCGGGGATCGCGACGAACAGCAGGATGCGGCGGAAGCGGCGGTCCGCCTCCTCGGCAAGGGCCCAGCTTTCCCAGGTGATCAGGTGGCTCATGGCGCGGCCGCCCGGGAGCTGCGGTGGTTGACGGACAGCGAGATCTTGGCGAACTGGGCCTGGCCGGCGGTGATCATCACTTTCTTCAGCAGGGAATAGGGGATGTCCTTGTCCGCCATGATGTTGATCTCGCCGCGGGTCAGCGCGTTGGCCGCGCCGCCCTGGATCTGCGCCAGCGGGACCAGCAGCAGCTGCGACTTGAGCGGCGCCAGCACATCGCCGCCGGTGGCCTCGGCGTCCTTGACGCTCATGACCTGCTGGCCCTGCAGCATGATGCTCTCGGCCGTCACCATCAGCACCGGAGTGTCGTTCGGCGTCTGGTTGGTGACCGAGGAGGGCAGCTCCAGCGAGCGCGGGCTGCGGATGGTCTGCACGCTGGTGGAGGTCAGCAGCAGGAAGAACACCAGGCAGGTGAAGATGTCGATCATCGACACCAGGTTCAGCGGCACGGTGTCGCGCTTGGTGGCCTTGCGCAGCATGCGCTGGCGCATGAAGTTCGAGCGCATTCTCATGGCTTGGCACCTCCGGCCGGAGCGGCGCCCGCGGCGGCGCTCCTGGGCGCGTCGCCCATGCCGATCTGCGGGAACAGGTCGCGCTGCGGATGGCCCGGGGTGCCGGGCTGCACGCGGACGGTGTCCATCACCTGCACCAGGGTGTCATAGGAAATGCCGGGCTCGAGCAGCAGCGTGATCTTGTCCTCGTTCGGCTCGCGGTCCTTGATCTGCGCCAGCAGGTCGCCCAGGCCCTTGTAGTCGAAGGCGCCGCCGGTGTTGGGGAACTGGCGGATGGCGCCGCCGGAGTCGCCCAGGGTCATGCCGTCCTGGCGCACGATCACCTTGAGGTCTTTCAGCGGCTTGTCCGGCGGGCTGGCGTCGGACGAGGGCAGGTTGATGCCCAGGATCGATACGCCCAGTGCGTTGACCAGTAGGAAGAACACCAGCACCGTGAGGATGTCGATCATCGACACGATGTTCAGTTCGGTGGCGCGCTTGCGCCGGGCGCGCCGCGTCACGCGGCGCATGTTGCGCGACAATCCTTGCATCATCGGCGGATCATCCTGTGAGCAGGGTGGATGATTGTTCCGCCTTTACTTGAGGCCCAGGCTGTTGAGGAACTTCACCGCGGCCATTTCCAGGCTGTCGACCAGCTCGTCGGTCATCGACTGCAGCCAGGCGTGGATCAGCATGAACGGCACCGCGGTCATCAGGCCGAACGCCGTGCAGTTCATGGCGATGGACACGGCCTCGGACAGCTGGTCCTGCTTCTCCGCCGGGTTGATGCCCGACAGCGAGGAGAAGCCGTGGATCAGGCCGATGATGGTGCCGAGCAGGCCGAGCAGGGTGGCGACGTTGGCGAAGGTGGCGAGGTAGTGGGTGCGCCGCTCCAGCTGCGGCGTCACTTCCATCAGGCTCTCTTCCATGGCGCGCTCGACGTCCTCGCGGGTCACCTGGCCGCGCGAGCGGGCGATGCCGTAGCCGAGCACGCGGCCGATGGCGGTAGAGGAGGAGGAGGCCAGCTTTTCAGCGTCTTCGTACCGCCCGGAGTTCACCATCGGCAGCAGCTTCGACCACAGCGTGCGGTTCTCGCTGTAGGCGCGGCGCAGATAGGTGAAGCGCTCGATGGTGATGGCCAGGCCGAGCACCAGCAGCGCCAGGATGGGGTACATGAACACGCCGCCGTTTTGGAAGAAGCGGGTGA
>DASRFD010000031.1:0-4553 GCA_035651715.1 Nevskia sp.
GCAAGGGCGTGGACGGCAACAAGCTGCTGACTAACCCTTCCGATCCGGCGCAGAACCACACCGGCGGCCAGCCCTGGCCCACCACCAGCCAGGCCTACGGCGCCATGAAAGTGGTGCTGGGCTGCTGGGACAATCCCGCCAGCTGCGCCGCCCTGCTCGGCGGCGCCGGCGGCGGCCCGGTGGCACAGCAGCAGCCGCTGCTGGGCAGCGCACGCGGCGGCCATCTCTGGGACGATTTCTGCGCCGGCAAGGCGGACGACGCGGTCCTGCCGCCGGACCCGCGCACGCTGGTCGTGCCGGGCGTCAACCAGGGCAAGGCGGTCTACATGAACGCCTACTGGCAGACCTGCCAGGCCGACGACAAGCCGGCCAACTGCGGCGAGCAGCGGGCGCGGGTGGCGCGCGGCTATCCGCTGATCGCCGGGGCGGGGCAGGTCGGCGCCGGCACGTTCTTCTCCGGCGATTCCTCCAGCTCCAGCTATGCGGTTCCCGCCAGCAGCTACAACACCCTGTGGCAGGTCTGGGGCCTGCCGTCGCGGCCGGACAACTTCGACCAGCTCGCCGCCGAGCGCTGGGGCACGGCGCTGTCGCCCACGCGCAATCCGTACCCGCTGCCGGGCGAGGACCCGAACAAGACCAACGGCGGCAGCGGCCAGCTGCCGGAAGCCCTGACCCAGCTGCGCAACGCCGACGGCAGCTGGACCGGCAACGTCAACGTCACCTGCAGCATCTGCCACGGCGGCCAGGTCGGCACCGGCAAGGACGGCGGCCCGGGGCCGATCTACGGCAGCAACAGCCTGTCCGACATCACCGTGTTCTTCACCGACCTGGCCGCCATCGCGCCGGCGCAGTCGGCGCTGTCGGTGATCGCGCAGAACAAGGTGCGCGGCACCGGCAACATCACCAACTTCCAGCTGTTCGGCCTGCTCACCCTGAGCGACCCGAACATCCTGTTGCTCTATCCCACGATCCAGACCCAGCCTTCCACCGGCACCGAGGATCCGCCGGTGTGGTGGAACCTCGGCCATCGCCCGAGCAAGTTCTACGACGGCGGCCAGGTGACCGACTCCAAGCGCATCGAGCTGTCGTTCCACTTCCAGGGCTTTCCGGGCAACTTCGATCTCACCCCCGGCGAGAACTGGATCAAGGCCCACCAGCAGGACGGCGACGCCTGGCTGACCTCGCTCAAGGCGCCGCTGTGGCCCTACGGCGTCTGCTCCAACAGCGACGGCACGCCGGGCCCGAACGACGATCCCCACTGCATCAACCAGCCGCTGGCGGAGCAGGGCGCGGTGCTGTTCCACAGCAAGAACCTGTGGGCCGCCGACCTCGACAACCCGGTGCCCCGGCCCGACGGCGGCAACGGCTCCTGCGCCTCCTGCCACGGCGCCTACTCGCCGCGCTACGTCAACGACCCGGCCTATCTCGACACGCCGGCGCTGGAAGGCGTCGCCGCCTACATCGTGCCGCAGAACGTGATCGCCACCGACCCGGCGCGGCTCAACGGCAACAGCCAGCTCATCTCCTACATGGCGCGCAAGGACTGGTTCGCCTATTCCGACGGGCCCTACAACAGCGCCGGCATCCCGATCTGCGCCGACCAGAACGACACCGCGCTGCGCGGCAACCGCGCGCTCGGCTACCTGGCGCCGCCGCTGTACGGCGTCTGGGCGACCGCCCCGTACTTCCACAACGGCGCGGTGCCGAACGTATGGGAAGTGCTCAAGCCGTCGGATCGCCAGCCGCTGTGGCGGCGCCGGTCCAACGCCGCGCGCGCCGACCAGGCCGGCAAGGTGGTGATGGGCTTCGACTCGACCTTGGCCACCGGCTACGACCCGGTCAAGCTGGGCTGGAGGTACGAGGCGCTGAACTGCGGCGACGCCGGCACCGTGCCGGTGCTCGACTGCAGCCCCACGCCGGGCGGCAACACCCTGCAGGACGTGCTGGACATCGTCTACGGCAACGGCGGCCTGATCTGGAACCTGGCCAACCTGCCGCCCAAGACCAACCAGCAGATCGAGCAGCGCAAGATCTACAACACTTACATGTACAGCCAGAGCAACGCCGGCCATGAATTCACCGCGGTGCTGACCGACGCCGAGCGCAAGGCGCTGATCGAATACCTGAAGACCCTGTAGGCAAGGGCGGACGCGGTCAAGGCGCCGGGGCTGTAAAGGGCTGCTCCGCGGCCTTGCGCGGAGTGCCGGGACGCGGGAGAGAGCTTTCCCTGCGTCTTCCCGCTTCTTTGTTTGCGTTTCCTGCGCCGCCGTAGCGGACGCCGTCCGCAGCGGTTGCACTAGAATGAAATTCTAGAATATAGTTCTAGTCATGAGCGCAGCCGCCCCTCCCGCCGCCCGCGGCACCGACCGCCGCCGCGCGATTCTCGACGCGGCGCTGCGCTGCTTCGTCGAGCGCGGCTATGCGGCGACCACCATCGACGATGTGCTGCGCGGTTCCGGCGCCAGTGTCGGCTCGGTTTACCACCACTTCGGCTCCAAGGAGCGCATCGCCGCGGCGCTGTACCTGGAGGCGCTGCGCGACTACCAGGCCGGCTTCCTCGCCGTGCTCGACCGTGCGGCCAGCGCCGAGAGCGGCATCCGCGCGATTCCGGTGTACCACCTCGGCTGGGTGCGCGAGCATCCGGACCTGGCGCGCTTCCTGTTCGCCGAGCGGCCGCCGGAGGTGGAGCAGGCGAGCGAGGCGGAGCTGAGCGAGATGAACCGCGCCACCTTCGGCCGGGTGCGCGCCTGGATGGAGCGCCAGGCGCAGGCCGGGGCCATGCGCCGCCTGCCGCACGCCCTGTTCTACGTCATCCTGCTCGGCCCCTGCCAGGAACTGTCGCGCCACTGGCTGGCGCAGCGCCTGCGGGTGGACCTGAAGCTGGCGCAGCGCGAGCTGGGCGAAGCCGCCTGGGCCGCCCTGCGCACCTGAACGCATTCCCGCCTGAAAGGAGCCCGCCATGCGCCACGCCGAAGAACCCGGTGACTTCGTCCCCCGCGGCTACGACAGCCTGGTCGACCGCGCCCGCCGCGACACGCGCCGCCTGGTGCGGGTGGAGCGGCGCGGCGCCCACGCCGTCGTCACCATGGACGAGCCGGAGTCGCTCAATGCCCTGTCGGCGACCCTGACGGTGCAGCTGCACGATGCGCTGCGCGAGCTGGCGGCCGACCGCAGCCTGCGCGCCATCGTCCTGACCGGCAGCGATCCGGCGTTTTCCTCCGGCGGCGACCTCAAGCTGATGGTCGACGATGCGCACCCGATGCTCGACCATGGCGCCGAGGGCGCGGCCGACCTGTGGCGCTGGATCCGCCAGCAGTTCGGCGGCATCGCCCGCCTGATCGTGCGCTCCGACATTCCCTTCATCGCCGCGCTGAACGGCGCCGCCGCCGGGGTGGGGCTGGCCTTCGCCTTGTCCTGCGACCTGATCGTGGCCTCGGAGCAGGGGCGCATCGTGCCGGCTTTCCTGCGCATCGGCCTGGTGCCGGAAGTGGGCACCAGCTGGGCGCTGACCCGCCGCCTGGGATATCAGCGCGCCTTCGAGCTGTTCGCCCACGGCCGCATCATCGGCGCCGCCGAGGCGCTGCAGCTGGGCCTGGTCAACGAGGTGGTGCCGCACGGCGAGCTGCTGGCGGCGGCCGGGCGCTGGTGCGAGCGCATCGAGCGGCAACCCCGCCATGCGGTGCAGATGATGAAGCCGCTCCTGCGCCAGGCGGCGGAAATGAGCTGGGAGCAGGCGGTGACGATGGAGGAATTCGCCGAGCCGAACTGCTTCTCCACCGCCGCGCACCGCCAGGTGGTGCACGCCATGCTCGGCGAAGGGACGTCTCCGGGCTGAAACCGGCTTTTCAAGCCTGGGACTGGAAGGCTTCGCACGTCCATTTTCAGCGCCGGCGGCGGCAAATGCTCCGCACTGACTTATGTAATGGCCGGATGGCGGGGGCCGGTGTACATTAGGTACCGGCGGGGACTTGCACCGCCGCGGTGCGCCGAAAGCCCCGTGGTGATTGGGTTTTTGGGCCATTTTGTGGCACCGGCACCCCGGTCGGGCAGGCGTATCGGTTGCACTTTACGAGTGCGGCGGTTCAGAATCCCTGCGCTGTCATAAGAATTTCGCGCCGTTGTGTTGCTATCTGGCGCGGGAATTTCGCAGGAACGCGATAAATCATGCTTCAGGGAGAGTCAACCATGCGCAAGTTTTTGATTGCGGCAGCCGCCGGTGTGTTCGTGAGCGGTTCCGTCCTGGCCCAGGACACCCCGGCTCCGGCCGATGCGGCCCCCGCAGCCGACGCCGCCGCTCCGGCAGCGCCTGCCGACACCGCAGCCGCCGCCCCTGCGGCCGACGCTTCGGCGGCCCCGGCAGGCGACAGCAGCGCCCCGGCCCCGACCGCCGACAACACCGCCCCGGCGAGCAACGCCACCAGCCCCACCGTCGACGCCAGCGCCCCGGCCCAGGCCAGCACCGAAGAAGACCCCCTGGCCGGCATCCGCGACGTCGACTACGTCAGCGTCCTGGGCAACTACATCCACACCGACCGCAAGCGCGGCCTGTCCGT
>DASRFD010000032.1:0-19831 GCA_035651715.1 Nevskia sp.
CTGCACTGAGCCGGTGTCCCGCCCGTGGGCGGGACAGCCGTGTTGCCCAAACCTGGAACAGGTCTCGAACTCGCCATGCCCACCCCCAGCAGCGCTGAACTCAAGGAATATGCCGCGCGCCGCGCCCGCCTGATGCAGGCCATCGGCGACCGCGGCGTCGCCATCGTGCCGTCTTCGCGCGAGGTGATCCGCAACCGTGACGCGCACTACCGCTTCCGCCAGGATTCCGACTTCTGGTACCTCACCGGGTTCAACGAGCCGGACTCGATCGCGGTGATCGCCCCCGGCCGCAAGGAAGGCGCCTTCCTGCTGTTCGTGCGCGAGCGCAACAAGGAGCGCGAGATCTGGGACGGCCGCCGCGCCGGCCCGGAGGGCGCGGTGTCCGATTACGGCGCCGACCAGGCCTTCACCAGCGACCGCCTCGAGGCGATGCTGCCGGAGCTGTTGTCCGGCCGCGAGCAGGTGCATTACACCCTGGGCGAGCACCCGGCCTGGGACCGGCGCATCACCGCCTGCGTGCGCGAGATCCGCGAGGTGTCGCGCCGCGGCCCGGCCGCGCCGACCGAGTTCGTCTCGCTCGACACCACCCTGCACGAGTTGCGCCTGGTCAAGTCGGAAGCCGAGCTGGCGCTGCTGCGCCGCGCCTGCGAGGTGTCGGCGGCGGCCCATGTCCGTGCCATGCGCGCGGCCCGGCCGGGCGGCTGGGAATGGCAGATGGCGGCGGAGATCCACCACGAGTTCGAGAAGAACAACATGGAGCCGGGTTACGGCTCCATCGTCGGCGGCGGCGACAACGCCTGCATCCTGCACTACAAGGAAAACGAGATGCAGCTGCGCGACGGCGACCTGCTGCTGATCGACGCCGGCGGCGAATACCGCGGCTACACCGCCGACATCACCCGCACCTTCCCGGTCAACGGCAAATACAGCGGCGCGCAGAAGGAAGTCTACGAGGTGGTGCTGGCGGCGCAGCTCGCCGCCATCGCCGAGCTCAAGCCGGGCAACTCGTCGGGCCGGCCGCACGAGGTGGCCACCCTCAGGCTGACCGAGGGCATGGTCGCCCTGGGCCTGCTCAAGGGCGACCCGGCCGAGCTGATCGCGGCCGGCAAGCACCGCCAGTTCTACATGCACGGCACCGGCCACTGGCTGGGCATGGACGTGCACGACGTCGGCCGCTACAAGATCGACGGCCAGCCGCGGCCGTTCGCCGCCGGCATGGTGATGACGGTGGAGCCGGGGCTGTACATCGCGCCGGACACGAAGGGCGTGGACCGCCGCTTCCTGGGCATCGGCGTGCGCATCGAGGACGACGTGCTGGTCGGCGCCGCCGGGCCGGAAGTGCTGACCGGCGGCGCGCCCAAGGCCGTCGCCGAGGTCGAAGCCCTGATGGCGGGCTGAGCCGCTGCCATGGCGGGGGAAACAGGGGTGATGAGGACGGCAGCGCAGGGGACCCATGTCATGTCCCAGCCGCTGGGGCCGGAGCCGGTGGTGGCCAGCGCGCTCAACTGCATGGATTGCGGGGCGCCGATTTCGGGCAACTACTGCTCCAACTGCGGCCAGGAAACGCGGATCCAGACGCCCACCGTGCGCCAGTTCATGCACGAGCTGATGGACCAGTACGTGGCCGTGGAAGGCAAGCTTGGCCGCACCCTGCGGGTGCTGGTCACCCGGCCCGGGCAGCTCACGCTGGACTACGTCGAGGGCCGCCGCCAGCGCTACGTGCGCCCGCTCAAGCTCTACGTCAGCATCAGCGTGGTGTTCTTCGGCCTGCTCGGCATCCTGCCGGACTCGCTGAGCAATCCCTTCGTCCAGGTCGGCGCCGCGACGCAGCAGCCGGGCGCGGACCCGCCCATCGGAAAAGACGGCGCGGAACCGCCGGCCGCTACCGGCGCCGCTGCGCCGCCGCCGGGCGCCGCCGGCGCCCCCGCCGTGCCGCCGCCGGCGAGCCCCGCGCCGCCCGCCAGGCCTGGGGCTGCGGCGGGGGCCGCCACTCCGGCGGAGAAGCGGGAGGAGCAGGACCTGAAGGCGGAGATCGAGCGCGACATCGCCGAGGGCATCAAGAGCGGCAACCAGGCCGATCTGGGCGACACCATCAAGCGCCACGTCAACGCCGAAATCAAGAAGACCCACGCCCTGCGCGCCGAGGAGAAGAAGGAACGGATCCGCGCCGGCCTGTCCTCGCCCGAGGAGCGCGAGAGGCTGCGCGCCAGGCTGATCGACGAGGCGCCCTACGCGATGTTCTTCCTGCTGCCGTACTTCGCCCTGCTGCTGCGCTGGCTGTACCGCGGGAACAAGCAGCTGTACGGCGTGCACCTGCTGTTCTCGGTGCACCTGCACTGCTTCGCCTTCCTGCTGCTGATGGTGATGCTGGTGCCGTGGCAGCCCTTGCGCACCGCGCTGGAGGTGATCGGGGCCGGCTATGCCTTCCTGGCCCTGCGGCGAGTCTACGGCGGCACCTGGCAGCGCACCCTGTGGCGCATGGCGGTGCTGTACTTCCTGTACATCGCCGCCGCGGGCGCCACCGCCCTCTCCGGCGTGATGACGGCGGCGTTCGGCAACAGCCTGTGACCGCCGCCGCCATCCCCACCGCGCAGCCCGCGGCCGCGGCGCCCGCCAAGGCCTGCATGAACTGCGGCACCGCCCTGGCCGGCGCCTACTGCTCGGCCTGCGGCCAGGAGGCGCACATCGAGACGCCCACGGTGGGCGAGTTCGTGCGCGAGTTCGTGCAGGACCAGATGGCGCTGGAGGGCAAGCTGCTGCGCACTCTCAAGCGGCTGCTGACCCGGCCCGGCGCCCTCACGGCGGATTACATTTCCGGCCGCCGGCAGTGCTATATCCGGCCGCTGCGCCTGTACCTGGCGGCGAGCGTGGTGTTTTTCGCGATCTCGGGACTGAACCAACACTCGCCCTGGTTCCGCACCGATCCGGGCGAGGACGACAAGCCGCTGTTCACCCCTTCGCAGGCGGCGACGCCGAAATCGGGCGCAAGCCAGGCCCCGGTGTTTCCGACCGACGACGACCTGCGCGAGCTCCGCACCGGTTCCGCGCGGCTGGACGCCCGGATCCACAAGTATTTCAAGCAGACCCGCGGCCAGGCCTACGCCGAGCTCAACCGGGCGATCGACAGCGACGCGCCGGTGGCGATGTTCTTCCTGCTGCCCTTGTTCGCCGGCCTGCTGCAGCTGGCCTACCTGCGCCACCACCTGCGCTACGGCGTGCACCTGCTGTTCGCCCTGCATTACCACGCCTTCGTCTTTCTCGACCTGCTGCTGCAGCAGGTCGCGTGGCCGTCGTTCGTCGATGGGCTGCTGAAGCTCGCCATCCCCGTCTACCTGGTCCTGGCGCTGCGCCGCGTCTATGGCGGCCGGCTGTGGCTGACCGGCCTCGGCGTGGGACTGCTGCTGCTGGTGTATTCGGTGATGATCGGCATCACCCTGGTCGCCGCCGCCGTGATTTCCATCCTGATGAGCGGCTGAATTCCGTGAACGACTACGACATCGCGATCATCGGCGGCGGCTTGGTCGGCGCCAGCCTCGCCGTCGCCCTGGCCGGCACGCCGCTGCGCGTGGCGCTGGTCGAAGCCGCTGCGCCGCCCGCCAGCCTCCCGGCGTGGGACGAGCGCTGCATCGCGCTCAACGACGCCAGCCGCCGCATCTTCGGCAGCTACGGCCTGTGGGACGCGCTCGCCGCCGAGGCCGCGCCGATCGCCGCGACGCATATCTCCGAGCGCGGCCGCTTCGGCACGGCGCGTTTCAGCGCCGCCGAAGCCGGGCTCGAGGCGCTGGGCTACAACGTGCCGCTGCGCGCCATCGGCGCCGTGCTGCTGGCCCGGATGAACGCGGTGCCGCGGCTGGATCTGCTGCAGCCGGCCAGGCTGGTGGCCTTGCGCCCCGGCGAACAGACGGTGGAGCTGGAGGTGGAATCCGCCGGCACCGTGCGCACGCTCAGGGCACGCTTGGTCGCCGCCGCGGACGGAGCCCGCTCGGCGGTGCGCGAGCTGCTCGGCATCGCCGCCGCAAGGCGCGACTACGCGCAGCACGCCATCGTCAGCGCCGTGCGCCTGTCGCGCCCGCACCTCGGCGTGGCCTACGAACGCTTCACCCCGGATGGCCCCATCGCCCTCATTCCCAAGCCGGACGACGCGGCCTCGCTGGTCTGGACCACGCCGGATGCATGCATCGAATCGCGCCTGGCGCTGGACGATGCCGCCTACCTGGCGCAGGCCCAGGATTGCTTCGGCGGCCGCCTCGGCCGCTTCACCGCGCTGGGCCGGCGCTGGAGCTATCCGCTGTCGCGCGTGCTGAGCGAAACCCTCAACGCGCCGCGCACCGTCTTCGTCGGCAACGCCGCGCAAAGCCTGCACCCGGTCGCCGCGCAGGGCTTCAACCTCGGCCTGCGCGATGTCGCCACCCTGGCCGAAATGGTCGGCGGCGTCGCCGATCCGGGCGCCGCCGAACTGCTGGCCGACTACGCCCGCCGCCGCGAGCACGACCGCGGCCGCGTCAGCGGTCTCACCGACCTGATGGTGCGCGCCTTCTCCAACCGCCTGCCGCTGCTGTCGCAGGCACGCCACTGGGGCCTGGTGGCGATCGAGCTGGCCGGCCCGCTGCGGCAGACGGTGCTGCGGCAGCATCTGGGGCACCTGGGGCTGCCCCGGTCGGCGGTGCCGTCGTCCCTCGGGGAAGAAGGGCAGGCCGGTGCCAGCGACAGTTCGTGACTCTTAGGCCTTCATGACCGATACCTTCGACATCGCCGTCGTCGGCGGCGGCCCGGTCGGCGCCGCCGCGGCCATTGCCTTGCGGCAGCAGGGTTTCAGCACCGCCCTGGTCGAGCGCGCCGCCGCGCCGGCGCCGTACGACCCCGCCGGCTACGACCTGCGCGTCTACGCGGTGGCGCCGCACTCGGCGCGGCTGCTCGACCGCCTCGGCGTCTGGGCTTCGATCCGGGCGCGCCGCATCAGTCCCTATGCGGCGATGCGCGTATGGGAGCGCGGCCCGGAGCATGCGCTGGAATTCGAGGGCAGCGGCTCCGGCCTGGCCGAGCTGGGCTGGATCGTCGAACACGGCCTGGTGGTGGATGCGCTGTGGTCGCGGCTGGAGGGAATTGCGCGGCGCGAGCGCAGCAGCATCCAGGCGGCGCAGTTCGGCGAAGCCGGCTCGGTACTGCATCTGGCGGACAGCGCTGCGCTGCGGGCGCGGCTGGTGGTCGCGGCCGACGGCGCCGACTCGCAGCTGCGCGGACTGGCCGGCATCGATACGGTGAGCTGGCCTTACACGCAGCGCGCCATCGTCTGCCATGTGCGCACCAGCCGCCCGCACCGCGCCACCGCCTGGCAGCGCTTCCTCGGCAGCGGCCCGCTGGCTTTCCTGCCGCTGGCGGACGGGCGCTGCTCCATCGTCTGGTCGGCGGAAGAGCCGCTGGCGCAGGAGCTGCTGGCGCTGGACGACGCGGCGTTCATGGCGCGCCTGGGCGAGGCGTTCGAGCATGCGCTGGGCGAGGTGACGGCGACCACGCCGCGCATCTCCTTCCCGCTGCGCCTGCTGCACGCCCAGGACTACGCGCGGCCCGGCCTGGTGCTGGTCGGCGACGCGGCCCATGCGATCCATCCGCTGGCCGGCCAGGGCGTCAATCTCGGCTTTGCCGATGTCGAGCAGCTGGCCGCCACCTTGGCCGAGGCCCGCGAAGCCGGCCGCGACTGGTCGGCGCCGCGCAGCCTGCAGCGCTATGCGCGTGCGCGCAAGGCGGCGAACCTGGAGATGCTGGCGGTCACCGAGGGCCTGTACCGCGCTTTCCGCCTGCGCCTGCCGGGGGTCAAGGCGGCACTGGGCCTGGGCATGGAGGCGGTGGGCAGGCTCGGTCCGCTGAAGAACTGGCTGGCGCGGCAGGCGGCGGTGTAAGGCTTGGTCATCGCGCCGCCTTGCGGCGGCACGATGTGAACGAAGCGGCGGCTTATGCGGCGAGCACCCGCTGCGCCAGCGCCGCCGCAATCGCGGCGCGGTCATGGCCGCGGTGGCGCGCCGCGAAAGCCTCGGCCGCCCGGCGCAGCCCGCCGTCGTCCAGCGCCCGCTCCAGCGCCGCCGCCACGTCGAACTCCTTTTGTTGCGGTGCCACCACGGCGGCGCCGAGCTGCTCGGCGCGGCGCGCCACCAGCCAGCGTTCGACGTTGTCGGGCCACAGCACGCCGGGCTTGCCGGCCAGCAGCAGCTCGGCCACGGTGCCGTGCGCGGCGTAATGCAGGTAAGCGTCGCACTCCTCGGCGGCGCGGCGCAGGTGGACCGGGTGGCCGACGATATGGAAGCCGGGCCGCAGGTACGGCCGCAGCTGCTCCGGCGTAATCTCGGCGATGCGCAGCAGCACGCGCGCCTTGCTGGCGGACAAGGCCTTGAGCATGGCGTCGAGCTGGGGGTGGGGGCGCAGGTAGGCCAGCACCCGCGGCGCCTCGCCGGCCGGCCATTCCGGCGCGGCGCCCTGGGCGTAGTCCGGCACGCCGAGGCAGGGCTCCTGGCGCGGCGCGTCGTAGTGGTCCAGTTCCGGATAGGTCAGCAGCGCCCGGGCGCAGCCCTGGTAGATCTGCTGCAGGCTGGCGTACGGCGGAAGGCGCAGCCGTTCCAGTGCGCGGTTCAGCTCGGACAGCACCTGCTGCTCGTTGTGCTGCAGCTGCTGCGCCGGCACCGGCGCCCAGGGCTGGAAGCTGGGGAAGGGGCTGGTCAGCGGCGGCAGGTCGAAGCCGGTGCCGATGGCGGCGGCGGGAATGTCCAGGCTGCGCGCCGCGATCAGGGCGATGGGGCTGTGGTCCACCACCAGCCGCTCGGCCCGGCAGGCGCGCAGCAGCCCGCGCCAGGCGGCGATGCGGGCGGCCAGCCCCGGCGGATCGTCGAAGCCGACGTTGTGCAGCAGGCTGGCGTAGCTCAGTTGCAGGGCCACCGGATTGCGGCCATTGCCCAGGCGCACCGGCGCCTGCAGCACCGGGCCGAGCTCCGGTTCGAGGAACTCCGCCGCATTCTCCAGCATGCGCACCGCGAACATGCAGTCATGGCCGGCGGCGCGCAGCGCGCGCGCGGCGGTGCGCAGCGAGGCGAGGTGGCCATAGCCGCCGCCGAGTTCCCAGCCGAGCAGGATGCGGGACATGGAAGCAGGGGATCAGCTCAAAGTGCAGCGGGCCCGCTGCAACCGGCCGCTGACCACCGGCAAACGCCTTTCGTCACCAGCACTCCTCCACCTCCGCCAGCGGAAAGGGGATGCCCATGCGCGCCCACAGCGCCGCGACGCGGTGCAGGGCCGGGCGCGCGCGCTCGATCCATTCGGCGTGGCGCTGCCGCGCCGCCTGGCTCACCTTGAATTCGCCGGGCTGCAGCGGGCTGCCGTGGCGGCGGTGGAAATCCCGCGCCAGCGCCTCCAGCCGTTCCTTGCCGTACACCACCACGCGCAGGCCGCGGTTGGCGGACAGGCCGGTGGTGGCGATGGAGTAGTGGTACTGCTCCCAGTAGCGCAGGTAGGCGTCGAAGTAGTCCATCGTCGCCAGTTCCTGCGCCGAGCAGCCGGTGTAGAGCAGGTCGCGCCGGCACCAGTCCTCGATGTTGGAGCGCACGATGAAGCGGCCATCGGCCGGCAGTCCGCCGGACTTGTCGTAGGAGGAAACGCAGGCGGCGACCGGGTGGCGCAGGGTGATGATGTGCTCCACCGCCTCGCCGAGGATGCGGTGGAAGAAGCCGCCGGCATAGATGCCCTTGGTCAGCTTCTTCGGCACCACGATGCGGCCCTGGCGCGGGGCTTGGGCGCCGAAGAACAGCTCCACCATGCTCAGGTACTCGGCCATGGTGTGCAGGCTGCGCACCCAGCTGTTCGCCGCCGGCGCCATCTCGAACGGGCCGGCCTCGGGAAAGCCGTCGTGCGCCACGGCGAACGGCACGCGGCGCGGCTCGATGCCCAGGGCGCGGTACAGCTCGGCGGTGAGATAGGAGCCGCCGGTGCGCGGAATGCCGATGACGTTGATGAAGTGGAAGCGCCGCTGCAGCTCGGCGATCGGCGCGAAATCGCCGGTCAGCAAGGCCAGCAGCAGGCTGTAGGCGCGGGCGATGTGGGCGCGGCCGCGCTCGTCGTTCATCACCCGCGGCGCGGCGATCTCGGCGCGGCGCTGCAGCTCGGCCAGGCCGTAGTTGAGCGCCTCGGAGGTCTGGTCGGCCCATTCGCCGTCGTCGTGCGGGCGGCCGTCCAGCAGGTGGGCGAGGAAATCGATGTAGATCGGCGAAACCGGCAGCTCGCGGTCGGTCAGCCGGATCTCGACGCCCATCCGCCGGGCCCTAGGTCGCGGCGGCGGCGCGCATCTGCGTCAGGTCGAGCAGCTTGCCGAAGTTTTCCAGCGACAGCAGGTGCGCATAGACCGCGCGCAGCTCGCCCTTGCGCATCAGCATCTTCTGTTCGCGCGAGCCGAGCGCGTTGAGCTTCTCCTCGTCGACGCGGTGCAGGCCCTGCAGCCGCATCTGCTGGCCGCCGCGCGGCAGCGCCACCGCGTCGAAGGGCGCGAGCAGGCCGAAAGCCTCGAGCCGGCGGGTGAAGGCGCGGGTCTGCTGCCGCGCGGCTTCCATCGCCTCCATCAGCTCCTGCACCGGCTGCCACTCCGGCGTGGCCTCGCCCTGCGGGTTGAAGTAGGGCTTGTCCGACGCGACCAGCCGGTCCTCCTGCACCGCGATCAGCCGCTGCGGCTCGCTGGCCCCTTCCGCCGGCGGCAGCTCCAGCGTGCAGAACGGATAGCGCCGCACATAGGCGGGGATATAGCTCAGCGGCTGCCAGCGGCCTTCGGCATTGACGAACAGGTTTTCGCCGTTGCGCAGGCCGAGCAGGGCGACCGGCAGGTACTCGCCGCTGTTGTTTTCGCGCACGAAGGCGATCGGATAGTCGGCGCAGGCCTTGGCCATCTCGCTGGCGTTGAGGAAAACGCTGTTGAGCCCGGCGCACCAGCTGCGGCTCAGGTTCGGCGGCACGGCCCGCCCGGCGTGGCGCATGCGGTCCAGCGGGGCCAGGGATTCATAGCCCGGCGGCAGGTTGAGGCGGGGCGGTTCGGCGGTCTGGTTCATGCGGCGATCTTAGCAGCCCGCGTCCGGGCCGTTCAGAGGGAAGGCTTCCGTCGGTGGCGGGCTTCTCAGCCCGAACAGGTCGCGGGATTCGGCGTCGGATCGACGTGCAGGAAATGCGGCTCCATCGGCAGCAGGATGTTGCGGCCGTCCGGCAGGACCAGCAGGTACTGGCCCTCCAGCAGCGTCACTTCGCCGCCGGCGTCCTTCACCACGATGCTGTGCGAATAGACCGTGGTGACGATGCCGCCGGTGGGATCGATGCCGGGCGGCAGCACTGCCTGGATCTGCGGATCGGTGGCGCAGACCGAATCGCAGATCACCACCAGGTAGTCGGTGCCGCGGATGCCGATGGTGGCGACCGGGGTGGCGACCTGGTACTCGTCGTGATTGATCTTGCCGATCAGGCCGCTGACGGTGCGGAAGCCGCCTTTGAGCAGGCTGAAGATCGCGCGCGAGGCGCCGTTCTGCAGGTCCTGCCGGGTCGTGACCAGCGGTGCGGGCGCGGCGGGGACTGCAGCGGGTGCCGGCGGCGCGGCGGGCGCGGGCGCCGCCGGAGCGGGCGGCGGGCTCGCAGGCGTCGGCGCAGCCGGGGCCGCGGCGGCGTTGTCCGGCGGCGGCGTGCCGGCGTGGTTGACGAAGTCCACCACCTGGAAGCGGCTGTTCGGCCGCAGCAGGAAATAGCCGCCGTCGGTGAAGCGCAGGTTGACGTAGCTGTTGGCGCTGGAGTGCACGATCTCGCCGGAGTAGACATCGTCGCCCTTGGCCAGGGTGCGGATGCCGGTGCTGGGCGAGGTCACGGTGCCGCGGCCGGTGACCAGCGTGACGCTGGCGGCCGACGGTGCGGCGGCTGCGGGCAGGGACAGGGCGAGCAGCAGGCCCGCCAGGAACAAGCGTTGCGGCGACTTCACTGCGAGCCTCCGATACCGCAGCTCAAGGACTGCGTGCTGGTCTTGATGTCGATGCGGCCCTTGTTGGCGTCGTTTACGCCCGGGTCGTTGATGTCGCCCTGGTCGCCGCCGTAGGCCAGCACGCCGGTGGGCGGCTGGTCGATGGTGTACTGGTCGGGCGGCAGGGGCAGGTCGGTGACCGGCATCTGGCTCGGCTGGTTCTGGTTCACCGACGGGCCCAGCACCACCACCACGCCATTGGTGCTGATCGAGTCCGGGTACAGCGTCTGGCCCTGGGTGGCGAAGACCAGGTTCGGGCTGCCGAGCAGCGTGGAGCTGCCGGTGCCGCTGCCGATCTGGATGTTGCCGGTCTGGCTGCTGCCGCCGTAAACCAGGGTGGCGATGCTGCCCAGCGAGGTCGGCAGATTCACCTGCAGCAGCGCGGCGGGATTGGTCGGCAGGAAGTCCACGAACAGGTTGTTGCCGCTCAGCGCCGCGGGCATCTGCAGGGTCGGCGCCTGGATGAACAGGTAGCCGCCGGCAATGCTGATCTGGCCCAGCGTGACGCCGTTGGTGCCGGCGAAGCTGGCATTCGGCCCGGTGCTCGGCAGGCTCAGGCTCGGCGCGCTGGCGTGGATGCTCGCCAGCAGGGCGGGGTCGCTGCCGAAGGTGGCGCTGCCGCTGCCCACCGTCAGCTTGGCGGTGCTGAAGTCGATGCTGCTGCCGCGCACCGACAGCGCCCCGGCGTTGATGGCGGACGTGCCGGCCCCCGAGCCCACCGTGCCGGTGCCGGTCAGGGCCACCTGCATGCCGTTGAGCGTGGCGCCGTTGGCGAGCTGGATGTTGTTGCCGTTCAGCGTCAGCTGGGTGGCGTTCAGCGTCGACTGGCTGATGCCGATGTTGGCGCTGGTGGCGAGCGTCACGCTGTTGGTGGTGCTGGCGCGCGGCTGCGGACCGCCGGTGAACAAGCCCCCTTGCGTCGAGCCGCCGATCTGGCTGTTGCCGCCGACAGTGATGTCGCCGCTGGCGTTGAGCGCGACGCTCGGCGCCAGCACGCTGCTGTTGTTGATCACCAGCTTGCCGCCGCTGGTGATCGCCGCCGAGCTGCCGGCGTCGATGGTGGAGCCGGCGATGCTGGCGTCACCGCCGGTGGCCAGGGTGAAGCTGCCGGAGGCGTCGATGGTCCGGCCGCTGAAGCTCAGCCCCTGCCCGGTGGACAGGCTGATGTTGTTGCCGCTCAGGTTGCCGAAGTCCAGCGTGCCGTGGCTCGCGGTCAGCGTCACATCGCCGGCCGCAGCGACCGCGCCGGTGCCGAGGTTGCCGTTGGTGAGCTTGACGCTGAAGGCGCCGCCGACGTCGACCTGGCCCACCTTGAAGCTGGCGTTGGTATAGGCGAGGCTCAGGCCGCCGGGCGCGGCGAAGTCGAGGCTGGCGATGTCCAGGGTCTGGCCGGCGTGGTCGCCGAGCGCGAGCTGCAGGGTGTTGCCGCTGACGGTGAGATTGCCGAGCGTTTCGTTGCCGGTATCGACGGTGCTGCTGAACTGGCCCGCCTGCACGTCGCCGGTGGTGAGGTTGCCGCCGTTGACGCGCAGACCGACCGCGCCGGCCGAGGCGATGGTGCCGTAGACCGCGGCGCCGTTGCTGCTGATCGCGTCGACGCTGCCGGCGTGGATGGCGCCGACGGTGAGCGCGCCGTTGGCGCGCAGCGTCAGCTTGCCCTGGCTGTCGAGCGTGCCGGTCTTGACGCCGCCGCCGGTATTGCTCACCGACAGGGCGCCGCTGGTGGCGTCCAGGGCGCCGAAGCTGAGCAGGCCCGAGCCGGCGGCCAGGGCGATGCTGCCGGCGGTGATGTTGCCGCCGGCGCTGGACAGGGCGCCGCCGGCATTCAGGTCGACCTGGCTCAGGCCGCTGGCGCCGCCGTGCAGGGCGCCGAGCTGGACGTTGGCGGCGCTGCCGGTGGCGTCGGCCTTGATCACGCCGGTGCTGGAGGTGAGATCGCCGGTCTGGATGCCGCCGGTGCTGTCGCTGAGCACCACGTCGCCATTGGCGTTGACCGTGCCCAGTGTCAGCTTGCCGCCGGTATCGTTGACGGTGAGGCCGCCGCCGGTGACGGTCAGGTTGTGGGCGCTGAGATTGCCTGCGCCGGCGGCCAGGACGATGCTGTTTGCCGTGATCGCGGCGCCGGTGGTGCTGAGTCCGCCGGCCGCGGTGAGCTGCACCGCGTTGAGCGGGTTGCCGCCGCCGGAAACCGCGCCGACCGCGATGTCGCCGCTGCCGCTGGTGGTGACCGTGACATTGCCGCCGCTGGCGGTGAGGTCGCCACTGCTGACGCCGCCGCCGGTCGCGCCAAGCAGGACGTTGCCGTCGGCCTGCACCGCGCCGACCGTGATGGCGCCGCCGTTGTCGGTGACGTCGACATCGCCGCCGGTTGCGGTCAGGCCCTGGGTGACGATGGCGCCGCCGGTGGTGGAAATGCTCAGTGTGCCGCTCTCGGCGACCGCGCCGAGGGACACGCCGCTGTGCGCCGCGATGTTGAGCGCGTGGTTGCTGACGATGCCGAGCGTGCTGACGCTGCCGCCGGTCGAGGTCAGGTTGCTGGGACCGGGGCCGCTGGGCGTCAGCGAGTTCAGCGTCAGGGAGCCGAGCGCGAGGTTGCCGCCGGCGCTGGCGTTCAGCACTTCCAGGTCCACCGCCTGGCCGGTGATGCTGCCGCTGGCGGTGAGATACAGGCCCACCGTGCCGAGCCCGGCAGTGCTGACGTTGCCGAGCACGATGTTGCCGGCGCTGGCCGTGATGTGCATGTCGTTGGCCGTGCCGGTGCCGGTGAGCGGGCTGTTGTTGACGATGTCCTGCAGCTGCACGCTCTGCGCGGTGATCAGCAGGGCGCCGTTGCCGCCGTTGCCCAGGCTGATCTGGCCGCCGACCGTGGCGGCGCCGCCGGCGTTGAGGCTGACGTCGGTCAGGGCGGTGAGCGAGCCGACGTGGACCGCGCCGTTGGCGCTGTTGATGCCGATGGCGCCGTTGAGCGCGTCGAGGTTGCCGAAATTCAGGTTGCCGGAGCCGGCCGACAGCGTGATGGTGCCGGCGCTGAGGTTGGTGGTGCCGGTGCCGCTGCTCAGGGTGCCGCCCGAGTTCAGGCTGATCGAGGCGAGCGGCGAGTTGCTGCCGCCCGACACCGTGCCCAGCTTGATGTTGGCGGCGCTGCCGGTGGACGAAACGCTGATGCCGGCGCCGCCCTGGGTGGCGCTCAGGGCGCCGGCGCTGATGCCGCCGACAGTGTCGCTGAGCGTGATGCCGCCGGCGCTGGTGATGCTGCCCAGGGTGATCTTGCCGTTGCTGTCGCTGACCTTGAGCAGGTTGCCGCCGCCGGTCGAGTCGAGATTGCCGGCGCTGAGATCGCCGTTGCCCGCGGCCAGGGTGATGTGGCTGGCCGTGATGTTGCTGTTGGCGGTGCCGTTGACGCCGACCTTGAGGCCGCCGGCGGCGCTGAGCATGACCGAGGCGAAGCCGCCGTAGCTGCCGCCGTAGAGCGTGCCGAGCGCAATGTTGCCCGCGCCGGAGGTGGTGACCTTAAGGGCCCCGCCGCTGCTGGCGGTCAGGTCCTGGGTGTTGATGCCGCCGTTGGTGTTGCCCAGGGTGATGTCGCCCTGCGCCACCACGTTGCCCAGGGTCATCAGGCCGTTGACGCCGCTGACGCTGATCCCGCCCTCGCTCGAGGCCAGGTCGCCGGTGGTGACGGCGCCGTTTGCCGCGCTCAGGACGATGCCGAAGTCCGCGGCGGTGGCGGCATGGGCGCTGCCGCCGATGTCGATGCCGCCGGAAGAGACGATCTGCAGGTTGCCGAGGTTGCCGCTGTTGGCGCCGAGGGTGCCGGTCCTGACGTCGGCGCCGGCGCCCGCGGTGGTGGTGCCGGAGGCGGTGATGTAGATGTTGTCGGCCGACAGCAGGTCGCCGGTGACGATGCCGCCGTGCGCCGCGCCGCTGCTCTCGTACAGCGACAGGCCGCCGGCCGAATGCACGTTGCCCAGGGTCATCAGGCCGCCGTAGTCGGCGATGTTCATGCCGTACAGGGTGGTGGTGAGGTTGCCGAGCGTCATGTCGCCGTTGGCGGCGTTCAGGTCCATCTGCTGCGCGCTGATGTCGGTGCCGCCGGTGCTGAGGCCGCCGGCCGAGTCGAGGCTGACGATGCTCAGCGCGCCGCTGGAGGCGGACAGCTGGCCCAGGCTGATGTCGCCGCTGCCGCTGGTGCTGGCGCTGATGGAGGCGCCGTCGCCGACCGTGAGGCTGCCGGCGGTGATGCCGCCGGACGTGGCGCTGAGCTGGATGTCGCTGTTGAGGCCGGTGCCGGCGGTGCTGGCGTTGGCGACGATGGCCTGGGTGCTGATGCCGCCCTTGCCGTTGAACAGGGCCACGTTGGCGTCGGCGTAGCCGCTGCCGGTGTTGGTGGCGTTGGCGCTGATCGGGCCGCCGACCACCAGGTCGCCGCCGAGCTGGCTGGAATAGCCCGGATCGTTGGCCTTCAACGTGATGTAGGCGGACGCCGTGTTGGGACTGCCGTCCACGCTATTGCCGGACTGGGCGCTGGTGGTGATGCTGCCGACGGTGATGCCGCCGGCGGCGGTGGCGATGATGGTCGCGTTGCTGCCGTTGTTCGGGGCGATGCTGGTGGCCGACAGATTGCCGGTCCGGATGCTGCCGCCGGAATTGCTCAGCACCAGGTTGCCGTTGGTGGCGGTGAGGTTGCCGGCGCTGAGCACGCCGCTGCCGGCGCTGAGCGAGATGCCGTCGGCGCTGACATCGAAAAGGGTGGTCGGCGTGCCGGCCGCGTTGACCATGCCGATGGTCAGCGAGCCGGTGGCGTCGATGCTCAGGCCGGTGAGCTGGTCGGTGGCGCCCGGACCGCCGGACAGGTGACCGACGACGATATTGCCGCTGCCGCCGTTGGTGTCGACCGAGATCTGGTGGTTGAGGGCGGTCAGGTCGCCGGTGTGGATGTCGCCGCCGGTGTCGTGCAGCGCCATGTAGCTGGTGGCGCTGACGTTGCCCAGGGTCAGGGAGCCACCGTTGTCGGTGACGTACACGGCGCCGTTGGTCACGGTGACGTTGCCGGCGGTGAGGTTGCCGTTGGCCGCCGAGAGGGTGAGCCCGGGCGTCAGGATATCGCTGTTCACGGTCAGTCCGCCGGCGGCCGTCAGCGTCACGTAAGTCAGGCCGGCCCCGGAGCCGCCGGACAGGGCGCCGACGGTGATGTCGCCGTTGCCGCGGGCACCGCTGCCGCTGTCGACGCTGATCTGGTCGTTGATCGCGGTGAGCGCGCCCGTGACGATGCTGCCGCCGTTGGAGGAGGTGATGGCGATGGCGCTGTTGTGACTGCCGCTGCCGAAGCCGTCGGCGGTGATGGCGGCGGCGCTGGTGTCGATGGAGCCGTCGCTGTTGCTGAGGATCACGCCACCGTTGCCGTAGGAGTTGCCGGCGCCGCCGTTGGCGCTGCTGCTGATCGGCCCGGTGACCAGCAGGGTGCCGCCATTCTGCGCGTGGTAGTTGGCGTAGAGGTTGATGCTGCCGTTGACCGACTGGCCGGTAGCGGTGGTATCGGTGAGGGTGGTGACGCTCCCCACCTGCAGACCGCCGCCGGAATAGACGTTGATGCTGGCGTCTGCGCCGCTGGTGCTGTGGTCGGTGGCGGAGAGGTTGCCGAGCACGATGTTGCCGCTGTAGGCATTGACCGTGATGCTGCCGGCCTGCGTGGTGATGGCGCCGCCGTTGATGTTGCCGCCGGTGTCGCTGACGCTGAGATTGCCGTTGGTGGCGGTGAGGGCGCCGAAACTGAGGTTGCCGGCACCCGCGCTGAGGCTGATGCTGTTGGCGACCGGATTGCCACTGAAGGACAGGGCGCCGGCCGAGTTCAGATAGAGGTTGACCAGACCGCCGCTGCCGCCGGACAGGGTGCCCAGGGCGACGTTGCCGCTGGTGAAGGTCTGGGCGGTGATGCTGCCGCCGTTGGCGATCAGGTTGCCGGTGCCGACATTGCCGCCAGTGGCGAAAATCTGGATATCGTTGTTGAAGGTGCCGCCGGTGGCGCCGGTGGTGATGCTGTTGCTGCCGGTGCTGACGCCGCCGTTGTTGGCGACCAGGAACACGTTGCCGTCGGCGCTGTAGCCGGGAGCGGCCGTGGTGGCGCTGGTGCTGATCGGGCCGCCGATCACGAGACTGCCGCTGCCGCTGCCGTAGTAGCGGGCCTCCAGCTGGACGCCGGCGCCGGCCCCGCCGTAGGGGCCGGCGGTGTTGATGGCGCTGGTGCTGACGCTGCCGACGACGAGGTCGCCGGCGGAGAACGCCTGGATCGAGGCGTCGGCGTAATTGTCGCTGACGCTGGTGCTGGCGCTCAGGTTGCCGACGGTGATGGCGCCGCCGCTGCCATAGAGGCGGATATTGCCGTTGGTGGCGCTGAGGTTGCCGCCCTTGATGTTGCCGCCGCTGTTGCTGATCGCGATGTTGCCGGCGGTGGTGGCCAGGGCACCAAAGCTCAGGGCGCCGGCGCCGGCGGACAGGTTGATGCTGTTGGCCGTGACGTTGCCGCCGAAGAGCAGCGAGCCGGCGGAGCTCAGGTTGACGGTCGTGATCTCGTCTCCCGCGGTGGCCCCGCCATCGAGCGTGCCGAGGGCGATGTTGCCGGGGCCGGAGGCGCCGCTGGTGCTGCTGACGGTGATGGCGCTGTCGAGGGCGCTCAGGTTGCCGGCGGTGATGTTGCCGCCGCTGCCGTAGGTGTGCAGATCGATGTTGCCGCTGAAGGAGCCAGTGCCGTTGGCGCCGCCGGCGGTGGTGATGCCGGCCGGCGTGCCGGCCGAGCCCACCAGGATGTTGCCCTTGTTGTTGCGCAGGGTGACCGAGGCGTTGGAGCTGTAGTTGGTGCCGGTGGTGCTGGCAAAGGTGCTGATGGGGCCGCCGATGATCAGGTCGCCGCCGTTCTGGGCGCTGGCATTGGCTTCCAGGTCGACATAGCCGTTGGCATAGCCGCTGGTACCGGTGACCGTGGCGTGGGTGGTGACTGAACCGACTTGCAGGCCGCCACCGGAGAACGCCTGGATGTAGCTGGTGACCGAACCGCTGGCAGTGCTGGCGGTGGCGGACAGGTTGCCGGCCAGAATGTTGCCGGTGCTGGTGTTGAGGTAGATGGTGCCGTCGCTGGCGGTCAGGTTGCCGGCGCTCAGGCCCGTGCCGGTCGTCGCATTGCGGCCGCCGGCGCGCAGATCGATGTAGCTTGCCGCGGTGACGGCACCGAGCTTGACCGTGCCGCCGGCGTTGTTCACCTGAATGTACCCGCCGGTCGACGTCAGACTGCCGAAGCTCAAGGCTCCGGTCGCGGCGTTCAGGGCGATGGTGCCGGCCGTGAGGTTCGGGCTGCCGGCGATCAGGCTGCCGGCCGAGTTCAGGTTGATGCTGGTGAGCTGATCGCCGGCGGCGGCGCCGCCGTCGAGCGTGCCGAGGACGACGTTGCCGGGGCCGGAGGCGCCGCTGGTGCTGCTGACGGTGATGGCGCTGTCCAGGGCGCTCAGATTGCCGGCGGTGATGTTGCCGCCGGTGCCATAGGTATGCAGGTCGATGCCGCCGTTGAAGGTGCCGGTGCCGTTGGCGTTGCCGCCGGTGGTGATGCCCGCCGGCGTGCTGGCCGAGCCCACCAGGATGTTGCCCTTGTTGTTGCGCAGGTAGACCGAGGCGTCGGCGCCGTAATTGGTGGCGCCGGTGCTGGCGAAGGTGCTGATCGGCCCGCCGATGATCAGGTCGCCGCCGTTCTGGGCGGTGGCATTGGCTTCCAGGTCGATGAAGCCCTCGGCGTAGCCGGAAGTGCCGGTGGCCGTGGCATGGGTGGTGACCGAGCCCACCTGCAGGCTGCCGCCGGAGAAGGCCTGGATGTAGCTGTTGGCCGTGCTGCTGGCATTGCTGGCCGTGGCGGACAGGTTGCCGGTGACGAGGTTGCCGGTGCTGGTATTGAGATAGATGGTGCCGTTGCCGGCGGCGAGGTTGCCGGTGTTCAGGCCCACGCCGGTCGTCGCATTCCTGCCGCCGGCGCGCAGGTCGAGGTACGTCGCCGCACTGACCGTGCCGAGATTGACCGTGCCGCCGGTGTTGTTCACCTGGATGTAGGTGCCGGTCGAGGTCAGGCTGCCGAAGCTCAGGGCTCCGGTCGCGGCATTCAGGGCGATGGTGCCGGCCGTGAGGTTCGGGCTGCCGGCGGTCAGGCTGCCGGCCGAGTTCAGATTGATGCTGGTGAGCTGATCGCCGGCGGCCGTGCCGCCGTCGAGCGTGCCGAGGGCGACGTTGCCGGGGCCGGAGGCGCCGCTGGTGCTGCTGACGGTGATGGCGCTGTCCAGGCCGCTCAGATTGCCGGCGGTGATGTTGCCGCCGGTGCCGTAGGTGTGCAGGTCGATGTTGCCGTTGAAGGTGCCGGCGCCGTTGGCGTTGCCGGCGGTGGTGATGCCGGCTGGCGTGCTGGCCGAGCCCACCAGGATGTTGCCCGAGGTATTGCGCAGGGAAACCGAGGCGTCGGCGCTGTAATTGGTGCCGCCGGTGCTGGCGAAGGTGCTGATCGGGCCGCCGACGATCAGGTCGCCGCCGCTCTGGCTGTTGTAGTTGGCGAACAGCTGGACGTAGCCGGTGCTATAGCCGGAACTGCCGGTGACGGTGACATGGGTGGTGACCGAGCCCACTTGCAGGCCGCCGCCGGAGTAAGCCTGGATATATCCGCTGGCCGATCCGGTGGCATTGGTGGCGGTGGCGGACAGGTTGCCGGTGGTGATGCCGGCGGAACTGTCGCTGAGATAGATGTAGCCGTTGGTGGTGGTCAGGTCACCGGTGGTGAGCGGCCCGCTGCCGGCGGAGAGGTTGATCTGGCGGCCGGTGACGGCGGTGCTGATGGTCAAAGCGCCGGAAGCGCGGGCGTCGAGGCTGCCGCCGGACAAGGCGCCCAGGTTGATGTTGCCGCCGTTGGCGGTGGTGACGCTGACATTGCCGGTGGTGGCGGCGATACCGCCGCTGAAGCTCAGGTTGCCGGTGCCGGTGCTGAGCGTGATGCTGCCGGCGGTGATGCTGGTGTTGGCGGTGGTGAAGCTGCCGGCCGCGCCGATGTTGACGTTGCTCAGCACGCCGCCGTAGGAGCCGCCATCGAGGGTGCCGAGCGTGACATTGCCCGCGCCGGTGGCGCCGCCGTAGGTGCTGATGGTGATGGCGCTGCCGAGGGCGCTCAGATTGCCGGCGGTGGCGTTGCCCCCGGTGCCGTAGATATGCAGGTCGATGCCGCCGTTGAAGGTGCCGGTGCCGTTGGCGTTGCCGCGGGTGGTGATGCCCGCCGGTGCGGCGGCCGGGCCGACGAGGATATTGCCCGAGGTGTTGCGCAGGTAGACCGAAGCGTCGGCGCTGTAGTTGGTGGCGCCGGTGCTGGCGAAGGTGCTGATGGGCCCGCCGATGATCAGGTCGCCGCCAGCCTGGCTGTTGTAATTGGCGAACAGCTGGACATAGCCCTCGCCATAGCCGGAACTGCCGGTGACGGTGGCGTTGGTGGTGACCGAGCCCACCTGCAGGCTGCCGCCGGAATAAGCCTGGATGTAGGCGTTGGCAGTGCCGACAGCACTGCTGCTGGCGGAGAGGTTGCCCGCGGTGATGCTGCCGGTGCTGTCGTAGAGGTAGATGTAGCCGTTGGTGGTGGTCAGGTCGCCGGTGGTGAGCGGCCCGCTGCCTGCGGAGAGGCGGATCTGCTGGGCGGTGACGGCGCTGCCGATGTTGAGGGCGCCGGAGGCGTTGGCGTAAAGGCTGCCGCCGGACAGCGAACCCAGGTTGATATTGCCGCCGTTGGCGGTGGTGACGCTGACGTTG
>DASRFD010000033.1:0-22962 GCA_035651715.1 Nevskia sp.
GCAAGGGCGTGGACGGCAACAAGCTGCTGACTAACCCTTCCGATCCGGCGCAGAACCACACCGGCGGCCAGCCCTGGCCCACCACCAGCCAGGCCTACGGCGCCATGAAAGTGGTGCTGGGCTGCTGGGACAATCCCGCCAACTGCGCCGCCCTGCTCGGCGGCGCCGGCGGCGGCCCGGTGGCACAGCAGCAGCCGCTGCTGGGCTCGCGCCATTCCGGCAGCGCCTGGAGCGAGTACTGCGCAGGCAAGGCGGACGACGCGGTGCTGCCGCCGGACCCGCGCACGCTGGTCGTGCCGGGCGTCAACCAGAACAAGGCGGTGGTGTTCAATGCCTACTGGAGGAGCTGCGCCAATCCCACCGCGCATCCGGCCACCTGCGGCGCGTACCGCCAGATGGTGGCGCAGGGCGAGCTGGTCGGCGAGGGCCAGGGCCAGCCCGGCACCGCCACCATGTTCAGCGCCAGCAAGAGCGCGGCGGACTACTCGATCCCCGCCAGCCAGTACAACACCCTGTGGCAGGTGTGGGGCCTGCCGGGCCGGCCCGCGCAGTTCGACCAGCTGGTGGCCGAGCGCCACGGCTCGGCGCTGTCGCCCGGGCGCAATCCTTACCCGCTGCCGGGCGAGGACCCGAACCGCACCAACGGCGGCAGCGGCCAGCTGCCGCTGGTCTATACCCAGCTGCGCAACGCCGACGGCAGCTGGACCGGGAACATCGGCGTCAAGTTCTGCGCCTTCTGCCACAACGGCCAGCTCGGCAGCGCGGCCGACGGCCCCGGCCTCGGCCCGCAGGTCGGCGGCGCCGGCAGCTTCGGCGACTTCGAAGTGGCGTTCCGCGATCTGGCGCTGGCCGGCGCCACCGGCTTCGGCCCCACCAGCGGCATCGTCAACATTGCCAGCAACCGCGGCACCGGCGCCATCGACCAGTTCCAGCTCGGCTTCATCCTGTTCGCCAACGGCAACCCGGCGCTGCTGCCGTTCCCGGAGCTGGTGCACAGCGCCGCCATCGGCACCATCAAGAGCCCGCCGTGGTGGAACATGGCCAACCGCCCGCAGAAGTTCCACGGCGCGGTGCTGCCGATGGACGCCTCGCGCATCGACATGGCGGCCTACTATCCGATCTTCGACGGCCTCGCCGGCAAGGGCGACCAGGCGGTGGCCTGGGTCGACCAGAACGACGTGCCGTTCCAGACCTGGGCCGAGTCGCTCAAGTCGCCGGCCTATCCGTTCCCCATCGACACCGCGCTGGCCGAGCAGGGCGCGGTGATCTTCCACAGCAAGAACCTGTGGGCGCCGGAGCTGAACAACCCGGTGCCCAGGCCCGGCGACGGCGGCAACGGCTCCTGCGCCGGCTGCCACGGCGTGTACTCGCCGCGCTACGCCAACGACCCGGCCTATCTCGACACGCCGGCGCTGGAAGGCATCGCCGCCCGCGTCGAGCCGCTCAGCATCATCGGCACCGACCCGGTCTACGCCGGGGCGATGCAGAGCCTCAAGCGGCCCGACGGCAGCGTCAACCCGGTGATCTACCAGAACGCCTTCCTCTACTGTGGCCTGGGCGAGACCGCAGACTCCACCACGCCGAAGATGCTGGCGCCGCCGCTGTACGGCATCTGGGCCGCCGCGCCGTATTTCCACAACGGCTCGGTGCCGAACATCTGGGGCGTGCTCAAGCCCGGCGAGGAGCGTCCGCCGATCTGGAAGCGCGTCTCCACCCCGGCCCCGCCCGGGCTCAACGTGGTGATGGGCTACGACAGCAACCTGCAGCGCGCCTACGACACCGGCAAGCTCGGCTGGAAATACCAGGCGCTGAACTGCGGCGACCCCGGCACCACGCCGCTGGTGGACTGCAACCCGCTCGATCCCAATGCGCCGCCGCCGCTGGCCGACCTGACCAGCGCGCTGTACCAGAACCTGTGGTTCCTGTGGAACCTGCCGGTGCAGACCCTGCCGCCGTTCACCGACCAGCAGATCGAGAACCGCAAGGTCTACAACACCCACCTCTACAGCCAGGGCAACGGCGGCCACGCCTTCACCTCGGTGCTGACCGATCAGGAGCGCAGGGCGCTGATCGAGTACCTGAAGACGCTGTAGCGGTCATCCCGAGCGGGGCGAAGGATCGGGTGCCGTGCCTGCGAGCCAGTGACGGAACCAGGTCCTTCGCTGCGCCCAGGATGACCGGGAAAGCGTTTCCGGAATTATCAATCGCTTGTCCCCCGCACGCATTCAGCTGCGCGGGGGAGCTGCTTACTCTGCTGCAAAGCACAAAACGAGTTTCGCCACCAATGAGGAGTGCTGTCCCGATGATCCCCCGCACCCTGTTCGGTCCCGAGCACGAGGAGTTCCGCAAGAGCCTGCGCCGCTTCTTCGCCGAGGAAGTGATGCCGCACCACGAGCGCTGGGAAGAGCAGCAGCACGTGGACCGCGCCATCTGGAAGCGCGCCGGCGAGCTGGGCTTCCTGTGCCTGACCATCCCCGAGGAATACGGCGGCATGGGCGCGGACCGGGTCTACAGCACGGTGCTGATGGAGGAGCAGACCTATGCCGGCGCCTCCGGCGTCGGCTTCTCGGTGCATTCGGACATCATCGCCAACTACATCTGCAACTTCGGCACCGAGGCGCAGAAGCGGGAGTGGCTGCCGAAGATGGCCAGCGGCGAGGCCATCGGCGCGGTGGCGATGACCGAGCCGGGCACCGGCTCGGACCTGCAGTCGATCAAGACCCGCGCGGTGAAGGACGGCGACGACTACGTCATCAACGGCTCCAAGATCTTCATCACCAACGGCTACCTCAGCGACATCGTGGTGCTGGTCGCCAAGACCGGCGACAGCGGCGAAGGGGCCAAGGACATCTCGCTGATCCTGGTGGAGGCCGGGCGCCCGGGCTTCACCAAGGGCAAGCCGCTGAAGAAGGTCGGCATGAAGGGCCAGGACACCTGCGAGCTGTTCTTCGAGAACGTGCGCGTGCCGCAGTCCAACCTGCTCGGAACGAAGGAGGGCATGGGCTTCGTCATGCTGATGAAGGAGCTGGCCTGGGAGCGGCTGATCATCGCCATCCTGTCGGTGGCCGGCGCCCAGGCGGCGCTGAACCTGACCCTGGACTACACCCGCGGCCGCAAGGTCTTCGGCAAGCCGGTGGCGTCCTACCAGAACTCGCGCTTCAAGCTGGCGGAGATGAAGTCGGAGATCGCCATCGGCCAGGTCTTCGTCGACCGCTGCATCGAGCTGCAGCTGAAGAACAAGCTGGCGCCGGACGCCGCCGCGGCGGCCAAGTACTGGACCTCGGACCTGCTGTGCAAGGTGGTGGACGAGTGCGTGCAGCTGCACGGCGGCTACGGCTACATGCTGGAGTACCCCATCGCCCGCGCCTATATCGACTCGCGCGCCAGCAAGATCTACGGTGGCACCAACGAGATCATGAAGGAGTTGATCGCGCGGACGCTTTAACACGTTAAATCCCCTCTCCCTCCGGGAGAGGGGGAGGGGTGAGGGGCGCACTTTCGATGAGCACACCGCTTGATGAGAGTGCGCCCATCCCCCGCGCCTCGCGGCGCGGCCTCTCCCAGAGGGAGAGGCGACAAGAACATTAGGCAATCTGGAGGAGATGTGATGTCCGAGCAGCTTCGTTACGACAACAAGGTGGTCATCGTCACCGGCGCCGGCAACGGCCTGGGCAAGCAGCACGCGCTGCTGTTCGGCGCGCGCGGTGCGAAAGTGGTGGTCAACGACCTCGGCGGCAACATCCACGGCGGCGGCCGGTCCAGCGCCGCGGCGGACCAGGTGGTAGCCGAGATCAAGGCCATGGGCGGCGAGGCGGTGGCGAACTACGACTCGGTGGAGGACGGCGGCAAGATCGTGCAGACCGCGCTCGACGCCTTCGGCACGGTCGACATCGTCGTCAACAACGCCGGCATCCTGCGCGACACCAGCTTTCAGAAGATGACCGCGGAGGACTGGGACCTGATCCAGCGCGTGCACCTGAAGGGCTCGTTCGCGGTGTCGCACGCCGCCTGGCCGATCATGCGCGAGAAGGGCTACGGCCGCATCGTCATGACGACCTCGGCCGCGGGCATCTACGGCAACTTCGGCCAGGCCAACTACTCGGCGGCCAAGCTCGGCATCCTCGGCCTGTCCAACACTCTGGCGATCGAGGGCCGCAACAAGAACGTCCACTGCAACACCATCGCGCCCATCGCCGGCAGCCGCCTCACCGAGACGGTGCTGCCGCCGGAGCTGATCGCCGCCCTCAAGCCGGAGTTCGTTTCGCCGCTGGTCGGCTGGCTGTGTCACGAGGACTGCAAGGAGACCGGCGGCCTGTTCGAGGTCGGCGCCGGCTACATCGGCAAGCTGCGCTGGCAGCGCACCAAGGGCCACAGCTTCAAGCTCGGCCGCGCCTTCGGCCCCGACGACGTGGCCCGGCAGTGGGGCAAGATCACCGACTTCAAGGAAGCCGAGTACCCGGCCGACATCAACCAGTCGATGGCCCCGGTGCTGGCCAACATGAGCGCCAGGAGCCTCGGCGGCAACGAGTTCATCGACCTCGATCTGGCCTCCCAGGCGGAGACCACGGTGGAGTCCGCGCACTCCGAGCACGACGTGGCGCTGTACGCCCTCGGCGTCGGCGCCGCGGCGGACCCGCTGGACAAGCAGGACCTGTCGCTGGTCTACGAGCTCAACGGCGGCGGCTTCAACGTGCTGCCCACCTACGCGGTGATGCCGGCGATGAACGCCATGCTGGCCATGGCCAAGGAAGGCAAGCCGCCGCTGCCGGGCCTGAACTACGGCTTCGACCGCGTGCTGCACGGCGAGCAGTACACCGAGCTGAAGTACCCGTTTCCGCCCAAGGGCAGGCTCAAGCACACCTTCCGCTTCAAGGGCGCCTACGACAAGGCGCCGCACGCGGTGGTGCTGCTCGGCGTCACCACTACCGACGAAAGCGGGGAGGAGATCGCCTACAACGAGATCAGCACCTTCGTCCGCGGCGCCGGCGGCTGGGGCGGCGAGCGCGGCCCTTCCGGCGACATCAACGTGGCGCCGGCGCGCGAGCCGGACGCGGTGATCGAGGAGAAGACCGACGCCAACCAGGCGCTGCTGTATCGCCTGTCCGGCGACTGGAACCCGCTGCACGCGGACCCGGCCTTCGCCAAGGCCTTCGGCTTCGACAAGCCGATCCTGCACGGGCTGTGCACCTACGGCTTCGTCGGCCGCCACGTGGTCAAGGCTTTCGCCGGCAACGACCCGCGCAGGTTCAAGAGCATCAAGGTGCGCTTCGCCGAGAGCGTGTTCCCGGGCGAGACCCTGGTGACGCGGATGTGGAAGGAGTCGGACACGCGCGTGGTGTTCGAGACCCGGGTCAAGGAGCGCGACAAGCTGGTCATCAAGAACGCGGCGGTGGAGCTGTACGAGCAGGTGCCGCAGCGCAAGGCCAGGCCGAAGGCGCAGGCTGCTGCCGCTGCGCCGGCCGCGTCGGCCGAGCTGGTTTCGGCCGACGTGTTCGCCGCCATCGGCAAGCACCTCGCCGCCACCCGGGGCCTCGGCGACCAGGCCAGGACCGTGTTCCAGTTCCTGCTGACCGGCCCGGACAGCGCCTGGGTCCTCGACCTGAAGTCCGGCGACGGCTCGGTGTCGCAGGGCACCGCGGACAAGCCCGACGTGACCCTGGAGCTGGCCGACGCCGACTTCATCGCCATGTCCACCGGCAAGGCCGACCCCAACAAGCTCTACTTCGGCGGCAAGATGAAGGTCAGCGGCAATGTCATGGCCTCGCAGAAGCTGGGCTTCCTGCAGAAGATGGATCCGAAGCTGCTGAGCGAGGCCAGCGCCGAGCGCATGGCCAAGGGCGGGGCTGGCGCGGCCCCGGCCGCCGCGCCCGCCGGCGGCATCGATTCGGCCGCGATCTTCGGCGCCATCGGCAAGCACCTCGCCGCGAACAAGGGCATGGGCGACCAGGTCAAGACGGTGTTCCAGTTCCTCCTGAAAGAGCCGGACGCCGCCTGGGTGCTGGACATGAAGTCCGGCGACGGCGCGGTCAGCCCCGGCCATGCCGACAAGCCGGACGTGACCCTGGAGCTGAGCGAGGAAGACTTCGTCGCCATGTCCACCGGCAAGGCCGATCCGAACAAGCTGTATTTCGGCGGCAGGATGAAGGTGTCCGGCAATGTCATGGCCTCGCAGAAGCTGGCCTTCCTGCAGAAGATCGATCCCCGGCTGCTGACGGCGGCTGCGCCCGCGCCCGCGGCGGCGGCTGCGCCCAAGCCCGCGGCGGCGCCGCCCGCGGCCCGCAGCGGCGAGGTCTTTGCCGCGCTGGCGAAGAAGCTCGGCGCCGACGCCAGGGCGGCCAGCGGCCTGGCCGGCCAGGTGGTGCAGTTCCGCATCAGCGGGCCGGACGCCGAGTGGGTCGTCGACTGCAGCGGCAAGGCGCCCAAGGTGCAGCAGGGCAAGGCCGGCACGGCCGCCGCCGTGTTCGGCATCGCCGACGCGGACCTGGCGGCGCTGGCCGCCGGCAAGGCCGGTCCGCGCGACCTCTACCAGCATGGCAAGCTGCGCGTCGACGGCGACGTGCGCCTGGCGCGCGAGCTGGGCGTGCTGAACAAGCTGATCTGATCACGACGCTGGAACACCAAGGAGCACGAGATGGGCAAGAATCGAGTCAACGTCATCGGCGTCGGCATGACCAAGTTCGCCAAGCCGGGCGCCAGCCCCGAGTACTACGAGATGGCGCGCGAGGCGGGGCAGAAGGCCCTGGCCGACGCCGGCATCGCCTACGACCAGATCGAGCAGGCCTATGTCGGCTACGTCTACGGCGACAGCACCTGCGGCCAGCGCGCGGTCTACGAGCTGGGCCTGACCGGCATCCCGGTGGTCAACGTCAACAACAACTGCTCCACCGGATCCACCGCGCTGTGGCTGGCGCGGCAGGCGGTGGAGAGCGGCGCGGCCGAGTGCGTGCTGGCGCTGGGCTTCGAGAAGATGGAGAAGGGCGCGCTCGGCAACAAGTTCAACGACCGCGAGCCGCCGATGGGGCGCCACGCCCAGGTGATGATCGAGGCCCAGGGCATGAGCAACGCGCCGCCGGCGGCGCAGATGTTCGGCGGCGCGGGGCGCGAATACCGCTGGCAGCACGGCACCCGCAAGGAGACCTTCGGCAAGATCTCCGAGAAGGCGCGCGACCACGCCAGCCGCAACCCCTACGCCCTGTTCAACCAGAAGCTGAGCCTGGCCGAGATCTTGGCCTCGGACGAGGTGTTCGACCCGCTGACCCGCTTCCAGTGCTGCCCGCCGACCTGCGGCGCCGGCGCGGCGGTGGTCTGCTCCGACGCCTTCGCCCGGAGGCACGGCATCCGGAATCCGGTGTACATCGCCGCCCAGGCCATGACTACCGACTACCGCTCCAGCTTCGAGCCGCTGAGCCTGATCAAGATGGTGGGCTACGACATGACCGTCAACGCGGCGAAGCAGGTCTACGAGAAGTCCGGCATCGGGCCGGAGGACGTGGACGTGGTCGAGCTGCACGACTGCTTCACCGCCAACGAGCTGCTGACCTACGAGGGCCTGGGCCTGTGCCCCGAGGGCGGCGCCGAGAAGTTCATCTGGGACGGCGACAACACCTACGGCGGCAAGTACGTCACCAACCCCTCCGGCGGCCTGCTGTCCAAGGGTCATCCGCTCGGCGCCACGGGTCTGGCGCAGTGCACCGAGCTGGTCTGGCAGCTGCGCGGCACCGCCGACCAGCGCCAGGTCGAGGGCGCGCGCATCGCGCTCCAGCACAACCTCGGCCTGGGCGGCGCCTGCGTGGTGACGATGTACCGCCGCGACTGACCCAGGGGCGCAACCGGCTCAGCGCTTCCGGGCGGTCCCGTCGGCAGACGGCCGCCCGGACTTTTTTGGGGCGAGGCGCCCGCGGACCGGGGCCCGGCAGGTCATTGTCCCCCGGATTCGTTCTATGCTTGGCACCGGCCCGCGGATGGCCGCCATAACAACACTGCGGAGGAGAGGATGAGCGCGACACCGGACAAGACCGACCTGCTGAACTGCGTCGAGCACTGGGAGCGCTACACGCCAGAGGCGGTGTACCTGACCCAGCCCTACCCGGGCGGCAAGGTGGTGGACTACACCTGGCGCGAGGTGGCGGACCAGGCGCGGCGCATGGCGTCCCACCTGCTCACCCTGAACCTGCCCAAGGGCAGCTGCATCGCCCTGCTCGGCCGCAACAGCGCGCACTGGATCATGGCCGACCTCGCCATCCTGATGGCGGGCCACGTCACCGTGCCGCTGTACCCCACGCTCAACGCCGAGACGGCGAAGTACATCATGGAGCACAGCGAGGCCAGGCTGCTGTTCCTCGGCAAGATGGACGGCAAGGGCGCCGACACCTGGAACGACCTGCAGCACGGCCTGCCCAAGGACGTGCCGATGATCGGCCTGCCGCTGTCGCCGCGCAAGGACATCCCGATGTGGGAGGACCTGGTCAAGCGGCAGCCGCCGCTGCCGCAGATCGTGCGGCGCGGCGTCGACGACCTCGCCACCATCGTCTACACCTCCGGCAGCACCGGCCAGCCCAAGGGCGTGATGCACAGCTTCCGCTCGATGACGGCGGGCCTGAAGGGCGCGGCGCAACTGTGGGACCTGGGCCCGGAGGAGCGCATGCTGTCCTACCTGCCGCTGGCCCACGTCGCCGAGCGCGCCGCGGTGGAATGCTCCTCCATCTTCTTCGGCTTCCGCATCTACTTCTCGCAGGGCCTGGAAACCTTCCAGCAGGACCTGAAGCGGGCGCGGCCGACGCTGTTCTTCTCGGTGCCGCGGCTGTGGACCAAGTTCTACCTGGCGATCAACGAAAAGCTGCCGCCGAAGAAGCAGAAGCTGCTGTTCTCGCTGCCGCTGATCTCGCGCGCGGTCAAGAAGAAGATCCTGCAGGAGATGGGCCTGGACCACGTCAAGTTCGCGCTGACCGGCGCCGCGCCGCTGCCGCCGGACATCGTCGCCTGGTACCGCAACCTCGGCCTGGAGCTGCTCGAGGTCTACGGCATGAGCGAGAACTTCGGCAACTCCCACGCCTGCCGCCCGGGCGAAGTGCGGGTCGGCTACGTCGGCAGCCCCTCGCCCGGCACCGAGCAGCGCATCGCCGAGAACGGCGAGCTGCTGGTCAAGAGCCCCAGCCAGATGCTCGGCTACTACAAGCTGCCGGAGAAGACCGCCGAGGAGATGACCGCGGACGGCTTCTTCAAGACCGGCGACCGCGGCGAGATCGACGAGAAAGGCCGCCTGCGCATCACCGGCCGCGTCAAGGAGCTGTTCAAGACCAGCAAGGGCAAGTACATCGCCCCGGTGCCGATCGAGAACAAGCTCAACCATCCCAAGATCGAGGTCAGCTGCGTCACCGGCCCGACCCAGCCGCAGCCCTTCGTGCTGCTGATGCCCTCGCTCGACGCGCAGAAGGAGCTGCGCGACGGCGGCGCCGCGCGCGACACCCTGACCAGGGAGTTCAGCGCCCTGCTCGACGAGGTCAACGCCACGCTCGAGGACCACGAGAAGCTGGACTACGCCGTGGTGGTGAAGGAGCAGTGGACGATGGAGAACGGCTTCCTCACCCCGACGATGAAGATCAAGCGCAACGTGATCGAGGAGCGCTACCTGCCGCAGGCCGAGCAGTGGAAGCAGAAGAACAGCAAGGTGGTGTGGGAGTAGCCGCCCGCACTTTCCGCAAAGGGCGCGGTGCGCGGCCGAGGCCGGCCATGGCCGGAAAACCCGCAGGATGTGCTGAACGAAGTGAAGCGCATCGTTTGCCGCGATTGATGCGCTTCGCCGAGGCTCAGCACATCCTACGTCGATGCCCGCGATGAGAGCGACCGCCGGATCCTGGAAGCGCGAGCCCTTCACCGAGGGCGTGGCGCTTGCTTACCGCGCCGAATTCAGTGCGGCGCAGTTCGAACGCCTGCGCGAGGGCCTCGTGCCGCGGGAGATGGAGGACAAGTGGTTCGTCTACTACGACGAGCCCTGTCTCTACTGGCACCGCAGCTGGAGCGGCAAGCCGGTCTACCGGCTCCGCTTCGCATTCGACGGCGGCATGGCGCGGGTCGTCGATGCGCAGATTTCCCGGGCGCTCGGCGCGAATGAGGCCGAGCTGGCGCATCAGGCGCAGATGCTCGACTTCCTGATCTGCAACCTGATGCTCGGCCAGTCCAAGCCGTTCCCGCGGCCGCCGGGCCTGAACGAGGCGGCGCCGGGGGTGTTTCAGCACCACATCGCCGGCACCGGCTATCCGGAGCGCGATACCTAGACTTCTGCTGGTCATTCCGGCGGAAGCCGGAATCCAGGGCCAGGCGCGGCGCCATCGGCCTGGACCCCGGCTTTCGCCGGGGTGACGACGAGATGTATTGCGCTATTCCGGGATCGTCTGCCCGGACCCGCCCAGCTCCGCCGGGAAGTCCTTCATCTTCGGCAGGCCGTCCTTCATCCGCAGCACCGTCTCCTGGTAGTTGACGTGCACGCCCGGCTTGAACGCCAGCGTCGGCAGCATGGCGGCGAAGACGTCGGTGAGGTTCAGCGGCGGATGGCTGTTCATCAGGTGGCCGCCGCATTTCGTGCACCACTTGCGGAAGCTGACCGGGGTCTTGTTGTAGGTGCCGACGAACTCGGCGCCCTTGGTGATCTTCACCGCTTCCGGCTTCCACAGGGTGAAGGCGTTGACCGGGCCGGCCGACCAGTGGCGGCAGGATTCGCAGTGGCAATAGCCCATGCCGGCCGGCTCGCCGCTGACGGTGAATTCCACCGCGCCGCAGAAACATTTGCCCTTGTGCTCGCTCATCGTGCTCTCCTGTCGCCTTGGTCTTGTCGTTCGAGTCTAGCAGCGGGCGCGCCGGCGCATCCGCGATGCGCATCACGCGCCGGCGGCCCTTGAAGCTATGAGTGCCGGATCGGCGGCGGGAGGTTGCGGCGCGCCGGAGGATGGCCGCATCGGCGCGGTTCTGTGCGGATTTTGCACCGTTCCGCCATCGCGGCGCACGTGGCCTTGGGCCGGCAGGGCTGGAAGCGGATGTTCTTTCTCGATCCGGGGCGCTGGCTCGCCGATGCCGGCGCGGCCTGACTGCCGGCGGTCACGCCATATGATCCCGGCCGTGGTGGGATTCTCGACAGACCCTGAGCCGTATAGCCGCCGCAAAAAATGGGACTTGGCGCGTTAACCCGCCTTCCCCAGTATCTCCAGGCAAAACTCGATGAATGCCCGCACCTTCGCCGCGCGGTGCAGGCGGGAGGGATAAATGGCGTGGAGGGGAAAGCGTTCGTCGGACCAGTCCGGGAACAGCTCCACCAGGCGGCCGCTGCGCAGCAGTTGTTCGTGGCCGATTTCCAGGATCTGGGCAATGCCGGCGCCGGCTTCGCAGGCGCCGAGCAGTGTGCCGGAGTCGGACACCAGCAGGCGGCTCCTGGTGCGCAGGGGCAGGACTTCCTTCTTGCGCCGCATCTCCCAATCGTAGGGGCGGCCGTGGGCGGCATCGTAGAAGTCCAGGCATTCGCGCTGCTCCAGCTCCCGGGGATGCCGCGGCCGGCCGTGGGTCTTGAGATAGAGCGGGGAGGCGACGGTGATGACGCGCGTCTCGGCGAGCTTGCGGGCGACGAAAGAGCCCTGCGGCGGCTCGCCGAAGCGCAAGGCGAGGTCGAAGCCATCGGCGACGAGATCGCCCACCGAGTCGCGCATGATCAGTTCGAGCGACAGTTCCGGATAACGCGCCAGGAACGCCCCCAGGTGGCGCGCCAGCACCATGCGCGAGAAGAACGCATCGATGTTGACCCGCAGCTTGCCCCTCACTTTCGCGGTTGAGCCGGAAGCCTCGATCGCCGCCTCCTCGATGCCCGCCAGGTGCGGGCCCACCTGCTCGTAGAAGCGCCGGCCCTCCTCGGTGAGCGAGAGCGCGCGCGTGGTGCGCGCCAGCAGGCGCGCGCCGACGCGCAGCTCCAGCCGCGCCAGCGCCCGGCTCACTCCGGAAGGCGACAGGCCCAGCGCCTCGGCGGCGCGGGCGATGGTCCCGGCTTCCACCACCGCCATGAACACGGAGACACCGGAAAGCAGCCGGCCGTCGAATGCCATGGGATTCCTGCCTTTTTGTCACGACTGCATGTATGAAAACGCTATTGAAGCACGAATCGCCCGGAGAGATAGTGCCGCCACCTCGCCGGATGGCGAATCCACTCGAGGAGTCGCGCCATGTATGCAATCACCGGTATCACCGGACAAGTCGGGGGCGCCGCGGCCCGCAGCCTGCTGGCCGCCGACCAGAGCGTGCGGGCGGTGGTGCGGGACCGCGGCAAGGGCGCGGTGTGGGCGCAGCTCGGCTGCGAGCTGGCGGTGGCGGATCTCGCCGATACGGCAGCGCTGGTCCGCGCGTTCCAGGGCGCCGAGGGGGTGTTCGTGCTGCTGCCGCCGGTGTTCGATCCCCGGCCGGGCTTTCCCGAGGCCGCCGCGCTGATCGAATCCCTGCACGGGGCGCTGAGCCGTGCCCGGCCGCAGAAGGTGGTGGCGCTGTCCACCATCGGCGCCGATTCGGCGCGGCCCAACCTGCTCAACGCGCTGCGGATGATGGAGCAGAGCTTCGCCAGCCTGCCGCTGCCGGTCACCTACCTGCGCGCGGCCTGGTTCATGGAGAATGCGGCCTGGGACATCGCCGCCGCCAAAGAGGGCGTGATCCGCAGCTACCTGCAGCCGCTGGACCGCCGCATCCCGATGATCTCCACCGCCGATGTCGGCCGCACCGCCGCGGAGTTGCTGCAGGAGCGGTGGGAGGGCCAGCGCGTGGTGGAGCTGGAGAGTGGCCGCCGCGTCTCGCCGGACGACCTGGCCGCCGCCTTCTCCAGGGCGCTCGATCGCCCGGTGCGGGCCGAGGCGGTGCCGCGTGACCAGTGGGAGGCTATCTTCCGCGGCCAGGGCATGAAAAATCCCGAGCCCCGCATGCAGATGGTTGACGGCTTCAACGCCGGCTGGATCGACTTCGCCGAGCGCGGCGCCCATGCGCGCAAGGGCGCCATCGGCATCGACCAGGCCATCGCCGCCCTGGTGCAGAGGGAGCAGTCGTGAGCGCCGGCCATGGGTGGAGCGTTTCAGGCGGCCGCGGGGGCCTGAACGGCGGCGGGGCTATGATGCGCGGCACCCCAACCGGAGACGCGCGATGACCGCACAGCCCACCGTGGTGGAAGTCGAGGAAACCCGCAGCGGCCGCTACATCAACACCCTGCGCGACGGGCGCCATACGCTCACCGCCGACGAGCCGGCGGCGGCCGGCGGCAGCGACGCCGGCCCGGGTCCCTACGAGCTGCTGCTGATGAGCCTGGGCGCCTGCACCAGCATCACCCTGCGCATGTTATGCCGACCTGAAGAAACTGCCGCTGGAGCGCGTGCGGGTGCGGCTGTCGCACCGCAAGATCCACGCGCAGGACTGCGCCGAGTGCGAAACCAAGGAGGGCAAGCTCGACCAGATCACGCGCGAGATCGAGCTGGAAGGCGCTCTGACGCCGGAGCAGCGCCAGCGCATGCTGGAGATCGCCGACCGCTGCCCGGTCCACCGCACCCTGACCTCGGAAATCCGCATCCTGACCAGCCTGGCCGGACAGGCGCCCTCGCGCCTGTCATAAATCTGTAATATCCGGGGCAGCTCCGGCACAGGAGGGCTCCAGCGATGGGCACGGGGGAAAACGGCGGCAACGGTGCGCGACCGGTCGATCTGGGCCGGCGGCGTTTCATCAGCGGCGTCGCCGGCGCGGCGGGCGGGGCGCTGCTCCAGGGCTGCGGCAGCAGCAGCCCGGCGGATCCGGGCAGCGGCGCGGGCGCCGGCGCGCTGCCGGCGCCGGAGGATTCGGGCATCGACCACATCGTGGTGGTGATGATGGAGAACCGCTCCTTCGACCACTACCTCGGCTGGGTGCCGGGCGCCGACGGCGTGCAGGCCGGCCTGAGCTTCAGGGACGCGGCCGGCAACAGCCATCCGACCTACGACCTGGCGCCGAACTTCCAGAACTGCATGCTGGCCGACCCCGACCACAGCTACGCCGGCGGCCGGGTCGAGATCAACAACGGCAGGATGGACGGCTTCCTGCTGCCGCAGCCGGTGGGCGACACCTTTCCCATCGGCTATTACACCGCGGACAGCCTGCCGTTCTTCAAGGGCTGCGCCGCCAGCTGGACCATCTGCGACCGCTACTTCTGCGGCATCCTCAGTTCGACCACGCCGAACCGCTTCTACATGCACGCCGGCCAGACCGACCGGCTCAGCAACACCGTGTCGGTGTCGACCCTGCCGACCATCTGGGACGGCATGCTCGGCGCCGGCCGCAGCGTCGCCTACTACTACGTCGACGTGCCGTACACCGCGTACTGGGGCAACAAGTACAACGGCTTCTCCCGGCAGTACAGCATGAGCAGCTTCGCCGCCGACGTGGCGGGCGGCACGCTCGCCAACCTGACCTACATCGACAACGTCGGCACCACCTTCGAGGAAGGCGGCGGCATCTCGCGCGACGACCACCCCTACGCCGACGTGCGCGACGGCCAGCACTTCCTCAACCAGGTCTACGACATCCTGCGCGCCGGGCCGCAGTGGGAGCGCACCCTGGTGATCGTCAACTACGACGAATGGGGCGGCTTCTACGACCACGTCGAGCCGCCGTTCGCGCCGGTCTCGGCAGCGGAGAAGGCGCTGGGCAACGACGGCCGGCTCGGCTGCCGCGTGCCCTGCGTGCTGATCGGGCCGCGGGCGCGGCGCGGCCACGTCGAGCACCTGCAGCTCGACCCGAACTCGATCCTCAATTTCATCGCCTGGCGCTTCGGCTTCGCCCCGCCCGGCGTGCGCGGCGGCTCCAACAACTTGGCGCTGGCGCTGGATTTCGCCAATCCGCCCAACCTCCAGGCGCCGGCGTTCGACGTGCCGGCGGGCCCGTTCGCCGCGCTGTGCCTGCCGCTGGAGGAACTGGTCGCCGAGGTCGCCAGCGTGTCCGGCCTGCCGGTGTCGCTGCCGATCCCCGCGGCCTTCCCGGTCGGCGTGCCGCTGCCGGTGGTGGTGCAGCTGCCGCCGATCCCGGGGCTCGACGTGCCGCTGCCCTCATTGGCGCGGGACGAGTCGATGGAGGCGGCGCGGCGCCGCCTGGCGCACCACCAGGAGCTGGACGGCCTGCGCCGGCTGGCGCGCGACCACGGCTTCGCCTAGCCGCCGCGACGCGCTAGCCGCGACGCCAGTGGCCCGGCACGAAGCGATAGTAAGGGCCGCGGCGCACGTAGTGCTCCGGCACCCAGACCCAGCCCGGCCGGCCGGCGACGTAGTGGCCGGCGACCCACACGTACTGCGCGCCGTTCCAGGCCCAGTAGCCGGGAGCCCAGACGTAGCCGGGCTGCGGCGGCGGGGGCGGCGGGCCTTCGACCACCGGGGCGGGCGGGGCGAGGTTGATGTCCACGCCGACGCGCGCGGCCTGGCTGGCTGCCGGCAGGGCCATGCCCGCGGCGAGCAGGGTGGCGAGGAGCAGCGGTTTGTTCACGGCGTTTCTCCGGTGTGCGTGCTTGCCTCGAACCTTAGCGCCGGCCGCTGAATTGCGGCTGAATGCCGCGCCCCTGCGCGCGGTTAAGAAGAGTAAAAGCGGCCTGGCCACGCCGGGCGGGCCTGCCTCTCACTAGCCGGCAAAAGCCTTGCGGTCCGCTTCGAACGCCTGCGCCAGCCAGTCGCCGACGACGCGGAAGCGCCGGATCCTGGCGGCGTCGCGGTGGCTCAGCAGCCACAGGTCGCGGTGCAGCTCCGGCCTGGCGCTGAGGCGCCGCAGGCCGCTGCGCTCGCCGCAGAAGCCGGGCAGCAGGGCCAGGCCCAGGCCGGCCTGGCAGGCGCGGATCAGGGTGGTGGCGCTGCTGGCCTGCAGCCGCCGCTGCGGCGCCGGCCGGAGCCGCGCCAGCCAGCGCATTTCCGGCACCCCTGCCAGCTCCTCGCCATAGGCCAGCCAGGGCTGGCTGCCCCAGCGGCTGCGCGGCACCGGCTTGCAGTGCGCGCCGCAGTAGACGCTGAAGCCGATGGCGCCGAGCTTGCGCATCAGCAGCGCCGCGTCCTGGGTCGGCTGCGCCAGGCGCAGGGCCAGGTCGGCCTCGCGGCGGGTGAAGGACAGGTTGTGGTCGTCGGCGACCAGGCGGATCTGCAGGCGCGGGTGCGCCCGGGCCAGCTCCGGCAGGCGCTCCACCAGCCACTGGTCGAACAGCGCGTCCGCCGCGGTGATCGACACCGGCCCGGCGATGTCCTCGGCCTCGGCGCGCGTTTCCGTCTCCAGCGCCCGCACCGCGCCCTGCACCCGCTCGGCGTGGGCCACGAACACCGCGCCGGCGTCGGTGGGCCGGTAGCCGCGGTGGTCGCGGATGAACAGGCGCGTGCGCAGCGCCGCCTCCGCCGCCGCCAGGCGGCGGCTGACGGTGGACACGTCCACGCCCAGGCCGCGCGCCGCGGCGCTCATGCTGCCGTGGCGGGCCAGGGCCAGCACCACGGCGATGTCGTTCCAGTCCAGGGCGGACGTGTCCACGCCGTGCTCCCTTGCAGAATTGCAAAGCGATCTTGCCAGTTTGCCGGTTCCGCCGCAGCCGCGGCTGCCGCAAGATGGGCCGTCCCAGGGAGACCATCATGCTGCTGACCCGGATTGAGCTGCTGGACGAGCTGCTGGAGCGCCACCGCGAGGCGCTGGGCGCGGATTTCACCGCCTACCGCAACCACTGCTGCCGCGTGGTGAACTTCTGCGCCGCGCTGGCGCCGGGCGCGGCCGAGGCGCTGCGCAAGGCGGCCATCGCCGCCGCCTTCCACGACCTCGGCATCTGGACCGACCGCACCTTCGATTACCTGCCGCCCTCCGAGCGCCTGGCCGAAGCGTACCTGCGCGGCGCGGGCCTGGCGGAATGGAGCGCCGAAGTCACCGCGATGATCGGCCAGCATCACAAGCTGACGGCGTACCGGCGCGAGCCGGCGGCGCTGGTCGAGGCGTTCCGCAAGGCCGACCTGGTCGACGTGTCGATGGGCCTGGTGCGCCATGGCCTGCCCAAGGCCTTCGTCCGCGAAGTGCTGGCGGCATTTCCCAACGCCGGCTTCCACAAGCGGCTGGTGCAGCTGTTCGGGCAGCGGCTGCGCACCAAGCCGTGGAGCCCGATGCCGATGATGCGCTGGTAGGGCCGCCCGGCCGCGCCGGGAGGAAAACCGCGGCGGCGCGTCCGCCGCGCGAAAGACCGGCGTAAGCCCGGTCCGGGATTCATGTGGTATTTTTCGGCCCCGCCGCCGCCCGGACGGCCGCGGCCGCGAACTTCGCGCCGCTTCGTCCATCTAAAGCGGTCGGCAGCCGAATCCCTACCCGAGCCTCTCATGCTATTGCGCCGCTGTCTCCTGCTCCTGGCCGCGCTGCTGGCGGGCAACGCCCATGCAGGCAATCCTTCGCCGTTCGACCTGGCCGGCCCGACCCTGGAGGCCAAGGTGACGCGCGGCGGCGTGACCCTGCCGGCGTCGGAGGTGCCCAACCTGGTCGCCGGCGACAAGGTCTGGGTCCGCGCCGACCTGCCGTCGAGCCAGTCGGCCCACTACCTGATGGTGGTGGCCTTCCTCAGCGGCTCGACCAACCCGCCGCCGGAGCAGTGGTTCTATCCGTGCAAGGTCTGGCAGGAGCCCTGCGCCCACGACGGCATCACCGTCACCGTGCCGGACGGGGCGCAGCAGGTGCTGCTGTTCATGGCGCCGGAGACCAGCGGCGATTTCCGCACCCTGGTCAGCGCGGTGCGCGGGCGTCCCGGCGCCTTCGTGCGCGCCTCGCAGGACCTCAACCAGGCGGCGCTCGACCGCTCGCGCCTGCAGGTCTACCTCAACGCCATCCACGCCCTCAACGCCAGCGACCCGGCGCGGCTGAAGGAGGTCACGCCGCTGCTGGCGCGCAGCCTGTCGATCAAGGTCGACGACAAATGCCTGGACCGCATCCCGGCCTTGCAGGCGCCCTGCCTGATGGCCGGGCAGGAGTCGCTGATCCTCAACGACGGCCACAGCACCTCGATCGTGCAGGCCCTCACCACCGGCTACGACGCCGACCTGCTGATGGCCGCCAGCTCCACGCCGCAGGCCGGCTACGGCTACTACAGCCCGTACATCGCCTCGGTCATCGACATCGCGCGCATCCTCGATTCGTTCCGTACCGCGCAGTACCAATACATTCCGGCGCTGGCCACCCAGCACGGCGACCAGCTGGCGCTGACGCTCAACACCGCGCCCTCGTTCTACGATCCCAAGTCGGTGCTGGTGGTGGCGCTGCCGGCGGTGGAGCAGCCGCAGCCGCCGCCGCTGCACGCGGTGGACCCCAAGGAGATCTACTGCGCCAGCCGCAACACCCTGGTGCTGCCGGTGGAGGGGGCGCCGCTGGCCTTCTCCACCGGCTATGCCCACGACGTGACCCTGAGCCTGTCCGGCACCGACGGCAAGACCATCCTGCTGCCGGCGCGCGCCGACGCGGTGCAGGGCGGCTACGTCGTCGACACCACCGGGCTGCGCAATGCCAGCCTGGGCGAGACGGTGCACGCCACGCTGCAGGGCTACTGGGGCTTCGAGCCCTACGACGGCCCCGGCTTCCGCCTGCGCAACGCCCACGCCAGGAACTGGACGCTGGCCGAGGGCGAGATGCAGGCGCTGGTGGTGGGCAAGCAGGACACCATCCACCTGCAGGCCGACAGCGTCAGCTGCGTCGACGACATCATGCTCAAGGACCCCAGCGGCAAGGAGCTCAAGGCCGAGTGGAAGGCGGTGAGCCAGAACGAGGTCGAGGTGACCCTGCCGCTGCAGGCGGCCCAGCCCGGCGCGATGACCCTGCTGGTGCGGCAGTACGGCGCCAGCCAGCCGCAGCCGGTGGAGTTCAAGGCCTTTTCCGACGCCGGCCGCTTCGACAGCTTCGTGCTCCACGCCGGCGACAGCCAGGGCACGCTCAAGGGCGGCAACCTGGGCGAGGTGGCCAGCCTGAGCATCGACAAGCTGGTGTTCCTGCCGGGCCAGCTGTCCCGCCGCGGCAGCCGCGACGAGCTGCCGATGAACGCGCAGGACCCGCAGGCCGCGGCGGCGCTGCCGCAGGGCTCGACCCTACCGGCCACGGTGACGCTCAGGGACGGCCGCAGCGTGCGGGTCAACGCCACGGTGGACGCGGCGCGGCCGCGCGTGTCGCTGATCGGCAAGAGCGTATGGCCCTCGCCCTCCAGCGGCGACAGCAACATCCAGCTCGCCAACCAGGACCAGCTGCCGCAGGACGCCAAGCTCAGCTTCTCGGTGCGCGCCGAGTCGCCGGCCGCCTTCCCCCATGGCCAGACCATCGAGGTGGCGACGGCCGACGAATCCTTCTCGGTGAGCCTGAGCCTGGCCAACGGCGGCCTGCGCCTGGTCGACAGCCGCGTCGCGGTGGCGACGCTCGACCCGGACAAGGCCTTCGGCGCCTCGGCCTTCGGCGCGCTCAAGTTCCGCGCCGTGGGCAGCGGCGCGGCGGGCGACTGGCTGCCGCTGGCCAAGCTGGTGCGCCTGCCGGCGTTGAAGGCCCTGCAGTGCCCGGCGGCGCCGGACCTGCCGTGCAAGCTGTCCGGCTCCGACCTGTTCCTGGTCGACGCGGTATCGGGCGACGCGCAGTTCCGCCATTCCATGCCGGTGCCCGAAGGCTTCACCGGCTTCGTGCTGCCGGTGCCGCGCCCCGCGGGCGGGCGGCTCTACCTGAAGCTGCGCGACGATCCGGCCACGGTCAACCAGGCCACGCTGGAGGTGCAGCAGCTCAAGCCGCCGCCGGATGCCGCCGCCGTGCCGGCGACGCCCGCCAGCGTGGCGCCGGCCGCTGCACCGGCGGCGGCGCCCACGCCCGCCGCGGCCGCACCGGCAACGCCCGCGACGCCTGCGCCGGCAACGCCGGCATCCCCGCCGCCAGCGCCTGCCGCGCCCGCGGCACCAGCGCCCGCCGCACCCGCCACGCCCGCACCGGCACCCGGCGCGACGGCGCCGCCGCAGGACTGAGCTTCAGGCGGGGGCTGCGGCCTTGCGCCTACGCGCTGCGCGCGGCGCCGGGGGTGACGCCCTTCCAGCGCTTGAAGGCGTGGCTGAACGCCGCGGCGTCGGAATAGCCCAGGCGCTCGGCCACCTCGGCCAGCTTCATGTGCGCGGTGCCGATCAGTTCCTCGGCCAGGGTCATCAGCACCTCGTCGCGCAGGGTGCGGAAACTGGTGTTCTCGTCGGCCAGGTGGCGGCGCAGGGTGCGCGAGGTCATGCACAGCTCGGCTGCCACCACTTCCATGTCGGCCGCCTGCGCCGGCCGGCGCAGGATGATGTCGCGCACGCGCGCCGAGGTGCCGGAGCGGGCGCGGCGCCGCGCCAGCAGCTTCTGGCATTCGGCCTCGCACATGCGCGCGGTGGCCTCGTTGGCCTGCGGCAGCGGTTGGTCGAATACGCGCGGGTCGAGCACGAACATGGTCCGGTCCGCGCCGAACTCCGGCTTGACGCCCATCAGCTCCTGGTAGCGCTGCGCGTAGGGCGGCGCCGGGAACTCGAACAGGATGCGCAGCGGCGGCGCCGGGCGCGGATCGATCAGGCGCTGCACGCGCCAGATCGACGCGGCGTCGCGTTCGATCACGAACGGCCGCACGTCCGCCGGCACCTTGCGGTAGTCCATGCTGAGGTAGGCCTCGCTGCCGCGCTCGCTGAAGTCCAGCTCGCCGAAGATGGCGCTGAGGTCGAGGTAGCGGAGGGCCGTGCGCAGCGCCTCGCGCAGCGAGCGGCTGCTGAACAGCGCATAGCCCCAGATACCGAAGTCGGTGATCTGGAAGCGGGCGCCGACCTCCAGCGCCAGGCCTTCCACCTGCGGCAGCGCCGCCACCACGTTGCGGATCAGCCGCAGCTCCTGCTCCAGGCGGATCTCCGCCTCGGCGTCGCGGATGGTCGCCGGGCTGACGCCGCTGCCCTCCAGGCACTGGGCGAGGCCGGCGCCGTGCGCCTGCGCCACTTCCACCAGGTGGCGGGCGCCTGCGATACCGCGCGGAATGCTCCAGTCCGGCATGACGTCCAGGAAGATCGAGGGCTGTCCGGAATTATCAATAAATTGTCCCGGCATGTCATCCAGCCCACGACGGCCCCTGCTTAAGCTTGTGCACTGCAACGAGCCTCTTTCCACCGGATGTTTGCCGTGAACCAAGCCAGAGCTTCCGACGTCGCCCTCGCTCCCGCCCCCTGGGACTTGAGCGGGCAGGGCTACATCATCGCCGTGCGCCTGCCGCGGGAGGTGCTCGAGCAGGGCAGCTTCCTGCCGCCGGGGCTGCGCCGCGTCGGCAGGAGCCGGCTGGCCTGCCTGATGTTCGTCGACTACGCCCGCAGCGACGTCGGTCCTTACCACGAGCTGCTTTACATCCCCGGCGCGCTCGACTTCGGCCGCCGCCGCCAGCTCTCCATTTCGCGCATCTTCGTCTCCAGCTGGGCCTCGGTGGTCAACGGCAACCGCAATTGGGGCATCCCCAAGGACCGCTGCGACTTCGCCGTGGACTACGGCGCGGATGGGATCGACCGCGTCGCCTGCACGGCGGCGGACGGCACCGTCTTCGCCGAGCTGGAGCTGCAGGCGCGCGGGCCGCGCCTGCCGGCGCCGGGCCACTGGGTGCCGCGCCGCCTGCGCACCTTGTCGCAGCTGCATGAAGGCCGGATCTACACCTATGCGCCGGAAGCGCGCGGCCAGGTGCGCTTCGCCCGCGTGCGCAACTGGCGCTTCGACGCGCGGCACTTCCCCGACCTGGCGCGCGGCGAGGTGGTGGCGGCGCTGAAGATCACCGGTTTCCGCATGGTTTTTCCGGTGGCGGAGATCGAGCCGTTTGCGGCCTGAACCTTGTAGGGATCGTTCGCCCGAGCCGCCCGCGCAGCGGGCCGAGCCAGGAGCGCGCAACGCCCCCTCCTCGGACCGCCCGGCGGCGCCGGGCGGCGCGGCTGAACGGGAATAGCGGATGAAAGACACGGACTACGACTACCTCATCGCCGGCGGCGGCTCCGCCGGCTGCGTGCTCGCCAACCGGCTCAGCGCCGACGGCAAGCACCGCGTCTGCCTGCTCGAAGCCGGCCCGCGCGACTGGAACCCGCTGATCCGCCTGCCCACCGGCCTGATCCCGCTGGTGCGCGGCTGGTGGTGCAACTGGAAGTACTGGAGCGAGCCGCAGCCGCACATGGGCGGCCGCCGCATGTACCAGCCGCGCGGCAAGGTGCTCGGCGGCTCCAGCAGCATCAACGCCCAGGTCTACATCCGCGGCAACGCGGCGGACTTCGACCGCTGGGCCGCCCAGGGCTGCGCCGGCTGGAGCTACGAGGAGGTGCTGCCGTATTTCCGGCGGATGGAGAACTACGAGCCGGCGAGCGAGCCGCGCGACGCGCGTTTCCACGGCAAGGGCGGGCCGCTCAACATCGCGCCGCGGGGCGCGCTCAATCCGCTGAGCCAGGCCTTCCTCGACGCCGCCGGCCAGGCCGGCCTGCCGGCCACCGCCGACTTCAACGGCGCGCAGCAGGAAGGCTACGGCATCCTCCACCGCTACCACCGCAAGGGCGAGCGCTGCTCCAACGCCGCCGCCTACCTGCGCCCGGCCGAAGGGCGGCCGAACCTGACCGTCATCACCGGCGCGCACGTCACCCGGGTGCTGCTGGAGGGCAGGCGCGCCGTCGGCGTGCGCTACCGGAAGGGCCGCGCCGAGCGCGAGCTGCGCGCCGCGCGCGAGGTGATCGTCAGCGGCGGCGCCTTCAACTCGCCGCAACTGCTGCTGCTGTCCGGCATCGGCCCGCGCGCCGAGCTGGAGAAGCACGGCATCCCGCTGCTGCACGAGCTGCCGGGCGTGGGCCAGAACCTGCAGGACCATCTCGACCTCTACGTGGTGACGAAGGCGAAAACCCGCGAGGGCTTCTCCTTCCACCCGACCTCCTGGTGGCGGGCGCTGGCCGGCCTGG
>DASRFD010000034.1:0-35259 GCA_035651715.1 Nevskia sp.
GCCGCCAGGGTCGTGTCGAGCCCGAGCCAGACGGTGAGCAGGCGCGGACCCAGCCCGCAGGCGCCCGCGGCACCGGCCAGGGCTTCGTGACTGGCGCCCGGCAGCGGCGCGCGGATGTAGAGCAGCGGCGCCGTGGCGTGCGCCTGCGCCAGGCTCTGCAAGGCCTTGGCCAGCGTGGGCGGGTCGAGATCGCCCAGGTCCACCGCTCCGGGCATGAAGCGCGCGGCGGGGGCCAGCGGCAGGATGCGCTGCTGGACCGGTCCATCCAGCGTGACCGGCCGGAGGCCCTGCCGGAGCATCGCTTCCACCGCCAGGGTGCAGACGCCGGTGCCGTTGCCGGCGACGATGACATCGCCGTCTTCCACCGGCGGGAGGCATTCCAGCGCGGCCAGGGCGTCGAACAGCCCGGCGAGGGAGCCGCATTCCACCAGGCCGGCGCGCTGGAACGCGGCGCTGCGCACGGGATCGGTCCCGACCGGCCCGAGGGCGCAGGCGGGGTTGGTCTGCAGCACCACCACCGGCTTGCCGCGCGCGCAGGCGCGCGCCGCGGACATGAACTTGCGGCCGTCGCCGATGCGCCCCAACTGCATCACCACCGCGCGGGTGTGCGGATCGAGCGCCGCATGGTCGAGCAGATCGGCGAGGTCGATATCGGCTTCCGCGCCGGTGATGGCCACCCGGGAAAACCCCAGCCCCCGGCCCCGCGCCCAATCCAGCGCGGTGGCCGCCACGGTCTGCGACTGCGAGAGCAGGGCCAGCTTGCCGGGCAGGATGCGGCAGTCGAGCGTGGTGAGATTGAGCGCGTCGCGGCTGCTCGCCAGCCCGGCGCTGCGCGGACCCAGCAGCCGCAGGCTGAGCCGCCGCGCGGCGGCGACGAAATCGGCCGGGATGGCGTCATTGCCGGGCAGCAGTACCGCGCGCACCCCGCACCGGACCAGCCTGGCCGCTGTGCCGGGATTGAGCCACGAAGCCCCGGCCAACACGGCCAGGTCGCCGTTCGGCCATGGCGCCTGCTCCGGCGCACACGTCCAGCCGCGGCGTTCGGCTCCGACCAGGCTGCGGCGATCGGCGGGCAGGCTGGCTTCGAGGTTGGCGAGCAGCTGCCGGGTGGCTGCATCGCGGGCTTCGCCCAGCATCAGCACCCGCCGCGGATGGAACAGCGCATCGAGATGGTAGGTGCTCATGCCGGCAGCTCCTCGCCGAGAAAGGCGCGGAGAAACGACTCGACGCTGCGTGCCAGCGCGGTGGTGTTGTAACCCCCTTCCAGGGTGGCGACCACGCGGCCTCCGCAGCAGGCTTCGGCCAGCTGCGAGATGACGCTGCCGATCCAGTGAAAATCGCCGTAGTTCAGGCGCAGATCGCCGAGGCCGTCCTGGGCGTGCGCATCGAACCCCGCCGACACCAGGATCAGCTGCGGCCGGAAGCGCTCCAGCTCGGGCAGCCAGCGGGCCGCCACGGCGTGGCGGAATTCGTGGCTGCCGGCCAGCGGCGGCAGGGCGGCGTCGACCAGACTGGTGGCCGCGGCGTCGCCCTTCCAATACGGATAAAGGGGATGCTGGTAGGTCGAGCACAGCCGCACCCGCGGGTCGCGGCCGAAAATATCGGCGGTGCCGTTGCCGTAATGCAGGTCGAAGTCGAGGATGGCCACGCGCTCCAGGCCGCTGGCCAGGGCGTGCGCCGCCGCCACCGCGACGTTGTTGAAGAAGCAGAAGCCCATCGCCGCGCCGTGCTCGGCGTGATGGCCCGGCGGGCGCACCGCGCAGAAGGCAAAGTCGGTGTGGTTACGCAGCACCAGGTCCACCGCCAGCACCCCGGCCCCGGCGGCGCGCAGCGCCGCCTCGGCGGTGTAAGCGTTCATCCAGGTGTCGGCGTCGACCCGCACCGTCGCGTCGCCGGGCACGGCTTGCAGCACGAAATCCACGTGCTCCGGCGTGTGCACCCGCAGCAGCGCCTCGCGCGCCGCCCGCGGCGCCTCGTGCCGGTCCAGGAAGTAGCCCAGGCTGGTGGCGACCAGCCGGTCTTCGATGGCCTGCAGCCGCTGCGCGCACTCCGGGTGCCCGGGCTCCATCTGGTGCTTGAGGCATGCCGGATGAGTGATCCAGGCAGGCGGGCGTGCGCTCATTTCGGTGCTGTCGTTCGAATCCGCAGCCATGCTGGCCGGGGAACGCCTCGGCCGCATTGATGCACGTCAAGCCGAAGGCCGGGCTTGCCCGGCGGGCAGCTCAGGGGGACATCGCGGCGATTCCGGGAGCCTCGCCGCCAGTGCCCTCGCAACGGTTGCGGCCGCCGCGCTTGGCCCGGTACAGCGCCTCGTCGGCCAGGCGTATCAGGGCGTCCGAGGTTTCGGCGTCCTGGGGCAGGGCGGCGACCCCGGCGGACACGGTGAGGAACGGCAGCACCCCGCCGGCGTGCGGAATGGCGGTGCGCGACCATTCCTCACGGACCTCGTTCGCCCGTTCCAGCGCCGCCGCCGGCTGGGTTCCCGGCAGCACCAGCGCCAGTTCCTCGCCGCCGTAGCGACAGGCGATGTCGCCGCTCCTGGCGTGCTGCCGCAGCACCTTGGCGAATGCGGCAAGAGCGGCGTCTCCGGCCGGATGCCCGAACCGGTCATTCACGGCTTTGAAGCGGTCCAGGTCGAACAGGACCAGGCAGAGCGGAGCGCCGCTGCGTTCGGCGCGCGACTGCTCGATCTTCAGGCTCTCGGTCAGGAAGCGCCGGTTGAACAAGCCGGTCAGCTCGTCATGCACCGAAAGCGCCCGCAGCTGGTCGTGCAGCATCAGGTTCGAGGCAATGAGCCCGGTCCGCGTCGCCAGCGTCCTCAGCAGCGCCATCGCCCCGTCGGCCTCGTCGATGGCCAGGTCGAGAATCTGCAGGATCCCGCGCGGTTCGTGCTCGGCGGGGATGGGCACGCAGATGTGCGGCCGATGCGGTTCGAACAGCCTGCAGGGGGGCTTGGGCGTCGCCGCGTCGTGGCTGCGCAGGGACGGGCAGTCCTCCCGGCGCTTCAACGCGCATCCGTCGAACTTTCCCCAGAGCCCGGCCGGCTTGAGGTGGCCGCTGTCCGGGTCGGCCAGCAATACGGCACCGGAGGATGCGCCGGTGATGGCCCGGGCGCCGGAAGCGGCGAGCGCCCCGAGCTCCGACAGCGTGCGGCATGCCTGCAGGTCGTTCGACATGTGGTCGAGCAGCTCCAGGGCGGACCGCTCCCGCCGCAGAAGGTGAATGACCTGTTCCTGGTTGTCGATCCGGGCGGTGATGTCGTCCGAGGCCGCCAGGGCCTGGTAGTCGGACAGGCGCGCATGAATGAGCGTCTTCAAGCGTCGCGCGGATAGTTCCGTCTTCTCCCTGTAATCATTGATCCCGTATCGGGCGACGACTTCTTCTTCCTGCACGCTGCCGGGCTGGCCGGTGCGCAGGACGATCCGCGTGCGGCTGTTGCCCAATTGCTGGCGGATGGCTTCGACCGCCAGCAGCCCCGCCTGCTCCGATTCCATCACCACGTCCATCAGGACCACGGCGATGCCCGGATCGTTTCTCATCATCTCGGTGGCTTGCGCGCCGGAATAGGCGTCGAGGATCTCCAGCGGCCGGCCGTGCACGACGTAATCGGACAGCACCAGCCTGGTCACCGCATGCACGTCCGGCTCGTCGTCGACGACCAGGATCTTCCAGGGGAGCGCCGGAGCCTCGGCCCGGGCTTCTTCGGCAAAGCGGAGGGTTCCGCTCGCGTTGGCGGAATCCGGCTGCGACTCGTTGTTCACTGTCCCCCGCATGGTCGCCCCCAAAGCGCGCATTTGTGCCGCACGCTCGAGTGCGTTCCGGGGCTGTCAGGCCGCCAGGGTTTTCAGGCCGGCCAGGACCGTCCTCGGATCGGAGATGCCGTGGAAGATCGCGGGTATCTCCTTCTCGATCCCGAGCAGGCCGTAAACGGCGTGCATGGCGGTGCGCACCGAATACTCTACGGTAAATACCACATCCTGTGGAATCTCGACGTATTGCCCCAGGAAGGCGAAATTCTCGGCCCCTGGTGGAATCACTGCAGGGCGGTCGCCCTCGGCGCGGCACTGAAACTCGCTGGTGATGTAGGGCATCATCACCGGGATCACGGTGGTGGTGCGGCGCACCTCCTCGAGGATGTCCTCGAAACCGAGCTGGTGGACCAGCTCGGTGAGGATTTCCTGGCCGCTGCACTGCGCCATGGGCTTGCGCAGGTAGTCGCCGGGCTGGTCCACGAACAGGCCGTAGCCCCAGAGCGTATACACCCCGTCGGGCTGCCCCTCGAAGTGCGGCGGCCGCGGTACCACGATGGACATCAGCCAGCCCGAGTCCTTGAAGGTCATCAGGCCGCCGGTGCCGGGGCTGTTGCCCGAATACCGCTCGATGCGCTCCACCAGGACCGGGCTGCGCATGGTCAGGGTGAAGGACTCCCACTTGGTCCGGTCGACCTCGCCGCAGAACACCTGCGGCCGTCCCAGGCCCTCGGCCTTGCGGGCCAGGTTGCACCAGAGCGTCCAGGCGCCGTCGCGCGGGTCGCGGACCAGTTCGGGGGCGTGATGGTCGTCGCCCAGGGTGGCGTCCGCGGTCATCGAGCCGATGGTGATGAGCGCGATGTCGTCGGGGCCGACGCCGTAGTCCAGGCTGTGACCGCCACGCCGGGCATGCAGCCGGGTGATGCGGCGGAAGGCGGCGGCGCCGTCGAAGTCCGCGTCGACGATCCGCACGCCGTATTCGAACACCACGCCGCGTTCCTCCAGCCACCGCTGCATCGGCCGCACGATCGAGTCGTACTGGCTCAGCGGGCTGCGGCGCACGCCGCCCAGGGTGTGAATGCGCGGGAACTCCTGCAGGAAGCGCAGCATGTAGCGCCGCAGTTCGGCGGCGCTGTGCCAGTTCTGGAAGGCGAAGGTGGTGCGCCACAGGGCCCAGAAATTGGTGTCGAAGAAATGCGCCGAGAAGCACTGGTCGATGCGCTTGATGCCCAGAGCATGTTCGGAGCTGGTCAGCAGGCGGATGAGTTCGGCCCGGTCCGTCATGCTGAAGCCGAGATCGGCGGCGTCGAGGATGCAGTGGTTGCGGTCGATCAGGCGGGCATGGGCCTCGGAGCGCCAGACGCGGTTGAAGTCCCACAGTTCACGCTTCACCGACATCCCGGGTTTGCGCAGGGACGGGATGCCGTCGAGCACATCCCACAGGCAGACATAGGTCTCCTCAGTGAGCATGCGCCCGCCGCGGCTGACGTAGCCGCGCACGGCATCCCCGGAGCCGTCGAGGGCGCCGCCCGCCAGCGGCAGCTCTTCCAGGATGTGGATGTTGCTCCCCGGCAGGCCAGCGTCGCGGATCAGCAGGACGGCAGCGGAGAGGGCGGCGATGCCGCCGCCGACGATGTAGGCCTTGCCCCGGCCTTGCTGCGTCATCGCGTGGCTCAGCCGGCGTCGCGCAGGTCGTGTTGCGCCGGGCGCTCGTGCTCGTGGCGCTTGTCGCTCCAGTTCTCGAGCTGCCGCTCGGCGACGTCGAAGGCGTCGCGGATGGTGGCATACAGGTCGTGGCCGGAGTCCGCGTCATGGCCGCGGTTGACCGCGATCGCCGACCCGGGCACGGCGAGCCGGATGTTCACCAGGTAGGCGTTGCCGTGGCGGTGATGGCGGTGCGGGGTTTCCACCGTGACGTGGCAGCCGATCAGGCGCGGGCAGCAGCGCGAGAGCTTGCTCGCGCGGGTCCGGATCAGGGTATCGATCGGCGTCGAGGACTGCACGTTGCGATAGTCGATTTCAAGGGGGAGTTGCATGGTGCTGACTCCGTGCACGAGTAGTTGGCGTGGGCCAGTATCGGCGGCGGGGTCGGCTGCGGCATTGATGCAGGTCAAGCTCCTGGCCGCAAGCAGGCCGATCCGGCTCCGCCAGGTCCACCGCCCGCAAGCTCAGGGGCCGGGACGCGGGTCCGAATGACGCCAGTAGCCCAGGAGCGAGAGGCCGCCGATCAGGCCGCCCAGGTGGGCGAAGTGCGCCACGCCGGGCTGGAAGCCGGTGATGCCGGACCACAGTTCGAGCACGGCGTAGAGGAAAACGAACAGCTTGGCCTTCATCGGGATCGGCGGGAACAGCAGCATCACCCGGCGGTTCGGGAAAAGAGCGGCATAAGCGGCAAGCACTCCGAACACGGTGCCGGAGGCGCCCAGTGTCGGCACCTTGTCGGTGAGCAGGCCGGTGACGAGCAGCTGCGTGGCCGCCGCCGTGGCCAGGCTGGCGAAATAGAGCGCGGCGAAGCGCCGCGCTCCGAGCGCGCCTTCGACCGGCCGCCCGAACATCCACAGGCCGAACATGTTGGTGGCGAAATGACCGACGTCGGCGTGGATGAACGCGCTGCTCAGGGGTTGCCAGATGCGGAACCCCGATCCCAGCGGCCACAGCAGCAGCGAGGAAAGCTGGGTGTCGTCCAGCCGGCTTTCGCACAGGAAGGCGGCCAGGTTGGCCAGCAGCAGGGCGTAGGTCAACACGCCCTCAGTGTGGCAGGGCGCTGCCGCCCCATACAAGCCTCGGCTCGGCGGCGCCCTCCGGGTCGGGCTTGAGCACGAGCAGGTCGCAGCTTGCGTAGCGGCTGATGCGCTCGGTGCGGTTGCCCAGCAGCAGGCGCTTCCAGGCCGGCCGTGGCTGGACCCCGATCACCAGCAGGTCGACGCCCCTGGCGCTGGTGAATTCCGCCAGCGCCTGCGCAACCGGTCCCGGGATGCGATGGCAATGGCCAGCGGGCACGCCCACGCCGCTGGCGAGGACGGCCAGGCCGTCGCTGGCCGGCTCCGCCGCTTTTTCGCGGGCGGAGCGGTAGTGGCCATGCCGGCTTGCCGCCGTGGCCGGCTGCAGATGGCGGTCCACGTACAACAGGTGCAGTTCAGCTCCCAGGATCGTGGCCAGGTGCGCGGCCGTGCTCGCGATGCGCTTGCCGAACTGGAAATCCGCCGGCCAGCCGCGCTGGGGATCGACCGCGGCGGCGACGCACAACGGGTGCGTGCTGCTGTCGCCGTGCACCAGCAGCACCGGCGCATTGCAGCTGCGCAGCAGGCGTCGGTCGGCGCCGCCCGCCAGCACCGCCGCGGCCGATTCCGGCTCGGCGTCCTTGATCACCAGGCCGGGCTTGAGCGTATTGATCCGGCGCAGCGCCTCGTCGGTGCCGCGCCTGGTCCACACCAGGCTGGTGCTCACCGGCAAGCCGGTCTCGCGCAGCGCATCGGCTTCCAGTTCCAGCAGATGGCCGAGCTGCTGCGCGTGGCCCTCCCGGGCTTGCCCGGCCTGGCGCCGGAACAGCAGGCCGGCGAGGGCGATCGGCCGCGACCAGGCGGGCAGGAAGATGTGGAGCGTGGACCCGGTCCTCTCCGCCAGCCGCCGCGCGGTCTCGAACGCCGGGCTGCGCCGCATGGCGCGGTCCGCGATCAGGAAGATCAATGCTTGTTTGGCCATGGCGACTCCCGGCAGGGGTTTCCCTCACTTTGCCGGCGGATGGATGCGCGGGCCTTGATCTGGGTCAAGCCGGATCGGCTCCATGCCGCTCCGGCGCGGCTTGAACCGGACCGGTGCGGCAGCCGGCCTCCGCCGCTTCCCGCAGCGGCTACAATGCCTCACCGCCGGCGCAAGCCGGCCAGCGGGCATTGTGGTGATATGAAGGGTTTCGACGGCGCGCGTGTCCCTCATCCCTCGGGTGATCGCCTGGCGGCGCTGCTCGATGCCGCGGTCGATCCCATCGTCCTGATCAGCCCCCAGGGCCTGATCGCCGGCTTCAACCGCGCCGCCGAGCGCGTCTTCGGCTATCGCGAAGCCGAGGTGCTGGGCCGCAACGTCTCCATGCTGATGCCCCAGCCCTATCGCCAGGAGCACGACGGTTACCTGGAGCGCTACCTGGCCACCGGCGCGCCGCGCATCATCGGCATCGGCCGCGAAGTGGTGGCGCAGCGCAAGGACGGCACCACCTTCCCGATCGATCTGGCGGTGGGAGAGTTCGTCACCGGCGCCGAGCACGGCTTCGTCGGCATTCTGCGCGACATCACCCAGCGCAAGCGCCACGAAGCGGAGATCCGCGCCGCCACCGAGGAGCTGCGGCTGATCTTCGAGAACACGCCGACCGCCATTACCATCACCGACGTCGATGGCCATGTGCTCGACGCCAATCGGGGCTGCGAGTCGCTGCTCGGCTACAGCACCGGCGAGCTCAGGGCATGCGCCATACCGACCTGATCGTCGCGGAGGACCGCGAGGCGGTGCGCGCGGACTTCGAACGCCTGCGCATCTCCGGCGACCGCTTCAGCCGCGAAATCCGCTACCGCCGGCGGAGCGGAGAGAACCTTTACGGCCTGCTCCAGGCCGGCGTGGCGCGCGACGAGCGTGGCGATGCGTTGCTGATGATCTGCGAGATCGTCGACCGCAGCCAGGTGTTCGAAGCGACGCGGGAGGCCGAGGAGCTGCGCACCCGCCTGGCCCATGTCGGCCGGGTGGGCACGCTCGGCGAGATGGTCAGCGGCATCGCCCACGAGGTCAACCAGCCCCTGACCGCCATTGCCAACTATGCCAGCGCCGCCCGGCGGCTGGTCCTGGGTGGCATGACCGATGCCGATGAGATGGTCACCATTCTCGACAAGATCGCGACCCAGGCGGATCGCGCCGGCCAGGTGATCCGCGGGCTGCGCAACATGACGCGCAAGCGCGAGTCGGTGCGCGAGCCGCTGGACTGCACGGCGCTGATCGCCGAGGCCACCAAGCTGGTGGAGTTCGAGCTGCGGGCGCGCGGCTGGAGGCTGGTCCTGAACCTGGAGCCGGGCCTGCCGCGCGTGCAGGGCGACGGCGTGCAGATCCAGCAGGTGTTGCTCAACCTGGTGCGCAACGGCGTGGAGGCGATGGGCGAGCAGGCCAGCGGCGACAGCGTCACCATCGCGGCGTCATCAGCGGATCCATCGTGGCTGGAGATCAGCGTCAGCGACTGCGGCCCGGGCCTGAGCGCGGAAGCCGAGGAGCGGCTGTTCGAGCCTTTCTTCACCACCAAGTCGCAGGGCATGGGCCTGGGGCTGTCGATCTGCAAGTCGATCATGTCGGTGCATGGCGGGGAGCTGCGCTACCGGCGTAACCTGCGCGGAGGGGCGGAATTCGTCATGCGCTTGCCGGTGCTCGAGCAATGAAGAAGGACACGGGGTCAGGGTTGGACACGGGGACGGTGTTCGTCGTCGACGACGAAGAGGCGGTGCGCGACAGCATCGCCCTGCTGCTGCGTTCGGTGGGGGTGCGCTCGCGCACCTTCGGCGACCCGCGTGAGTTCCTCGACAGCTACCAGCCCGAACATCGCGGCTGCCTGGTGCTGGATATCCGCATGCCGCGCATGGGCGGCATGGAGGTGCAGCAGGAACTGAACCGGCGCGGCTGGGCCATTCCGGTGATCTTCGTCACCGGCCACGGCGACGTGCCGATGGCGGTGGAGGCAATGCGGGCCGGCGCGGTCGACTTCCTGCAAAAGCCCTTCAAGGACGACGAACTGATCCGCCGCGTGCAGAAGGCGCTGCAACAGGATGCGCAGCTGCGGGAGCAGCTCAGCAGCCTGGAGCAGCTGCGCAGCCGCTACGACAGCCTCACCGCCCGCGAGCGGGAAATCGCCGGGCGGCTCGCCGACGGCGCGGCCAACAAGGCGGTGGCGATCGACCTCGGCCTGAGCGAGCGCACGGTGGAGCTGCACCGCGCCCACATCATGCAGAAGATGGAGGCGCGCGGCCTGGCGCAGCTGGTGCAGATGCTGATGCAGCTGAAACCCCGGGACTGATCGCTTCAGCGCCCCTGGTCGACGCTGCCGGCGAATAGCCGCACGCCGCGCGCCCGGTCGAGCGGCAGCGCCGCCCCGGCCTCGAGCTCGAGATTGACCAGCCAGTTGACGCGCACGCGCAGGCCCAGCGCGATCGAGCTGTAGGCGGCCGGGCCATGCAGGTGGTGAAGGTCGGCGAAGGCGTTGCCGGCTTCCACCGTCGCCAGCAGGCGCAGCCAGCTCGGGCCGACCGGCCGGAGGTAGGCACCGGCCAGGTAGTACCCGGTATCGCCTTCGACGAAGGTGGAGGGATACCCGCGCAGCGTCCGCTGGCCTCCCAGGGTGTAGAAGTCGTGGGTTCGCCCCGGCGCGCCGCCGAGGTACAAGCCGCCGCTGCCCAGCAGCTCGAGCGTCTGGTGCGGAGTGGCTCCGACCTGCCAGTCGCGCCGCCAGGCCACGCTGCCGCTGGCCGAGCTGTAGTTGGCGGCCAGCCCGTCGAGGGAGTACTGCGTGCTGACCCGCAAGCGCTGTCCCTGCTCGCTGTAGATCAGGTAGCGCAGGTCGTTGTAGGTGGCCGAAAACGCCGGGCCGAGCGCGTAGCTGGCGGAGCGGGGGGCGAATGCGCCGCTGGGCGAGTCGCGCTGCCAGTCCAGCCCGGCGCCCAGGCTCCAGCCGGCACTGGGGTGCTGGGCGGACAGGGCATAGCTGCCGCCCAGCGCCGCGCTCTCGAAGACCTCATGGTAGGGCCGCCCCTGCGCATCGAGCGAATCCTGGTTGCTCAACCCCAGGGAGCCGGACAGGCCGTAGGGGCTGCCGCCCAGGAAAGGCGCGTTGTAGCCGAGCTGGAGCTGGGTATTCGCGGTCTTGTCCGGGTCGCGGAAGCGGCGGCGCATCGCTTGGAGGTTGAGGGTGTGGTTCAGGCCCCACAGGTTGTTCCAGCGCAGCTGCGCGCCATAGCCGTACTCGCCGCTGCCGTTGCCCTCGACCCGTGGCACCGGGAGCAGCGGCCACTTTTCCTTGACGGTGAACAGCAGCCTGACGCCGCCGGGCAGCGGCTGCAGCTCCGCTGCGACCGAGCGAAACAGGCCCAGGTCCTGAATCGCCTGCCGGCTGCGCTCGATCCTTGCCGGATCCGCCGGATCGCCGACCCTGACGGTGATTTCGCGCAGCATGGTCTGCGGCCGGGTGATTCCGTTGCCGGCGAACTCGATGCTCCGTATCGCCGGCCACTGGCCGGCCAGGACGCGCGACACCATGCCCAGGGCGAGGAGCAAGAGCAGGGACAGGCGCAGCGCGGCTGCGCCGCTGGGCCACTCGCTTGGACCGTCGCTCCTCACGCTTTCTCAGGCCTCGCATCCGAAACGCTCGGGAATCCTCAGCGCGAAGTTAGTCGGCGCCACGGTGGAAGTCATTGATTAAGGTCAAGAGCCGACGGTCGCCCGCTTGACCCAGGTCAATGAAGGGCGCGCTGTATCGCGTTAGTTTGTTCGCTATCCGGGCGCAGGACGCCCGCCACATCGCCCGACACCACCGCCATGGCCGACCTGCAACAGTTGCTCAAGCTGATGATCGAGAGCGGTGCTTCGGACATGTTCCTCACCTGCGGCGCCACCCCGCGCATGAAGGTCGAGGGCAACACCTATCCGGTGAAGGGCGAGTTGTTGAAGAGGGGCGAGGTGCATGAGTTAGCCCAGGCGCTGATGAACGAACGCCAGAAAGCGGCCTTCGACGAAACCATGGAGGCCAACCTCTCCTATTCCTTCGGCACTGCCGGGCGCTTCCGCATCAATGTGTTCCAGCAGCGCGGCGAGGCGGGCATGGTCATCCGCCAGATCAAGCCGTCGGTGGCCTCCTTCCGGGAACTGGGGCTGCCCGAGCAGTGCGCCGGCCTGGCCATGCTGCCGCGCGGCCTGGTGCTGTTCGTGGGCGCGGCCGGCTCCGGCAAGAGCACGTCCCTGGCGGCGATGATCAACCACCGCGCCGCCAACGCCGGCGGCCATATCCTGACGATCGAGGATCCGATCGAGTTCCTGTTCAAGCATAACCGCGCCCTAGTCGACCAGCGCGAGGTGTCGGTGGATACGCGCAGCTTCGGCGACGCCCTGCGCAACGCCATGCGCGAAGCGCCGGACGTGATCATGATCGGCGAAATCCGCGACCAGGAAACTGCGCGCTACGCGATGAGCTATGCCGACACCGGGCACCTGTGCCTGTCGACCCTGCATGCCAATACCGCCGACCAGGCGATGGAACGGCTGCTCAACTTCTTCCCGCAGCAGGCACACAAGCAAGTCCTGATGGACCTGTCCATGAACCTGAAGGCGGTGATTTCGCAGCGGCTGATCCCTACGCTGGACGGCAAGGCGGCCCTGGCGACCGAAGTGCTGCTGTCGACCTTGCATGTTTCCGAGCTGATCCGCGAGGGGCGCATCAACGAGCTCAAGGAAGCCATGGCCAAGGGCAACGACAGCGGCATGCACAGCTTCGACCAGTCGCTCTACGATCTTTACGAGGCCGGGCGCATCAGCCTGGACGAGGCCAGGCGCAACGCGGACTCGCGCACCGACCTGGCCCTGCGCATCCGCCTCTCGGAGCGCCGCACCGTCGCGGATGCCCCGAATCTGACCATGGCGGAAACGCCGCAGGAAAAGGGCAGGCTGCATCACTCGCGCAAGTAGCGCTTGCGGCGTTCAGCCCATCGGAGCCCAGGCATGGCCGCATACGGCATCGAACACGTGGTGGATGTCCGCCACTGGAACGACAGCCTGTTCAGCTTCAAGACCAGCCGCGACGAGTCGCTGCGCTTCCTCAATGGCCAGTTCGTGATGATCGGCCTGGAAGTGGAGGGCCGGCCGCTGCTGCGGGCCTACAGCATCGCCAGCGCCAACTACGAGGACCTGCTGGAATTCTTCAGCATCAAGGTGCCGAACGGACCGCTGACTTCACGGCTGCAGCACATCAGGCCCGGCGACGAGATCCTGGTGGGCCGCAAGCCGGTCGGCACCCTGCTGCTGCAGGACCTGCGCCCGGGCAGGTGCCTGTACTTGTTGAGCACGGGCACCGGCCTGGCGCCTTTCCTGAGCATCATCAAGGACCCGGAGCTTTACGAGCGTTTCGAAAAGATCGTGCTGGTGCACGGCGTGCGGGAAGTCGCCGACCTGGCCTACCGCGACTTCATCACGCGCGAGCTTCCGGCCAGCGAGTACATCGGCGACCAGGCCCGCAATCAGCTGCTCTATTACCCGGTGGTGACGCGGGAACAGTTCGTCCACCAGGGCAGGATCCCGGACCTGATCGCCAGCGGCCGGCTCTGCGCCGATCTTGCCCTGCCCATGCTCGATGCGGCGGCCGACCGCGCCATGCTCTGCGGCAGCCCGGCCATGCTCAGGGACACGTGCGCGATGCTGGACCGCCTGGGGTTCGCACGGTCGCCGCAACAGGGCGTAACCGGCGATTACGTGATCGAGCGGGCCTTCGTCGACAAGTAATCAGAAGCGGCTCTGCACCGAGTGAGCGCGGGAGCCCGCATACGAAGAGGCGGATCCGCCGCCGGCCTCGGGCCTGCGCGCGTGCGCGGCTGAGCGGCGGCGGGGTGCGATCCGGTAGACCAGCTCCGCGGCGGCGGCGAACAGCGCGGCGATGAGGAATAGGCTGGATACCGCGGCGGCGGCCTGCGGCGGCGGAGCGTGGGCCCGGGGGGTCGCGGCAATGTGCTGCCCCGCATGTGCCGGAGCCGGTGGGTACGACAGCCCGGCCACGCTGAGCGTAGCGGGCGTCGGGCTGGCCCCGGCCTGCAGGAAGACGCTCTGGACGTCGTGCTTGATCATCGCGGGTCCCCGAATAGGTATGGGTTCAGCATGTGCCCGCCGGCCTTGCGGAACCATCCGCAATTCCCGCAGGGCCGTTGCGGGAAGTACGTAGCCCCAGGGAAGCCGCCCGCGCCCGGCGCCGCCAGTTTCAGCCTGCGCAGCCGCCCCTCAAGGCACCGAATCCAGAAGCGGATTCGGATCCGCCAGCCCGTCCATCGCGGCGAGCTCGTCCCGGGTCAGCACCGCTTCCGGCAGCAGGTGCAGCAGCTCGGCGCAGTGCCGCAGCAGGTGCATCCAGGAGCAGCCGTTGGCATAAAGCAGCCCGGCCGTACTCATGGTCCCGCCGCTGTTGCGGTACCCGGCCGCCTTGATCGTTCCTTGCAGCCTGGGACCGAGCAGGCCCCAGATCGGCTCGGGATGGGTGTGCGTGACCAGCAGGTGGCGGTCGATGCCGACGTACAGGTCGTCGATATGCAGATCGCTGAGCGCATGGGCCCGCTCCCCGGCACTGCGGGGGCGGCGCAGACGCCCGGGCTCTGCGATGCAGACCACGGCGTGGGCGATGTCGCGCGTCCGCAGCCGCGCCGATGCCTTCAGGGCTTCGGCGAACTGGTAGGCCCCGACCGCGGTGATCGCCAGGCAGGCGTCGGCCTGGCGGTGGCCGGCCCAGTCGGGCCGCAGGGCGCCATGGCGCCCCAGCTCCTGGGCCTCCTCCGGGGTCAGGAACAGGGGCGTTTCCTGCTTGGGGCAGACCACGGTCCAGATCTGCCCCCGGGTGCGGTAAACCTCCTGCATCGTCGCGGCGGCGCTGTTGTAGTCAACCGGGAACAGCACGCGCGAAATGTCGGAAGGCTCGGCCAGCAGCGCCTCGCAGGCGGTCGGATCCTGGTGCGAGCGCTCGTTCTTGGCGTTCTCCCAGGTGTGCGAGGTCAGCACCAGCGGCCAGGAAAGCCAGCGTGGCGGCGCACCGGCCGCGCCGGCCTGGTCGGCGAAGATCAGTTCCTGCCGCAGCGCCGAGACCATCTTCACGGCAAAGGCCTCGTAGGTTACGACGATATTGATGCCGCCCTTGTTGCCGAGGGCGGCGCAAACCACGGCCTCCTCGTTGAGCGCCGTGATGATCTCGCCCGACAGCGATTCCGCTTCCGGCCGCTCGACGTCCACCACGCGGTGGCGCAGCTGGGCCAGGGTGCGCGTCATATGGTTGGAGCTGCTCTCGTCGGGGTTGCCGAAGCGCGGCCGCAGCCCGGGGTTGTCGCGCACGGTGGCGGCAAAGGCCTCGTCGACCGCCGCCATCGGCGAGCGCGCCGTCCAGTACGCCGGGCTGCGCCGCCGTTCCTCCAGCGCCATCCAGGCGGGCTCGGGCAGCCTCGCGGGGCCGACATCGCGGCGGGCCAGGGGAACATCGCGCTCGCGGACGCGGTTGCCCGCGCAGCCGAAATGCAGCAGGGCGTCCCGCAAATCCGCCTCCGCGACCCACAGCTTTTGCGCCGCCAGGTTGAACAGGCGCGCCGATTCGGCGTCGCGCGCGGGGATTCCCGGCAGCGGCAGGTTGTGCGCGGCGTTACTGCCCTCGCCGTAGAAGCCGGCCCCCTTCGGGGCTACCGCCACGCCGTAAGGCAGCCGCACCGGATAGCGGGCCTTGTTCGAGCGAATCAGCGCGGCCTGCTCCTGCAGGCTCGCTTCCATGTACCAGACCGCCCAGGCGAACGCCGCGGGATCGCGGCCGTCCAGCAGCAGGGGCTCGAAGCCGTTCAGGCTCAGGTGCTGCATCAGCCAGCGCGGGCCGCCTTCCTGCTCCGTCATGGTCCGGCTGTCGATGCGCCGGCCGTTGGCGATCATGATCGGCGTCACCAGGCCGCAGTCCTCGGCGCGCCACCAGCGCGGCGCCCAGTCGCTGCCGCGCTGCTCCTCGAAGGCGCCGTCGCTGAGATAGGCGACGAGCCGCTCTCCGGGCAGCGGCATGTGCGGATACAGCAGTTCGGCGAAGCCGAGGAAGCCGCCCTCGATCATCGAACCCGCGGTATGGATGTTGACGTGGCTGCCCAGCGGCGATTCGGCGCGGCCGTGCCGGTCGAGGCGCATCGAATAGAAGTCCTGGGCGAAGCGGCTCAGCCCGGCATCGCTCAGGTCGTAACGCACGGCATGGGCCGGTTCCATGTTGCCGACCAGCGCGTTGAGGCTGTCGATCGCGGAAACGCAGTGGCCCTGGCCCATGAGCCAGGCCCGGGTGGTGCCGGTCAGCACGTCCAGGCCGAGCAGGCCGGCGTAAGCCGGCACCATGTTGAGCGAGCCGCCGAGGTGCCCCTGGGGCGAGGCCTTGAAATCCCCGGCGTGCAGCACGCGGCCGTCCAGATGGACGTGCCTGGCGTAGGCGGCGTGGATCACCAGCCAGAGGCCGGCGCTGGCGAGACGGTCCAGGGCGCGCATCACGTCGTAGAACGGGAAGCCGTCGCCGCGGACATCGGCGGCGCGCAGCGCCTGGGCCATGCCGTGGACGCGCAACTGGGTCGCGGGAAGATGGCGGATCACGCCGTAGCCCTCGGCCCAGGCGCCGAAGTCGGGATCCTGGTGGGCCAGTTCGCGGCACAGCGCCGCGGCGTCGGTATCGGGAAGGGGGTCAGTCATCGCCAGCTCCGTAAGCGTGAAGGAATCGGAATACGTCGCGGGCGATCACCGCTTCCTCGTCGACCCGCACCGTATGCACGGCGATGCGCGACCGGGAGGCGGAAATCCGGCCCGGGCGTGACGACGCCAGGCGGTTGGCCTCCGCATCAAGGCTGAGGCCGCACCATTCCATGCCGGCGCAGATGCGCGCCCGGATCTCTGGCTGGTGCTGGCCGACTCCGCCGCCGAACAGGATCACGTCCGCGCCGCCGAGCGCCGCGAGATAGGCGCCGAGGTATTTGCGTGCGCGGTGACAATAGACGTCGATCGCCAGTTCGGCGGCCGCGTCGCCGGCGCGTGCAAGATCGAGCACGGTGCGCAGGTCGGAGGCAACGCCGGAGAGCCCCAGCAAGCCGCTGCGCTGCTCCAGCACCTCGTGCAGCTGCGCGGCGCTCATGCCGCCGCGCAGGCAGGCGAAGATCGCGCCCGGGTCGAGATCGCCGCAGCGCGTGTCCATCACCAGCCCCTCCAGCGGCGTGTAGCCCATGCTGGTATCGATGGGCTTGCCGTCCCGGATCGCCGCCACGGAGCAGCCGCCGCCGAGCTGGAAGCTGATGACGCGCCGGCCGGTGGGGGTGGTGGCGGCCTCGCCGCACCAGGCCTCGAGCATCGAGCGGTGCGCAAGGCCGTGGAACCCGCGCCGGCGAATGCCGCGTGCGATGCGCAGTTCCGCCGGTAGTGCATAACTGTAAGAGCGGGCCGGCAGGTCCCTGAAAAAGCCGGTGTCGAACGCCGCGAAGGCCGGGAGGCCGGTTCCCAGGAGTTCCGCCGCGGTGCGGATCGCATCGATCTCCGCCTGTTGGTGCAGGGGCGCCAATGCGCTGCGTTCGCGCATCCCGGCCAGCAGGGCTTCATCGATCGGGGCGAGGTCCCCGGCCTCGACGCCGCCGTACACCACGCGGTGCGCCAGGAAGCCGGGAGAATGCGTCTTGAAAACGTCCCGCGCCAGGGATTCGACCGCGAGCCGCAGGGCGGACCGGATATCCGTCACCGGATGCGCACGCTGCGTCCGGGTATCGCCGTACTGCAGCTGCACGACCGCGTGCCGGTCCAGCGGCGCCACGCTGCCCCGGGCCACCGGGTCCGGTGCGCCGTCGCCGGGAGCGAACACCGCGAACTTGATCGAAGTGCTTCCCGCGTTGAATACGACCAGGCTCAAGCGGCGGGCCCTTCCCGCAACAGTTCCCTGGCGGCAAAGGCCAGGGGGTGGTGCAGGTCGATGCGGTTGGAGGAATGAACGACGGTGTTGCAGGAAGCGAAACCCTGCGCGCCGCTCTCCTTCAACTGTTCGAGCGCCTGGTCCGAAAGCAGCGCATGCACGCTGATGCAATACGGGGCGGCGAAGCCGGCGGCGCCCAGGCATCTGATGGCGGCCTGCATGGTCCCGCCGCTGGAAACGATATCGTCGAGCAGCACCGGCGTGCGGTCCTCCAGCGCCTCGCGGTCGGGCAGCCGCACTTCGACGTCACGGTCGCCGTGGCGCACCTTGTCCATCACGAAATAGGGGCATGCCACCGCGCGCGCCACCGCGCTGACCCATTGCCGGCTTTCCCCGTCCGGACCGATGACCACCGGGCGGCTGATGTTGGTCCGGATCCAGCGTGCGATCGGAACGGCGGACTGCACCACGCGCGTCGGCACGCGGAATACCTCGTCGAGCCTGTGGATCCGGTGCAGGTGCGGATCGACGGTGACCAGCCCATCGACAAAACCCGACATCCAGGAGGCGATGTGCACCGCGCTGACGCCCTCGCCGGGCCGGAAGCTGCGGTCCTGGCGCATGTAGGGCAGGTAAGGCGCGACCAGCAGTACCCGTCGCGCCTGCAGGCCGCGCAGGGTCTGGGCGGCGAGGTACAAGGTGACCAGCTTGTCGTTGGGATGGTCCAGTGTCGCCGCCAGGATCACGTCGCTTCCCGCCACCGGGCTGGTGACCCTGACGCTGGTTTCCCCGTCGGGGAAGCGGTGCACGGCGAGTGTGCCTGCGGTGGCGCCCAGCTCCGCGGCCAGTGCCTGGCCGAGGCTGTCGTTGCCGGGGAGGGGAATGACGACGACGGCGTTCTGGGCGTTCACGGCGCACCCTCCACGGTGACGATGTCGGGGTGGGATGCCGCATACGCGGCGGCGTACTCCAGCTCGCCGGGCGTTTCGGCATGGATCGTATACAAGGGCTGTTGCGCGTCCACCTGCTGGCCGAGCCGGGCCTGGAGTTCCACGCCGGCGGCGGACGCCAGCGGCGCGCCTGCGAGCTTGGCCACCCGGGCCAGGCGGCGGTTGTCGATGCGGCGGACCGCGCCGGCATGGCCGGCGCAGACCGGGCGGCGGTGCGGTGCAAGGGGCGGTTCGCGCATGCCCCCCTGGGCGGCGCAGATGGACCGGAACCGGTTCCAGGCTGCGCCGCCGCTCAGCGTTGCCTCCGCGAGCCCGCGGCCGCGGCCTGCCCCCGCCGTGCCGCTGAGCTCCAGCAGCTCCCCGGCCAGGAACAGCGCCCGGTCGCGCAGATCCAGCGGCATTCCGGCGTCGCCGCGCAGGACGGCCAGCACATCCCTGGCTTCGAGCGCGGGCCCGATGCCGCGCCCGACCGGCTGGCTGCCGTCGCTGCGCACCACCCGCAATTGCAATCCCAGTTCCGCGCCGGCTGCGACCAGGCTGTCCTGCAGGACGGCGGCGGCGGCCGCATCCCGCACCTTCGCGGTATCTCCCACCGGAATGTCGATCAGCAGGTGGCTCGATCCCGCGGCGATCTTCTTGGACAGGATCGAAGCGGTGAGCTGACCGATGCTGTCGAAGTCCAGCGGGCGTTCGACCTGGATCAGGATGTCGTCGGCCGGGCTCAGCGCCATCGAGCCGCCCCAGACGATGCAGCCGCCTTCGCGCTCCACCACGCGGCGCATGTGCTCCAGCGTCAGGTCCACGGGGGCCAGCACCTCCATGGTGTCCGCCGTGCCGGCCGGCGAGGTGATGGCCCGCGACGAAGTCTTCGGAATGGTCAGGCCGCAGGCGGCGGCGATCGCCACGATGATCGGGGTGGTGCGGTTTCCCGGCAGGCCGCCGATGCAGTGCTTGTCCATCACCGGCCGCTGGGGCCACGCCAGCCGCGTGCCGGTGTCGACCATGGCCAGGGTCAGCGACACCGTCTCGTCCAGGGACATGCGCTTTCCGGCGCAGGCGGTGACGAAGGCCGCGACCTCGATCGAGGAGTAACGGCCGGCGGTGATGTCGCGCACGACCTGGTGCAGCTCGCGGCGGCCGAAGCTGCCGCCGTAGATCTTGTTGCGCACCGCCGAGAAGGACTCCACCGGCTCCGGGTGGGAGACCAGCGCCGCGTCGCCGTCCATCCCGCCCAGCGCGTTCCAGGCCGTTTCCGACAAGCCGATCTGGTCCGGCGCCAGCATGTCGCCCAATACCACGTCCAGGGTGGCGATGACGCTGCGCTCGCCCAGGTTGACCTGGACCCGCGACATGCTGCGGAAGCCCTCGGCGCGGCAGACAACGCAGTCCTGGCGCATGAACACCACCGGCTCGCGGTAGGTGTCGATGCCCAGGCGCCGGATCTTCAGGCGATCGTTGCGCATGGTTCAGGCCGGCGCGGAGGCGTGCCCGAGCTCCGCCCGCTCCAGATAGTCCGGCACCGAGCATTGCCAGCGCAGCTCCTCCTCGATGCGGCGGCGCAGGCTGTCGGCGGCGTCAGGTTCGCCGTGGGTGATGAAGGTGCGGCGCGGCGCCGCTTCGAAGCCGCGCAGCCAGCGCAGGATCTCGTCGCCGTCGGCATGCGCGGACAGGTTGCTCAGGCTCAGCACCTCGGCCCTGACGGCGACGTACTCGCCGTGGATCTTGATCGAGTCGGCTCCGTTTTGCAGCGCCGCGCCGCGCGTGCCGCCGGCCTGGAAGCCGGTCAGCACGATCGCATTGGCGGGGTCCGGCGCGAAGGCCTTCAGGTGGTGCACGACGCGTCCGCCGGTGGCCATGCCGCTGCCGGCGATGATCAGCATCGGGCCCTTGCGCCGGTTGAGGTCCTTGGACTGCTCGACCGTGTTGACCAGCGTCGCGACGCCGCACATGGCTTGGCATTGCTCGGGACTGAGGCGGTGCTCGCCGGCATGGCGGCGGTAGATCGCCGTTGCATCCACCGCCATCGGGCTGTTCAGGTAGATCGGCAGGCCGGCGGGAATGGCGGCGCTGGCCTTGAGCCGCGCCAGGCAATGCAGCAGCAGCTGGGTGCGTCCCACGGTGAAGGCGGGCACCACGATAACCCCGCCGCGGGCGGCCACGCTCCGCACGATGGAGCCGAGCTGCGCGATCGGGTCGGTCTGCTCGTGGCGCCGGTTGCCGTAGGTGGACTCCACCACCAGGACGTCCGCGCTCCCCGGCGGATCGGGCGGCTGCATCAGCAGGTCTTGTGGACGCCCGAGGTCGCCGCTGAACAGCACGGTGGTGCCGCCGCCCCGCAGCCGGATCATGGCGCTGCCGAGCAGGTGCCCGGCGCGCAGGAAGCAGGCGGTCATGCCGGGACAGGCCTCGAAATCCTCGTGGAAGCCCCGGCTTTCGAGCAGCTCCAGCGCGCGGAAGGCGTCGGCTTCGGTATACAGCGGCAGGGCGGGGGAGTGGCGGGAGTGGCCATGGCGATTGGCGTGCTCGGCATCCTCCTCCTGGATGCGGCCGCTGTCCGGCAGCATGATGCGGCACAGGTCCAGGGTGGCCGGGGTGCAGACGATACGGCCGCGGAACCCGTGCTTGACCAGCAACGGCAGATAGCCGGAGTGGTCGAGGTGGGCGTGCGTCAGCAACACCGCGTCGAGCGAGCGCGGATCGACCGGCGGGTCCACCCAGTTGCGCAGGCGCAGCTGCTTGTAGCCCTGGAACAGGCCGCAATCGACCAGCAGCCGGCGTCCCTGTCCGGATACCAGGTACTTGGAGCCGGTGACCGTGCCGGTCGCGCCGAGGAATTGCAGATCCATGGAGTCCGCCGTGGGATCGCTTCGATGGGCTCAGGCTCCGCCATTCGGGCATCGCCGGCATTGACATGCATCAAGCCGGGGCTGGGACCTGCCGGCGACGCGGCGTTTCCAGGCCGGCGGCCGCGGTTCCGCTTTTCGCCTTGATCTGGATCAATCCGCCCGCGGCCCCCGGTCTGCTACAAAGGACTGTGCCGAACCCTTTGTCGAGGACTCTTGTGCCGCTAGAACTCAATCAGGCAATCGCAGCGTCCGGGGGCGGCGGCGAAATGTCTCCGCGCGCGCCGCTGTTCGACGGCTCGACGCCGGTCGTGCGACAGGCCGAGGCGATGGGCTTCGTCGGCGCGCAGCAGATGCTGGAAGCCTCGCCCTACGCCTTGTTGATCGCCAACGAAGACGGCGTGATCGCCACCGCGAACAGCAATGCCTCGCGCATGTTCGGGTTGCCGCAGTCGGCGCTGGCCGGGCTGTCGGTGGACCAGCTGCTGCCGCCGCGGCTGCGCGATGCGCACCAGGTCTACCGCCGGCTCTACCAGGAACGTCCGCGGGCCCGCGCGATGCAGAAGTATCCCTATCTATGGGCCGTGCGGGCCGGCGGCGAGGAGTTTTGCGTGCAGGTCCAGCTGACGCCGATCACCATGGCCGGATCGACCTGGGTGGTCGCGGCGATCCGCGAGCTTGAGCCCGTCGCGGAGTGAGTGCCCGGTGCGGGCCGGCTCGGGCCCGCACCCACACGTTTCTAAGGCAGGGACTGCAGATACGCGCCCAGCTGCCGCATCTCCTCCGGCTTCAGGTCCTTGACGATGCCGTGCATCACCGGTGACTTGCGCAGATGCCCCTGGATCACCTGGAGTTGCCGGAACACGTACTGCGAGCGCTGCCCGGCAAGCCGCGGGAACACCCAATGGCCCTCGGCGTTCTGGCCGTGGCAGTTGCTGCAGGCCATGGTGCCGCGCGCCGGGATGCCCTTCTCGAACAGCGCCTTCCCCGCGGCGACGTCCGCCGCGTCGCCGGGGCTGCCGGGGACCGTCGGCTGGCCGGCGTAGTAGTGGGACAGCACGCCGATCATCGAGTCGTTGACGAGGGTCGCCATGGTCCACATGTAGTTGTGCGCCTCCGGATCCGAGCGCGTGCGCTCCTTGAACGCACGCAGCTGCGCCGCCAGGTACTCTTCGTGCTGCCCGGCCAGCACCGGATAAATCGGCGAAGTGCTTGCGCCGCCCGGGCCATGGCAGCTGGCGCAGATCTGTTCGGCGATCTTGGCGGCGTCCTCCGGCGCCGGCGCATCAGCGCCAGCGGCGAAAGCCCGGCCCGGCGCGAGTCCCGCCAGGCCCAGCAGCAGCGCCATCAGCGCCTGACGGAGTTGGTGTCGCTTCAGGTCCATGGCGGCGGCCTCACTCGGCGTGGACTTCGCGGTAGACCAGCTTGACCTTGGACTTGCTGGCATCGTCGAAGCTCAGGGGGCTGGCGCCGGCGGGATAGCCGTTCTGCTGCAGGATAAAGGCCATGATGTTGACGTAGTCCTCGTGCGGCAGGGTTCCCGGCGCCGGCGCCGGCATGTTGAGCGAGATGATTTTGAATACGTCGCTGACGCTGAAGTGGGCCTGCGGGCTGGCGAAAGTCGGGCCTTTCAGCGCCGGCCCGGCGCGGCCTTCCAGCTTGGGCCCGTGGCACATGGCGCAGTTCTGCTGGAACGTACGTTCCCCGGCTTCGGCCTGCTGCTCGGTGTAAAGCGCCGGCGGCGCCTTTTCCGGCCGCCCTTTCCTGGCCGCCACTGCGATCAGCCGGGCCCGTGGCCCGTCGCGGCGCAGCCGCGCCGGCGCGGCGGATGCCGCCGGCTCGACCGCCGGATCGACCACGTCGGCATACGGCCGCAACAGGGTCCGCAGACGGCCCGACTGCCGCAGCTGGTCCACCGCCAGCTCGAAGCCCCGCGCCACCGGTTCTGCCGCATCCGCATACAGCGCCACCAGGTTCCAGCTGGCATGCGGCTCATGCAGCGCATTGAACCGCAGCGTGCCGGCGTGCGCCGCCACGTAGGGACGCCACAGCATCGCCGCCGCCACCTCGCCGCGGTTCAGCGCGCGCAGGGAGGCCGCGTCGGACGTGAATACCTGCGGCGTCAGCCGCGGATGATCGGCGAAGTAAAGATTCGGCGCGGTCATGTAGGTCACCGCCACCGCGCTGCCCTGCGGCAGCTGTTCCAGCCCGCCGGCCGCCGCCTTGCGCGTCACCAGCACGAAGCCGGTGCGGCCATAGGGCCGCGTGGCATGCAGGCCCTGCGGCGGGGCCGCGTCCTGCGCGTCGAGCGGGAAGCCCAGCACCAGCTGGCACTGCGTTGCCGCCAGCTTGCGGAACGCGCGTGGCGCCAGGCCGTCGTCGTCGGCGTCGCTGCCGCCGTCGAACCAAGCCACCTCGGCGCGGACGCCCTCGGTGCGGGCGACGGCCTTGGCGAGGCCGGCGTCCATCGGCGCGGTCGGGCTGCTCTTGTCCACGCACACCTTCAGTTCCGCGGCCTCCGCGCCGCGGTGCAGGAGCACCGCGGCGAAGAGGGCCGTCGAAACCAGCCGCAGGCCGCTGCGATTGATTTCCGTGGCCATGACGGCTTACTGCAGGGCGAAGACGTAGAGGTGGCCGCCGACGGGCGTGTCCTTCACGTCGTCCACCATCTCGCCGCCCCAGATCGGAATGGCGCCACCCCAGCCGGCCTGGACCGCGACGTACTGCTTGCCGCCGACGCGGTAGGTGGTGGGCACGCCGATGATGCCCGAGGAGAGCTGCTCGCTCTGCCACAGCACCTTGCCGGTCTTGGCATCGAAAGCCATGAAGTGACCGTCGACCGAGCCGGTGAAGACCAGGCCGCCGGCGGTGGCCAGCATGCCGTCGCTCCACGGCAGCTTGCTCTCGTAGTTCCACACCTGCTTGCCGGTATTGAGGTCGATGGCCTGCACGGCGCCCCAGTTGTTGTCGTCCGGATCATGCACCACCTTGAACGACTCGCCGAGGAACGGCAGGCCGGCCTTGTAGCTGACCGCGCCGCCCTTCATGGTCATGCAGGTATGGATGGTCGGCACATAGGCCATCTGCGTCTGCGGGCTGATCGCGATCGGCCACCAGTTCTTGCCGCCGAGGAAGCTCGGGCAGGTGAAGATCTCCTTGTCCACCGTCGGGCGCTTGTCGTCGTCGGTGTAGGGCTTGCCGTCCTTCATCCCGGCCACCGAGGTGGCGTGGGCGAACTTCTCGGCGTAGATCAGCTTGCCGTTGGTGCGGTCGATGGCATAGAACCAGCCGTTGCGGCTGGCCGAGACCACCGCCTTGTAGGCCTTGCCTTCATAGGTCAGGTCGGTGGCGACGGTCTCGTTGGTGCCGTCGTAATCCCAGGTATCGTGCGGCGTGTACTGGAAGTGCCACTTGATCTTGCCGTTGGCCGGATTCATGGCGATCACCGAATCGGTGTACAGGTTCTCGCCCGGGCGCAGGGTGGCCAGCCACGGGCCGGGGTTGCCCACGCCCCACAGCAGCGTGTCGGTTTCCGGATCATAGGTGCCGGTGAGCCAGGCGGCGCCGCCGCCGGTCTTGTAGGCGCCCTTGGGCCAGGTGTCGCCGCCCGGCTCGTTCGGCGCCGGGATGGTATGGGTCTTCCACGCCAGCTTGCCGGTCTTGGCGTCCATCGCTTCGATGAAGCCGCGCGCGCCGTACTCGCCGCCGGACACGCCGACCACCACCTTGCCCTTCACCACCAGCGGCGCCAGGGTCAGGGCGTAGCCCACGTCGGGAGCCTGCAGCTTCTGCTTCCACTTGATCTTGCCGGTGGGCGCGTCGAAGGCGATGACGTAGTTGTCCAGCGTCGCCATATAGACGTTGTTGTCGTACAGCGCCACGCCGCGGTTGACCACGTCGCAGCACACCGTCTTGAGGCCGACCTTGGACAGGTCGTGCTCGTACTTCCAGACCTCCTTGCCGGTGGTGGCGTCGAGCGCGATCAGGTGGTTCTTCGGCGTGGTGATGAACATCAGCCCGCCATTGACGATGGGCGGAGACTCATGGCCCGGGTCCATGCCGGTCTTGTAGTCGAACGCGACTTTCAGGCCGGCGACGTTGCCGGCGTTGATGTCGTTGAACGGCGCGTAGCCGTCGCTGGCGTAATCGCGGCGATACATCAGCCAGCCGTCGTCGCCGGACGCGGCGGCGAGCCGGGCGTCGGTCACGGAAGGGTAGTCCGCGGCCTGCGCCGCGCCGCACAAGCCCGATGCCAACGCGGCAGCAAGCGCTGCGCCGCACCACCACTTACGGCCCCCCAGGCCGCGCACGGAATCGGGGAACGAGTCACTCATTCTTCATCTCCTCCACTGACAGGCCCTTGCGGGCGGATCGAACGCCGGTCGTGATTGGCACGGATGGCAGTCCGCCGCTCACGGGCGGCCCCCAAATGCAACAACGATGCCAGCCGGGAAAGCGCCGGTTTCGCAAGGCTTTGGCGGCTTCGGGGAGGAAAAAAACGGACGCAACGCGTTCGCGCCAGCACAGCCTGTCTCGCGGCCGTGACACGCTGTCACCGGCCGGCCGCGCCAAGACGGCTGCCGCCGGCAACGTGTGATGGAAGGGCAGGGCCCGGCCGCGCGTCGGCCGGCGATGGTTGAATGGCGTGAGCACTGCCTTCACCTATGAGGGCGGGGCTTTTGCTGAGCACTGGCGATGCGCGCGCCGGCAGTGATATCGCCGAGTAAAACTCCGGGGCGCCGCCCGCCGCTCGGTTGCGTGGTCCCGGGATGGGTGCTGCTGCTACGGCCTCAACCCGGACCAGCGGAACTCCGGTGCGTCGCACCTGACTGGTGGGCCCCGCAGCATCGGCTTGCCGCGGTACGAAGGCTGCGGACGGCGGGTATGCGTTGTTTCATGAGCCGCATCCGTCGCCGCCGCCGCCGGTCCGGCTGCTGCTGAACACAGGTTGATCCGCCTCGTTGTCGCGCCGCTGACACAGCTGTGGCGGCCTTGCAGCGGAATCCGGCGAATCGAAGACGAATCCGGCTCCGTCGGGGCTGGCACCGAGCTTGCGTATGCGCGGCGCCTGTTTCCGGGCGCGCCGTCCCGAGGGGATCATGAAAGAGCAGCTTGAGTCCGTGATGCACGAATGCCGCAGCTTCCCGCCGCCCGCCGGCTTTGCGGTGCGTTCCTCCCTGTCCGCGGAGGGCCTCGCCGGCCTGTACCGCGAGGCGGAAGCCGACCACGCCGGGTTCTGGGCGCGCCTGGCGCGCGAGAACCTGGACTGGCAACGCCCGTTCACCCAGGCGCTGGACGAAAGCCAGGCGCCGCATTTCCGCTGGTTTGCCGACGGCAGGCTCAACGCCTCGTACAACGCCCTGGATCGTCACCTGCCCGCGCGCGCCGAGCAACCGGCGCTGATCTTCGAGGCCGATGACGGCGCGGTGCGCCGCATCAGCTTCGGCGAGCTGCACGCGCAGGTGTGCCGTTTCGCCAATGCGCTGCGCGCATTGGGGATGCGCAAGGGCGACCGCGCGGTGATCTATCTGCCGATGGGGCCCCAGGCTCTCATCGCCATGCTTGGCTGCGCCCGCATCGGCGCGATTCACTCGGTGGTGTTCGGCGGCTTTTCCGCCGACGCCCTGAAGGATCGGATCCGGGATGCCGGGGCCCGGCTGGTGATCACGGCCGATGCGGCGCCGCGCGGGGGACGGCTGGTGCCGCTGAAGGGCACCGTCGACGCCGCCCTGGCCGCAGGCTGCGACACGGTGGAGCACGTCATCGTCTATCGCCGCTGCGGCGCGCAGGCGGCGTGGACCGCCGGGCGCGATCTCGACTGGGACGAGCTGGCCGCCGCGCAGCCGGAGCAGTGCGAGCCGGAGTGGGTGGAAGCCGAACACCCGCTGTTCCTGCTCTATACCTCGGGCTCCACCGGCAAGCCCAAGGGCGTGCAGCACTCCACCGCCGGCTACCTGCTGGGCGCCATGACCAGCATGCAATGGGTCTTCGACCTGAAGCCCGGCGACGTGTTCTGGTGCACCGCCGACGTCGGCTGGATCACCGGCCACAGCTACGTCTGCTACGGCCCGCTGCTCAACGGCCTGACCCAGGTGCTGTTCGAAGGCATTCCGACCTGGCCCGACGCCGAGCGCTTCTGGCGCATGATCGCCGCGCACCGCGTCACCATCTTCTATACCGCGCCCACCGCGATCCGCTCCCTGATGCGGCTCGGCGACGAGCTGCCGGGTCGCCACGACCTGAGCAGCCTGCGCCTGCTCGGCACGGTGGGAGAGCCGATCAATCCCGAGGCCTGGATGTGGTACCACCAGACCATCGGCGGCGGGCGCTGCCCGATCGTCGATACCTGGTGGCAGACCGAGACCGGCGCGGCGATGATCGCACCGGTACCCGGGGTCACCGCGACCAAGCCGGGGTCTTGCACCAGGCCGCTGCCGGGAATCGCCGTGGAGATCGTCGACGAGCAGGGCGAGCCGGTGCGGACCTGCAACCAGGGCGGGTATCTGGTGGTGACGCGGCCCTGGCCTTCGATGCTGCGCACCATCTGGGGCGACGACGCCCGCTACAGCAGCGCTTATTTCGACAAGTTCGGCCCGCGCGTCTACGTCACCGGCGATGGCGCGCACCGCGACGAGGACGGCTACATCTGGATCCTCGGCCGCATCGATGACGTGCTGAACGTCTCCGGCCACCGCCTCGGTACGATGGAAATCGAAAGCGCCCTGGCGGCTCATCCGCGCGTGGCCGAGGCGGCCGTGGTCGGCCGCCCGCACGAGATCAAGGGCGAGGCGGTGCTGGCTTTCGTGGTGGTCAAGGGCGACCGCGCCGGCGCCATCGCCGCCGGCCTGGGCGCCGAGCTGCGCGAATGGGTCGCGCGGCAGATCGGGCCCATCGCCAAGCCCGACGAGATCCGCATCGTCGACGGCCTGCCCAAGACGCGTTCCGGCAAGATCATGCGGCGGGTGCTGCGCAGCATCGGCCGCGGGGAAGAGGTGACCCAGGACACCTCGACCCTCGAGAACGAGGCGATTCTGGTCCAGCTGCGGGCCGTGGAGGCACCGCCGCGCGCAGCGGCCTGAACCGGGTCACGGCGGCGGCCTCAGCCGCCGCCGTCGGGCTGCGCCAGTCCTGGCGCCGGCCACGCGCCGGCGGCCTGTGACTCGCGGAATACAGGCAGATGCCCGGCGCTGCGTCGCGCCGATCCGTGCAGCACTTCCGTGGCCGGATACGCTGCGGTGGCCTGGCGCAGGCCGGGCCGGAACTGCCGGCGGCGGACCGGCGCTAGCTGCCCAGCTCCGCCGGCGGCGCCAGGGTCGGCTTGGCCTCAGGCATCGACGATCCAGCCGTGGCTGCGCGCGGTGACGAGAAAGTCGCTGATGTCCTCGGCCAGGCCCGGTGCGTCGAAACGCCGGGCCAGATCGCCGACCACCTGGTCGGCGGTGCGCGAGCCGTCGCACAGCTCGAGAATCACCGCGGCGCTTTCATTGAGCTGGACCATGCCTTCGGGATGGAGCAGGACGTGCGCCCCTTGCGCCTTCTCCCACTGCAGCCGCATCTTCGGCGACAGGCGCACCCGCGGCGGATTGCCGCTCTTAGCCATGATCGGGCTCCTCCACGTTGTGATACGGCGGCATCTGGAGCACGTAGGCCAGGTGCATGGCATCGAGCATGCTCCACAGCACGTCGAGCTTGAACTGCAGGATCTGCAGGGCGCGCTCCTGCAGCTGCCGCGTATCGAACCGGTCGAGCGTGATCTGGAGCCCGTGCCGGACGTCGCGGTGCGCCTCGGTCAAGCGGTTGCGGAAGTACTGCAGCCCGTCCGGCTCGATCCACGGATAGCGCGTCGGCCATTCCTGCAGCCGCTCGCGGTGGATCACCGGCGCGAACATTTCGGTCAGCGACGAGGCCGCCCCTTCCTGCCAGCTCGCGCCGCGCACGAAGTTGACGTAGGCATCGACGGCGAAACGCACTCCGGGCAGCACGTGCCGCTGCGATTCGATCTCCTCGCGCTCCAGGCCGCACGCCATCCCGAGGCGGGTCCAGCATTCGATGCCGCCGCCGCCGGAGTCGTCGCCGTCATGGTCGACGATGCGCTGGATCCAGCGCCGCCGCACTGCGCGGTCGGGACAGTGCGACATCAGGGCCGCATCCTTCATCGGGATGTTGATCTGGTAGTAATAGCGGTTCATCACCCAGCCCTGGATGGCCGCGCGGTCGAGCGCGCCGGAGTTCATCAGGCGGTTGAAAGGATGATGGATGTGGTAGCGGTATTCGAGACGGCGCAGGCGGGCTTCGAACTCCGCCGCGCTCCAGGTGGGTGCCGGTTCCAGGACGGTCATGGGTGTCATACCTCGATGAGTTGGCCGTCGAACGCCACATCCGTGCCAAGTCGCGACAGCTCCCGCCGCTCGGCGCCGTTGTCATCCAGGATCGGATTGGTGTTGTTGATGTGGATCAGCACGCGGCGTTTGCCGGGGTAAGCGGCCAGCAGTTCATTGGTGCCGCCCGGGCCGCTCTGCGGCAGATGGCCCATGTCCCGGGCGGTCTGTTTGCTGGCGCCCAGGCGGCGCAGTTCGTCGTCGGTCCAGCAGGTGCCGTCGATCAGCAGCACTTCGGCCGAGTCGATCGCCGCGGCCACGGCGGAGTCGATGCCGGCCAGGCCAGGCGCATAGAAGGCGCGGCGCCCGCTGGTGCTGTCGCGCAACAGCAGGCCGATGTTGTCGCCCGGCTGCGGATGGCGGCGATGCGGCGAATAGGGGGGCGGTTTGCTGTGCAGCGGCACGGCGCGGAACTCCACCCCGGCAACGCCGGCGATGCCGAACCAGCCGTCGAGACGGACCTCGTGCCAGACCACCCCGCAGTAGTATTCCAGCATCGGGATCACCGGAAAATGGCTGCACAGGTCCTGATAGACGCGCGCCGTGCAGTAGAGCTGGAGCGGCGCGGACGATTCGCGCAGCAGCAGCAGGCCGGTGACGTGGTCGATCTGCGCGTCGATGAGCACGATCCCGCCGATGGCGCTGTCACGCAGCGAGCGCGCCGATTGCAGCGCCGGCGTGGCCAGCAGCTGTGCGCGCACGTCGGGCGAGGCGTTGATCAGGGCATAGCCGGTGCCGTCGCCGCTGACCGCGATGGAAGACTGTGTTCTTGCGCGGAATCCGGCAGCGCCGGTCCTTGCGCCCGCGCAATTGCGGCAGTTGCAGTTCCACTGCGGGAAGCCGCCGCCGGCGGCGGAACCAAGCACCTGGATCTTCAAGCGCGCGCTCCAAAAAAAAGCCCCGGAAGGAACCGGGGCTTTCATCCCATGCAGGCCGACGTCGCGGCCCCGGTGAGGGGTTCAACGGTTCAGGATGTACATGGTGACTTCCATGTCGAAACGCAGGTCCTCGACGCAGGGCACGGTCCAGGTTTTCATCGAAGGCTTCTCCATCGTGCGGATGGTGTGCGGAATGCCTGCGACGAAGGACGCCGCCTGCGCCCGCCCAGTAGCATGCGGCGTGCCAGGCGCCGCAGCCCGCTGCAACGGCTCACGCAGGCTGGTGCCCGAAGGCGGACGGCACAGAGTGTCACGCCCGCGTTACAGTTTGTCCCAGCGCGCTGCGCCGATCGGGATGCCATGGCGCTTGATCTTGCGATACAAGGTGTTGCGGCTCATGCCGAGCTGGGACGCGGTGCTGCTCATGTTCCAGCGATTGCGCTCGATTGCCGCCATCAGCGCGCTGCGTTCGGCCGCAAGCAGGGGATTGCCGTCCTGGGTGTCCTCCGCGGCGGCGGGCGCGGCCTGCGCCGTCAGTGCCGGCGCAAGTGCCTGCGCCGGAGCGGACGCCTGGCCCGCGGCGCCTTCACGGATTTCGGCGGGCAGGTCGTGCAGGGTGACGAGGCCGCCTTCGCAGATCGCCAGGGCTGTGCGGATGACGTTGCGCAGCTCGCGGATATTGCCCGGCCAGGGATATTCGAGCAGTCGTTGGAAGGCATCGACCTCCACCGCAACCGGGCGGCCGTCCCGGGTTTCACAGGCGATGATCTGGCGGATCAGCCGTTCCTTGTCGGCGCGCTCGGCGAGGGAGGGCAGCTCGAGGGTGATGCCGTTGAGGCGATAGTAGAGATCCTCGCGAAAGGTGCCGCGGTCGATCATCTCGCGCAGGTTCCGGTGCGAAGCCGACAGCACCCGGATATCGACCTTGAACGCGGTCTCGCCACCCAGCGGCACCACCTCGCGTTCCTCCAGCACGCGCAGCAGCCGCGTCTGCAGCAGCAGCGGCATGTCGCCGATCTCGTCGAGGAACAGCGTGCCGCCGTTGGCCTGGGCGATCCGGCCGCGCATGCCTTCCTTGCGCGCGCCGGTGAAGGCCCCGGATTTGTAGCCGAAGAGCTCGCTCTCGATCAGGCTTTCCGGAATGGCGGCGCAATTCACCGCCACGTAGGGCTTGTCGGCGCGGTCGCTGGCCAGGTGCAGGGCCTTGGCGAAGGCTTCCTTGCCGGTGCCGGTGGGGCCGCGGATCAGCACCGACACCTCGCTGTGCGCGATGCGGCGGGCACAGCGGACGTTGCGCAGCATCTGCGGATCGTTGCCGGCCAGGTCCTCCAGGGTCATGGCCTGGCCGGTGCCGGCGCTGGGGGCTACCTCCACCACCGCGCGCTCCGCCGGCTCGCGGACGGGTGGCGGCTGGCGCCGCCCGCCCGGGGACAGGTTGGCGAAGTAACGGCGGCCATGGCGCAGCTCGCGGATCTGCCAGATGGCGTTGCGCACGTCGGCGGTGGCCAGCTCGCGCATGCCGGTGTCGAAGATTTCGAAGACGCTGCGCCCGGCCAGGTCCTGGCGGTCGACCCCCAGCAGCTTGGCGGCGGTGAGGTCGGCGGCCACCACCGTGCCGTCCTCGGCCAGCGCCAGCGCGCCGTCGTGCAGCAGGTTGACCAGCTCCGGGCGGAGATGGAAGCGCAGCAGCATGTGGTGCTGGTGCAGGCGCAGGAACAGGCATTTCTCGATGATGTGCGCCGACAGGTTGACCAGGGCGCGGGTGTGGGTCTGGCTGGCGCGGGTCTCGCGGGCGTCGACACTGGAGGCATCGAGCACCGCCAGGACGCGGCCGGCGGCGTCGCGGATCGGCGCGCCGGAGCAGGTCAGCCCGATGTGACGCGCGCGGAAATGGTCGGCGCGGTAGATGGTCACCGGCCGGCCCTCGCTGATGCAGGTGCCGATGCCGTTGGTGCCTTCCCGCTCCTCGCTCCAGTCGGCGCCCACCATCAGGCCGGCGCTGCGGAACATCTGGCGCAGCGCAGGGTCGACCTTCTCGCACAGGATGATGCCGCTGGCGTCGGTCAGCAGCAGCGCATAACCCGAGCCGGCGATCTGCTCGTAGAGGGAATCCATCTCCTCGCGTGCGATCTGCACCAGTTCGTCGTACTGGGCCTGACGGTCCTTGAGCAGGCCGGCGTCGACCACGGTGGGCGAATAGAGCCTGGAAGGGTCGAGCCGGAAGCGGTTGACGCAGCGGCTCCACGAGGATTCCACGGTGCCCGGCGCGGCGGCGGTGCTTTCGCCGCCGTGCACGACGCGCAGCACATCCTCGGCGTGCTTGACGATCATTGGATCAGCCATCTTTCTCCTCCTGCGCACCTGTGTTCATCCGGTGCTTTTATGTTTAGGCCTGGCCCTTTAGCAGCAACTGTGCCAGCGCTCCGGTGACAACTGTCACGGTAGTGAAACAGCAAAACGGCTTCAAGGGATTGATCTGGGTCAATCGGGCCGCTCCATCCCGGGCCGGCATCGCGGCGGCACGCCGGCCTGCCTCGCCGCAAAGCCAAAGCCGGCGCCATTCAGCGCCCGAAAATCGCTGTGCGAACAGGGGCCGGCGAGCGGCGCGGCGAATCCTGGCGCGCTCCTTGCTCCTGCGGCGCCCGCGACGGGGCGGACGCCCCTTTAGGCGCTGCATTAGACCTTGGTCGAATGACCGGCTCGAACCGCGGCTTCAACTTTGACGACCGTGAATGGCGGTCAACTGGAGGATTGGTAAATGGACGGCAATGGCAGTGGTGGGTTGACCTCCCTCAACGAATCGGTCAAGCGCTTTCTCAGTCAGCCCAAGAAGGCCCTCATCGACGGCAAATGGCAGGAAGCCAGATCGGGTAAGACCTTCGAGGTGTTGAACCCGGCCAACGGCGAAGTGATCGCCCGCGTGGCCGACTGCGAGAAGGAGGACGTGGACCAGGCCGTGCGCGCCGCGCGCCGGGCCTTCGACGGTGGTCCGTGGCGCAGCATGTCGCCGTCCGCCCGCGGCAAGATCATCTGGAAGATCGGCGACCTGATCCTGAAGAACCTCGAGGACCTGGCGCAGCTGGAATCGCTGGACAACGGCAAGCCGATCGCGGTGGCGCGCGCCGCCGACGTGGTGCTGGCCGCGGACCTGTTTCACTACATGGCCGGCTGGGCCACCAAGATCGAGGGCGAGTCGATCTCGCTGTCGGTGCCTTATACCCCGGGCGCCGAATACCACGCCTACACGCGCAAGGAGCCGATCGGCGTGGTCGGCCAGATCATTCCCTGGAACTTCCCGCTGCTGATGGCGGCCTGGAAGCTCGGACCGGTGCTGGCCACCGGCTGCACCGTGGTGCTGAAGCTGGCCGAGGAAACCCCGCTGTCCGGCCTCAAGCTGGCGGAGATCTGCCAGGAAGCCGGCCTGCCGGACGGCGTGCTCAACGTCGTCACCGGCTTCGGCGAGACCTGCGGCGCGCCGCTGGCGGCGCACCCGCAGGTCGACAAGGTCGCCTTCACCGGCTCCACCGAAGTCGGCAAGCTGATCGTCAAGGCGGCTTCCAACGACCTGAAGAAGCTGACCCTGGAGCTCGGCGGAAAGTCGCCCAACATCGTGCTGAACGACGCCGACCTCGACATTGCCATCCCGGGCGCCGCCAGCGCCATCTTCTTCAATCACGGCCAGTGCTGCTGCGCCGGCTCGCGCCTGTTCGTGCAGGAGAAGGTCTACGACAAGGTGGTCGAAGGGATCGCCAAGATCGCCCGCGAGATCAAGCTCGGGCCGGGCCTTGATCCGACCACCCAGATGGGGCCGCTGGTCTCGCAGATGCAGCTCGACCGCGTCTCCGGGTTCCTGCGCTCCGGCAAGGAAGAGGGTGCCACCGCGGTCTGCGGCGGCGGCCGCGCCGGCGACAAGGGCTACTTCGTGCAGCCGACGGTGCTGGTCGACACCCATGAGCAGATGCGCGTCTACAAGGAGGAGATCTTCGGACCGGTGGTCACGGCGATTCCGTTCAAGAACGTCGACGACGATCTGGTACGCCGCGCCAACGACAGCGTCTTCGGCCTTGCCGCCGGCGTGTTCAGCACCAGCCTGAGCAGCGCCCATCGCCTGGCCGCGCGCCTGCAGGCCGGCACGGTGTGGGTGAACTGCTACAACATCTTCGACGCCGCGCTGCCGTTCGGCGGCTTCAAGCAGTCCGGCTGGGGACGCGAGATGGGTCACGAGGTGCTGAAGAACTACCTGGAGACCAAGGCGGTTTGCGTCAGCGTCTGACGCGGCAGCGGCACGCCTGGCGGGGCGGACCTGGCGGTCCGCCCCGTTTTTTTTGCACGGCTGTGGCTGCTTCCGGCGTTACAGATGTACCGGGTTCGTGATGACTGTCCTGATTCGTGGTGCCGCCGGGCGGCTGGTACGACCTCGCGACCGCCCAATATCCGGCAACGGTGCCGCTTTGGACGGTTCCCGGGCTTGGCACATCCCTTGCTCCCGGCGGCGCGCGCGAGCCGCGATGGAGGAGTTGTGGCAAGCGCGGGACCGGCAACGGTCCGCACCACAACTTCTTTCTATCGGGAGCGACAGCATGAGCAAGTTCGGCAAGCTTCTTCCAATCGCGGCGGCGGCAGCGGCCTTCGGGGCCAGCGGCGCGGCGCAAGCCTTCGACTTCAGCACGGCGGACAAGCAGTGGACTTTTTCGGTCGACGGCAACGTCAATGTCCATTACATCTATTCCAGCTGCGAAGGCGTCGACAAGGCCAAGGCAGTGGCGGGCGGCCTGGCCTGCACCGGCACCAAGAGCGGCAGCAGCGT
>DASRFD010000035.1:0-17873 GCA_035651715.1 Nevskia sp.
AGGTGCAGGCGGGGCAGCCGGCATATTACGTCCCGCGCTACCTGCTGCAGGCCGGCTTCGAGGTGGTACCCGTGCCGGTCTACTACCCCGAGGTCACGCGCATTCTCGACCAGCCGGTGTACCGCAGGCTGGTGGACGTCCCGGGAGACGTCGACATGGTCGACGTGTTCCGCCGCCCGCAGGACATTCCGGCGCATCTCGACGACATCCTGGCGAAGCGGCCCGCATCGGTGTGGTTCCAGCTCGGCATCCGTCACGACGCGGCGGCGGAGCGGCTGGCGCGGGCGGGCATCGTGGTGGTGCAGGACCGCTGCCTGATGGTGGAGCACCAGCACGCGGTGTTGTAGCGGGCGCGGCCGTTGGTGTTTGCAGGGCGCACCGGCGGCCCGGCGCCGCCCAGGCACATCTAGGTGCGCTGCATCAGCGGCGCCGTGCGCTCCAGCAGCTCCGCCATCGTCTCCGCCTTCACCGTCTGCATCAGCATGGCGCCGGCGAACAGCATGTCGATGAAGCGCACCGTCTGGCGCACGATCTGGGGGCGCCGGCCGGGCTGTTCGATGTAGTCCAGCGTCTGGTGGAAGACGTGGGTCACCACCACCTGCGAGATGTCGCGCAGGGTCGCCTCCTCCAGCTGCGGGCCGATGTTGAGGAACTGCACGTCCTCGACCATTTCCTGGGCCACGTCGGCGATCATCCTTTGCAGCGCGTCGCGCAGGCCGGGCATGGCGCCGTGCAGCTCGCGCACCGCGACGATGAAGGCGTCCGGATTGCGGGCGGCGAAGTCGAACACGTATTCGACGGTGCGCGGCGTGGCCTCGGCCACCGGGCTGCGCACGGTGCGGCGGATGCCGCGCAGGTTGGTGCGCAGGTCCCGGCCCAGCTCGTCGATGATGGCCTGGCTCAATTCCTCCAGGCTGCCGAAGTGGCGGTAGAAGGTGTTGGGGTTGAGCCCGGCCTCGCGCGCCAGCTCGCGCAGGCCGAGCGACTGCAGGCTGCGGCGGCTGGCGCCGATGCGCAGGGCGGCCTGGATCAGGCGCTGGCGGCCCCCGGCGGGGGCGGCCCCGGTCAAATCCTCAGTGGCTTTGGTGCGGCTCATGGTGGCGTTCCGGCCAATGTTCCCGGCGGGCTTGACAGGGAGTATACACATGTCTACATTAAGTAGACAGTTGTATACATACCACGCGAGGAGAGTCGCCCGATGCCCAAGCCCCGGAGTTCCACCGGTCCCGCCGCGCGCCAGCAGCCGCAGCAGGACGTGCGCATCGCCATCGTCGGCACCGGCTTCGCCGGGCTCGGCATGGCAGTGCGGCTGAAGCAGGCCGGCATGGAGGATTTCCTCATCCTGGAAAAGGCCGGCGAGGTTGGCGGCACCTGGCGCGACAACCACTACCCGGGCTGTGCCTGCGACGTGCAGTCGCATCTGTACTCCTTTTCCTTCGCGCCGAACCCGGGGTGGTCGCGCATGTTCTCGCCGCAGCCGGAGATCTGGAGCTACCTGCGCAAGGTGGCGGACGACCACGGCCTGCGTCCGCATATCCGCTTCAACTCGGAAGTCACCGCCGCGCGCTGGGACGAGAAGGCCGGCCAGTGGCAGGTGTCGCTGGGCAACGGCGAGACCGTCAATGCCCGGGTGCTGATTTCCGGCATGGGCGGCCTCAGCCGCCCGGCCTACCCGGTAGGCGTCAAGGGCCTGGACAAGTTCAAGGGCAAGACCTTCCATTCGCAGGACTGGGACCACGCCTACGATCTCAACGGCAAGCGCGTCGCGGTGATCGGCACCGGCGCCTCGGCGATCCAGTTCGTGCCGCAGATCCAGAAGCAGGTCGAGCGCCTCGACCTGTACCAGCGCACGCCGCCCTGGATCCTGCCCAAGCCGGACCGCGACGTTTCCGGCTTCGAGCGGAAGCTGTTCCGCCTGCTGCCGGTGACGCAGAAGCTGTTCCGCGGCGCGATCTACGCCATGATGGAAACCCGCGTGCTCGGCTTCACCGTCAATCCCAGGATCATGAACCTGGTGAAGCGCCTGGCGATCCGCCATATCCGCCACCACATCAAGGATCCGGAGCTGCGCACCAAGGTCACGCCGGACTACATGGTCGGCTGCAAGCGCGTGCTGATCTCCAACGACTACTACCCGGCGCTGGCGCAGCCCAACGTCGACGTCATCACCAGCGGCATCCGCGAGGTGCGCGCCGACAGCGTGGTCGACATGGCCGGCGTCGAGCGCAAGGTCGATGCGATCATTTTCGGCACCGGCTTCCAGGCCACCGATCCCATGCCCAGGGGCGTGCTGTTCGGCCGCGACGGCCAGGACATCGTCGACCTCTGGAAGGACGGCCCGGAAGCCTACAAGGGCACCACCGTCGCCGGCTTCCCCAACCTGTTCATGATCGTCGGCCCCAACACCGGCCTGGGCCACAACTCGATGGTCTACATGATCGAGTCGCAGGTGAACTACGTGATGGACGCGCTGCGCCAGATGGACCAGCGCGGCCTGCGCAGCGTCGACGTCAGGCCGGAGGTGCAGGCGGCGTACAACCGCCGCATCCAGGGCCAGCTCAGCCACGCGGTGTGGAGCGCCGGCGGCTGCAAGAGCTGGTACCTGCATCCGAGCGGCAAGAACACCAGCCTGTGGCCGGGCTTCACCTTCGTCTTCCGCCGCAAGCTGCGCCGCTTCGACCTGGCCGCCTACGCCGCCGAGCGGGCCGCGGCGCAGGGCAAGGGCGCCCGCGCAGCCAAGCCGGAACTGGCGGCCGAGACGGTCTGAGGCAAACTACGCCACCCGTTCGCCCCGGGTCGCGTGGGGAAGCAAGGCGTATCGAGGGACTGCCGCTGGCCCCTCGACACGCCCGTCCGCCGGGGCCGGGCGAAACGTGGGCGAGGGATTCGTAAAAAACAGCAAATTGGGGAGATTCGCTTGAAGTCATTCGAGAACAAGGTCGCCGCCATCACCGGCGCCGGCTCCGGCATGGGCCGCACCCTGGCGATCCGGCTGGCGCAGCAGAAGTGCCATCTCGCCCTGAGCGACGTCAACGAGGCCGGGCTGGCCGAGACCGTGCAGCTGGTGGCGCAGGCCGGCGTGAAGGTCACCAGCAGCAAGGTCAACGTCGCCGCGCGCGAGGAGGTGTACGCCTGGGCCGAGGAAGTGGTGCGCGATCACGGCAAGGTCAACCTGATCTTCAACAACGCCGGCGTGGCCCTCGGCGCGACGGTGGAAGGCGCCAGCTACGAAGAGCTGGAGTGGATCACCAACATCAACTTCTGGGGCGTAGTCTACGGCACCAAGGCGTTCCTGCCGCACCTGAAGGCCAGCGGCGACGGCCACATTATCAATACCTCCAGCGTGTTCGGCCTGGTCGGCATCCCCAGCCAGAGCGCCTACAACGCCACCAAGTTCGCCGTGCGCGGCTTCACCGAATCGCTGCGCCAGGAGCTGGAGCTGGCCCGCTGCGGCGTCAGCGCCACCAGCGTGCACCCGGGCGGCATCAAGACCAACATCGCTCGCGCCGCGCGCATGAACAAGTCGATCCGCGAAATCGGCCTCGACGACCAGCGCGGCAGCGAGAAATTCGAGAAGCTGTTCATCACCACCGCCGACAGCGCGGCGATGACCATCCTCAAGGCGGTGCGCCGCGACAAGCGCCGCGTGCTGGTCGGGCCCGACGCCTACCTCATCGACCTGCTGGTGCGGTTGTTCCCGTCCGGCTACCAGTCGCTGACCACGTACTTCGCGCGCAAGTCAATGAAGTAAGGCCGCGGCGCGTCCTGCTGGCCCTAGGCCGCCCGGGCCGTCGCGGCCGCGCAATCCGGCGCCGCCGGCTGGCGTTCGTTGCGCGCCGCGCTGGCGGTGGCCTGCCAGTGAGCCGAGCTGCGCAGCAGCGCGCCCAGCTCCTCCGCCGGCAGCGCCGGGCTGAACAGGAAGCCCTGGATCTCGGCGCACATCTGCCGCTGCAGATAGCTGAGCTGCTCCGCCGTTTCCACGCCCTCGGCGATGCAGGTCAGGCCCAGGTTGCGTGCCAGGCTCATGATGCTGCGCACCACCGCGGACGCGGTCGGCTGGCTCACCATGTCGCGCAGGAACGAGCGGTCGATCTTGATGCGGTCCAGGGGGAAGCGGCGCAGGTAGGACAGCGAGGACCAGCCGGTGCCGAAGTCGTCCAGCGACAGGCACACGCCCAGCTGCTTCAGCTCGTGCATCAGCCGGATGGTCTGCTCGGTGTCGTCGAGGGTCAACGACTCGGTCAGCTCCAGCTCCAGCCACTGCGGGTCCAGCGCCGTCGCGGCCAGCGTCTCGCGCACCGTGCGCACGATGTCGCCGCGGTAGAACTGCTGCGCCGACAGGTTCACCGCCATGCGCAGCGGGGTCACGCCGCCGCGCTGCCAGGCCGCCGCCTGGGCGCAGGCGCTGCGCAGCACCCAGGTGCCGACCTCCACGATCAGCCCGGTTTCCTCCAGCAGCGGCACGAACTCCTCGGGGGAGATCTGGCCGTGGCGGGGATGGTGCCAGCGCAGCAGCGCCTCCATGCCGGTGACCGTGCCGCTGTCGGCGGCGATCTGCGGCTGGTAGTACACCATCAGCTCGCCGCGGTCGAGGGCGTGCCGCATGTCGTTGGTCAGCGCCAGGCGGCGCTGCGCCGCGGCGCTCATCTCGGCGGTGAAGAAGCGGTAGGTGCCGCGGCCGTCGTTTTTGGCCCGGTACATGGCCGAGTCGGCGGCGCGCAGCAGGGTGCCGGGATCGTCGCCATCGGCGGGATAGCGGCTGATGCCGATGCTGGCGCCGACGTGCAGCTCGTGCCCGTCGATCTGGAACGGCTGGTGCAGCGCCACCAGCACCTTCTGCGCCACTTCGGCGGCGTCGATGTCGTTGCCGGCCTCCGGCAGGGCGATGACGAATTCGTCGCCGCCGAGGCGGGCGGCGATGTCGCTCTCGCGCACGCAGGCACGCAGGCGCAGCGCCACCGCCTCGAGCAGGTGGTCGCCGACATGATGGCCGAGCGAGTCGTTGATGTTCTTGAAATGGTCCAGGTCCAGCATCAGCGTCGCCACGCCGCGCTGATGGCGGCGCGCCATGACCATTGCCTGGCTCAGGCATTCCTGCAGCAGCACGCGGTTGGGCAGGCCGGTGAGGGCGTCGTGCAGGGCGAGGTAGCGGATGCGCGCCTCGGCCTGCTTGCGCTCGGTGATGTCGCGCAGGTTGCACTGCACCACCCGGCTGCCGCTGACGACATAGGTGTTGGCCTGGAACTCCACGTCCAGCGGCGAGCCGTCGCCGCGCCGCAGCGACCAGTGTTCGTGCCGCACCTGCTCGCGTTCGCGCAGCTCGTTCAGGCTGGCCTTGCAGGGCGTGTTGCGCAGCGCGTTGAGTTCGCACAGCCGCTCGCCGACGATCGCCTCGCGCGGCAGGCCCAGCATTTCCACCAGCGCGGCGTTGACGTCGGTGACGCGCTCGTACTCCGCGTCGAGCAGCAGGATGCCGTCCTTGCTGGTCTCGAACAGGCGCCGGTAGCGCACTTCCGAGGCCTGCAGGCGGTGGTGCTGCGCCGCCAGGCGCAGTTGCGCGGCGCGCAGCGCCAGGTGCGTGCGCACGCGCGCCAGCAGCTCCTCCACCTGGAACGGCTTGGTGACGTAGTCGACGCCGCCGGCGGCGAAGGCCCTGACCTTGTCGGCGACGTCGGTGAGCGCGGTCATGAAGATCACCGGAATCTGCTCCACGCCGGGCAGCGCCTTGAGACGCACGCAGGTGGCGAAGCCGTCCAGGCCGGGCATCATGACATCGAGCAGGATCAGGTCGGGCAGGGCGCGCTGGGCGCGGCTCAGCGCTTCCTCGCCGTCCTGGGCCACCAGCACGTTGAAGCCGTTGTCCTCGAGGTAGCTCACCGCCACCTCGAGATTGGCCGGCGTGTCGTCCACCACCAGGATGGTCTGCGCCAGCTCCGCATCTTGCAATTTGTTCACGAACCTACCTCTTGATGCTGCATGTGTCGTTCCACCAGGGCGAGCAACGCCTTGGATTGAAAAGCCTGGGCCAGCTGCCGCAGCTGGTCTGAAAATGCGCGATAGCGCGGATCGAGCGCGCTGATGCGGGCGGCGTGCTGGCGCACGCCGCGCATGTTGCCGGCCACGGCCAGCTGGTGCAGGACTTCCATCTCCGCCGCGGGCGGCAGCACCAGTTCGGCCGGTTGCGCCTCGCTGCTGCGCTGCGGCGCGCTGTCGCGCAGCCAGTTCAGCCGCAGCCGCGCGCCGATCTCGTCGAGCAGCGGCGCCATCCGCACCGGCTTGGCCAGGAAGGCGTCGGCGCCGGCGGCGCGGCAGGCGGCGGCATCGTCGCCGGTGGAACCGGCGGAAACCGCGATGATCGGCACCGTGCGCAGCACCGGCGACTGCCGCATGCGGCGCGTCGCTTCCAGGCCGTCCATCACCGGCATGCGGATGTCCATCAGCACCAGGTCGGGCGGCGTCTCGTGCGCCCGTTCCAGGCTGTCGCGGCCGTCGCAGGCCTGCTGCACTTCGAAGCCGATCAGGCCCAGCATGTCGGCCAGCACAGCGCGGTTGGCCGGCTTGTCGTCCACCACCAGCACGCGCCGGCGCGGGCCGCCGTAGCCGCTGATGGGAAGCGCCGGCGCGGTCGTGGCCGCGGCCGCTTCCACCACCGGCAGCTCGATCTCGAACCAGAAGCGGCTGCCCCGGCCGGGGGTGCTGTCGACGCCGATCTCTCCGCCCATCAGGCGCACCAGTTCGCGGCTGATCGACAGGCCGAGCCCGGTGCCGCCGCTGCGGCGCTGGCTGTCGCCGACCTGCTCGAACGGCTGGAAGATGGCCTGCAGGTCGTCCGCGGCGATGCCCGTTCCGGTGTCGCAGACCTCGAAGCGCAGCCGGGCCTGGTCCTGCTCCCGGTGCAGCAGCGCAGCGCGCAGGGTCACCTCGCCGCAATCGGTGAATTTCACCGCGTTGCCGAGCAGGTTGAGCAACACCTGGCGCAGGCGCTTCTCGTCGAACCGGGCGAAGCGCGGCAGTTGCGGCGCCGGCTCGAAGCGGAAGCTCAGGGCCTTGTCCTCGGCGCGGATGCGGATGATGTCGGCCACGCCCTGCAGGAAAGCGCCCAGGTCGGCGCGGCCGGTCACCAGCTCCAGCTTGCCGGCCTCGATCTTGGACAGGTCCAGGATATCGGTGATCAGGGTCAGCAGGTGCTCGCCGCTGTGCTGGATGGTGGCGGCGGCGGCGGCCTGCCGCTCGCCCAGGCTGCGGTCGCGCTGCAGCAGCTGGGCATAGCCGAGGATGGCGTTGAGCGGGGTGCGCAGCTCGTGGCTCATGTTGGCGAGGAACGAGGACTTGGCCTTGCTGGCCGCTTCGGCCCGCTCCAGCGCCACCGCCAGCCGCGCCTCGGCGTGCTTGCGCGCGCTGATGTCGCGGTAGAACCAGACCCGGCCCAGGTAATGGCCGTCGGGCCGCAGCATCGGCGCCGAGTGGCGGTCCATCACGCGCCCGTCCTGGAGCTCGATCTCGTCCTGGCTCTTCAGCTCGCGCTGCTGGTCGATCTGGCGCCAGCGCGCCAGGTTGCGTTGCGGATCGCGCACCTGCGGCAGGGTGTGCTCGGCCGCCCGCAGGGCGGAGCCGCCGGCCAGCATGTCCTGGCTCAGGTTCCACATCTCGGTCAGGCGCCGGTTGTAGGACAGGATCTCGCCGTCGGTTCCGACGACCAGGATGCCGTCGGGCGAGGCCTCCTGCTGGGTGCGCAGGATCGCCAGGTTGGAGGTGAGCTGCTCGTTGGCGGCCTCCGCGGCGTCCCGCGCGGCGGCCAGCTCGCTGGCCTGCTGGGCCAGCCGCGCCTGGCTTTGCCGCAGGCTGCGCTCCGCCTCGTGGCGGCGCTGCTCGTGCAGTAGCAAGGTGCCGAGGATCACGGCGGCGCCGACGCTGGTGCCCAGTGCCGGCAGGGCGGAATTGGCGGCGACCGCGGCGCCGGCGAGGCCCCACAGCGCGGCCAGGCTGCCGGCGGCGGCCAGTGCCCCCAGCAGGGGCAGGTGCCGGTAGCCGAATCCGGCCGCGCCGCGCGGCGCGCGCCAGGCCAGCCACCGTCGCAAGCCCAGGCCGATGGCGCCGGAAGCCAGCGAAGCCGCCACCGGGGCGAGCGCCGGGCTGGCACCGACGGTCCAGGGCAGCAGCTGGATCAGCACCGCGGTCAGGGTCGCCGCCAGCGCCGCCGTTTCGCCGGCGAGCGGGCCGGCGAGGGCCAGCAGCACGGTCTGGCAGCCGGCGGCGGCGCCGCCCTCGAAGTGCACCGGCAGGAACAAGGCCGCCGCCGTGGTCGTGCCGAACAGCGCGCCGACCGCGGCGCTTTCGAGCCATCCGCGTTGCCACGGCAGGCGTGCCACCGCGGTCCGCAGCGGGCCGTAGGCGATGATCGCCGCGGCGAACACGGCCACGTTGAGCAGGAATTCCGCCAGGGTGATCTGCCAGAACAGGTTCATTTGCGTTTCACCATCATGGTGAACACGGTGGAGAAGCGGGCTCCGGCGGCGTCGGCCAGGGCCGTATCGAGCACGATGTCGACGCGCTCGCCGCTGCGCACCATCAGCACGCAGCAATGCGTCTCCAGGCAGGCGGGGTCGCTGGAAATGCTCGCCACATGACGGGCGCGCACCGTGCCGGCGATGGCCGCGGCGCTGGCCGAGGTGCCCGGCATCAGCAACAGCAGGTCGAGATGGCCGCTGTACCGCTCCAGCTCCACCGCCGCGATGGTGACGACGTCGAAGCGCGTGGCATTGGGGGCCGACAGGGCGCCGAAGCGGCGCGCCGCCTCGGCGGCGCCGGCGGCGTCGCCGCTGTAGACGAGGCCGACGCTGAGGGTGCCGCTGCGCGGCAGGGATTCGAGGAACTGCAGCGTGCGCGCGGCCGCCTGCAGGTCGTCGGCGGTGAACGCGGCCGTGGCCGGCGCCGCCGCGGCGGTCCAGGCGGCGAAGGCGGCCGCCGCCACGGCCAGCCGCAGCGCGCGCCGCGCCGCTGCGGAGTGGGCGCTGCGCCGGCTCATTGCGGACGCCCGCCCCACTTGAAGGTGAGGCTGCCGAGCACGCGGCGCTCCACCGAAGGACCCGAAGTCTGGCGCTGCGTGGTCTGCAGCAGGTTCTGCCCGGACAGTGCCAGGGTCAGCCAGGGCCGCGGCTGGTAGCCGATGCGGCCGTCCAGCGACAGGTACGGGGCGATCGGCTCGACCACCGCGCCGCTGAGCGAGGGCGCCGCCGCCAGGCCGTGGCTATGCGACTGGTACTGGGCGAAGGCGTCGGCCTCCCAGGATCCGCGCGACCAGCCCAGCTGGCCCTTGAACACGTTGACGGCGGCGGTATCGGCGAAGTCCAGGATGTTGCCGCCGTCGTGCGCCGTCTGGCTGAACCGGTCGTCGATGCGCTCGAGGCGGTAGCTCAGGCCCCAGCGCCAGTCGCGGGGCAGGGCGCCCTTCACCTCCAGCTCCAGGCCGGTGGCGTGGGAATCGCCCAGGCCTTCCGCCGTGGTGTAGACCACGCCGTTGCCGGCCGGCGCGAAGCCGCCCTCCAGCGAAACCATGTTGTCGGTCTGCTGACGGAACAGGCTGGCGCGGACCTGGCCGCCGAGCGCCGGCACCAGCCGGTCCCAGCCGAGCTCGTAGTTCATCACCACGGTGGGGCCCACGGTCGGCACCCCGGTGACGTTGAAGGGGGCGCTGTCCACCAGCAGCGCGCCGTCGACCACCAGGTTCGGCACCTGCACGCCGCGATTGACGGTCAGACGCAGGGTGTCGAGCGTGCCGGCATGCCACACCAGGCCGCTGTTGAAGCTGAGCGAGTCGTGGGTCTGGTTCCAGTCGGCGTTGCCGAACGGATAGTCCGGCGGGGTGTAGCCGCTGCGGCCCAGCGCCAGGTGGTCCACGCGCACCGCGTTGCTCAGCGTCCACGACGGCGCCAGGCGCCACTCCCACATGCCGCCGCCGGAAGCCACGCTGTAGAAGACGTCGGCGCCCTTCAGGCTGGCCGTGCTCTCGGTGTTGTAGCGATATTCGGCCGAAAGGCGCAGGGTGTGGGCGTTGCCCAGCTTGAACACGTCCTGCAGCCGCAGCACCGTCACCCGGTTGTGGAAATTGAAATCGCCGCCGCCGAGGCCGGGGGTGTCGTTGGCGGTGATCCAGTTGGTATAGCCGGTGGCCTGCATCAGGCCGTAGCCGGTGTCGCTTTCCAGCTGCGCCATGACCGAGTTGGTGTGGTAGCGGGTGTACAGCATCTGGTACACCGGACCCATCTCGTTCTGCGCCGCATCGCTGTGGCTGGCCTCGAAGTTCAGCCGCGTGCCGGCGTTGAACCGGACCGCGCCGTCCAGGTCGAACGCGGCGCGGTTGTCGTGCTGCCGCGGGGCCTGGAACACGGCGGCCGGGATCGCCGTGCCGAAATCATGGTCGGAGCGCCGCCCGGCGCTGAGGCGGACCGCCGCGTCCTGCCCCAGGCGCAGCGTCCCCACGGCCGAGCCCTCGGCCAGGTCCTGGGTGCCGCCGCGCAGGGTCAGCTGGTCGGCGTCGTTGTACAGCGGGTCCTGGGTCACGATGTTGACCACGCCGTCGACGGCGTTGAAGCCGAACAGCGCGCTGTTCGGGCCCTTCACCACCTCGATCTGGCGGATCGCGCCCAGCTCCACCGGCAGCGCGCTCCACGGGGTGAAGCCGTAGAAGTCGGCGTAGACCTGGCGGCCGTCGATCAGCACCAGCAGGCGCGGGGAATAGGCCTGGTTGTAGCCGCGGACGCCCACGTCCGCGTTGTCGTTGTTCCATTGCAGCACGTCGATGCCGGCGACATGGCGCAGCACGCCGGGAATGTCGTAGGCGCCGGAACGGCGGATTTCGTCGGCGGTGATGATCTCCATCGCCGCCGGCACTTCGCTGGCGCGCTGGGGCGAGCCGGTGACACTGGTGGTTACCGGTTCGCCGAACAGCTTCTGGAACGCGGCATAGTCGATCGACTGCGCCGCCACCGGCCCGGACAGCGCCGCAATGAAAATCGCCAGCAGCCGGAACGACTGCTTGACCGCCTGCGCTGATCGACGCGCTTGTTGCATTGGCCCCTCGCCAGGAATGCCCGGTACGCCGGGCTGTCGTCATGGCCTCAAGCCGCGCGCTTCGCGTCAGCTGAGCCGGGCGTCAGTTTGCGCGGTCGTACCGCCGCGGACGTTAAGCTGCGATGGACGGAGCGCCGCGACGGGCGAGCGGCGGCGGCGGCGACGAGCGGCCGTTATCGAGGGTCGAACGGTGGTGGGCGGGCGCCGTGGCGCCGCGACTGTCGTATGCGGCGCGACTTTCCGGCCGTGCGGCGGGCTTGCCGCGGGCTACGGCCGCTCGCGCGGATCGCGGCGCATCCAGACGCGCACCCGGTTGCGCTCGGCCACCCGCTCGTACTGGATGCGTTCGGCGAAGGAGTCGACCAGCACCACGCCCAGGCCGCCGACCGGGCGCTGCGCCAGCGGCAGCTGCAGGTGGGCCGGGTTGCGCCGGTCCAGCGGGTTCCAGGCGAGCTCGGCGTCCTCGTAGGTCAGCTCGATGTCCTCGCCGGCGAGCTCGATGCGCACGGTGACGCTGGGCGGCTGTTCGTCCTCCTCCACCCGGCTGACGCCGTGGCGGAAGGTGTTGGTGAACAGTTCCTCGGCCACCAGCTGCAGGCGCAGGCTGGTGCCGCGCGGCACGCCGAGGTCGCTGGACCGCAGGGCGATGAAATCCATCAGCGCCGGCAGGCTCGCGCTGCTGGCGGCAAAGCTCTGAATGGCCGCGGTTTCCGTCATAGCCCCTGTAGTCCCTGCCGTGGCCCCCTGAATGGGTGTTGGGAACACTACGGCCTGAACGATTATAGTGAAAGGCGCAAAGGGGGCCAGCGGAGGAAAGCCATGCGGGCAGGGATCTGGGGGATGCTGCTGCTGGGGTTGTGCACGGTGGTGCGGGCCGACCCGGCGGCCGGGGTGTTCAAGGTGGTCCGCGGCACGGTCGCGGTGGAGCGGCAGGGTGCCAGCCTGCCGGCCACGGTGGGCATGGCCGTGTACCAGTCGGACCGGATCGTGACCGGGGCCGACGGCAGCGCCGGCATCACCTTCGAGGACAACTCCCTGTTGTCACTGGGACCCTCCAGCCGCCTCGCCGTGGACCGCTTCGCCTTCGATTCCACCACCCATGACGGCGCCTTCGAAACCACCCTGAGCAGCGGCAAGCTGGCGGTGGTTTCGGGCAAGATCGCCCACCACCAGCTCGATGCGATGAAGGTGAAGACGCCCAGCACCATCCTGGGCGTGCGCGGCACCAAGTTCCTGGTCGAAGTGAGCGGGACATGACCATCCGGCAAGCGCTGCCGGTGGCCGCCGCGCTGCTGCTGGCGGCCTGCGCCGCCCCCGACCACGTCGTGCTGCTGCCCGACGACCAGGGCAAGGTCGGCAAGCTCAACGTCGGCAACGAGGGCGGCGAGACCCTGCTCGATTCCGCCTATGCCACGGCGGACACCAAGCGCCGCAGCAGGCCCGAGCGCGGCAGCACCAGCGCGGAGCAGGTCAGGCAGGAGTTCGGCGCCGTGCTGGACGCGCTGCCGCAGCCGCCGGTGTCCTACCTGCTGTACTTCAACAGCGATTCCGACGACCTCACGCCGCAGTCGCGCGCGCTGGCGCCGGCCATCCTGGCGGAGATCTCGCGTCGCCCCGCGGCGGAGGTGGTGGTGATCGGCCATACCGACACCCAGGGCTCCGACGAGTACAACGACAAGCTTTCGCTGGAGCGGGCGCGGGCGGTGAAGCAGCAGCTGGTGGCGCTCGGCTTCGACGCCGCGCACATCTCGGTGGAAGGGCGCGGCAAGCGCGAGCTGCTGGTGCACACCGCCGACAACGTCCCCGACGCCCACAACCGGCGGGCGGAGATCCTGGTGCGGTGATCGCCGCCGGGAGCGGGCTCGCGCAGAGGCGCGACGGCCGCAGCGTAAACGGGCTTCGCCGAGGGCTTGCCGCCATCCCGGCGTCCTGCCTCACATCCGCGCGGTCTTGGCCTCGATGCTCTGCGGCGCTTCCCTGGCCGCGCCGTGCCAGCGCAGTGCCAGGATGGTGATGTCGTCGGCCTGTTCGGCGCCTTCGGAGAAGGCCAGGGAATCCGCCAGCAGGCTTTCGACGATATAAGGCGCCGACTCGCCGTTGCGGAAACGGCCGATGGCGGCGCCGATGCGGGCCTGGCCATAGAACTCGCCGGCCCGGTTCTGGGCGTCGCCGAGGCCGTCGGTGAGCAGGCACAGCGCGTCGCCCGGCTGCAGCTGCAGGCTCTGGCTGCGGTAGTCGAAGCCGTCGATCACGCACAGCGGCGGCCCGCCGGCGGCGGGCAGGCGCCGCGGCGCCGCGGCCGAGGCCGGCAGCAGCCAGGGCGGCTCATGGCCCGCGCTGCACCAGTCCAGGCGGCCGCTGCCGAGGTCGAGCACGGCGGCCAGCACGGTGACGAACAGCAGCTCGGGGTTCTCTTCCGAGATGGCGGCGCCGGCCTCGCGCAGGGTGCGGCCCGGGTCGGCGCCGCTGCGCAGCGCCGCGCCCTTGGTCAGGGCCTTGGACAGGGCCATGAACAGGCTCGCCGGCAGGCCCTTCCCCGAGACGTCGCCGACGACGATGAACAGGTGTGATTCGTCGAGCAGGAAGAAGTCGTAGAGATCGCCGCCGACACTGCGCGCCGGCAGCATGCGCGCGGCGACTTCCACCCGCGTCTCCTGGCGCAGCACCTGGCGCGGCTCGGGCAGCATGCCCATCTGGATGCGCCGCGCCGCGTCCAGCTCGCCCTCCAGGCGGGCGGTGGCGACGTGGCTCTCCTGCAGGGCCTGGCGCAGGCGGCTGCGTTGGGCGCGGGTGTCGTTCAGCGACAGCGCCAGCATCACGGCAAAGACGAAGGTGGCGCCGATCGCCGGATTGGCGACGTCGATCAGCCAGCCCTGCCAGCGGAACAGCAGCAGGCCGAAGGCGAGCAGCGCCGCCAGCGACAGCAGGAAGATGCCGGCCGCATGCAGCGGCCGCAGCCAGGGCACCAGCAGCACCATCAGCAGCGACAGCGCCAGCAGCACCGCCGCCTCGGCGCCGCGGCTCCAGCGCGGCCGGCCCAGCAGGCGGCCGTCGATGACGTTGTCCATCGCCTCGGCGATGACGTCGACGCCCGGCATGGGGCCGCGCGGCGTCACCACCACGTCCTGCCAGCCCAGGGCGGTATAGCCGATGAGGGCGATGCGCCCGGACAGCACGCCCGGCGGCGCCTTGCCCTGCAGCAGGTCCGCCACCGCCAGGTGCGGGCGCTCCCTGGCGTCGGAGAAATGCAGCCACCACTCGCCGTCGGCTTCGGTGGCGATGCTGCGGCCGGCCACGCGCAGCGCGCGGATGCCGCCTGGGCCGGTGTCGACGCGCAGCGCCGCCTCATGCGCGGCCAGGCGCAGGGTCTCCACCGGCAGCGAGGGCAGCAGGTCCGGCCCGAGCCGCGCCAGGGTGGCGATGCGCCGCACCACGCCGTCCTGGCTGGCCATCGGCAGCACGCCGTGGCCGGCCGCGGCGGCGTCGATGATCTCGATGCTGCGCAGGCTGGCGGGATAGGCCGGGGCGAACGGCGCCGGATCGGCGCCGCTCTGCAGCAGCGGCGCGCGGTAGGGCGTGCCGCTGCGCAGGCCGGCGTCCTCGGCCAGGGCGCCCACGCCGAGCACCACCGGGGCGCGGTGCAGCGCCGCGGCGAACTGGGCATCGTAGTCGGGCAGGCTGTCGAGGGCGCCGGCGAGGCCGCTGTAGCCGGCCTTGAGCAGCAGCAGGCCCTGCTGTTTCGGCGACAGCCGGTCCGGCTCGGCGAACAGCGCGTCGATGGCGATGGCGGCCGGGTGCTCGGCGGCGATGCGGTCGACCAGCTCGGCCATCTTCGAGCGCGGCCAGGGCCACTGGCCCATCGCCTGCAGGCTGGCGTCGTCGATAGCGACGACGACCACGCCGTCGTTGAGGCGCTGGCGCGGCACCAGGTGCTGGTAGAAGTCGAACAGCTCGTTGCGCCGGTCGCGCTGCACCCGGCTGTCCAGCGCGCCCAGCAGCAGCACCGCCAACACCAGCAGCGCCAGGCCGGCGCGGCGGCCGCGCGACATGGCCGGCAGGCGCAGCCAGCGCGGCCGCCGTGCCCATGGGGGCGTTGCGGCGCTCAGATTTCGATTTCCAGGCCGTCGTAGGCGGCGCAGATCTCCAGCTCCGGCGCCTCCTGCCGGGTCAGCGCCTCGAGGCGCCGCGTCTCGGCCTCGATCGCGGCGATGCGCTGGTCGTCGAACACCGGCTCATGGTGGTACAGCGCCAGGCGGCGCGCGCCGGCCAGCTGGCACAGCTCGACGCCGACCATATTGGAGGAGTGGCCCCAGTCCTCCTTGACCGACACGGCGTCGGCCAGGGAGTACATCGCGTCGAAGATCACCAGGTCGGCGCCGAAGAAGAAGCGCACGAACGACTCGGTTTCGCCGGCGCTGTCGAGCTTGTGCTCCGAATCGGTGGAATAGACCACCACCTTGCCGTCGCGCTCGAAGCGGTAGCCGTAGGAGTCGCCGGCGTGGAGCTGCAGCTTGGGTGTGACGCGCAGGCCGGCGATGTCGTAGCGGTGGCCGGGCTCCAGCTGCACGAACTCGATCTGCGCCCCGAGATAGTCGAAGTTCACCGGAAAGGACGGCGGGTCCTGCTGGCGGCGGAAGGCGGCTTCCAGCTGCGGGTGGCAGCCGTAGATGCGCAGGCGGTTGCCCGGAATATAGGCCGGGGTGAAGAAGGGAAACCCCATGATGTGGTCCCAGTGCAGGTGGGACATGAAGATGTGGAACACGTTCGGCGTCCTGGCTCCGTGCCGCGCCAGCACGGCGTTGCCGAAAGCGCGCGCGCCGGAGCCGAGGTCGCAGAGGATGTACTCGTTGGACTCCTTGCGCGGCGCCTGCAGCTCCAGTTCGACGCAGCTGCTGTTGCCGCCATAGGTCTGGGCGGTGGCGAAAGGCAGGGTGGTGGCGAAGGCTTCGGCCTCGGCCAGGTCGCGGAAGCGGCGACCCTCGGCCAGCAGCAAGGCCTGCGCCACCTTGCGCCGGGTCTCGGCCGCGCCCAGGGCCACCGGCAGCGAGCCGCGGGTGCCCCAGAAACGGACGCGCATCTCAGTTTCCCGCGGCGGCGAACTTGGAGAGGCCCTGTTCCACGGTGTCGAACACCGGGAACACCAGATCGAAGCGGCTGATTTCCAGGATCTCGCGCACCAGGGTGGTGGGCGCGGCGACGCCGATGCGGCCGCCGGCGGGTATGGCGCGCTTGGAGGCGAGCATCAGCACGCGCAGGCCGGCGCTGCTGATGTACTCCAGGCCCGACAGGTCGAACAGCAGGCGCGGGCCGTGCTGGGCGCAGGCCTCGACGTGCGGCGCCACCGCCTGGCCGAAGGCCTCGGCATTGGTGTGATCGATGCGGCCGCGCGGTGCCAGCACCACGGTGTCCTCCCTGCGCGTCGCATCGAGCTTCATGACGGGTTCCTTCGCGGACTTCTGAGCTTGCCCCCATTCTAGCCGCAACCTCCGGCGGCCAGCGTGATCCGCGACGGTGCCGGCGGACGGCGCAAACGTTAAAATGCGCGCACTCCCGCGGGCACCGCGCCCGTCATCCCCCGTTTCTGCGAGCCCGTCCATGACCACCCGTATTCCCGCCACGCTGATTCCCGGAGATGGAATCGGCCCCGAAATCGTCGACGCCACCCTGGCCGCGCTGGAAGCGGTGGAGGCGCCGTTCGAGTGGGACCGCCAGATCGCCGGCCTGGGCGGGGTCAAGACCGCGGGCGATCCGCTGCCGCAGGCCACCCTCGACAGCATCCGCCGCACCCGGCTGGCGCTGAAGGGGCCGCTGGAAACGCCGTCCGGCGGCGGCTACCGCTCCTCCAACGTGCGCCTGCGCGAGGAGTTCAAGCTCTACGCCAACCTGCGCCCGGCCCACACCATCATCCCCGGCGGCCGCTTCGACAAGATCGACCTGGTGGTGGTGCGCGAGAACCTGGAGGGCCTGTATACCGGCTTCGAACATTACATCCCGATCGGCAACGACGCCCACGGCGTGGCCATGGCCACCGGCGTCAATACCCGCGCCGGCAGCATGCGCATCATGGAGTTCGCCTTCGACAAGGCGGTCGCGCTCGGCCGCAAGAAGGTCACCATCGTGCACAAGGCCAACATCATGAAGGCCCTGACCGGCATCTTCCTGGAGGCCGGCCGCGAACTGTACGAGCAGAAATACAAGGGCAAGTTCGAGCTGGACGCGGTGATCATCGACGCCTGCGCCATGAAGCTGGTGCTCAATCCCTGGCAGTTCGACGTGCTGGTCACCACCAACCTGTTCGGCGACATCCTGTCCGACCTCGTCGCCGGCCTGATCGGCGGCCTGGGCATGGCGCCGGGCGCCAACATCGGCGCCGACGCCGCGATCTTCGAGGCGGTGCACGGCTCGGCGCCGGACATCGCCGGCAAGGGCATCGCCAACCCCATCGCCATCATGCTGGCGGCGGCGATGATGCTCGACCACGTCGGCCTGGGCGAAAAGGGCAACCGCCTCCGCCAGGCCATCGACGCGACGCTGAATGTGGACCAGGTGCGCACCGGCGACCTCGGCGGCAGCGCCGACACAGCCGGCTTCACCAAGGCGCTGGTCAGCCGCATCAGGAACGGCTGAAGCCGGCGCCTGCCCGCGCCAGGGAGCTACAGCGCCAGCCTGCGCAGGTCCTGCAGCAGCTTCACCAGCTGCACGATGAAGCGCGCCGCGTAAGCGCCGTCGATGACGCGGTGGTCGTAGGACAGCGACAGCGGCACCATCAGGCGCGGCTGGAAGGCCTTGCCGTCCCACACCGG
>DASRFD010000036.1:0-63660 GCA_035651715.1 Nevskia sp.
TCCGCTTCACCCTGCTGCCGACCTACTGGTTCGGACCGCGGCAGCGCTTCTGGGGCGGCGTCGGCGTGATCTACGAAACTGGGATCAAGTTCGACGGCAAGAACCTGCCGGTCGAGAACGTGCCGGGCGCGACCCTGGGCAAGGTGGACTTCGACGACGCCCTCGGCGGCACCGTGCAGCTGGGCTGGTGGTTCGTGGCGCTGGACTACAACTTTCTCAAGTACTCCAAGAACGGCGACCACCTCAACGCCAACAGCCTCGGCCTGCTGTTCACTTACGGCTTCGATTTCCGTTGAAATTGCACGGTGGGGCGCCGCGGCACGGCGCCCCACCGGCTTGACCTCGCGCGGGAATAGGTGTATATACACTGTATGAACACATCGGAATTCCGCGACTGCGACGACTGCCTGTGCTTTGCGGCGCGGCGGGCGGCGCGGACCATCACCCAGTTTTACGACGCGCAGCTGCGCGACAGCGGGCTGCGGGCCACCCAGTTCACCCTGCTCTCCTACCTGCTCAACGCCGGCCGCACGCCGCTGAACCGGGCCGCCGAGTACCTGGGCCTGGAGCGCACCACCCTCACCCGCAACCTGCAGCCCCTGCTGGCGCAGGGCTACATCAGCATCGACAGTGGCGAGGACCGGCGGGTCAAGATGATCGGCATCACCGCCAAGGGGCGCGCCGCGGCGGAGGCGGCCCTGCCGCTGTGGCGCCGGGCGCAGAAGAGCATGAGCGCGCGACTGCCGGCGGCGGCGGCGCAAGCCCTGGGCCTGGCGGCCCAGGCGGTCTGAATATTTTTTTTGGCTAAATAGGTGTATATACACCTTATAGGAGTTTGACGATGAAAACCATTCCCCGCGGCATCCCTTCCAAGTCCATCCTCGCCGGCGCGGCGCTGCTGCTGGGCGCCGGATTCGCCCCGGCGCAGGCCGGCCCCACGGCGGCGGACCTGTTCGTCGGCGCGGTGCTGGTGTCCAGCCCGGTGTTCCCGGCCGCCGCGCCGGCGGAGCGCTGGGACGGGCGCGGCGACGCCGGCGAAAGCTTCGTCAACGCGGTCCTGCTGCCGCGCACGGCGGCGGCGGGCACCTCCGACGACGGCCGGCCGCGCCAGTCCGACGCGGCGGCGCTGTTCGTGGATGCGGTGCTGAAGCCGCAGGCCGGCGGCTGAGGACGGGGCTCCCCTCCCGCGCGGGAGGGGAGCCAGTTTCAGCGCGCCGCTACAGGTAGCTCAGCCACCAGTAGTTCTTGTGGCGGCTCTTGTAGCCGGCGTACCACTTGCACGCCGGGTACAGCAGCAGGATGACGATCGCCCAGACCAGGTACAGGCGCAGCAGGCTGGGCTCGTAGCCCGGCGGCAGCGAGTTGACCAGGAAGGCCGGGCCGGCCTTGACCCCGTAGGCGATCTCGGCCGCGATGGTCGCGCCGAGGTGGATCAGCGGCAGGTGCAGCACGTAGAAGAAGAACGGCACGCGGCCGAACACGCTCACCGGCTTGACCCAGGCGCCGCGCCGCTGTTCCAGCCAGGGCAGCAGCAGCAGCACGGGGCCCAGGGTCATCAGCAGGTACAGCAGCGAAGGCGGGTACTTGGTGACGTTGAGCACGCCCAGGGCCGAGTAGAGGGGACCGCGCGGGTTCGGCTGCCACAGCTGCGATTCGCCGTAGAGATTGCTCAGGCGCAGCGCCAGGAACAGGACGATGGCGGCGGCGCCGAGGATGCGCATCCAGCGGTCGCGCACCGCGGCCGGCTGCTCCAGCAGCTCGCCGAAGCAGTAGCCCAGGGCCATCACGCCGCACCAGGGCACCAGGGGATAGCCGAGGGCCACCTGGAAGCTGCCGAACTGGCCGAGGTGGAACTCGTGCAGCGCCGACCACAGCCAGCCCCAGCCTTCGCCATGGGCGGCGAAGTCCTTGAAGTGCACGCCGTCGAAGGCGTTGTGGCCGAACACCAGCAGCAGGCCGAGGGCGGCGATGGCGCGGCGCGGCAGCCACAGCAGGCCGGCCAGGATCACCATGCACCAGCCCAGGGCCCAGATCACCTGCAGGATGAGGCCGTTGAAATCGAAGCGCCAGCTGAAGGTGATCAGGGTCAGCTCGAGGAACACCAGCCACAGGCCGCGGCTGACCAGGAAGCGCTGCAGCTGGCCGCGGCCGGCGCCGGTGTTGCGGGCCCACAGCCAGGCGCTGGTGCCGGCCAGGAACATGAAGGTCGGCGCGCAGAAATGGGTGATCCAGCGGGTCAGGAACAGCGCCGCCGAGGCCTTGGACAGGTCGGCCGGGTCGTAGGGCGTGGGGTCCCAGAAGTCGCGCACGTGGTCGATCGCCATGACGATCATGACGATGCCGCGCATCAGGTCGATCGAGCCGATGCGCACCGCGGTCCCCGCCCGTTCCTTGCCGGCGGCGATGCCGCCGGCCTGCTCCATGGTTGTCGCGCTCATGCCGCCCCCCGTTTCTCCGAATCGGCTTGGATGGATTTGAAGCCCTCCGGGTTTGCAGCGCGTCGCCGCCTCAGGCGTAGGCGCGCTCCAGCTCCTCCAGCGCCTCCCCGGTGTAGACCGCCAGGCGCTGCATGTGCGGCAGCGTATCGCGGCAGCCGGTGAAGCCGAAGTTCAGGGTGCCGGCATAGCTGACGCAGGTGATGTTCAGCGCCTGGCCGTGGCTGAGCAGGGAGATCGGGTACATCGCCTCCAGCCGCGCGCCGGCGAAGTACAGGGGCTTTTCCGGCCCCGGCACGTTGGAAATGGTGACGTTGAACATCGGCCGGCCGCGGCCGCCCAGGCCGGTCATCAGGCTGAGGATGAAGGGCCCCATGAAGGCCGAGGTGTAGTTGTTGAGGCTGGCCTGGGACAGGCTTTGCAGGTGCTGCTTGGCGCGGACGGTGGAGGTGCGGATCCGCTCCAGGCGCTCGCGCGGATCGGCCCGGTCGGTGGCGAGGTTGGCCAGGATGAAGCTGATCGCCGTGCCGAGCGTGTCGTCGCCGTGCGGGCGGATCGACACCGGCAGGCCGGCGGTCAGCGGCTCGTCCGGCAGGTGCCCGGACTCCTGCAGGAAGCGGCGCAGCGCGCCGGCGCAGATCTCCAGCACGACGTCGTTGAGCGTGACCTTGGCCTTCTTGGCCAGGACGCGCAAGCGGTCCAGTTCGTACTGCTGGGTGGCGAAGCGGCGCGGCGCGGTGACGCGGCCGTTGAGCACCGACCTGGGCGCGCCGAACGGCGCCACCAGGTCGGGGTCGGGATGCTTTCCCCTGCCCCACACCTGGGTCATGGCGCGCGACACCTCCGGCAAGGTCGCCGCCTGCTCGCGGGCGCCCTGGGCCAGGGCGCTGAGGCGCTCGGCGAAGGAACGGCCGCCGCCGCGCTCGCGCTGCTTGAGCCCGCCCAGGGCCCACGGCGGATCGATGCTGCGGCCGCGCGGCGATTCGGACATGGCGCGCTGGATCATGCGCATGCCGGCCATGCCGTCCATCAAGGCGTGGTGCATCTTGGTGTAGAGCGCGAAGCGCCCGCCTTCCAGGCCCTCGATCAGGTGGCATTCCCACAGCGGCCGCTTCAGGTCCAGCGGGTGGCTGTGCAGGCGCGACACCAGCACGCCCAGCTCGCGCTCCCCGCCCGGGCCGGGCAGGGCGGAATGGCGCACGTGGTAGTCGAGGTCGACGTTCTTCTCGGTTTCCCAGGCCGGCAGCAGGCCGCGCAGCGGGCCGCCGGCCAGGCGCAGGTTCCAGGGCGGCACGAACTCGGTGGCGCCGTCCTTGAACCGCGCCATGATGTCGCGCAGGAAGCTGGCCTTGGCGTTCTTCGGCGGGATGAAGGTCTGCAGTCCGGCGACGTGCATCGGCGTGTCGCGCGACTCCACGTAGAGCCAGGCCGCGTCGAGCGGCTTGAGCCTTTTCATGTCCTCTCCCCGAGGTTGTGGCTGGTTTTGCCGGCCACTCTACCCCCTTGGCGGCGAACCTGCAGCGCCCCGGGGCGCGGATGGGGGGTTGTGAGAACTGGGTCAAGGTCGCGGCGGCACGGCGATGGCAAAGTCCGCCCATCGCTTGGCATCAGCGGGCTCGGGGACCATGGAAGCAGCCGACATCTTTCGCGTGACCCTGCTGGCGCCGCGGCGCGAGCCGCTGCTGGAAGCGCTGCGCCACAAGGACATCGGCAACGGCAGCCGCGCCCCGCTGATCCGCCGCGACGACGGGCTCTATGCCACCGTGGTGTTCGTCAGCGCCACCATCCTGCGGCACCTGACCTTCCTCGTCGAGGTGCAGCTGGGCGAGGCCGACAACATCAGTGCCCGCCTGCGGCTGTCGCCGGATCCGTAAGGCATCGCCCAAAACCCCGCGCAACGGCGCAAGACGACGCAAACGCGATGCGCCCATAGCGCCGGGCGGTGCCTGGGTGCCGGCTCGTTAGGTTTTTTCCCCGCCGCAGAACGACTGCTTCAGCCGGGTCAACTCCTCGTCCTTGCGCTGCCACAGCTGGTTGACCCAGGCCTGGAACCGCTCGCGGAAGGCCGCGTCGTCCTGGTAGTCGCCGTGCATCAGGTCCTGCGGCACCGGCAGCACGCGCGCCCGCACCTTCATCCGCGCCTGGTCGCCGGCGAGGAAGCCCCACAGCACGCCGCGCGGGCCGGGGACGTAGCACAGGGTCACGTCGACGATGCCGGCGAACTGCTCGCCCATGGTGTTGAGCGCGAACGACAGGCCGGCGGCCTTGGGCCGCAGCAGGTTGACGTAGGGCGAGCCGCGCGCCACGCGCTTGGCTTCGGTGAAGCGCGTGCCCTCGAGGAAGTTCACCACCGTCACCGGGGCCAGGCGGTACTTCTCGCAGGCCTTGCGGGTGGCCTCCAGGTCCTGGCCCTTCAGCGCCGGGTTGGCGGCGATGGCGGCCCGGGAGTGGCGCTTCATGAACGGCATGTCCAGCACCACGCAGGCCAGGCCGATGATCGGCACCCAGATCAGCTGCTTCTTCAGGAAGAAGCGGGTGAACGGCAGCCGGCGGCCGAACACGTCGACCAGCAGCGGAATGTCGGCCCAGCCCTGGTGGTTGCAGATCAGCAGCCAGGTCTTGTCCGGATCGAGCTCGCCTTCGATGACGATGTCGCGGCGCGGACCGTGCAGCAGCAGGTAGACCAGGCGGTTGAGGCCCCACCAGGCGCCGTTGCCGACCACCTTGTTGAACCAGTTGCGCGCCAGCCAGGCGCGGCCGCGCGCCGGCAGCAGCAGCTTGGGCAGCGCGGCGAGCATCAGCAGGGCGAAGCTGATCAGCAGCGCGGCGCACAGCAGCGGCAGGGTCAGCGCGATGATCAGCGGGGCCGGCAGCCAGCGCAGCATCGGATCAGCTGGCCTTCTGGTACTTGGGACTCAGCTCGCGCACCGCCTCGACCAGCGCGCTCACGCTTTCCACCGGCGTGTGCTGCAGGATGCCGTGGCCGAGGTTGAAGATATGGCCCGGGCCGGGGCCATAGTCGGCCAGCACGCCGGCCACCAGCTCGCGCACCTTGCCGGGCGGTGCGAACAGCGAGGACGGGTCGAGGTTGCCCTGCAGCGCCACGCGCCCCTGCACCGCCCGGCGGGCGTCGGCCAGGCGCGTGGTCCAGTCCACGCCCAGGCCGGCGGTGCCGGTCCGGGCCATGGCGTCGAGGTGGGCGGCGGCGCCCTTGCTGAACAGGATCACCGGCACGCCCGGGGCCAGCGTCGCCAGGCGCTCGACGATGGCGCGCATGGGGGCGAGCGAATGCTCCAGGTAGCCCTGCGGATCGAGCGTGCCGCCCCAGGTATCAAATACCATCAGCGCGTCGGCGCCGGCGCGCGCCTGCGCCGCCAGGTACAGCGCCACCGCCTCGCTGAGCTTGGCGGTCAGCTCCCGCAGCAGGTCCGGCCGCTCGTAGCGCAGCTTCTTGGCATGCACGAAGTCGCGCGAGCCGGCGCCCTCGATCATGTAGGTGGCCAGGGTCCAGGGGCTGCCGGCGAAGCCGATCAGCGGCACCCGGCCGGCGAGCGCGGCCTTGATGGTGCGCACCGCGTCCATGACGTAGCGCAGCTCGCTTTCCGGGTCGGGGATGCCGAGCCTGCGGATCGCCTCCTCGCTGCGCAGCGGGTGGTGGAAGGCCGGCCCCTCGTTGTCGACGAAGTGCAGGCCCAGGCCCATGGCGTCGGGCACGGTGAGGATGTCGGAGAACAGGATCGCGGCGTCGAAGCCGAAGCGGTCGATCGGCTGCAGCGTCACCTCGCAGGCCAGCTCCGGCGTCTTGCACAGGGCCAGGAAATTGCCCGCTTTGGCGCGTGTGGCGCGGTACTCGGCGAGGTAGCGCCCGGCCTGGCGCATCAGCCAGACCGGGGTGCGCTCGACGGACTCGCACCGCAGGGCGCGCAGGAACAGGTCGTTCTTCAGTTGGCTCATTCTTTCTTGTCTTTACTTCACTGCGGCCGCGATTTCGGCCTGGATCGCCTGCGCCGCGGCGCGCGGGTCGGCGGCGTCGCGGATCGGGCGGCCCACCACCAGGTAGTCGGCGCCGGCCTGCAGCGCGCGGGTCGGCGTCATCACCCGCTTCTGGTCGGACTCGGCCCGGTTGTCCACCGGGCGGATGCCGGGCGTGACCACGATCAGCTCGCGCGGCGCCTCCAGCCTGAGCTTCGCAACTTCCAGGCCGGAGGACACCACGCCGTCGCAGCCGGCGGCCAGGGCGCGGCGCGCGCGCGACAGCACCAGGCTTTCCACGTCGCACTGGAAGCCGAGGTCGTCGAGGTCGCCGCGGTCCAGGCTGGTCAGGGCGGTCACCGCCAGCACCCTGAGCCCGTTGCTCTTGGCCCTGGCGGCGGCTTCCATGATGGCCTGGTTGCCGTGGATGGTGCAGAACTGGGCGCCGCGCTCGGACAGCGAGCGCACCGCGCGCGCCACCGTCTCGGGGATGTCGAAGAACTTGAGGTCGACGAAGACTTTCTTGCCGCGGCCGCGCAGCCACTCCAGCAGCTCGAAGAAGCCCGGCGACATGCACAGCTCCATGCCGATCTTGTAGAAGCCGGCGCCATCGCCGATACGCTCCACCAGGTTCCTGGCGGCGTCGGGTTCGGGCAGGTCGAGGGCGACGATCAGGCGGTCGCCGGCGGGGATGGTCGGGGTCATGGCCGTTTCCGGGGAGAGGTTGCTGATTTTATGCCCCCCGGCCGGCCCTATACAGGGCCTAGGAAGCCCAGGGCAGCGGGACCGGCGCCACCCCGGTCATCTTCTGGTGCAGCAGCAGCAGCGTCGCCCACAGCGCCAGTGACGCCAGCGGCAGCAGCCAGCCGATCTCCGACCAGACCAGGCGGTTGCGGCCGGCGAGGATGGCGGCGCCGGGCAGGATCGAGGTCGCGGCGGCGAAGCGCTGCCAGGCGCCCGGGTTGCGCCGGGCGTACTTGGCGTCGATCGAAGGCATGCCGGCCGCCGCGGTGACCAGGAAGGCGCCGAAGAACACCGTGGCGGCAAGCTCGCCGGTGCCGATGATGTGCAGCGCCGCCCACAGGGCGAAGGCGCACAGCATGGGGTGGCGGGTCAGGCGCAGGACGCCGCGCGTGCCGTCGCGCCGGGTGCCGGCGTCCTCCGGCTTGATACTGATGGTGAACAGGGAGCCGAGCAGCAGGAAGGCCGCCGGCAGCATCAGCGCCGCCAGCCCCCAGCGCAGGCCTTCCGGCGCCACCCAGAGCGGCGTGCGCGGCGCATGGATGAAGGCGTAGACCAGCAGCGCGAACACCGCGATCGACGCCGCCGAGAACAGGCCGCGGAAGCCTTGCTCGCCGATGCGGCCCGCCACGGCGCCGCGCAGGGCGGTACCGGCGAGGCCGATGTGCAGGGCGACCCACAGCGCGCTCGAAGCAATCAGCAGGTGCATCGCCTTCCCTCCTTGCGCCCTCCCGCTTGCGGCAGAGGGCGCGGCGCGGTCCCTCCCTCCCGCCCCCCACGCGCGGCGGGGGCAAGCCGCTAACCGGCCGGCGCGGCCGGCGCTTCCGCCGCCATCTGCCGGCTGCGCAGCAGCACGCCGCCGTAATAAACCGCGTAGTACCCGATGACCACGCCGAACACCGCCAGGGTCGGCAGGCTCTGGCTGCCGCCGAACGGCCCCAGCGGACCCTGCGCGCCGGCCGGCGCGGCGCCGGACCGGAGCTGCGGGTAGATCACCGCCAGGCGGTAGATCACCCGCGCCGCCAGCAGCGCGGTGACGCCCAGGCCGATATAGATGTTGGGGGTGTACCAGCGGCGGCCGTCGCGGTTCTCGAAGTGGGTCTGGCTCAGGCTGATCCAGCCGAGCATGGCGCCGAGGGCGATGGCCATGGCGACGATCTCGCGGCCGAGCAGGCCGATCGGCGAGGCCAGGATCAGCACGGCGAACACGCTGAACACGGTGACGCGCAGGCTCATGCGCAGCGGCCGCACTTTCTGCGGACCGATGTGGCTGCGGTAGCGCCGGTACAGGCGCCAGCAGATGAACAGCATCAGTGCGGCCAGGCCCCAGCCGTGCAGCGGCGTGACGGTCATCGAACTCCCCGGGAACCTCTCGCTGAATTCTACGCCATGCCCGTTGGGCGCTACAGCAGGCGCGCGCCGATCGCCTTGAGCACGGCGTGGGTGCGGTCGCGCGCCTCCAGCTTGTACAGGATCTCGGTCAGGTGATTCTTCACCGTGCCGTCGGAGATGCCCAGGGCGCGGCCGATCTCCTTGTTGGAATAGCCGCCGGCCACCAGGCGCAGCACCGCCAGCTCGCGCTCGGTCAGGCGGGCCGGGGCGGCGCTGTCGGCCGGGGCCGCGCCGCGCGCCGCCGACAGGGTCTGCGGCGCCAGCAGGGTTTCGCCGGCGGCGACCTTGAGGATCGCCGCCTTGAGCTCCTCGGGCGCCGCGTCCTTGAGCATGAAGCCCTGGGCGCCGGCCTGCACCGCGCCCTGCAGCAGGGCGGCGTCGTCGAACGTGGTGAGCAGGATCGCCGGGGTGTAGTCGCCGCGGGCGCGCAGGGCACGCACCACCTCGATGCCGGAGTGGTGCGGCATGCGCACGTCGCTGACCAGCACGTCGACACGCGCCTGCCGCAGCGCCGCCAGCAGCGCCGCGCCGTCCTCGGCCTCGACCGCCACTTCGAGCCCGCCCAGCCCTTCCAGCAGCGCGCGCAAGCCGCGCCGCACCAGGGCCTGGTCGTCGGCCAGGGCGATGCGCAGCGGCGCGCTCATGCCGCGACTTCGGGCTGCGGCAGCCAGACGCGCAGCCGCAGGCCGCCGCCGTCGCGCAGGCGCAGCTCCAGCGTGCCGCCCAGCGCCTCGAGCCGCTCGCGCATGCCGCGCAGGCCGTTGCCGGGCTGCGGCAGCTCGCGCGCGCGGCCGTCGTCTTCCACGCTGAGCGCCAGTCCGGCGCCTTCCTGGCGCAGGCGGATCACCACCTGCGCCGCGCCGCTGTGGCGCAGCGCATTGGTCAGCCCCTCCTGCGCGCTGCGCAGCAGCGCCTGCGCCTGCGCCACGCCCGGTGCGCGCACCTGCGGCTCCAGCTCGAGCGACACCCGCGGCTGCGGCAGCGCCGGAACCAGGGCGGCAAGCGCCTGCTGCAGGTCGACGCCGTCATGCTGGCGCAGCGCGTCGACCACGCCGCGCACGTCGGCGAGCAGCTCGTCGGCCAGGCGCTCGCATTCGGCCAGCGCCGGCGTCGCGTCCTGCCGCGCCTGCAGGCGCAGCTGCAGCTTCAGCGCGGTGAGCTTGTGGCCGACGACGTCGTGCAACTCGCGCGACAGGCGCAGCCGCTCCTCGCCGCGCGCGCTCTCCAGCAGCAGGCGCCGCGTCGCCAGCAGCTCGCTGTTGATGCGCAGGGCCGCGTCCCGCGCCTCCTCGGCGGTACGCGCGTAAGCGGTGACCAGCCCCGAAAAGATCTGGAAGGCGCCGTAGGACAGCGTGGAGGCCAGCGCATCGCCCCAGCCCCAGCGCTGTTGCAGCATCAGCACCACCGCTGCGTCGGCCAGCACCATCAGCGCGATCACGGTGCGCAAGGGGTACAGCGCGCCGAGCACGCCGGCGACCACGATCAGCAGCACCGGCATGGAGCCGCTGCCGAGGGCCCAGCAGGCGACCAGCGCGGCCGGCAGCTGCAGCAGGGCGAGGACACGCAGGCGCAGCCGGCTGCGCTGATCGGTACCGGGATCGGAGGACGCCGTCAGGATGATGTAGAGCAACGGCACGGCGCACATGCCGGCCAGGCCGAGCAGCGTGGCCGCCGACCATTGCAGATGGCCGCGCCTCCAGTCGCTCCAGGGCTGGAATGCGATGCCGATCCAGACCAGATAGACCGCCAGGCTGAGGGGCGAAAGCGGGCCGCTCCAGCGCGAGCGCGGTTGCGGGGACGGGACGGGCTCCATGGCGGCCAGTATAGGAGAGCCGCGCCCGGCGCCGGAGATGAGTTTTGTCACCCCCGGGCCGTGCCGAATCTCACCTGCCCGCGGCCGGGCGCCGCCGCAACAATGGCGCCGTCCTTCAGCGGAGAACGAAGATGCACGGAACGATCGCAGCGGCGCATGCGGCCATCGGCGGCGCCGCCCTGCTCAGCTTCTGGCTGGCGGCGCTGGCGCGCAAGGGCAGCCGCCCGCACCGCTATGCCGGGCGCGCCTACCAGTGGGCCATGACCGGCATCCTGCTGACCGCGCCGGTCCTGGCGCTGGCCTACTTCGGCCGCGGCCGGCCGCAGATGGGCGTTTTCCTCCTTTACCTGGTGGTGCTGGTCGGGACCAGCGTGGTGGTCGGGCCGCGCGCGGTGCGGTTGAAGCAGGACTTCGCCGCGTTTCGCGGCGGCATCTATCCCTGGCTGGCGGCAGCCCTGCTCGGCAGCGGCGCCGTGGTGGCCGGCGTCGGCCTGTGGAGCGGACAGAGCCTGCTCACCGTGTTCGGCCTGGTCGGCGTGCTGCGCGCGGCGCCGATGCTGCAGCTGCCGCGCAGCGTGATGCCGCCGCCCGGCTGGTGGCTGCGCGAGCACTTCACCGCGATGATCGCCAACGGCATCGCCACCCACGTCGCCTTCCTCGGCATCGGCCTGCGCCGCGTGCTGCCGGCGGACAGCTACGAACAGCTCTCGCGGCTGCATCTGGCCTGGTTTGCCCCGCTGGCGATCGGCCTCACGGCGATCGTGTGGCTGCGGCTGCGTCATGCCCGGCGGTTCGCGCGGCGCCGCGCCACGGCCGGCGCCGCCGTGGCTTGACCGGCCGCATTCGACGAGGAATCGACATGCTCACCGAGATCATCCGCCGCACGCCGTTCTGGGTCTGGCCGGCGCTGGCCTTCCTGCTGTGGCGCGGCTTCGCCATGAGCCGGCCGCACCGCGTCGCCGTGGCGCGCACCGCTGTGCTGCCCGCGGTGATGCTGCTGCTGTCGCTGGTCGGCGTCCTCTCCGCCTTCGGGGCGCGGGCGGACGTGCTGCTGTGCTGGGCGGCCGGACTGGCGCTCGCCGCGTACGAGACGCAGCGCCGCGGACCGCTGCGCGACGCCCGCTACCTGCCCCGGGAGCGCGCCTTCGACATGCCCGGCAGCTGGACGCCGCTGCTGCTGTTCCTGCTGATCTTCGCGGTGAAGTACGGCGTCGGCGTCAGCCTGGCGCTGCACGGCGCATTGCGCGCCGACGGCTGGTTCGGGCTCGGCGTTGCCCTGGCCTACGGCGCGATCAGCGGCTTGTTCCTGGGTCGCACGCTGCGGCAGTGGCAGGCGCGGCGCCAGCCGCCGGCGAGCGGATTGAGGCCGGCATCGCCCTGAAACGAAAAGGCCCGCTGTCCGCGGGCCTTTTCCTGTTGCGCGCGGCGCTCAGACGCCGAGGTAGTCGAGGATGCCTTCCGCCGCCTGGCGACCCTCGAACACGGCGGTCACCACCAGGTCCGAACCGCGCACCATGTCGCCGCCGGCGAAGACCTTGGCGTTGCTGGTCTGGAACTTGCGCTGCTCGGAGGTCTTGACGCGGCCGTCGCTGTGCAGCTCGACGCCGTGCTGGGTGATCCACGCCGCCGGGCTGGGGCGGAAGCCGAAGGCGATCAGCACGCGGTCGGCCGGGATCACTTCCTCGGAGCCGGCCACCACTTCCGGCTGGCGGCGGCCCTTGGCGTCGGGCTTGCCCAGGCGCGTCTCCACCACCTTGACGCCCTCGACCTTGCCGTTGCCGACGATCTCCACCGGCTGGCGGTTGAACAGGAAGCGCACGCCTTCTTCCTTGGCGTTCGCCACCTCGCGCCTGGAGCCGGGCATGTTGGCCTCGTCGCGGCGGTAGACGCAGGTGACGCGGCTGGCCTGCTGGCGCACGCTGGTGCGGTTGCAGTCCATCGCCGTGTCGCCGCCGCCGAGCACCACCACGCGCTGGCCGCGCATGTCGATGAACTGCGCGGGGTCGGTCTCGCTGCCCATCACGCGATGGACGTTGGAGATCAGGAACGGCAGCGCCTGGATCACGCCCGGCAGCTCCTCGCCGGGGAAGCCGCCCTTCATCGCGGTGTAGGTGCCGGTGCCGAGGAACACGGCGTCGTACTCGTCCAGCAGCTGCTGGAACGGGATGTCGCGGCCGATGTCGGTGTTGAGGCGGAATTCCACGCCCATGCCCTCGAGCAGGCCGCGGCGGGTCTTGACCACGTCCTTCTCGAGCTTGAACGGCGGGATGCCGTAGGTGAGCAGGCCGCCGACCTCGGCGTAGCGGTCGAACACGATCGGCTTGACGCCGTTGCGCGCCAGCACGTCGGCGCAGCCCAGGCCGGCCGGGCCGGCGCCGACGATGGCGACGCGCTTGCCGGTGGGCACCACGCCGGACATGTCCGGGCGCCAGCCCTGCTTGACCGCCTCATCGGTGATGTACTTCTCGATGTTGCCGATGGTGACGGCGCCGAAGCCGTCCTCCAGGGTGCAGGCGCCCTCGCACAGGCGGTCCTGCGGGCAGATGCGGCCGCAGATTTCCGGCAGGGAGTTGGTCTGGTGCGACAGGTCGGCCGCGGCGAACAGGTTGCCTTCCTGCACCAGCTTGAGCCAGTTCGGGATGAAGTTGTGGACCGGGCACTTCCACTCGCAGTAGGGGTTGCCGCAGTCCAGGCAGCGCCCGGCCTGGCTGGCGGCCTGGTCGGACTTGAACTGGCCGTAGATCTCGCGGAAATCGTGCAGGCGGATTTCGACCGGGGCCTTCTTCGGATCCTGGCGCGGCAGGTCCAGGAACTGCATGACGTTCTTGGCTGCCATGGTTATGCCGCCGCCCGGATCGCGACCAGCAGGGAGCTGATGTCCGCCGCCTTGGGCTTGGCCAGCCAGAACTTGCCGACGTGATCGCGGAAGTCTTCGATGATCTCCTGGCCCCATTCGCTGCCGGTGGCGGCGACGTAGTTGCGCAGCAGGTCCAGCAGGTAGTGGCGATGACCTTCCATATGCTCGGCAACGATGCGGTGAATGTCGATTAGCTCGTGGTTGTAGCGGTCGACGAAGTTGCGCTGCTCGTCGAGCACGTAGGCGAAGCCGCCGGTCATGCCGGCGCCGAAGTTGACGCCGACGCGGCCCAGCACCACCACCACGCCGCCGGTCATGTACTCGCAGCCGTGGTCGCCCACGCCTTCCACCACCGCCAGCGCGCCGGAGTTGCGCACGCCGAAACGCTCGCCCGCGGTGCCGGCGGCGTAGAGCGTGCCGCCGGTGGCGCCGTACAGGCAGGTGTTGCCGATGATGACGGTCTTGTTGGTCTCGAAGCGCGCCGCGCGCGGCGGGCGGATGACGATGCGGCCGCCGGCCATGCCCTTGCCGACGTAGTCGTTGGCCTCGCCTTCCAGCTCCAGGTGCAGGCCGCCGGCGTTCCATACGCCGAAGGACTGGCCGGCCGCGCCGCGCAGGCGCAGGGTGATCGGCGCGTCGCTCATGCCGAGGCTGCCGTGGCGCCGCGCGATCTCGCCCGACAGGCGCGCGCCGATCGAGCGGTGGGTGTTGTTGACCTCGTACTCGAACACGCCGCCGGTCTTGCCCTCGATCGCCGGCAGGGCGTCGCGGACCATGCGCTCGGCCAGCTCGCCGCGGTCGTGCGGCGGGTTGGGGCTGGTGCAGTACTGCGGCGAGTCGCTGACCATGCCGGCCGCCGACAGGATCGGCGACAGGTCCAGGCCGCGCTGCTTGGCGTTCTGCGCCTCGGCGATCTCCAGCAAGTCGGTGCGGCCGATCAGCTCGGCCAGCGAGCGCACGCCCAGGCGCGCCAGCCAGTGGCGCGTCTCCTCAGCGACGAAGCGGAAGTAGTTCATCGCCATCTCGGGCAGGCCGACGAAGTGCTGCGTGCGCAGCACCTTGTTCTGCGTCGCCACGCCGGTGGCGCAGTTGTTCAGATGGCAGATGCGCAGGTACTTGCAGCCCAGCGCCACCATCGGGCCGGTGCCGAAGCCGAAGCTCTCGGCGCCGAGGATCGCGGCCTTGACCACGTCCAGGCCGGTCTTGAGGCCGCCGTCGGTCTGCACCCGCACCTTGTCGCGCAGGCCGTTGAGGCGCAAGGTCTGGTGGGTCTCGGACAGGCCCAGCTCCCACGGCGTGCCGGCGTACTTGACCGAGGTCAGCGGGCTGGCGCCGGTGCCGCCGTCGTAGCCGGAGATGGTGATGAGGTCGGCGTAGGCCTTGGCCACGCCGGCGGCGATGGTGCCGACGCCGGGGCCGGACACCAGCTTGACCGAGACCAGCGCCTGCGGATTGACCTGCTTCAGGTCGAAGATCAGCTGCGCCAGGTCCTCGATCGAGTAGATGTCGTGGTGCGGCGGCGGCGAGATCAGCGCCACGCCCGGGCGCGCATAGCGCAGCCGCGCGATCATCTCGTTGACCTTGTCGCCGGGCAGCTGGCCGCCCTCGCCGGGCTTGGCGCCCTGCGCCACCTTGATCTGCAGCACCTCGGCGTTGATCAGGTATTCCGGCGTGACGCCGAAGCGGCCGGAGGCGACCTGCTTGATCTTGGAGGTCTTCTCGGTGCCGTAGCGCGCCGGGTCCTCACCGCCCTCGCCGCTGTTGGAGCGGCCGCCGAGGCGGTTCATGGCGATGGCCAGGGCCTCGTGCGCCTCCGGCGACAGCGCGCCCAGCGACATGCCGGCGGAGTCGAAGCGCTTGAGGATGGCTTCGACCGGCTCCACCTGGTCCAGGGCGATCGGCTGGGCCTTGCCGCTGAGCTTGAACAGGTCGCGGAACGTCGCCACCGGGCGCTGGTTCACCAGGTCGGCGAAGAGCTGGTAGTCGGCGTACTCGCCGGAGCGCACCGCGGTGTGCAGGGTGCGGATCACGTCCGGGTTGTAGGCGTGGTACTCGCCGTTGTTGACGTACTTGTACAGGCCGCCCTGCTCCACCGGCTTGCGCGGGGTCCAGGCCAGCAGGGCCAGCTGGGTCTGCTCGGCTTCGAGGTCGGCGAAGCCGGCGCCCTGGATGCGGCTGACCGTGCCCTCGAAGCACAGCTTCACCACCTCGTCGTGCAGGCCGACGATCTCGAACAGCTGGGCGCCGCGATAGCTGGAGATCGTGCTGATCCCCATCTTCGACATGATCTTGTACAGGCCCTTGTTGATGCCCTTGCGGTACGAGGCGGCCAGATCCTCCGGCGCCTTGCCCTTGATCTCGCCGTTGCGCGCCATCTCGTAGAGGCTGGCGTAGGCCAGGTACGGGTAGACGCAGGAGGCGCCATAGCCGACCAGGCAGGCGAACTGGTGCGGGTCGCGCGCCACCGCGGTCTCGAGGATGATGTTGCAGTCGCAGCGCAGGCCGTCGTGGATCAGGCGGTGCTGCAGCGCGCCGACGGCGAGCAGCGCGTGGATCGGCAGCTTGTCGCGCGCGATGTTGCGGTCCGACAGCACCAGCACCACGGTGCCGCCCTTCACCGCCTCGACCGCGCGCTCGCACAGCGCGTCAAGCGCGGCCTTGAGGCCGAGCTTGGGATCGTAGTTGAGGTCGATGACGGTGTGCGGGTAGCCCTGGTCGCCCATCGACAGCAGCTTGCGGAACTTGGCCTCGGACAACACCGGCGAATCGACCAGCAGGCGCGCGGCGCGCTCCGGGGTCTCGTCGAACATGCTGCGCTCGGCGCCGAGCGAGCACTCCAGCGACATCACGATCTGCTCGCGCAGCGGATCGATCGGCGGGTTGGTGACCTGGGCGAACTGCTGGCGGAAGTAATCGAACGGCGAGCGCACCTTGTTCGACAGCACCGCGAACGGCGTGTCGTCGCCCATCGAGCCGACCGTCTCCTGGCCGCTCTCGCCGAGCACGCGCAGGATCTCGCCGCGCTCCTCCTGGGTCAGCTGGAACAGCTTCTGGTACACCACCACGCTTTCCGGGTGGAGCTTGTCCAGGGAGGCCGGGTCGTCGTGCAGCGAGGCCTCGAGGCGGCGGATGTTGCGCTTCAGCCACTGCTTGTAGGGCTGGCGCGCGGCGAGCATGCGGTCGATGTCCATCGGCCGCAGCAGGCTGCCGGACTCGGTGTCGATGGCCAGCATCTGGCCCGGGCGCAGGCGGCCCTTCTCGACCACCTCCTCCGGCGCCACTTCGTTCACGCCGATCTCGGAAGCCAGGGTGATGATGCGGTCGCGGGTGATGACGTAGCGCGTCGGGCGCAGGCCGTTGCGGTCGGTGGCGCAGACGGCGTAGCGGCCGTCGGTCAGCACGATGCCGGCGGGGCCGTCCCAGGGCTCCATCTGCAGCGAGTTGTACTCGTAGAAGGCGCGCACGTCGGCGTCGAGGTTCTCGACGTTCTGCCACGCCGGCGGCACCAGGGCGCGCATCGCGGCGAACAGGTCCATGCCGCCGGCGAGCAGCACTTCCAGCATGTTGTCCAGGCTCTGGGAGTCCGAGCCGGACAGGCCCACCAGCGGCGCGATCTCGTCGATGTCCGGCAGGTCCTCGCACTGGTACTTGTAGCGGCGCGCCTGGGCCCACATGCGGTTGCCGGCGATGGTGTTGATCTCGCCGTTGTGCGCCAGGAAGCGGAACGGGTGCGCCAGCCGCCACTGCGGCAGGGTGTTGGTGGAGAAGCGCTGGTGGAACACGACGATGGAGCTGTCCAGCGCCGGATCGTTGAGGTCGCTGTACAGCACCGGCAGGTACGCCGGCATCACCAGGCCCTTGTAGACGATCACCCGGCACGACAGGTGGGTGACGTAGAAGTCCTTGTCGCCTTCGGCCTCGAGCACCTTCTCGGCGCGGCGGCGCGCCTTGAACAGCTTCAGCTCGAAGGTGAACTTGTGGGTGCCGCCGTCCGGCACGATGAAGACCTGCTCGATGCGCGGCAGGGTCTTCAGCGCCTCGGCGCCGCAGGCGCTGGAGTCGATCGGCAGCTCGCGCCAGCCGACCAGCTTGAGGCCGTGATGGCCGCAGGCTTCCTTCAGCACCTCGCGGGCGCGCGCGGCCCGGGCCGGGTCCTGCGACAGGAACACGTTGCCGGCGCAGTAGTTCTCGCCCAGCTTGAACTTGAGCTCGGCGGCCTTGGCGCGGAGGAAGCGGTCCGGCTTCTTCATCAGCAGGCCGCAACCGTCGCCGGTCTTGCCGTCGGCGGCGATGGCGCCGCGGTGGGTCATGCGCTCCAGGGCACGGATCGCGGTTTTCACCAGCTTGTGGCTGGCTTGCCCGTCCATCTGGGCAATCAGGCCGAAACCGCAGGCGTCGTGCTCGAACTCGGGGCTGTACAAACCCGGCTGTACTGGGTGACTCATGACCGTGTGCCTCGGGGCCCCCCAGGGACCCAATTTGCGGCGGCGCGCCACCCTGCCGCGAGTGCGGCCTTTTTGACGGGGCCAGACGGGATGCAGGGTGGATGGGCGCGCAACGGTTTTCGCCGCAGCGCAACATCGCATTATAGAAGCGATTTGCGGGACGTCAATGACCGCAGGACCGGCGCCGAAAAAACGCCTGAAACCCGCGCCGGAGGCGGATTTGGCGGATTCTAAACGGGCATAGGCGGTATGCCTGCGCAGAATAGCAGCCGCGCCTCAAAAGGCGCCGTCCCGCGGCCGGCCGCGGCGCCCCGCGTCCGTCGCGGCGGATGCCGGCTGATCCGCCTGCTCGCCGGAAGGGGTCCGCTGTCAGGAGAACAGCAGGTAGCGCCCCACGGCAATCACCAGCAGCCAGGCCAGGATTCCCAGCGTCCAGCCGAAGTTGTGGCGGATCACCGCGCCTTCGTTGCGCACGAACTTGGTGGTGGCGACGCCGACGCTGGCGGTCTGCGGGGCGATCGGCTTGCCCACCTCGGCGCCGACCGAGTTCAGGGTCGGCAGCAGCAGCGGCGGCAGGCCCAGCAGCTTGCCGACCAGCATCTGCACCGCGCCGAACATGGCGTTGGTCGAGGTGTTGGAACCGGACAGGGCCACGCCGATCATGCCCAGGATCGGCGCGAACACGACGAAGGCCACGCCCATGTGCGACAGCGCGCTGGCCAGCGAGGCGGCCATGCCGGAATAGTTGTAGACGTAGGCCAGGCCGAAGATGAAGACGCCGACCAGGGCCGCGCCCCAGATCTGGTGCGCGGTCTTGGCGACGATCTCGCGCAGCTGCGCCAGGCTCACCCGCAACAGCGCCAACACGATCAGCCAGGACGCGCAGATCGCGGTGCCGCCGATCCAGGGCTTGAAGTCGAAGGCGGCGCTGACCGGCTTGCCCGTCACCGCGGACACGGCCTGTACTTTCAGGGTCAGCCAGGACAGCTTGGGCAGGCTGGACCAGGGGCCGGTCCAGGCCACCACCACCACGATCAGCACCAGGAACGGCAGCCAGGCGCCGAACACTTCGCCCGCCGCCGGCGCCGCCGCCTTGTTGCCGGCGGCGAGCTCGGACGCGGACACCGGCACGCCGCCGTAGCCGAGCACGGTTTGCGGCCGCCAGACCCGGATCAGCAGCAGCAGGGCGATGAAGCAGACGATGGAGCCGGTGACATCCGGCAGGTAGGGACCGAGGTAGACGGCGACCGGCAGCTGGCCGGCGATGTAGGCCAGCGAGCCGACCACCGCCAGGGGCCAGCCGTCGCGCAAGCCGGCGCGGCCGGAAACCAGGTAGATCAGGATGAACGGCGGCAGCAGGGCCAGCACCGCGACCACATAACCGACCGAGGCCGACAGGTCGAGCAGCGGCAGGCCGGTGACGGCGGCCAGGGCGATGATCGGGGCGCCGAGCGCGCCGTAGGACACCGGCGCATTGTTGGCGATGGCGGCGACGCGGATCGCGTCGAGGTCGGGAATGCGCAGGCTGATCAGCAGCGGCGCCACCACCGCCCAGGGATAGCCGAAGCCGACCAGGCCTTCGAGCAGGGCGCCGAAGGCCCAGGCGAACAGCAGGGTCTGAATGCGCACGTCGAGCGTGCCCTGCGCCACCAGCCAGGCGCGCAGCCGCTCGAAGCGGCCGGTGGCGACCAGGGTGTTGAACAGCATCAGGCCCCACAGGGTGATCCAGTCCACCGCCCAGGCGCCGTTGAGGCTGCCGTAGAAGTAGGCGCGCGCGCCCAGGTCCAGCGGCATGCCCCAGACCTGCCAGGCCAGCAGGAAGGTGACGATGGAGCCGATCAGCGCCGCCAGCCAGGCGGTGCGCCGCAGCCACACCAGCAGGATCAGCAGCACCGCCAGCGGCACCAGCGCGACCAGCGCGGTCGCGGCAATGTTGCCGAGCGGATCGAGCACCTGGTTGAACATGGCATCCTCCTGCCGGCGTCCGTACGTGCGGAAGCGCCGATGCACCGCCTGCTCCTGTGTCCAGCCGCAATGGCCGCGGCTGGCTTGGCCGCGACTATAGGCCGCCGCTCCGGCCCCTGTGTTACAGGCGCCGCGTAAAGCCGCCGCCCTTCGACTAAAGTTTTATGCGCGGCGGTGCATATGGGACAGGTTGCCAGCGCCGCCGGAAATCGGTTATCCAGCTACAGGTTTTCCCGCCGGTCCCATTGCAATGTCCGCCGCAGGCGCCGCATCCGCCACCTTGCACGAGGCCCTGCTGCGCCAGCTGCGCGCGGCGCTCCCGGCGGGCGCGCTGTTGTGGGAGACCGAGGACTTGCGGCCCTACGAATGCGACGGGCTGTCGGTCTATCGCGGCCTGCCGCTGGCTGTGGCCCTGCCGAGCGACGAGCGGCAGGTGGCGCAGGTGCTGTGCCTGTGCCACGCGGCGCAGGTGCCGGTGATCGCGCGCGGCGCCGGCACCGGCCTGTCCGGCGGCGCCACCCCGCGCCCGGACGCGGTGGTGCTGTCGCTGGCCCGGCTCAACCGCATCCTGGCGGTCGATCCGCTGGCGCGGACCGCGCGGGTGCAGCCGGGCGTGCGCAACCTGGCCATCTCCGAAGCCGCCGCGCCGCACGGCCTGTACTACGCGCCCGATCCCTCCAGCCAGATCGCCTGCACCATCGGCGGCAACATCGCCGAGAATTCCGGCGGCGTGCACTGCCTCAAGTACGGCCTGACGGTGCACAACCTGCTGCGCGTGCGGGTGGCGACGATCGAGGGCGAGTTGATCGAGCTCGGCGGCGAGGCGCTGGATGCGCCCGGCTACGACCTGCTGGCGCTGTTCACCGGCTCGGAGGGCTTGCTCGGCGTGGTGGTGGAAGCCACCGTGAAGCTGGTTCCCAGGCCGGAATGCGCGCGCGTGGTGCTGGCCTGCTTCGACGACCTGGGCAAGGCCGGGCAGGCGGTGGCCGACATCATCGGCGCCGGCATCATCCCGGCCGGGCTGGAGTTGATGGACCAGCCGGCGATCGCCGCCGTCGAGCCCTTCGTCCAGGCCGGCTACCCGCTCGACGCGGCGGCGATCCTGCTGTGCGAATCCGACGGCACGCCGGAGGAAGTGGCCGAGGAAATCGGCCGCATGGAAGCGGTGCTGCGCGCGGCCGGCAGCACGCAGTGCCGCGTCTCGCGCGACGAGGCCGAGCGCCTGCGCTTCTGGGCCGGGCGCAAGGCGGCGTTCCCGGCGGTGGGCCGCATCTCGCCGGACTATTACTGCATGGACGGCTCGATTCCGAAGAAGTGCCTGGCCGCGGTGCTGGAGGCGATCCGCGGCATGGAACGGAAGTACGGCCTGCGCTGCGCCAACGTTTTCCACGCCGGCGACGGCAACCTGCATCCGCTGATCCTGTTCGACGCCAACCAGCCGGACGAGCTGGCGCGCACCGAGGCTTTCGGCGGCGAAATCCTAGAGCTGTGCGTGCGCCACGGCGGCAGCATCACCGGCGAGCACGGCGTGGGCATCGAGAAGATCAACCAGATGTGCGTGCAGTTCCGCAGCGAGGAGCTGGAGGTGTTCCACGCGCTGAAGGCGGCTTTCGACGCGCAGGGCCTGCTCAACCCCGGCAAGGCGGTGCCGACCCTGCACCGCTGCGCCGAGTTCGGCCGCATGCGGGTACACGGCGGGCAGTTGCCGCATCCCGAATTGCCGCGGTTCTGAATGCGATGAACGGCAACAGCGCCTCGGGCCAGCACGCCGGTACGCCGGGAAAGGCGGTTGCTCCTTCCCACGCCTTTGCGTCCTTGCGCAAGGCCGGCTGGTTCCAGCCATGAACGCCATCGCCGCGATCGCCGAGCGCATCCGCGCAGCCGCCGCCGCCGGCACGCCGCTGCGCATCCGCGGCCAGGGCAGCAAGGACTTCTACGGCGGCGCATTGCGGGGCGAGGTGCTGGACACCACCGGCCTCGGCGGCATTGTCGACTACGAGCCGACCGAGCTGGTGCTGACCGCGCGCGCCGGCACGCCGCTGGCGGAAATCGAGGCCGCCCTGGCGCAGCACGGCCAGGTGCTGCCGTTCGAGCCGCCGCGCTTCGGCGGCGGCGGCAGCCTGGGCGGCGCCATCGCCGCCGGGCTGTCCGGTCCGCGCCGGCCCTATGCCGGCGCGGCGCGGGACTATGTGCTGGGCGCGCGCCTGCTCGACGGCCGGGGGCGCGAGCTGCGCTTCGGCGGACAGGTGATCAAGAACGTCGCCGGCTTCGATGTCTCGCGCCTGCTCGCCGGCAGCCTCGGCACCCTGGGCCTGCTCACCGAAGTCACGCTCAAGACCCTGCCGCGTCCGCCGGCCGAGGCGAGCCTGCGCTTCGCCCTGGACCAGGCGACGGCGCTGCGCCGCCTCAACGAGTGGGCGGGCCGGCCGCTGCCGCTGTCGGCCAGCAGTTTCGGCGACGGTGAGCTGCGCATCCGGCTGTCCGGCGCCGAGGCGGCGGTGCGCGAGGCCCGCGGCAAGCTCGGCGGCGAAGCCTTTGACGGCGCTCCGTGGTGGGACGCGCTGCGCGACCAGCGCGAGCCGTTCTTCACGCAGGCAGCGGCCCTGTGGCGGGTTTCGCTGCCGCCGGCCGCCGCGCCGCTCGATGCGCCCGGCGCGCAGCTGATCGAGTGGGGCGGTGCGCTGCGCTGGCTGGCGGGCGAGCGGAATGCCGATGCGCTGCGCCGGCAGGCGGCAAGCCTGGGCGGACACGCCACCCTGTTCCGCGGCCCGGACCGGTCCGGCGGCGTGTTCCAGCCGCTCGCGCCTGCGGTGGCGCAGCTGCACCGGCGGATCAAGGCGGTACTCGACCCGGCCGGCATCTTCAATCGCGGCCGTCTCTACCCAGACTTCTAGCCATGCAGACGCAGCTCCCGGCAGCGCTGCTCGAAACGGCCGACGGCCGCGAGGCCGACGCCATCCTGCGCAAGTGTGTGCACTGCGGCTTCTGCACCGCCACCTGCCCGACCTATCAGCTGCTCGGCGACGAGCTGGACGGGCCGCGCGGCCGCATCTACCTGATGCAGCAGGCGCTCGAAGGCGCGCCGGTGACGGCGAAGACCCAGCTGCACCTGGACCGCTGCCTGACCTGCCGCTCCTGCGAAACCACCTGCCCGTCCGGCGTGCGCTATGGCCGCCTGCTCGACATCGGCCGCCGGGTCGTCGAGCAGCAGGTGCCGCGCGGCCTGTGGCAGCGCGTGCAGCGCAAGGCCCTGCTGCTGGTGTTGCCGAACCGTCCACTGTTCGGCGCCTTGCTGTGGCTCGGCCGCCGGTTCCGCCCCCTGCTGCCGGGGAGACTGCGGCGCGCCGTGCCGCCGCGGCATCCGGCCGGCGCCTGGCCGGCCCCGCGCCATGCGCGCCGCATGCTGCTGCTGCGGGGCTGCGTGCAGCCGGCGCTCGCGCCGAACATCGATGCCGCCGCCGCCCGCGTGCTCGACCGCGCCGGCGTCTCGCTGCTGCACGCACCCGGCGCCGCCAGCTGCTGCGGCGCGCTGGCACATCACCTCTCCGCCGAGGAGATGGCGCTGGAGCAGGCGCGCCGCAACATCGACGCCTGGTGGCCGCAGATCGAACGCGGCGCCGAAGCCGTCGTCGTCACCGCCAGCGGCTGCGGCACCATGGTCAAGGACTACGGCACCTTGCTGCGCGAAGACCCGCGCTATGCCGGCAAGGCCGCGCAAGTGTCGGCGCTGTTCCGCGACCTGAGCCAGGCCGTCGCCGCGGAAGCGGCCAAGCTGCCTCGCGCCGCCGCCAACCGGCGCGTCGCCGTGCACTCACCCTGCAGCCTGCAGCACGGCCTGCAGATCCGCGGCACGGTGGAGGAGGTGCTGCGCCACGCCGGCTGCACCGTGCTGCCGGTGAAGGACGCCCACCTGTGCTGCGGTTCGGCGGGGACCTATTCGATCCTGCAGCCGCAGCTGTCGCGGCAGTTGCGCGCCGACAAGCTGGCGGCGCTGGAGGCGGGCGAGCCGGAACTGATCGTCACTGCGAATATCGGCTGCCTGACGCATCTGGGCGCAGGCGCGGCGCGGCCGGTGCGGCACTGGATCGAGCTGCTGGACGAGGCCTTGGCGAACTAGCCCCGGCCCGCCAGCGCCCGCCGGGGCAAACCCGCGGCTCGGTCCCGGCCTAGCCCGGCGTCAGCACGATCTTCTGCGTCGTCCCGCCCGCCAGCTCGCGATAGACCTCGACCGCGGCGCTCAGCGGCCGCTCCTGCGGCGCCGGCGGCGGCGGCAGCAGGCCGGTGGCGAAGGCGATGCTGAAGCGGTCCAGCATCGCCGCGCTGGCGCGGCTGTCGTAAAGCAGGGAATTGACGCCGATGATGCTGCCGCCGCGGCGGTACAGATCCAGCAGCGGCAATTCGACCCGGCCCGAGGGCGGCGCGGCGATGGTGGCGATGCGGCCGAACTCGGCCAGCGCTGCGACCGCCGGGCCGAGCCAGGCGCCGCTGGTGTCGAAGATCACGTCGGCGCCGGCCGGGTAGTAGCGCCGCACCGCGGCGGAAAGATCGTCTCCTTCGCCCAGCAGGATCGCCTCGAAACCCTGTGCGGCGAGCTGCTCGACCTGCTGCGGGCGCCGCACCGCGGCGATGACCTGGGCGCCGCACCAGCGCCCCAGGTCCAGCGCAGCGCGGCCGACGGCGCCGGCGGCGCCGATCACCACCAGGCCGTCGCCCGGCGACAGGCCGCTGCGGTCGATGGCATCCCAGGCGGTGGTATACGGCACGCCGCAGCCGGCAGCCTGGGCGAAGGTCAGCAGCGAGGGCTTGGGGGCGATGCCGTCCAGCGGCACGGCAATGCGCTCGGCGTGGCTGCCGTCGCAGGTGAAGCCGAATTCCTTGCCGGTGCCCCAGACTTCCTCGCCGATCATCTCGGCGGGGCCGTCCACGACCACGCCGGCGAAATCGCGGCCGGGCGTGCGCGGCAGCGTGGTATAGGGGAAGCGGCCCAGCACGTTCTTGACGTCGCTGGGATTGACGCCGGCGGCGCAGACCTCCACCACCACCTCTCCCGGCTGCGGCCGCGGCGGCGGCACCTGCTGCAGGGCGAGAGCGTCGAGGCTGCCGGTACGGTCGAAACGCAGTGCTTTGATCATGATGCAGTCATTCTACCGCTCCGGCCGCGGCCCGGCTCAAGCCGGACGCAGCCGCCCTGCACCGGACCTCAGCGCAGGCGCCGCGGATCGAACAGGCGCTCGTACTCGTCGATGGCGTAGCGGTCGGTCATGCCGGCGATGTAGTCGGCGACCACGCGCATGCGCGCCTCTTCGCCGCCGGACTTGGCCACCGCTTCGGACTGGGCGTAGAACTCCGGCAGCAGCAGGCGCGGGTCTTCCGAAAAGGCCGCGAACAGGTCTTTCACCACCTTCTGCGCCTTGACCGTCATGCGGTAAACCTGATGGTGGCGATACAGGTGCTCGCGCAGGAACTGCTTCAGCTCCAGGTTTTCCGCCCGTATCCTCTCGCCGAAGCCGGCCAGCGGCCCGGGCTGGACCCGGATCTCGTCCGGGTGCCCGGGCTCGAGCTCGCGCAGGCGCGCCGCGGTGTGCTTCACCAGGTCGGACACCAGCGTGTTGATCATGCGCCGGATGGTTTCGTGACGCACCTGCTTGGGCGTCAGGCCGCTGTAGGCCTTGAGCACCTGGTCATGGTGGCGCGCGAACAGCGGCAGCTGGCACAGCTGCTCGAGGGTCAGCAGGCGCGCGCGCAGGCCGTCGTCGACGTCGTGGTTGTTGTAGGCGATCTCGTCGGCGAGGTTGGCCAGCTGCGCTTCCAGGCCGGGCTGCTGCTTCTTGATGAAGCGCTGGCCGACGTCACCGAGGGTGCGGGCCCGCTTGAGCGAGCAGTGCTTGAGGATGCCCTCGCGCGTCTCAAAACTCAGGTTGAGGCCGCGGAAGGCGGCGTACTTGTCCTCCAGCTCGTCGACCACGCGCAGCGACTGCGCATTGTGTTCGAAGCCGCCCCAGGGACGCATGCAGGCGTTGAGGGCGTCCTGCCCGGCGTGGCCGAAGGGCGTGTGGCCGAGGTCGTGCGCCAGGGCGATAGCCTCCGCCAGGTCCTCGTTCAGCGCCAGCGCGCGGGCCATGGTGCGGGCGATCTGCGCCACCTCCAGCGAGTGGGTCAGGCGCGTGCGGAACAGGTCGCCTTCATGGTTGACGAAGACCTGGGTCTTGTACTCGAGGCGGCGGAACGCGGTCGAGTGCACGATGCGGTCGCGGTCGCGCTGGTATTCGCTGCGGTAATCGGGCCGCGTCTCGGCGAAGCGGCGGCCGCGCGAGTTCTCGTCACGCGCGGCGTAGGCGGCCAGCTTGCTCATCGCAGCACGGCGGGGCGCGGGCAGGCCGCCGCCGGCCGGCGCAGGCCAGGGCGCAGCCCGGCTCGTTCGATCGCCGACGCGGCTCGCGCGCTCATGCCGGCGTGCAGAAATGCGCCAAGGTCTGCTCCAGGGCCTGCGGATCGAAGTCGGCGGTGACGACCGCTTCGCCGATGGCGCGCAGCAGCACCAGGCGCACCCGTCCGCCGGCCACTTTCTTGTCCAGGGCCATCAGGCCGCGGAAATCGCCCGGTTGCATGCCCGGCGGCGGGCGCACCGGCAGCCCGGCCCGCTGCACCAGGGCGGCGACGCGTTCGGCTTCGGCGCCGCCGAGCCAGCCCAGGCGCGCCGACAGGTCGGCGGCCATGCACAGGCCCAGCCCGACCGCCTCGCCGTGCAGCCAGGACTCGTAGCGGGTCCAGGTTTCCACCGCGTGGCCGAAGGTGTGGCCCAGGTTGAGCAGGGCGCGCGGACCGGCGCCGCCGTGCAGGGACTCGCGCTCGTCGGCGGCGACGATGCGCGCCTTCAGCGCGCAGCAACGCTCGATGGCATCGGCCAGCGCCGCCGCATCCAGCGCCAGCAGCCGCTCGAGGTCGCGTTCCAGGCGGGCGAACAGCGAGGCGTCGCCGAGCAGCCCGCTCTTGATCACTTCGGCCAGGCCGGCGGCCAGCTCGCGCGGCGGCAGGCTGCGCAGGGTGTCGGTGTCGGCGATCACCGCGCGGGGCTGGTGGAAGGCGCCGATCATGTTCTTGCCGCGGGCGTGGTTGACCGCGGTCTTTCCGCCGACGCTGGAATCGACCTGGGCCAGCAAAGTGGTGGGAATCTGCACGAAGTCGATGCCGCGCTGGTACAACGCGGCGCAGAACCCGGCAAGGTCGCCGATGACGCCGCCGCCCAGGGCGACCAGCGCGCCGTCGCGCGGCAGGCGGGCCTCCAGCAGCCAGTCCAGCACCTGCTCGGCATTGGCCCAGCTTTTCTGCAGCTCGCCGGCCGGCAGCACCAGGGCCTCGGCCCGGCTCAGGCCCAGGGCCTCGAGCAGCGGGTCGAGGTAGAGGGCGGCGACGTTGGCGTCGGTGACGACGCGCACCACGCGGCTGCGCAGCAGCCTGTAGCTGGCGGCGTCGGTCAGCAGGCCGGGGCCGATGCGGATGTCGTAGGCCCGCTCGCTCAGCTCGACGCGCAGCTCGCGCGTCGCCGCCTCAGACCGCGGCCGCCGGGCGGGCGAAGTGGTCTTCGATTTCGCGCGCGAGCGTGCGGGCGTTGCGTCCGTCGGTGTGGAGGACGAGATCGGCGATTTCACGGTAGAGCGGGTCGCGGGTCAAAAATAGCCGTTCCAGCGTCTCACGGCGGTTGCCGCCCTGCAATAGCGGGCGGGTATCGGTGCGCTCGGTGCGGGCCAGCTGCTGCTCGATGCTGGCGTGGAGATACACCACGAAGCCCCGGGCCGCCAGGCATTGGCGGTTCTCCGGGTCGAGGATGGCGCCGCCGCCGGTGGCCAGCACCAGGCCCCGGCGCAGCGTCAGGTCGGCGATGGCCTGGCGCTCGCGCCGGCGGAAGCCGGCCTCGCCCTCCTTCTCGAAGATGAAGGCGATGTTGACCCCGGTGCGGGCTTCCACCTCCTGGTCACTGTCGGCGAAATCCAGGCCGCGCGCGGCCGCCAGGCGGCGGCCGACCGTGGTCTTGCCGGCGCCCATCGGGCCGATCAGGAAGATGCTGCCGGATTTGCTCATGCCGGCCGGAAATGCGGGGCATGCCGCCTGGGAGCGGGCACAGGCGCTGGAAACGGCGGGCGCGGCGCGGGTGAGGCGTTCATTCAGGCTTCGGCGGGAAAACCGGGCTCCCGTCGGCAGTATACCAACGGGAGCCCCGCGAAGCCGGCCGGCGGCGCCGGCCTGGATCAGTCGACCTTGAGGCCTTCGGAGAGGATCTTGGGCGTGATGAACACCAGTAGCTCGCTCTTCTTGTTGATCACCTGGTTGTTGCGGAACAGGTAGCCCAGCACCGGGATGTCGCCCAGCAGCGGGATCTTGTTGACGTTGTGGTTGGTGGTCTGCTGGTAGATGCCGCCGAGCACCACGGTCTGGCCGTTGTCGACCAGCACCTGGGTGTCGACCTCGCGCGTGTCGATGCTCGGCACGCTGCCGCCCTGGCCGGTGCTGACGTTGGCGCCGACGCTGTCGTCGTGCACCGCCAGGTCCATGATGACGCGGCCGTCCGGGGTGATCTGCGGCGTGACGGTGAGCGACAGCACGGCGTCCTTGAACGACACCGAGGTGGCGCCGCTGCTGGTGGACTGCTGGTAGGGGATTTCCACGCCCTGCTTGATCACCGCCGACTTGGCGTTGGCGGTGATGACGCGCGGGCTGGACACCACCTCGCCCTTGCCTTCCGACTGCAGGGCGGACAGCTCCAGGTCGACCAGGGTGTTCTTGCTCAGCAGCGACAAGGCCAGGGTGCCGGGGGTGCCGGCGGACACCGGCGCCGGCAGGTTGACGTTGTAGTTGCTGCCGCTGGGCGCGGGCACCGTCACGCCGCCGTTGGTGCTGCCGAGGAAGCTGTTGACGGTCGAGTCGGTGGCGCTGTTATTGCCGGCGGTGGTCAGGAAGTTGCTGCCGACATTGCCGACGTAGCTGACCCCGAACTGGGTGCCCAGGTCCTTCTCGAAATTGTCGCTGGCGATGACGATGCGCGATTCGATCAGCACCTGGCGCACCGGGATGTCGAGCTTCTGGACCAGGGCGCGGATCTCGGCGATCTTGTCGCGCGTCTCCAGCACCAGCAGGGTGTTGGTGCGCTCGTCGATGGTGACGCTGCCGCGGTCCGACAGCAGCGAGTTCTGCTTGTTCTTGAGGATCGTGGCGAAGTCCGACGCCTTGGCGTAATTGACCTGGATCAGCTCGGAGCGCAGCGGCGCCAGCTGGGTCTTGGCCTTCTCGGCCTCGGCCTCGGCGCGCTCGCGCGCGGCGATTTCGTCCACCGGGGCCACCAGCATCACGTTGCCCTGGCGGCGCATGCCCAGGCCCTTGGTGCGCAGGATGATGTCCAGCGCCTGGTCCCAGGGCACGTTCTGCAGGCGCATGGCGATCTGGCCGTTGACCGAATCGCTGACGATCATGTTGGTGCCGGCGACGTCGGCGATGATCTGCAGCAGCGAGCGGATGTCCACGCTCTGGAACGACAGGCTGATGCGCTCGCCGGTGTAGGTCGGCTGGTCGCGCTGCTTTTCCGCCAGCTTCTCCTGCGACAGCGGCTGCAGTTCCAGCACGAACTGGTCGCCGGCCTGGTAGGCCACCTGCTCATACTCGCCGCCGGCACTGGGGGTGATGACCACGCGGGTGTCGACGCCGTCGCGCTGGGCGTCGATGTACTTCACCGGCGTGGCGAAATCGAGCACGTCGAGGCGCTTGCCCAGCCGCTCCGGCAGGGCGGTGTTCTTGAAGCGGGCGACGATCTTGCCGCCTTCCTCGTGCACGTCGACCGCGGCGCGCGGGTCGGACAGGGACACCAGCACGCGGCCCTCGCCCTTCTCGCCGCGGCGGAAGTCGATCTTGTTGATGACGGCGCCCGGCGCCTGCGGCGACGGCGCGCTGGCGCGCATCAGGCTGGAAGTGGGACTGCCGGCAAGGTCGACGACGATGCGGTTGCCGTCGACGCTGACGTTGTAGGCGGTCGGCTGCACCAGCTCGACCACCACGCGGGTGCGCCCCTGCGCCTCCACCGCGGCGATCGACCGCACCTGGCCGATGCTGACCTTGCGGTAGCGCTCGGTCAGCGCCAGGTGCGTGTCCGGCAGGTCCACCGACAGGCGTGCCGGCTTGTCGATGGCGAACACGGCCGGCTGCGGGGCGGGCGCGGACAGGGTCAGGGTCAGCTGCACGCGGTCGCCGTCGAGCGCGACGAAGTCCACCGCCTTGAGGTCGCGCGACTGCGCCTGGGCCTGCGGCGCCAGGCCGCAGGCGGCCAGCGCGAGCAGGGCTGCGAAGCGGGCGAAAGACACGCGTGCGGCGCGGACCGTGGCGCGTGCTGCGGAAATCTGACTGGACATAACGCTGCTCCCTTATTTCTGCTCGGCAGCGAGGCTGGCCGGCTGCTCTTTGAACCCGCCGAAGCCGTCCGGGACGATCTCGTCCAGACTGACCTCGCTTTCGCTGATCTTGGTGATCTTGCCGAAGTTCTGACCCATGTAATTGCCGATGGTGACGCGGTGGATCACTCCATCCGGCGCCTTGATCATCGCGTACAGCGTCTTGTTGTAATCGATGACGCCGACCATCTTCAGCGCGTCCAGCGGGAACTCCTCCAGCGGCTCGCGGTTGCGGTTCATGTCCGGACGCAGGCCATCGCTCTTGGAGCTGTCGGGAACGGACGGGGTGAACGGCTCGCGGCGGTCGCCGGGCACGTAGGTGAAGGCCTCGTACTGCTTGATCTGCGGGATCGGATCGATCTTGGTGCTCTTGCGCGCCTTGACCTGGGCGATGTACTGCTGCAGGTCGTCGTCGCTGGAACAGGCGCCGAGCGCGGCGACGGCCACCGCCAGGGCGCAGCGGAGGAGGATGCGCAGGCTCATTTGCCACCTCCGGCGGGCGCGGAGCCGGCGTCCTGATAGCGGTAGGTCTTGGCCAGGGCGCTCAACCGCAGCGTGGCGCCCTTTCCACCCGCCGGCTTGAGTTCGATATCATCGATGACGACGATGCGCGGCAGCGCCGCCACGCCGCTGACGAACTGGCCCATGTCGTGGTAGGTGCCGGTGACGATGATCCGGTTCGGCATCTCGACGTAAAAGTCCTTCTGCACCTCGCCCTGCGGCTGGAACAGCTCCTCGTTGAGGTTGTTGGCGATGCGCGTCTGCGAGATGTCGTTGAGCAGGTTGGCCACTTCGGCCTTGCTCGGCAGCTGGCGCAGCATGTCGCCAAAGGAGCGCTGCATCTCCTCGAGCTGGGCCTTGTAGGCGTCGAGCGAGGCGACTTTCTGCTGCTTGCTCTCGAACTCCTGGCGCAGGCCCACTTCCTTCTGCTGCTCGCGCTGCAGGTCCTCGTACTCCGGCTCGACCAGGAAATAGCCGCCGGCGCCGATCAGGATCAGGGCCAGCAGCACGCAGGTCGAGATATGCACCCAGCGCGGCCAGGCGCCCGGATTCTGAAGATCCAGGCTCTGCAGTTCTTCGATGATCTCGCGTGGGTTCATTTCTTGGCCGCTCCCGGGGCAGGCGCCGCCTGCGAGTTGTCGGTGGCCTTGGTCAGGTTGGTGACCTTGAGCTGGAATTCGCTGCTGCGCAGGCGGTTCTTGTCGCTGGTGCGGATCACCACCAGCTTCGGATCCTTGAACCAGGGCGAGGCGTCGAGGTTCTTCATGTAGGCCGAAATGCGGCCGTTGGACTCGGCGACGCCATCCAGCGTGACGTCGTTGCCGGCCTGCTTGACGCCGGTCAGGTAGACGCCGTCGGGCAGGGTGTTCACGATCTCGTCGAAGAAATGCACGGTGGCCGAGCGGCTCTGCTGCAGCTGCTCGATCACGCGCATGCGCGCCAGCAGGTTGGCGCGGGTCTTCTGCAGCTCCTGGATTTCCTTGATCTGCTTGTCGAGCAGGGCGATCTCGTTCTGCAGGATCTTGTTGCGCTCCTGCTGGTGCGAAACCGCCTGGCTCATCGCCAGGTAGGCGATCAGCACCGCCGCGGCGCTGCCCAGGAAGGTGATGCCCGCCATCGCCGCGAACTGCTGCTTGCGCTTCTGGCGGCGGGCGGAACGCCAGTCGAGCAGGTTAATCTTTGTCATGGCGCCGTCCTCAACCGAGCTCGTCGAAGGCGCGGTAGGCCAGGCCCGCGGCGATCAGCAGCGAGGCCTCGTCCTGCGCCAGCTGCGCCGGCTTGGCGCGCGAGGCCACCGACATCTGCGCGAACGGCCGCGCCACCACCGTCGGGATCTGCAGCCGCTCCTGGATCGCCGTTTCGACACCATGGATCTGCGCGCAGCCGCCGGCCAGGATCACCTGATCGATGGCGCTGTGCTGGGAGGAGGCGGAAAAGAAGAACTGCAGCGAGCGGTCGATCTGCTGCGCCATGTCGGACAGGAAGTGCGCCAGCACTTCGTTCTGGTAGTTGTCGGGCAGGGTGCCGAGGCGCTTGCCCTTGGAGGCTTCCTCGTGCGACATGCCGTAGAAGCGCATGATGTCCTCGGTCAGCTGGCGGCCGCCGAAGGCCTGGTCGCGGGTGTAGACGGTCTGCAGGTCGTGCAGCACCATCAGCGAGGTGGTGGAGGCGCCCATGTCGACCACGGCGATGGTCTTGCCCTTGCCGCCCTCGGGCATCTGGTGGCGCAGGAACTGGCAGGCGTTCTCCAGCGCGTAGACCTCGATGTCCACCACGACCGGCTTGAGCCCCGCTATTTCCAGCGCGGCCATGCGCTGCTCCACCTGCTCCTTGCGGCAGGCGGCGAGCAGCACGTCGACGCTGGCCTTGTCCTTGGCGGAGGGGCCGACGACCTGGAAATCGAGATTGACTTCCTCGATCGGGTAGGGGATGTACTGGTCGGCCTCGGCCTTGATCTGCTCTTCCATGTCGTGCTCGCTGAGCGAGGCCGGCATGAAGATCAGCTTGGTGATGACCGAGGAGCCGGCGACCGCGACGGCGGCGTTCTTGGTGCGGGTGCCGGCGCGGCTTACCGCGCGCGCCACCGCTTCGCCCACGATCTTGGGATCGACGATCTGCTTGTCGTTGACGACGTTGGCCGGCAGCGGCTCCACCGCATAGGCCTCGACGCTGAAGCGCTCGCCGCGCTTGCTCAATTCCAGCAGCTTGACCGCGCTGGAACTGATGTCCAGGCCGATCAACTCGCGGCTGCCGCCCCCAAACAGCGACTCCATGAAGGACATAAAGCCCTCGCACCCCAGATACCGCCAAAGCCCCCGACAGGCCCTCCGCAGGTCACCAATTCCTTTAATGACTCTGCCCCGATTCCACCTTAATATAGCGTAAGTATTCTACGACGCAACTATAAGTTACTTCTCCAAGTGCCTGAAAGCAGTCTCAAACCAGGCCATGAGCACAGGCCATGAAGGCCGCCTGAGGTTCCAGCTTGAATCCATACCTGCGGTTTGCCCTGATCCTTGCCGGCATCGTCGCGGCCGGCGTCTTCTGCGCCGTTGTGGGCTTTTACGGCGTGCGCGCCTACTATGAACCGCGCCTGCCCGCCGTCGATACCCTGCATGAGCTGAAGCTGGGCATCCCCCTGCGCGTCTACAGCGCGGATGGGGCGCTGATCGGCGAATTCGGCGCCGAGCGACGCGATCCCCTGCATTACGAGCAGATCCCCCAGCGCCTGGTGCAGGCCTTCCTGGCCGCCGAAGACGACCGCTTCTTCGAGCACCCCGGCGTCGACCTGCAGGGCCTGATCCGCGCCAGCCTGGTGCTCGCCACGACGGGCGAAAAACGGCAGGGCGGCAGCACCATCACCATGCAGCTTGCGCGCAACGTGTTCCTCTCCCCGGAACGCAGCTTCACGAGAAAAATCAAGGAGATCCTTCTCGCCCTGAAGATCGAGCGCGAACTGAGCAAACAACAGATTCTGGAGTTGTACCTGAACCGCATCTTCCTTGGCAACCGCGCTTACGGCGTCGGCGCCGCCGCCGAGGTCTATTTCGGCAAGGACGTCGATCACTTGAGCCTGGGCGAGATGGCCACCCTCGCCGGCCTGCCCAAGGCGCCGTCCCGCGACAATCCCATCGCCGACCCGCGCCGGGCCAAGGAGCGCCGCGACTACGTGCTGCGCCGCATGCACGAGCTGCACGACATCAACGACGGCGACTACAAGCTCGCCGTCTCCGAGCCGATCACCGCGCACCAGCACGTCGCCAGCGTGCAGCTCGAGGCCAGCTATGTCGCCGAAATGGCCCGCGCCGAGATGGTCGCCAAGTACGGCGAGGCCGCCTACAGCGACGGCTACAGCGTCACCACCACCATCGATTCGGCCCGACAGAAGGCAGCAAATGCGGCCCTGCGCGGCGGCATCTTCGCCTACGAGGAGCGCCACGGTTACCGCGGCCCGGAAGGCCGGCTGCCGCCGGAAGCCCTGGCCGAACTGGACAGCGATCCCGAGGGCGAGGCGGTCCAGGCGGAGCTGGACGCCCTGCCGCAGGCGGTGTCGCTGATCGCCGGCGTGGTGCTGCAATTCAGCCCGGAACATCTGCGGGTGCAGACCGAGGCCGGCGTGGTCGACCTGCCCAAGTCCGGCTTCGAGTGGGCCAAGCTGGACAAGAAGCCGCTCAACCGCGGCGATATCGTGCGCCTGGCGCGGGTCGACGGCGCCTGGCGCCTGACCCAGCTGCCCAAGGTGGAGGGGGCCCTGGTCTCGCTCGACCCGCGCGACGGCGCCGTGCAGGCCCTGGTCGGCGGCTACGACTTCTTCCTCGGCGCCTATAACCGCGTCACCCAGGCGCGGCGCCAGCCCGGCTCGAGCTTCAAGCCGTTCCTGTACACGGCGGCGCTGGCCAAGGGCTACACCCCGGCCTCGGTGTTCCTCGACGCTCCGGTGGTCTACGTCAACGCCAACCCGGACGACGACTGGCGCCCGGGCAACTACGAAGGCAAGTTCAACGGCCCGATGCGCCTGCGGGTGGCCCTGGCCGAGTCGCGCAACCTGGTCTCGATCCGCGTGCTGCAGGCGGTGGGCATCGACTACGCCGTCGACTTCGCCAGCAAATTCGGCCTGCCCAAGGAGCGCCTGCCCAAGGACCTGACCCTGGCCCTGGGCAGCGGCGCCCTGACGCCCTGGGAAATGGCGCGCGGCTACGCCGTGTTCGCCAACGGCGGCTTCCTGATCGAGCCCTATTTCATCCAGTCGATCAAGACCGCCGACGGCAAGGAGGTCTTCCACGCCCAGCCCAAGCAGGCCTGCCCGGCCTGCGACATGGCGGCCGCGGACGCCGCGGCGGCGGCCGATGCCGCCGTCGACGCCGCCGGCAAGCCCGAAGCCAAGGCGGACGACAAGACCGCGGACAGCAGGGCGGCGGCCGCGCCGCTGGTGCCGGAGGCAGACCGCGCGCCGCGCACCCTCGACGCCGACGACGACTACCTCATCACCAGCATGATGCACGAGGTGGTGACGCGCGGCACCGGCGCCGCGGTGCGCGCGCTCGGCCGCGACGATCTCGCCGGCAAGACCGGCACCACCAACGACTTCACCGACGCCTGGTTCAACGGCTTCAACCCGAGCCTGGTCACCGTCACCTGGATCGGCTACGACCAGCCCGCGACCCTGGGCCACGGCGAGGTTGGCGCCAAGGCCGCGCTGCCGATCTGGATGGACTACATGAAGACCGCGCTGAAGGGCGTGCCGCAGCAGATCCTGCCGCGCCCGCCGGGCGTGGTGCAGGTGCCGATCAACCCGGCCAACGGCAAGCTGCTGCCACCGGACAGCCCCGGGGCCATGATGGAAGTGGTGCAGGCCGACCACGTGCCGCCCCCCGACGACGGCAAGTCCGCCCTCGACGAGCAGCAGGCCGGCACCGACATCTACTAGCGGCCACCGGTCCCCATGAGCCAGTCCGGAGCGCGCGACACCAGTCCGCTGGTGCAGGAAGCGGCGCGCATCCTGTGCGAGGAGGCGGTGCTCGACTACCGCGCCGCCAAGCTCAAGGCGGCGCAGCGCCTCGGCCTGGGGCCGCGCGCCGCGCTGCCGGACAACGCCGCGGTGCAGGCCGCGGTAATCGAGTACCAGCGCCTGTTCGGCGGCCGCGACTACGCCGAGCGCCTGCGCGCGCTGCGCGCCACCGCGGTGCAGGCGATGCGCCTGCTGGCCCAGTTCCGGCCCCGCCTCACCGGCGCCGCGGTCAGCGGCGCCATCACCGCCGCGCACCGCGTGCAGCTGCACGTGTTCGTCGACAAGGCCGAGGCGCTCGACCTGTTCTTCGAGGACCGCGGCATTCCCTACCGGCAGGACGACCGCGTCTACCGCTACCCGGGCGGCGCGGACGAGCAGATTCCGCTGCTGCGCTTCGAGGCCGGCGAGCTGGGCGTCGACGTGGCCATGTTCGGCGAGGACGACCTGCGGCGCACGCCGCTGTCGCCCAGCGACGGCCTGCCGATGAAGCGCCTCGACCTGGCCGACGCCGAGGCGCTGGCCGGCCTGGACGTGGACACCATCCTGGCGGGCGAACCCGGCTGAAGCGCCGCCCGCAGCGCTGCGGCAGGAGTCGGCGTCAGTCCAGCCCTAGGGTCATGAACACGCTGTTGGGATCGGCCACGTAGGCCCCGAACGGGCCGCATTCGACGAAGCCGTGGGCCCGGTAGAAGGCGTGCGCCGGCCGGAAGAAATCCCAGGATCCCGTCTCCAGGCTGAGCCGTTTCAAGCCGTCCGCCCGCGCCCTGGCGATGATATGCCGCAGCATCATGCTGCCCGCGCCGCGCCGGCGGGCGCTCGCGGCGGTGTGCATGGACTTGACCTCGCCGTGATCGGCGCAGAGCCGTTTGAGCGCGCCGGTTCCGAGCAGGGCCTGCCCGTCCCACACGGTCCAGAAACGGATGTCCGGCGCCTTCAGGCCGGAGAGGTCCAGGGCATGCGCGCTGCCTGCGGCGGTGTGGGCGCGGGCGCTGCTGAGGTGAAGATCGAGCAAGGCGACGACGCGCGGGTCGTCGAGCTGGCCGGGAACGATGCGCATCATGCGAAGCCTGCCGGGGCGTGCCTGCATCACAGCATAGCGCCGCCGCGGGCTCGCGGCCCTGCTCTTATGATAGGACTCCTCCTCCCAGGAGATACGGCGATGAAAAAGCTCGGCTATTGCGTGGGATCGCTGCTGCTGCTGTGCAGCGGCGCGGCGCTCGCCCAGGACGTGGCGCAGTTCGGCCTGAAGTACCTGCAGGTGCTGGCGGAGGACGACAAGGCGCGGGTGCTGAAGTACACGCCGCACAAAGGCGACAAGACGCCGATGCACTCGCACCCGGCCACGGTGGTCTACGTCATCCGGGGCGGCCGGGTGAGATCCACCTTCCCGGACGGCAGCACCAAGGTCACCGAGCTGAAGACCGGCGCCGCCCTGATCCGGCCGCCGGTGACCCACGCCGACGAGGCGCTGGACGACGTGGAGATCGTGCTGGTGGAGCTGAAGCAGCGGGAATCACGCTAGGCGCTGCGGCGCAGCTGCCCCGTCTTCTTCAGGTGCACCAGCAGCAGCGACACCGCCGCGGGCGTGATGCCGGAGATGCGGCCGGCCTGGGCCACGGTTTCGGGGCGGTGGGCGGCGAGCTTCTGGCGCGCCTCGTTGGACAGGCCGACGACCGCGGCATAGTCCAGATCGAGCGGCAATGGCGCTTCCTCGAAGCGGCGCGCGCGTTCGATCTCGTTCTGCTGCCGCTCGATGTAGCCGGCGTACTTGGCCTGGATCTCGACCTGCTCGGCGACCGGCGGATCGATACCCGGTTGATCCAGGCCCAGGCGCTCGAGCACGGCATAGCTGCCCTCCGGGCGGCGCAGCAGCTCATGGGCGCTGGCGCCGCTGCTTTCCTGCGGCGCGCCGAACACCTCGGCGAATTCCGCTGTCGCAAGCTGCGCCGGCTTGACCCGCAACGCCTCCAGCCGGGCGCGCTCGCGGCCGATGGCGTCGCGCTTGCGGCTGAACGCGGCCCAGCGCGCGTCGTCGACCAGGCCCAGGCTGCGGCCGGTCTCGGTCAGGCGCAGGTCGGCGTTGTCCTCGCGCAGCAGCAGGCGGTGCTCGGCGCGCGAGGTGAACATGCGGTAGGGCTCGGCCGTGCCGCGGGTGATGAGGTCGTCGACCAGCACGCCGATGTAGGCCTCGTGGCGCTGCGGCGTCCACGGCTCCTCGCCGCGCGCGCCGCGCGCGGCGTTGATGCCGGCGAGCAGCCCCTGCGCCGCCGCCTCCTCGTAGCCGGTGGTGCCGTTGATCTGGCCGGCGAAGTAGAGGCCGGCGATCGGCTTGGTCTCGAGCGAGCGCTTGAGGTCGCGCGGGTCGAAATAGTCGTACTCGATGGCGTAGCCCGGCCGCGTGATGCGCGCGTGTTCGAAGCCCTTGATGGTGCGCACGAAGGCTTCCTGCACGTCGTAGGGCAGGCTGGTGCTGATGCCGTTGGGATAGATCTCGCGCGTGTTGAGCCCTTCCGGCTCGATGAAGATCTGGTGCGATTCCTTGGCGGCGAAGCGGTTGACCTTGTCCTCGACGCTGGGGCAGTAGCGCGGGCCGGTGCCCTCGATCACGCCGGTGAACATCGGGCTGCGGTCGAACGCGCCGCGGATGATGTCGTGGGTGCGCGCGTTGGTATGAGTGATCCAGCACGGCACCTGCCGCGGGTGCTGCCCGCGCGAGCCGAGGAAGGAAAACACCGGCGTCGGCTCGTCGCCCGGCTGCAGCTGCAGGCCGGAGAAATCGACGCTGCGGCCGTCGATGCGCGGCGGCGTGCCGGTCTTGAGGCGGCCGACGCGCAAATCCAGTTCGCGCAGCCGCGCCGCCAGCGGCAGCGAGGGCGCGTCGCCGGCGCGGCCGCCGGCATAGTTCTCGAGGCCGACGTGGATCTTGCCGCCGAGGAAGGTGCCGACGGTCAGCACCACGGCGCGCGCGGAAAAGCGCAGGCCCAGGCGCGTGACCACGCCGGTGACGCGGCCGCTTTCGACGATCAGGTCGTCGGCCTCCTGCTGGAACAGGGCCAGGCCGGGCTGGTTCTCCAGGGCCTCGCGCACCGCGCACTTGTAGAGCATGCGGTCGGCCTGGGCGCGGGTGGCGCGCACCGCGGGGCCCTTGCTGGCATTGAGGATGCGGAACTGGATGCCGGCGCGGTCCGCGGCCTGGGCCATCAGGCCGCCGAGCGCGTCGATCTCCTTCACCAGGTGACCCTTGCCGATGCCGCCGATGGCGGGATTGCAGGACATCTGGCCCAGGGTCTCGATGTTCTGGGTCAGCAGCAGGGTGCGCCGCCCCATGCGCGCCGACGCCAGCGCCGCCTCGGTGCCGGCGTGGCCGCCGCCGATGACGATCACCTCGAATTGCTGTGCGCTGGACATGGAACGACGGCGGAAAGGCCCTGGTGCCTCGAACGGGTGGCGATTTTATCAGCAACCCCGCCGTGCTGAGCGCAACGCCACGCCGAGAACCGGTCTAGAAGCGGATCTTGCCGCTCCACATGTCCTTGTACATCACGAAGTCGCCGGCCAGGCTGTAGAACGGGTACTTGAAGGTCGCCGGCCGGTTCTTCTCGAAGTAGAAGTGGCCGACCCAGGCGAAGCCGTACCCCACCACCGGCAGCAGCCCGAACAGGGCATAGCGGCCGCTGGCGAGCGCCGCGACGGCGGTGAGGATCACCAGGCTGGTGCCGGCGAAGTGCAGCCGCCGGCAGGTGCGGTCGGCATGCTCGCTGAGGTAGTACGGGTAGAACTCGCGGAAGGAGCTGAAGCCCGCGGTGTGTTCCATGGCAGCGCTCCGATGCTGGAGGTCGGGGCCCAGTATAAGCCCGGCTGCTTCAGGCGGCGGGCAGGTTCTTGTTGAGCCAGTCGATCAGGTCGGCCAGGATGCGGCCGGACTGCTCGGCCGACGGCGTGTGGGTCGCGGTCGGCAGTTCCGGCGTCATCACCGGCAGCCGCAGGAACAGGCCGCCGTAGCCGCCCAGGGAGCCGGGATAGGTGCCGATCGGCGCCAGCCGCAGATAGCCCAGCTTGGCCGGCGGCGTGTAGGGCCCGTCGAAGTCGAGCACGTTGAGCGGAGCGTGCAGCGAGACGATGGCGTCGGGCTTGTAGGCGGCGATCTGCTCGATGACCCAGCGCGTCTCCGGCTCGGAGGCCGCCAGCTTGCCGGGGAAGCGGCGCGGGTCCTTGCGCGTCTTGTTCTTCCAGTAGAGCTGGGCCTGGGCGTTCCAGTCCGGCGTCGGGAAGTTGCGGTTGAGGTCGACGCCGTTGGCGTTGGTGCGGGTGGAGGGGCTGGCCAGCAGGCCGTCCGGATTGACGCAGGGCAGGAAGCGCCACTGGAAGCGCTGGAAGCGGTCGCCGTTGAGGCGCTCGATCCACTGGAACGCCACCACCACCGCGGAATACTCGTCGCCGTGGATGCCGCCCAGCACCAGCACCTTGCGCGGCGCCTGGGCGCCCGGCGCCGTCGGCTGCACGTCGCGCACCAGCAGGGGCCGGCCGCGGCTGCTGGTGACGGGGGCGGGATGCAGGCCGGCGAGGCGGCACTGGTCGGAACTGAAGCCGCTGATGCGGCCGGCGAACTGCGTGCACATCGCCGACACCTGCGGCGGCACCGCCGAAACCGGCTGCGTGCCGGCGCCGGCGGCGCCGGCTGTCAGCAGCAGGCCGGCGGCCAGCAGGTTCAACGCCGCGCGCATCGTCGTCGCCGGGCCGGTGGGCTTACTTGCGTTCCTTGCGGACCTTGGCGATGACGGCGTCGACCACCTTGAGCACGTCGTTCTGGGCGTCGACGACGTACTTGCCGCCGACCACGAAGGTCGGCGTGCCGGTGATGCCGTAGGCCGCCGCCAGGTCGTCGGCGCGGCGCATGTTGTTTTCCACCACGAAGCTGTGGGCGTCGGCGTCGAACTGTTCGGGCTTGATGCCGCCCTTTTCCACATAGAGGTCGCGGATCGACTCCAGGGTGCTCATCGGGAAGCCCTGGGCGTGGATCGCGTCGAACAGCGGCCGGTGGGTCTTGTCGAGGATGCCGAGCGCCTCGGCGATGTAGAAGGCGCGCTGGTGCAGCTCGCCGATCGGCCGGCCCAGGGTGTTGGGCACGCGCACGAAATCGACGTCGGCCGGCTTGTGCTTGAGCCAGGCGTCCACCTCGGGCTCGAGGTGATAGCAGTGGGGGCAGCCGTACCAGAAGAATTCCTCGACGGTGATGCGCTTGGGATTGTCCTGCTTCACCGGCGTGGCGGCCACGCGGTAATTCTTGCCCTCGACATAGGCGTCGGCCGGGTCGGCGGCGTGGCAGGCGGCGGCCAACAGGCCCAGGGCGGCGAACAGCCCGTGTTTCAGCAGGCGCATCGTGGGATTCCTTTAACGGCTGGCCTTTGGCGGCTGGCGGGGTTACTGCAGGCCCGAGATGTAGGAGGCGAGCGCCTGGATTTCCTGGTCGGTCAGCTTGGAGGCGATCGCGGCCATCATCTGACCCTTGCCCTCGGCGCCGCGTTCCCCGGCCTTGTAGCTCTTCAGCTGGGCCGCGGCGTAGCCGCTGTTCTGGCCGCCGATGCGCGGGAACTGGCCGGCGGCGTTGCCGGCGCCGGTGGGGCCGTGGCAGGCCGAGCAGGCCGGCAGGGCGCGGCCGGCGTCGCCGGCGCGGTACAGCTTCTGCGCCACGGCGACGGCGTCCTTGCTGGCCACGCCCGGCACCGGCTTCTGCGCCGCGAAATAGGCGCCGAGGTTCTTCATGTCGTCGTCGGACAGGGCCGCGGCCTGTCCCAGCATCACCGGGTTCTTGCGCCTGGCCGACTTGAAGTCCGCCAGCTGCTGGGCGATGTAGGACGAGTGCTGGCCGGCCAGCTTGGGCCAGTCCGGGTTGATCGCGCCGTTGCCGCCGGGACCGTGGCAGGCGAAGCAGGCAGCGGCCTTGGCCTGTCCGGCCGCGGCGTCGCCCTGGGTGAACGCATCTTTGGCGGCGGCAGCCGGGGTCGCTTCATCGGCCACTGCGGCGAACAGGGGCGCAGACAAAGCGAGGGCGATCAGGACGCGCTTCATTCGGGACTCCAATGCTGTTTTTTGGCGGCTGGCTGATGCGCGCTGGATGTTATGGTGCGCGCTTATCGGATCACTTCACGGCGTGGGATATTACACCATGGCTGCATCCCCAAACACTACGAGCCCGGCTCCCAATCCTTTCGCCCAGGCGCGTTTCCTGCTTTCGGCGGCCCGGCTCAACCAGCTGCCGCAGGATACGCTGCCGGAAGTGGCCTTCGCCGGCCGCTCCAATGCCGGCAAGTCCAGCGCGCTCAACCTGATCTGCCAGCAGAAGGCGCTGGCGCGGGTCAGCCGCACGCCGGGCCGCACCCAGCTGCTCAACCTGTTCGAGCTGCCCGACGGCGAGGGCCTGCGCGGGCGCTTGATGGACCTGCCCGGCTACGGCTTCGCCCAGGTGCCGCTGGAAGTGCGCCACGATTGGGGCCGGCTGGTCGGCGGCTACGTCGAGAAGCGCCCGAACCTGCGCGGCCTGGTGGTGGTGATGGATATCCGCCACCCCCTCACCGAGCTCGACCGGCAGATGCTCGGCTGGTGCGAATCGCGCGGCCTGGCCACGCACGTGCTGCTGACCAAGGCCGACAAGCTCGGCCACGGCGCGGCCAAGGGCACCCTGCTGCAGGTGCGCAAGCAGCTGCAGCTCCTCGATCCGGAAGCCACGGTGCAGATCTTTTCCGCGCAGGACAAGGTCGGGGCGGAGGAAGTGCGGGAAGTGCTGAACGGCTGGCTGACGGGGCCGGAATAGGCGCAGCCCTTCCCTTCAGGGCCGAAGGAAGCACTGCGACGCCGACGCGGGGCAAAAAAATTGCCCAGCGGATCGGGGGAATCCACCGGGCAACGAGTTCCGGCTTGGGGGAACCGGAAATATCCGCCAGGGAGTGAAGGCGGAGAACGGGAAAGGGAGTCACCGTTCGCAGGGTTAGAGGGGGCCGCGGCGCGGAAGTTCAACGGCTTGCGCCCGGAATCCGGCGATGTCGCGCAACTGGTTGGCCTAGCTCGAAAAATAGTCGCGAAGCTGGCTCGAGATGGGATTTCGACAGCCTGCCGCGGGCAAAAAAATTGCCCGATGGATCGGGGGAATCCACCGGGCAACGAGTTCCGGCTTGGGGGAACCGGAATAACCGCCCAGGGAGTTAGGGCGGTGAACGGGAAAGGGAGTCACCGTTCGCAGGATTAGATGCGTCCTCACCCGGAAAGTTCAAGCTTTGCCGGTAATTTTTTGTAAGGCGCCGGATTCGCAGGAAATTTCGCTGTTTTACGGGGGGCTCCCACCCAAAAAAATGCCCGGTGGATCGGGGGAAATCCACCGGGCAACGAGCTCCGGTTTGGGGGTACCGGAATGTCCGCCCAGGGAGTGGAGGCGGAGAACGGGAAAGGGAGTCACCGTTCACGTGGTTAGATGCGGGTCGGCAGGTGGAGTTCAACCGCAATGCAACAAAAATTTTGCAGTGCGGCTGCAAACCCAGCAAATATTTGCCAAGCGGCTGAAAATCAATAGATTATTTTTATGAAAGTAGCCTTGCCGCCGCGCTCGCAATAATCGGCAACGCCAGCAGAACTGCAGCCATCTTCGCCTAAAACAGCGCTAAGCCGCCAGGTTCGCGCTGCTGGCATGACCTTGGGCGGCATGCGCCTCGTCCCAGTTGACGCCGATGCCCCAGTCGGCCACCAAGGGCACCGCCAGGGTGGCGACGCGGCACATGCGGTCGGCAATCCGCGGCGCCAGTTCCTGCAGTTGCTGGCGCGGCCCTTCGAACACCAGCTCGTCGTGGACCTGCATGATCATGCGCAGCCGCGGCGCTTCGCGGGCGATCCAGCCGCCCAGGTCGATCATCGCCAGCTTGATCAGGTCGGCGGCGGTGCCCTGCAGCGGGGCGTTGATGGCGGTGCGCTCGGCGTACTGCCGCAGCGCGGCGTTGCGCGACAGGATGTTGGGCAGGTACAGCCGGCGGCCGTAAAGGGTTTCCACGTACCCCTGGGTACGTGCCCGCTCGCGCGTGCCGTCCATGAACTGCTTGACCCCCGGGTACCGGGCGAAGAAGCGCGCGATGTAGTCCTGCGCCTCGCCGCGGGCGATGCCGAGCTGGCGCGCCAGACCGAAGGCGGACATGCCGTAGATCAGGCCGAAGTTGATGGCCTTGGCGGCGCGGCGCTGCTCGCCCACCGCCTGCTCCAGCGGCAGGTTGAAGACTTCGGCGGCGGTGGCCTGGTGGATGTCCAGGCCGCGGGCGAACGCGTCCTGCAGGCGCGCGTCGCCGGAGAAATGCGCCATCAGGCGCAGCTCGATCTGCGAGTAGTCCACCGACAGCAGGGCGTTGCCCGCCTCGGCGATGAAGGCCTGGCGGATGCGCCGGCCCTCGGCGTTGCGCACCGGAATGTTCTGCAGGTTGGGATCCTGCGAGGACAGCCGCCCGGTCGCCGCCACCGCCTGGTGATAGGAAGTATGGATGCGGCCGGTCTGCGGGTTGATCTCCCGCGGCAGGTTGTCGGTATAGGTGCTGCGCAGCTTCTGCATCGCGCGCCAATCCAGGATCAGGCGCGGCAGGGCATGCTGCGCCGCCAGCTCCTCCAGCACGTCCTCGCCGGTGGACGGATCGCCCTTGGGCGTCTTCGACAGCACCGGCAGCTTGAGCTGCTCGAACAGGATGGTCTGCAGCTGCTTGGGCGAACCGAGGTTGAACTCGCCGCCGGCCAGCTTCCAGCACTCGGCCTGCAGCTCGTCCATGCGGCCGGCCAGCTCGGTGCTGATGCGCGCCAGCAGGGCGGCGTCGACCTTGACGCCGTCGCGCTCGACTTTCGCCAGCACCGGCAGCAGCGGCATCTCGATGGTCTCGAACACCTTCTTCAGCTCGGGGATTTCCGCGATGCGCGGGTACAGCACGTGGTGCAGGCGCAGGGTGACGTCGGTGTCCTCGGCCGAGTATTCGGCCGCGGTGTCGACCGGCACCTGGTTGAAGGCGATCTGCCCCTTGCCCTTGCCGGCGACGTCGTGGAACTGGATCGTCTGGTGGTTGAGATACTTCTCCGCCAGGGTGTCCATGTCGTGACGGTTGCCGGCGGCGTCGAGCACGTAGCTTTCCAGCATGGTGTCGTAGCGCACGCCGCGCACCTCGATGCCGTAGCGCGCCAGCACGTTGAGGTCGTACTTGATGTGCTGGCCGACCTTGGGCCGGTCCGCGTCCTCCAGCAGCGGCTTGAGCCGCGCCAGCACCTGCTGCATCGGCAGCTGGTCGGGCGCGCCGAGGTAGTTGTGCGCCAGCGGCACATACCAGCCGTGGCGCGGCTTCACCGCGAAGGCCAGGCCCACCAGGCCGGCCTGCATCGCGCTCAGCGCGTCGGTCTCGGTATCCAGGCAGATCAGCTGCGCCGCCTCCAGCTCGGCCAGCATCGCGCCCAGCTTCTCCTCGGTATCGACGATGAGGTGCTCGGTGGTGCGGGACTCGGCCGGAGCGGCCTCCGCCGCGGCGGCGGCGCCCGCCGGCTGCGGGGCGACCGCCGGAGCCACCGCGCCGGCGGCAGGCGGCACTGCCGCCGCGGCCGGGGCGGCGGCGGTGATTTCCTCCAGCAGGCGCCTGAATTCGAAGCGGCGGTACAGCTCCTCCAGCTTGTCGCGATCCTGCGGCCGGGGCTTGAGCTGGTCATAGCGCACCGGCAGCTCGACGTCGCAGCGGATCGTCACCAGCTCGCGCGACATCGGGATGTGCGGTATGGCGGCGCGCAGGTTTTCGCCGCGCTTGCCCTTGACCTCGCCGGCGGCCGCCAGCAGCGCCTCGAGCGAGCCGTGCTGGTTGAGCCATTCGGCCGCGGTCTTGGGGCCGACCAGGGGCACGCCGGGGACATTGTCGCTGGTGTCGCCGACCAGGGTCAGGTAGTCGATGATGCGCTGCGGCGGCACGCCGAACTTCTCGACCACGCCGGCCGGATCCATGCGCCGGTTCTTCATGGTGTCCAGCAGGCTGACCTTGTCGTCGACCAGCTGCGCCAGGTCCTTGTCGCTGGTGACGATCAGCACGTCCTTTCCGGCATCCCGCGCCTGCTTCGCCAGGGTGCCGATGACGTCGTCGGCCTCGACGCCGGGCACGGCCAGCAGCGGCAGGCCCATCGCCTGCACCACCTCGGCGATCAGCGGGAACTGGGCGTTCAGGTCCTCCGGCGTGGCGTCGCGGTTGGCCTTGTACTCGGTGTAGATCTCGTCGCGGAAGGTCTTGCCCGGCGCATCGAACACCACCGCGATTTCCTCGGGCGCGTAGTCCTTGAACAGCTTGCGCAGCATGTTGGTGAAGCCGTAGACCGCGCCGGTCTGCTCGCCGCGCGCGGTGGTCAGCGGCGGCAGCGCGTGGTAGGCCCGGAACAGCCAGCCGGAGGCGTCGATCAGGATCAGGGGGTGGCTCATGGCGTTGGGCAGGCGAGGGGCTGACGGCGGGAGGCGCAACCGCCCTGCGCGGAACGCTCCCGGCTGCTGCTGCGGGTTTCGGGAGAGCCGATGCGCAGGCAGGCGCTTCCGCTTCCACGCCTCGCGCCGCCGGCCTCACGCCTCACGGCAGCAACTCCTCGCCGCGCACCAGGTCGTCGATGGTCTCGCGCGCGCGCGCCAGGTGCATCTGCGCGCCGTCGACCAGCACCTCGGCGGCGCGCGGGCGGGAGTTGTAGTTGGAGCTCATGGTGAAACCGTACGCGCCGGCGGTGCGGAAGACCAGCAGGTCGCCCTCGGCCAGCGCCAGCTCGCGCCCGCGCGCCAGCCAGTCGCCGCTTTCGCACACCGGGCCGACCAGGTCCCAGGTCTGGCGGGCGCCGCCGCCGCGCTCGCGCACCGGCAGCACCGCGTGCCAGGCGTCGTAGAAGGAGGGACGGATCAGGTCGTTCATCGCCGCGTCGATCACCGCGAAGTTCTTGTGCGCGGTCGGCTTGAGCAACTCCACCCGGGTCAGCAGGATGCCGGCGTTGCCGGCGATGGCGCGGCCCGGCTCGGTCATCACGGTGAGGCCGCGGCCTTCCAGCTTGGGCCGCAGCGCACGCGCCCATTCGGCCGGCTCCGGCGGCTGCTCGTCGTGGTAGCGCACACCCAGGCCGCCGCCGACGTCGATGTGGCGCAGGCGGATGCCGCGCGCGGCGAGGCGGTCGATCAGGGCCAGCACGCGGTCCAGCGCGTCGAGGAACGGCGCCAGCTCCAGCAGCTGCGAGCCGATGTGGCAGGCGACGCCGTGGATCTCGACGCCGGGCAGCGACTGCGCCAGCGCATAGAGCCGCTCGGCCTCGCCGATCTCGACGCCGAACTTGTTTTCCTTCATCCCGGTGGAGATGTAGGGATGAGTCTTCGCATCGACGTCCGGATTGACGCGGAAGGCGATGCGGGCGCGCATGCCGCGCTGCGCGGCGATGGCGGAGAGGCGCTGCAGCTCGGCCTCGGACTCGACGTTGAAGCAGTGGATGCCGGCGTCGAGCGCGCGGTTCATCTCGGCCGCGGTCTTGCCGACGCCGGAGAACACGATGCGGTCGGCGGCGCCGCCGGCGCGCAGCACCCGCTCCAGCTCGCCGCCGGAGACGATGTCGAAGCCGGCGCCGAGCCGCGCCAGCACCTGCAGCACGGCCAGGGTCGAATTGGCCTTGACCGCGTAGCAGACGCGGTGATCGAGCCCGGCCAGGGCCTCGTCGAAGGCGCGGTAGTGCCGGGTCAGCGTGGCGCGCGAGTAGACATAGGTGGGGGTGCCGTAGCGCGCGGCGATGGCGGACAGCGGCACCTCTTCGGCGTGGAGCTCGCCGTTGCGGTAGTTGAAGTGATCCATGAACCTGCTGCTTCAGGGTTGCGGCGGGGTGGCCGGCTCCGGCGCGGCCTGAGCCGGCTCGGCGGGCGCGGCGGGACTGGCCTGCGGCTGGGTCTGCGCCTTGCGCGAGTTCTTCAGCGGATTGTCGTGCTTCGGCGCCTGGTCCGGCAGGTACAGGCCGCCGGAGGCGCCGCAGGCGGCCAGCGACAGCGCGGACAGCAGCAGTAGACAGCGTTTCATCGTCGGTTTCCGCCAGGGAGCGCCAGCCGGGGTGGCGCGACCTGCGCAGTTTAGCGGTTGCCGCGGTGGCCGGGGGTTTCGCACAATGCGTCAACCAGCCGGGGAAGCCGTTCATTGAAGATCAGCAAAAGCGAAGCCGCCATCGTCCTCGAGCCGGAGCAGCCGGCCAACGCCGCCGTGGTCTGGCTGCACGGCCTGGGCGCGGACGGCGGCGACTTCGTGCCGATCGTGCCGGAGCTGCGCTTGCCGCCGGCGATCCGCGCGCGCTTCGTTTTCCCCCACGCGCCGGTGCGGCCGATCACCATCAACGGCGGCATGCGCATGCGCGGCTGGTACGACATCCTCAGCCTGACCCGCGCCGACCAGCAGGACGAGGCCGGCATCCTCGCCTCGGCGGCGGCGGTGCAGGAGCTGATCGAGGCCCAGGCCGACGCGGGCATCCCGCGCCAGCGCATCGTGCTGGCCGGATTTTCCCAGGGCGGCGCCATCGCGCTGCACACCGGGCTGCGCCAGCGGGAGGCGCTGGCCGGCATCCTGGCGCTGTCCACCTACCTGCCGCTGCACACGCGCATCCTCGGCGAGTTGACCGCGGCGGGCCGCGCCACGCCCATCCTGATGTGCCATGGCCTGTATGACAACGTGCTGCCGGTGGCCCTGGGCAGCAGCAGCCGCGACGGCCTGCGCCAGCTCGGCTGCGCGGTGGAGTGGCGCGACTACCCGGTGCAGCACCAGGTCTGCCCGGAAGAGATCGCCGACATCGCCACCTGGCTGAAGGGGCGGCTGGAATGATCCGCGGCGGCTGCCACTGCGGCGCGATCGCCTTCGAGTTCGACACGGCGCTGGCGCCGGCGCAGCTGCCGCTGCGGCGCTGCACCTGCAGCTTCTGCCGCAGGCACGGCGCCCGCACCACCTCGGATCCGCAGGGCCAGGTGCGCATCCTGCCGCGCGATCACACCTTGTTGCGGCGCTACCGCTTCGGCCTGCGCAGCGCCGATTTCCTGCTGTGCGGCAACTGCGGCGCCTACCTCGGCGCCGCCATCGGCGGCGACGGGCAGGGCTACGTCACCCTCAACGCCAACTGCTTCGACGAGGCCGAGGCTCTCACCCAGGCGGCGCAGCCGGTGAACTACGAGGACGAGACCGCGGCGCAGCGGCTGGCCCGGCGCCAGGCGCGCTGGACGCCGGCGCTGCTGCCCTACTGAGGAAGCCGCCCGGCCTTCCTGGCGGCGGCGCGCTTGCGCCGCTTCTGCATCTGCAGGTTGACCAGCTCCACCGCCGCCGAAAACGCCATGGCGAAGTAGAGGTAGCCCTTGGGCACGTGGAAATCGAGGCTCTCCGCGACCAGCGACATGCCGATCAGGATCAGGAAGGCCAGCGCGAGGGTGCGGATGGTCGGATGCTCGTCGACGAAGCGCGCCACCGTGCCGGCGAAGAACATCATCACGATCACCGCCGCGACGATCGCCGCGACCATCACCGGGATGTTCTGGGTCATGCCCACCGCGGTGATCACCGAATCCAGCGAAAACACGATGTCGAGGATCATGATCTGGGTGATGACGCCGTAGAAGCTGGCGCGGCGCCGCGGCGGGGCGCCCTCTTCGTGTTCGGCGCCCTCCAGCTGCTCGTGCATTTCCAGCGTGCTCTTGCCCATCAGGAACAGGCCGCCGAGCAGCAGGATGAAGTCGCGGCCGGACAGCTCCTGGCCGAGGATCGTGACCCAGGGCGCGGTCAGGCGCGCCAGGAACGCCAGCGACAGCAGCAGCATGATCCGCGTCACCATGGCGCCGGCCAGCCCGATGGTGCGCGCCCGGGCCTGCTGCTCCTGCGGCAGCTTGGAGGCGCTGATCGACAGGAAGATGATGTTGTCCACGCCCAGGACGATTTCCAGGCCGGCCAGCGTCAGGAAGGCGGCCCAGAGGTCCGCATCTAGAAGATGGTGCATTCGTGGAATGTAAGGGGTTTGAAAGCCATCATAGCCGAATCCCGTCCATGGCAGCTCCGTGACAGTCCACGGGTTTGTCACAATCGCTTCCGATAATTGCCACGTTCCACAACCACGGGCGCCCGCGGGCGCCGCGGAGCGGCTGGCGATGCGGATCGCATACGGTGTGATGGGTTACGGGCGCGGCCATGCCATGCGCAGCGGCGCGGTGCTGCCCTCGCTGATGGCGGAGCACGAAGTCACGGTGTTCGCCGGCGGCGACGCCTACGACGTGCTGGCGCCGAAGTTCCCGACGGTGCGCATCCCCATCATCGGCTACGTCTACAACGAGCGCGGCGGCCATTCGCTGCAGCGTACGCTGTCGCGGAATTTCGCGCCGATGACGGACCTGCTGTTCGGCGGCGCCGGTTCGGCCCTGGTGGAGAAGGAATTCCGCGAGCGCGGCATCGACCTGGTGATCTCCGATTCGGAGGCCTGGACCCACCGCGCCGCGCAGAAGCTGAAGATCCCGCGCATCAGCTACGACCACGTCGGCATCATCGCCTATTGCAAGCCGCACTTCCCGCCGGACCTGCGCCTGGTCGGCACCCGCGACGCCATCGGCTACCGCGCGCTGATGGGCGTCCCCGAGCGCATCCTGATCTCCAGCTTCTATCCGGCGGAAGCCGCCTACCCGAACACGCGCATCGTCGGCCCGATGCTGCGCCCCGAGGTGATGCGGGCGCAGCCGCGGGAAGGCGAGTACCTGCTGGCCTATTTCAACAAGGGCGAGCACCAGTACCTGCCGCACATCGACCGCGCCCTGCGCCTGCTCGACCTGCCGGTGGTGGTGTACGGCACGCCCTACCGGGGCATCGAGGAAAACCTCGACTTCCGGGCGCCGAGCAACGAGGGCTTCCTGCACGACCTCGCCAACTGCAAGGCGGTGCTGTCGACCGCAGGCAACCAGCTGATCGGCGAGGCGATCCACTTCGGCAAGCCGATCCTGGCCCTGCCGGAGGAAGCCTTCGAGCAGCGCCTCAACGCCTACATGATCGAACGCATGGGCGTGGGCATGCGCGGCGACCGCCACCAGCTGACGCCGAGCGACATCGACCGCTTCATGGGCAACTACGACTACTACCGCTCGAACATGCGCCACCACGCCGGCGACGGCCGCGAGGAAGCGACGCAGATCCTGCACCGCTACGTCGCCGAGCTGGGCCGGGAGCGGGCGCCGGCGCACGGCGCGCGCAAGCGCAGCCGCAGGGCCGCGCCGGTCGACGAGCGTGTTCCCGCGGCGCCGGGCGATTCCGCGCACAGCCGCGCCGGGAAGAAGAGCCGGCCGGTGGGGCGGCCCATGGCCGCCGGCGTAATTCCCTGAGACTCGAGCCGCCGCCCGGCTGCGGCGCCGCAAGAGTCCTTCTTGAGGGCGGACTGCAAACGCTTTTGCGGTTTGGCGCGGGCCCGCTTCGCCTGGGGCCTGTTAACGCATATCGATCGCTGCGATCGAAATCGCGTTAACAGGCCCTAGACGCTCATGCGGCGAAGAACCGCTCCAGGATCGCCCGCATCCAGCGGTTGTTTTCCTCGAAGCGGTCGCGCTGCGCCAGGATCTGCTCGGGCGCCTGCACGTAGCGCGCCGGCTGCGGCCGCTCGTGGCGGAACCACTCCTCGGCGTTGGCGCGCGTCACCTCCAGGTGGAACTGCAGGCCCAGCACGCGCGCACCCAGGGCGAAGGCCTGCTGGGCACAGGCCTCGCTGGTGGCCAGGCACTCGGCGCCGGGCGGCAGCGCGTAGGTGTCGCCATGCCAGTGGAAGCCGGTGAAGCGCGGCGGCAGGCCGGCGAAGAACGGCGAGCGGCGCCCGTCCGCCGTAAGCTCGAGCGGGAACCAGCCGATCTCGCTCTCGGCGTTGCGCGTCACCGGACCGCCCAGCACATCGGCGAGCAGCTGTGCGCCGAGGCAGACGCCGAGCACGCGGCGGCCGGCGGCGACCGCCTCGCCGATCAGCGCCTTCTCGCCGCGCAGCCAGGGATGCCGCTGGTCCTCGTAGATGTTCATCGGGCCGCCCATCACGATCAGGGCGTCGAACGCCGACACCGGCGGCGGCGCGGCGCCGGCATGGAGAGGAGTGCCGCCGACCGTGTGGCCCTGGCTCTCCAGCCAGGGCCCGATGCAGCCGAGATCCTCGAAGTCGGCGTGCTGCAGCCAGTGAACGCGCATGCTGTCTTCCTCTGCGTTTGGCGAAGGGCCGGCAACCGTACCGAGGGCGCCGGCCTAGCGCTGCTCGAACTTCAGCGCCGCCGAGTTGATGCAATAACGCAGCCCGCTGGGCTTCGGCCCGTCGGGGAACACATGCCCCAGGTGCGCCTCGCAGCGCTTGCAGCGCACCTCGATGCGGCGCATGCCGTGGCTGCGGTCTTCCAGGGTTTCCAGCGGCTCGCCGTCGGCCGGGCGGAAGAAGCTGGGCCAGCCGGTGCCGGACTCGAACTTGTTGCGCGAGTCGAACAGCGGCGCGTCGCAGCAGACGCAGCGGTAGACGCCGTCGCGATGGTCGTCCCACAGCGCGCCGGTGAAGGCGCATTCGGTGCCGCCCTTGCGGGTCACCTGGTACTGCTCGGGGCTGAGCTGGGCGCGCCACTCGGCATCGGTCTTGACGATCTTGTCCATGGTTTCTGCTCCGTCACAAACGGTTCATGTTCAGCGCGTAGCGTGATGGGGCGAGAACAGCCCTTCTCACATTCGGCGCACGCGCCCCGCCCGGCCACCAGGCCGGGCGTTTTCTTTTATGCTGCGGCGATGATAACGACAACGTCCGCCGCATTCTTCGGCGCCGCGGCGATCAGCGCCGCCCTGGCCATCGCCGCCGACTGGGAAGAGAAGCGCCACCGCGCCTTCTACCTGCTCAAGCCGCTGACCACCGCCCTGATCCTCGGCGCGGCGCTGAGCCTGGCGCCGGCCTCCGGCGAGGCATACCGGCGCATCGTCGTCATCGCGCTGGGGCTCTCGCTGCTCGGCGACATCTGCCTGATGTTCGACGGCGACGGCTGGTTCGCCGCGGGCCTGGGCAGCTTCCTGCTGGCTCATGTGGGGTTCATCTGGGCCTTCCTCAAGGGCGTTTCCCCGGGCCTGCCCCCGGCATGGACGGCGCTGCCGGTGGTCTACGGCCTGGGCCTGGCGTCCTGGCTGCTGCCGCGGGCCGGCAGCCTGCGCATCCCGGTGGCGCTGTACTGCGTGGTGCTGCTCGGCATGGCGCTGGCGGCGGCGCTGCGCCAGCAGGCCCTCGGCGGGCAGCCGGCCCTGCTGGCGGTGGCGGGCGCCCTGCTGTTCGTGGTCTCGGACTCCTCCCTGGCGATCCGCCGCTTCCGCGGGCCCTACGCGGGCGCCCAGGCGCTGATCCTGTCGACCTACTGGCTGTCGATCGGGTTGATCGCCGCCTCGGTCTAAAGACCGATGCGTCCGGCTTGTTATGATCGGCCGTCAGCGGTTCCTCGAATCCTACAAATTTCAAAGGCTATTTCATGAAAAAACTGATCCTTGGCGCCGCCTGCGCCTGCGCCGTCGCTGCCTGCGGCAAGCAGGCGCCGGCGCCCGCCCCCGCGGCCGCCGCACCGGCCACCCCGGCCCTGGTGTCGGGCATCGACATGCAGAACGTCGACGACAGCGTCCGTCCGCAGGACGACTTCTACAAGCACGTCAACGGCAAGTGGCTGGCGAACACCCAGATCCCGGCCGACAAGGGCCGCTATGGCTCGTTCGACCAGCTGGCCGACGCCGCCCTGGAAAACCTGCGCGGCATCGTCGAGGGCCTGCAGAAGTCGGCCGACCCCAAGGACCCGGACCAGCAGAAGATCGCCGACCTTTACGCCGACTTCATGGATGAGCCGGCGCTGGAGCAGGCCGGCCTCAAGCCGCTGGAGCCGGAGTTCGCCAGGATCGACGCGCTGAAGGACCGCAAGCAGCTCGCCTCGCTGATCGCGCACTTCAACCAGATCGGCGTGTCCGCCCCCTACAGCCCGTCGGTGCACCAGGACGCCAAGGACTCCACCAAGTACGTCGTCGACCTCGGCCAGGACGGCCTGGGCATGCCGGACCGCGACTACTACCTGCTCAACGACGACAAGATGAAGACGGCGCGCACCCAGTACGCCGACCACCTGCTGAAGATGCTGAACCTGGCCGGCGACAAGGCCGCCGCCAAGGACGCAAGGGACATCCTGGCGCTGGAAACCGAGCTGGCGAAGATCCAGTGGACCAAGGTGCAGAACCGCGACCCGGTGAAGACCTACAACAAGGTCGAGCTGGACCAGCTGCCGGCTCTGGCGCCGGGCTATGACTGGAAGTCCTGGCTCGCCGACTCCGGCGTGGAAGGCAAGGTCGACTACCTGGTGGTGAGCCAGCCCAGCTACATCACCGGCCTGGGCCAGCTGCTGGCCAGGACGCCGCTGCCGGTATGGCAGGCCTACTTCCGCTGGCGCCTGCTGAGCGACTACGCGCCGTACCTGAGCAAGGCCTTCGTCGACGAGCACTTCGCCTTCTACGGCACCGCCCTGCGCGGCATTCCCGAGAACCGTCCGCGCTGGAAGCGCGGCCTGACCCTGGTGGAGAACTCCATCGGCGAAGGCCTGGGCAAGCTGTATGTCGCCAAGTTCTTCCCGCCCGAGTCCAAGGCGCGCATGGACGAGCTGGTCAAGAACCTGCTGGCCGCCTACAAGGCCGATATCGACACTCTGGACTGGATGGGTCCGGAAACCAAGAAGAAGGCGCAGGAGAAGCTGGCCAAGTTCACCCCGAAGATCGGCTACCCGGTGAAGTGGCGCGACTACAGCGCGCTGCAGGTGACCAAGGGCGACCTCGTCGGCAACGTCACCCGCGCGCAGATCTTCGAGACCAACCGCAACCTGGCCAAGCTGGGCAAGCCGATCGACCGCGACGAGTGGCTGATGACGCCGCAGACGATCAACGCCTACTACAACCCCGAGATGAACGAGATCGTGTTCCCGGCCGCCATCCTGCAACCGCCGTTCTTCAACCCGAAGGCCGACGACGCGGTCAACTACGGCGGCATCGGCGCGGTGATCGGCCACGAGATCAGTCACGGCTTCGACGACCAGGGCAGCCAGTACGACGGCAACGGCAACCTGCTCGGCGTGCCCGGCTGGTTCACCCAGGAAGACCTGGACAAGTTCAAGGCCAAGACCCACGCCCTGGTGGAGCAGTACTCCGCCTATGAGCCGATTCCCGGCTACCACGTCAACGGCGAGCTGACCCTGGGCGAGAACATCGCCGACAACTCCGGCATCGCCATCGCCTACAAGGCCTACAAGCTCTCGCTCGGCGGCAAGCAGGCGCCGGTGATCGACGGCCTGTCCGGCGACCAGCGCTTCTACGCCGGCTTCGCCCAGATCTGGCGCGCCAAGGCGCGCGACAACGACGTGATCGTGCGCATCAAGACCGATCCGCACTCGCCGCCGCCGATCCGCGGCACCGTGCCGGAAATGAACCAGCAGCCGTTCTACGACGCCTACGGACTCAAGGAAGGCGACAAGATGTACCTGGCTCCGGAGAAGCGCGTCACCATCTGGTAAGCCGCAGCCCGCAGACAGGCCGGCGCCACCCTGGCGGTGGCGCCGGCTTTTTCATGCGCCGGGCCGCCGCCGTGCCGGCGGCTCATGCGCGCCAGAGGCGCCGCAGGCGGCCCAGCCCCTCGACGATGGCGTCCTCGCCGATCGCGCCGTAACCGAACACCAGCCCCTGGCGCGGCGCGCGGCCGTGCTGGAACTCGCGCAGGCCGTACAGCCCCACTTCCTGCTGCGCCGCCCGGCGCAGCACTTCCGCCTCGTCCGTCCTCGACCTGAACAGCGCCGCCAGGTGCAGGCCGGCGACGCACGGCACCGGCTCCAGCCAGCGCGCGAAATCGCGGTCGAGGATGCCCGCCAGCCGCTCGCGCCGCGCGCCGTAGATGCGGCGCATCTTGCGCACGTGGCGGGCCAGATGGCCTTCGGCGATGAAGGCGGCGAGGGTGTCCTGCGGCAGGACGGCGCAGTGCCAGTCGCTGCACTTCTTGGCCGCGAGCACGGCGGCCTGGGCCCATGGCGGCGCGGCGATGTAGCCGAGGCGCAGCGCCGGGAACAGGCTCTTGGAGAAAGTGCCGACGTAGAACACCGACTCGGCGCGGTCCAGCGTCTGCAGGGCGTCGAGCGGGCGGCCGCCGTAGCGGAACTCGCAGTCGTAGTCGTCCTCGATCACCACCGCGCCGCGCGCCTGCGCGAACTCGAGCAGCGCGGCGCGGCGGCGCGCCGACATGGCGCAGCCCAGCGGGAACTGGTGCGAGGGCGTGACGCAGACCACCCGCGCCTGCGCCGGCAGCTTCTCCACCACCAGCCCCTCCTCGTCCACCGGCACCGCCGCCAGCCTGGCGCCGGCGGCGGCGAAGGCCGCGCGCAGCGGCGGATAGCCGGGGTTTTCCACCGCCACCACGGTCCGGCCCGGCGTCACCAGGATCCGCGCCAGCAGGTCGAACGCCTGCTGGGCGCCGGTGGTGACGCACAGGTCCTCGGCGCGGCAGGCCACGGCGCGGGTGTAGGACACGTGCTGCGCGATCGCCTCGCGCAGCGCCAGCCGGCCCTGCGGCTCGGCATAGGCCGGCGGCGCTTTCGACAGCGCGCGCAAGGCCCGCGCCGACAGGCGCCGCCACACCTCGAACGGAAACGCCGTCTTGTCCGGCACGCCGAGGCGGAAGTGCAGGCGCGGCGGCGCGGCAAGCCTCGGCGCCGGCTCGGGCAGGGTCAGCGGGGCGCGCCAGTACGGCGCCAGGCGCTTGTCCGCGGCGCCCTGGCGCGCAACAGGCCTGCGTGAGGGAGTCCGCGGCAGCAGGTCGGCGACATAGACGCCGGCGCCCGGACGGGTCAGCAGGTAGCCCTCGCTCAGCAGCAGGTCGTAGGCGGCCACGGCGGTGTTGCGCGACACGCCGTGCGCGGCCGCGAGCGCCCGGGTCGAGGGCAGGCGCAGGCCGGGGCGCAGGCGCCCGTCGAGAATCGCCGCGCGCAACTGCCCGTGCAGCGCGCGCAGCAGCCGGCGCGATTCCCGGCCCGGCAGGTCGAGCGCGAACTCCAGCGCGGGCCCGGCGGCAACTGGATCCATAAAACTCTCCAGAACTGGTTCTTTGAGCATGCCAGATCGGCGCCTATGCTGTGCCCGAGATCTGCCGGGAGACGCCTGTGAAACAGTGCCATGCCTTCGCCGCGCTCGTCGCGGCCTGCCTGCTGTGCCTGCCGTTGCGGGTGCCGGCCGCCGGCGACGGCGGCGGCCAGGCGCTGGCCGAGGCGGCCGGGCGCGAACTGATCGGCCGGCCGGCGCCGCGGCTGGTGCTCAAGACCATCGACGGCCAGCCCATCGACCTCGGCGCGCTCTACGGCCGGCAGGCGGTGTACCTGAAGTTCTGGGCGACCTGGTGCACGCCGTGCCGCGAGCAGATGCCGCACTTCGAGCGGACCTACGAACAGGCCGGCCCCGACCTGGCCGTGATCGCCGTCGACACCGGCTTCGACGATTCGCCGGAGCAGGTGCGCCGGTTCCGCGACGCGATGCGGCTGAACATGCCGGTGGTGATCGACGACGGCCGCCTCGCGGCCGCGCTGAACCTGCGCGTGACGCCGCAGCACGTGGTGATCGGCCGCGACGGCCGCGTGCGCTACGTCGGGCACCTGGTCGACGCGGCGCTGGAGCAGGCGCTGGCCGATGCGCGCGGCGCGCCGGCGGTCGCCGCGGGTGCCGGCGCGCCGGCGGCGGACGAGCCGCGCTACGCCGTCGGCGACGTGCTGCCGGCGCTGGCCCCGCGCACGCTCGACGGCAAGGCCTTCCCGCTGCACGCGGCGCAGCAGCCGACGGTGCTGGTGTTCTTCTCGCCCTGGTGCGAGTCCTATCTCGCCACCACCCGCCCGGCGCTGTCTGCCGATTGCCGCACGGCGCGCCGGCAGGCGCAGCGGCTCGCGGCCGGCGGGCGGGTCCGCTGGCTCGGCATCGCCTCCGGCCTGTGGGCGACGCCCAAGGACCTGGCGGCGTATCGCAAGCGCTACGGCGTGGCCGTGCCGCTGACCCTGGACGAGTCCGGCGCGTTGTTCCGCGGCTTCGGCGTGAGCCAGGTGCCGGCCCTGCTGCTGGCCGATGCGCAGGGTCGCATCGTGCGCCGCATCGACGGCGTCGACGCGCAGCTGCCGGCGGCGCTGGAGGCGCTGCGCCAGCCTTGAGCCCCGCTGCAAACGGGGCGTCGCCAGGGCGGCGCCGCCGCGTTAGTCTGGCGCCATGGCCGAGACGCTGCAGATTCCGATCTTCCCGCTGGGCACGGTGCTGTTCCCGGCAGGACGCCTGCCGCTGCGCATCTTCGAGCCGCGCTATGTCGGGATGACGCGCGACTGCCTGCGCGACAACACGGTGTTCGGCGTGGCCCTGATCAAGGCCGGCTACGAGGTCGGCAAGCCGGCCGTGCCCTGCGACACCGGCTGCACGGCGCGCATCGTCGAATGGAGCGACCCGGTGCCGGGCCAGTTCATCCTGGAGGCGCGCGGCGAGACGGTGTTCCGCATCGTCGAGCGCTGGACCACCGGCTCCGGGCTGATTATGGCGCGCGTGGCGTTGCAGGAGCCGGCCGATCCGCTGCCGCTGCCGGAGCGGCACGCCGCCCTGGGCAAGCTGCTGCGGCGCCTGATGGAGGAGCTGGGCGAGGAGCAGTTTCCGCGGCCGCCGCGGATGGATGACGCCGCCTGGGTCGGCAACCGCCTGTGCGAACTGCTGCCGGTGGAGCCGGAGCGCCGGCAGAAGCTGCTGGAACTGCGTGATCCCCTGGCGGTGCTGGGCGGCGTGGAACAGCTGTTGAAGGAACTGCGCGAGGACCATTAGCCATGAGAAAAACCATGCTCGCCGCCGCGGCGGCGCTGGGGTGCTGGATGCCGGCCGTCTCCGGCGCCGACCGCTATGACTGCCCCGCGGCGAAGCTGGCTTCCGGCAAGCCGGCGCCGGCGCAATCGCTCGACCTGTACGACGGGCCGCCGGCGGAACTGGCGCAGCTCGCGCCGGACAACGCCGACGCGCCGCTGCGGCAGGCACGTTTCTGGAGCTTTTCCGGCAAGGAGCAGGCGGTCTGGGTGGTGTGCCACTACAAGGGCATGAAGCGCACCAGCAGCTTCACCCTGCCCCGGGCCTATGCAAAATGCACCGTGGCGGGAGAGAAGAAGCTGTGGAGCGGTTTGTCCTGCGAATGAGCGCATAGCCGGGAGCCATCGATGAAGAGCCTGCACCGGCTGCTGCTGCGGCCGGCTTTCGCCGCACCCAAGAACCTGGAGGGCCGCCGGATCATCGTCACCGGCGCGGCGCCGGGCTCGATCGGCTTCGAGACCGCGCGCATCCTCGGCGGCTGGGGCGCGCAGGTCTGCGTCACCACGCGCTCCGGACCCGCCGCCGTGGTCCAGATGCTGCAGGCCGCCGGCGCGGGTCCGGTGGAAGGGCACGCGCTGGACCTGGCGCAGCGCGATTCGGTGCGCGCCTTCGCCGACTGGTACCTGCGGCGTCATGACGGACGGCTCGACGTGCTGGTCAACAACGCCGGCGTGCACCTGGACCTGCTGTCGCAGTGGAAGGAGCCGCGGCTGACGCCGGACGGCCACGAGATCCACTGGCGCACCAACTATCTGGGCACCATGCACCTGAGTTCGCTGCTGCTGCCGGCGTTGCTCGGCACGGCACGGGCGCAGGGCGAAGCGCGCCTGGTCAACGTGGTGTCGATGCTCCACAGCCGCGGCAGCAACGCCGGCCTGTTCGCGCCGCAGGCGCCCTACAACTCCTGGGTCGCCTACGGCCTGTCCAAGCTGGCGCTGATCCATGCCGCCCACGAGCTGCAGCGGCAATACGGCGCACAGGGCCTGCGCGCGTACAGCCTGCACCCCGGCGCGGTCTACACCAACATCGCCGGCAAGGGGCTGGCCGGCAATCCGCTGATCGAAAAACTGCGCAAGGCGATGGCCCCGGTCGAGGCGTTCTTCCTGCTGACGCCGGTGGAAGGCGCGCAGACGCAGCTGCACTGCGCGACGGCAGCGGAGGCGGTGGGCGGGCTGTATTACCGCAACTGCAAGGCGGTGACGCCGAGCCCCGATGCGCAGGATGCGGCGGTGGCGGCGCGGCTCTGGCGGCAGACGCAGGAGTGGCTGGAGCGCTCCACGGCCTGAAGCCGGCGCCTGGGCTCAGTCGAGCAGCGGACTCTCGCCGCCCGCCTTCCAGCCGAAACGCTTCAGGTCGACCTTGCCCTTGGTGACGATCACCCCTTCCTCCCGCAGCAGCCGGCTCTGCTCGCGGTAACCGCGGCTGTTCGGCGGCAGGGCGATGCGCCCCTGGGCGTTCATCACGCGGTGCCAGGGCAGCTTCAGGCGGTCGCCGGCGCCGAGGGCGACGCCGACCAGGCGGGCGTTCTTCGGCAGGCCTGCCAGCCGGGCCACCTGGCCGTAGCTGGCGACGCGTCCCCGCGGAATGGTTCTAACCACCTTCCATATCGCCATGTAGGAGGCATTCGTCGTCATTTCGTGATAGTTTCCGTGCCGGCCGAAGGCCTGGGGGGAGTGCGCAGTACCGGGTTCAGACGCCATTCAGCCACACCAATGATACTTGTCACGCCGGTTCGGACCGCGTCGCGGACGAACGACGGCATGTCATCACCTAGGAGATCACAATGAAGTCCAAGCTGCTGTCCACCCTGCTGGTGTCGGGCGCCCTGCTGGCCGCTGGCCAGGCTTTCGCCGCTGATGCCCCCGCCGCCGCCCCGGCTGCTGCCCCGGCTCCCGCCGCTGCTCCGGCTCCGGCCGCTGCTCCGGCCGAGGCCGCTCCGGCGCCGAAGAAGCACAAGAAGCACCACCACAAGAAGAAGGCCGACGCTGCTCCGGCCGCCGACGCTCCGGCCGCGAAGTAAGCTTCCACGCCGTTGCCGTCATGAAAGGGCGGCCGCTGATGCGGCCGCCTTTTTCTTTGGGCGCGGGCCGCCGTCACGGGCGGTAAAGAAAAGTTGCGGTGATTCAGGGCCGATTCAGCACGCCGGCCTCAGGATGTGCTCCGTCGGCACCGATACCCCGACACCCCTGAACGAAATCAAAGGAGTAGCAGCACCATGAAGAAGCATCTGATCTCCGGTCTGGTTCTGGCGGGCGTGCTCGCCGCCGCCGGCGCCCACGCGGACGGCCAGGCCCAGGCCGGCGCTTCGCTGGGCGTCAACGCGGGCACCTCGACGCAGACCGGCCTCGGGCTGGGCGGCGCCCTGAAGGACGCCACCGGCGCCGTGAAGGGCACCGCCGCGGCCACCACCGACGGCGTCAAGGGTGCGGCGCAGACCACCGTCGACTCGGCCAAGGGCACCGCGGAAGCGGCCACCAGCGACGCCAAGGCCAAGGTCGCCTCCGCCAAGGAGAAGACCAAGGATCACGTGAAGAGCGCGAAGGCCACCGCGGCCGATGCCAAAGCCGGGGCCAAGGCCAAGCTCGACGCGACCACCAGCGAAGCCGGCAACACGGTCAGCACTGCCGTGTCCGGCACGGCGGTCAACGCCGGCGCCTCGGTCAACGCTGACGCTGGCGTCAAGAAGTAAGCGGAACGGCACGAATCCGCTTCTGTAAGCGCGTTGTAAGGGAAGCGGCACGGGGCATCGTGCCGCTTCCCCAAAAAAAAGCGGCCCGCGAGGGCCGCTTTTTTCTTAGTGCCGCGGATCGGCTCAGCCGAACAGCTCGGCGTACAGCAGTTCGCGGTTGGGGCCGGAGGCCCACTGCACCAGGGCCTCCGGGCAGTGCTCGGCCGGCTCGAAGCCGGTGACGATGCGGTAGAGGTCGGCGGTGATGCGCGAGATGGCGCCGTGATATTCGCGGAACAGCGGATCGGTGCTGGCGTGCATGGTGGCCAGGGTGGCGGTGAACACGCGGGGCGGCACGTAGGGCGCGAGGCGGTCGAGCACCTTGGCCGCCAGCACGGCGTCCTTGTCCTTGACCCCCTCGTCCATCAGCAGCGACACCAGCTTGGGGTTGCCGCCAGACTTGTTGGCGGAAGCCTTGCGCAGCTTGGCGTCCTTCACGTAGTACAGGGCCGAGGCGAGGATGACGAACAGTTCGTCATATGAATCCTCGGTGAAATTGGTCTCGTCCGGAATCAGGCCTTTCAATCCGGGCTTGAGCGCCGCGAGCTGGCCAAAGAATTCCTCGTCCAGCCGTGCAATACGGCGATAGACCTTGCTGTCCGACATCGTTTTTTCTCCAGATTGTCCAATCGGCGCTCGAGCGAACCGGCGCCCGCACCCCCGCAGTGTAGCAGCGCGGGCGGCAGCGGCGGCAGGGCCCGCCGCCGCCGGGCCTACTTCAGCTCGGTCGGGACCCGCGGCGTGCTCAGCAGGCGGGCGAATGCCTTCCATTGCGCATCGGTCGAGACCCCCGGACCGCCTTCGGTCTCCACGTGGTGGCGCACCAGTTCTTCGCCGTACGAATAATTGATGATGTAGCTGCGGTAGTGGTCGAAGAAGTCGATGCGCTGCCGCGCCCGCTCCGGCGAGGCCAGGGCGTAGATCTGCAGCCAGTTGGCGGTGGAGGCGGCGTCCATGCGGCCGTCGAGGTAGCGCCGCGCCGCCTCGATCTCGGCCGGCTTGACGGCGCGGGCGATGCGCACGATGCGGTCGTAGGCCTCGACCTGCGCGGCGTCGAACCCGGCGAGGTCGAACAGCTCGCGCTCGAAGTTGAGGCGCTGCGCCTCGGGGAAGGTCAGCTCCACGCCGTAGTCGGCGCTGCCCTCGGCGATGAAGGACTGCGGCGAGTACAGCGGATAGACCTGGTATTCCGGCCATTGCCGGTCGCGCACCAGGCTCTGCTCCAGCAGGCTGTTGTAGACGTGATGGCCGGGATAGCCCTCGTGCGAGGCGAGCTGGATGATGCGGGCGATGGTCACCGGCTGGTCGGCGTTGACCTCGATCCGGCTGTAGAAATTGCCCTGGTACCAGTTGTAGGCGCTCCACGGCTTGTCGCCGACCAGGGCCAGCTCGAACCGTTCGCCCTGGGGCAGCTTGAGGTGGGCCTGGGCGTGCAGCTGGGCATAGCCGATGGCGGCGCGCATCACGCTCTGCAGCTTGTCCCCGGGCACCGCGTAGCGCTCCAGATAGGCGTTGTAGCGCTGGGCCAGGGTGCCGGGGCCCTTGGGCAGCAGCGCGTCGAGCTGCTTCAGCGCCGGGGTGAATTCCTGCTCGCCATAGTGCGGCGCGGCGATGTCGTAGAGCGCCAGCGCTTCGTCGTCGAAGGAGAACTTGCGGCCCTGCAGCAGCGCCGCGCGCGCCGACAACGCGCCCAACTGGTTTTTCAGGTAGCTCTTGCGCAGCGCGCCCAGCTCCGCGTCCCCGGGCACCGCCTCGGTCGGCGCGGCCAGCAGGCGCACGATCAGCTGCTGGGCCTGGGCTTCGATGCGGGCGGCATCGAGCTTGGCGGCCTTGGCCTCGTCGCGCCATTCCGGGGGGCCGTAGTAGGCGTCGACATAGCCCTCGTCCAGCTCGCCCAGGGCCAGCACCAGCTTGACGTAGCGCGTCGCGATCTCGTTCATGCTCAGGTCCGGCAGGGGTGGCAGCGCCGGCGCGGCGGCGGGCGCTGCGGCCGCCCCGGCGGGCGCCTCATCGGCCGGCAGCCGCGTGCCGAACACCAGGGGCTCTTCGCCATTGTGGGCACAGCCGGCCAGGGCCAGCGCGGCCAGGCCGGCCCCCGCCAGTGTTCTGAATGGATGCATGGTTCCGGTTCCCGCTTGCCGCGGCATGTCGTTATGGAAGCAATCGGCTGATTGTCCATGAAAACCCGGACAGGGCGTAGCCCCCCGGTACGGTTGGCCGCGGGCAAGCCCCCGACGGCTTCTCCCTAAAACGGCTTGCCGCTCTCGCGCGTTTGCGCGAGCTGGTTGTGGACTACAGGCTCAGCCTGCGCAGGTCCTGCAGCAGCTTCACCAGCTGCACGATGAAGCGCGCCGCGTAAGCGCCGTCGATGACGCGGTGGTCGTAGGACAGCGACAGCGGCACCATCAGGCGCGGCTGGAAGGCCTTGCCGTCCCACACCGG
>DASRFD010000037.1:0-11965 GCA_035651715.1 Nevskia sp.
GGATTGAGCATGGATGAGAACACCGAAAGCGCCGTACCGGCGCCCATCGAGCTGGAAAAGACCATCGTCCTGCGCAAGCCCGTCCGGCTCGGCAAGGACAAGGATCAGCAGCTCGTCTATAGCGAGCTGACGATGCGCGAGCCGACAGCGGACGAGATCGATCGCTTCCTCGGCCGCAACGATCCGGGCAAGCCCATGTCGGCGATGTACTTCCTCATATCGGCGGTCAGCGGGGTGCCGGAGCCGGCGGTGCGCAAGATCGGCATGCTGGACATCAAGGAGGCGATGAAATTCCTCATCCCTTTTGTCAGCCTGGACGACATCTTCCCGGAGACTGGCGGGAAATCATCGCGGATCTGACGTTCTTCTATCACTGGGGGCCGCGCGACGCCTGGGGCGAAACCTGGACGCGCCTGGCCTGGTGGCATGCGCAGGCGCAGCGGATCAACCGCCAGGCCGCATCGGAATCGGGAGCTGAGTCATGACCAACAAGTTCCCGATTGAGATCAGCGCTGATGACAAGGTCATCGCCACCATCAAGCGCATCAACGACCAGCTGTCGCGCCTCACCCGCCCGGTGCGCCAGCTGCAGGAATACACAAGCAAGCTGGCCAAGGTCGCCGGACTGGATCGCCTGGCCAAGGCCACACGCAATTTCGCCGGCGCCGCCAAGAACGCGGCGCAGCACGTCCTTGCCCTGGCCGCACCGCTGACCGCCATCGTCGGCGGCGGCACCATCGCCGGCACCGTGACCCTGGCCGAGCGCTGGGCGATGCTCGGCCGCATGATCCAGCGCAGCGCCCAGGCGGCCGGCATTGCCGCCGGCCAGTTCCAGGGTCTGCGCGGCACCGCCACCGCGCTCGGCCTGGATGCGGAAGGTCTGGGCGAGAGCTTCAAGGCTTTCCAGGACATCCTGCAGGGCGCGCAGTTCGGCCGCAATCCGGAAGCGCTGGTGCTGCTCAACCGCATGGGCATCGTGCTGCATCGCACCCGCAATGGCGCGATCGACACAGGCGATGCGTTCCGGCAGCTCTCCGGCGTCATCTCCCGCATCGGCGACCCAGCCGTGCAGCGGCTCATCGCGCGCACGCTGGGCATGGAGAACTTTCTGCCGCTGCTGCGCAAGGGGCCGGCCGGCATCGACGAGTACAACCGCCGCGTGGCGGCCCTGGGCGGCGTCCAGACCGACGCGCAGCTGCGCACCGCGGACAAGCTGGCGGAGTCGTTCGGCTGGCTCAAGGTGGCCACCGGCGGCCTGCAGAACGAGATCGGCGCGCGGCTGGGCCCCGGCCTCACTCAGTTCTTCGACCACCTGACCAACTGGATCAGCGCCAACCGGACCAAGATCGGCGATTTCTTCGGCCGCTTCGGCGACTGGCTCGCCAAACTGGATTTCGACAAGATCGCCGCGCGGGCCAACAGCTTCCTCACTTCGCTCGGCAACATCGTCGACAAACTCGGCGGCTTCAAGACCATCCTGATCGCCCTGGGCGGCCTGATGACCGCCAACCTGGTGGCGCCGTTCTTCTCGCTGGCGGTGTCGCTAGCCAGGATTGTGCCGGCGCTGGGCACGCTCGGGCCGCTCCTCGCTTCCCTGGGCGCGGGTTACGCCGTCGGCACGGTGGTGTCGGGCGCGATCGACTCCGCCATCCAGAAGCTCACCGGCGAGAAAGATGCGACCCTGGGCACCAAGCTGTTCGACTGGACCCACCCGGAGGGCACGGCCAAGTTCAACCCCACCGCCAACTCCCAGGCGGCGCTGGACTTCTTCCAGGGCAAGGGCTGGAGCGCGGCGCAGGCGTCCGGGATCGTCGCCAACTTCATCCGCGAAAGCGGCTTGAACCCGGATGTGCGGGAGAACTGGTTCAACAAGGGGCACCTCGGCGTCGGCCAGTGGGATGCCGCGCGCCAGGCCGACTTTGCCGCCTGGGCCGGCCATCCGTTGCGCGGTTCCTCCCTGCAGGAGCAGCTGGAGTTCGCCAACTACGAGCTGACCCAGGGCAAGTACCGCGGCGTCGGCGATCGCTTGCGCCATGCCGGCACCGCCGCCTTTGCGGCCAGCGTGGTCGGCAAGGACTACGAGGTCTTCGGCGACAACCAGGCCGAGCTGAACGCGCGGTCAGACCTGGCCGCGCAGATCGAGATCCATATCCACGGCGCCGCTCCCGGCACCAAGGTGGAGGCGCGCCGCAAGGATGGCGGACATGTGCCCGTGCATATGCGCCATCCGCTGGCGACGGCAAGCTGATGCCGGAAGCCGGCAGCCCCTGACATGACGACCAAGCAAGCCACCTTTCGCGGGGTCCCGTTCTTCGTCAACAGCAACGACCTGCGCCCGGGCCGGCGCCAGGCGATCCACGAGTACCCTAACCGCGAGGACTACTGGCCCGAGGACATGGGCAAGAGCGTCCGGCGGCTGTCGATCCTCGGGCGGCTGGTGGGCGACGATGTCGCCGCGCAGCGCGCCCGCATGCTGGAGGCGATCGAGACGCCGGGTCCGGGCACGCTGGTGCACCCCAGCCTGGGCCGGCTGCAGGTCAGCGTGCTGGGCGAGCAGCCGTTCCGCGAGACCGAGCGCGGCCGCGTCATCGAGATCCAGTTCAGCTTCATCGTCGGCGGCGACCAGGTCTTTCCGGACATCCAGTCCGCGACAGGGGCGGCGAGCCAGGCCTCGGCGCTGGCCATGTTCCAGGCCGCCCTGGGCGGCTTCGTCACCGAGCTGCGGGCGGCGCTGTCCCTCGGCTCGGCCGTGGCCCACCAGGTGGTGGACACCGTCACCGGCTGGAGCGCGCAGATCAGCGGCCTGGCCAACGACGCCACCAACCTGTTCAGCATGCTGGTCAGCCTGCCGACCAACATCTCCGGCACCTACGGCCGATATTTCGGCGGCGGCCGGGTGGGCTTCGCCAACATCAACGTGTCGCCGCAGGCCTCCACCGGCGCCACCACGGCGTCCCTGATCGCCGCCGGCGCCGCCAACCGGGCGAGCGTCGCGGCGGCCGTCGCGGCGCTGAATACGGCCGCCACCGGCGGGGACCCGGCCACCATCGGCAACGCCGTCCAGGCCTTGGCCCAGGCCCTCCTGGCCGCGATCCAGGACCCCAGGAGCGCCCTGCGCCTGCTGGGAAGCCTCTACGGCTACACCGAGGAGCCCGTGCTGGGCAACTCCGCCATCCCCCTGGCCATACTGTCCGCGCAGACCGCCTGCCTGGGCCTGTTCCGCCGCGCCACCCTGCAGGCGCTGGCCCAGGCCGCCGCGGCCTACCAGCCGGCCTCGGCCGACGACGCCGCGGCCGTCCGCAGCCAGGTCTGTGGCCTGATCGACCTGGAGATCACCACCGCCGGCGACGCCGGTGACGATGACAGCTACGCCGCCCTGCGCCAGCTCCGCGCAGACGTCGCCCAGGACCTGGCCTCGCGCGGCGCCGGCCTGCCGGATATCGTCGAGGTGGACTCGCCGGCGCCGGTGCCGTCCCTGGTCCTGGCCCAGCGCCTGTACCGGGATCCCGCCCGGGCGGACCAGCTGGTCGAGTTTGCTGGCGACGTGCCGCACCCGGCCTTCCTGCCGGCCCGCTTCAAGGCGCTGGCGAGCTGAGCCTCAAGCGTTTAGTCTGTTTCCCATGGGAAACCCGACAACTGACAACCGCCAGGCGGACCTGCTCGAGCGGCTGCGCAAAGCCGCCGCCAGCTCCAATACACCAGAGCTGCTCAATGAAGCGGCGGCTGTGATCGAGGATCTGCTTGAGGGCATGGTGCAGATCGAGATGGATCCGCGCCCGATCGGGGATTAACCGGGAGACGACCATGGATGCATTTCTCTTCGCCCTTTTCGCCTTCGGCATGCTGTGTTGGGCTCAGGCGCGGCGGCGCGAATTCCACCGCCGGCTGCTGCGGGACGATGCCGAACTGCGCCGGCGTCTCGCGGCAAGATGTACAGCAGTATTGACGGAGTGAACAGCTCGGCGTAGATTCCGGCCTCAGGTGCTCAAAACACCTTTACACCAGTAGCGGAGTCCGCACCCGATAGACATGCGGATTTTTTGTGGCCGTAAGGTCACAATGCTTTTGCCGGGCGTGAGGCTAATACAAGACCCTTCGGGGGAATACGCCCGCCGTCTACTGGCGGTTTTGAGCGCCCGGCATCCCTCTCAAAAGGGGATTGGGTTCAAAAGTCCAGTAGGAGGGCCATCCATGGCCAAACAAGCGCAAGAGCAGCAACCCGGGCCTGAACCGACCCAGGTCTTCTTCTCCATGTCCGGGACCTACGTCATCCCGCCCGACACGCCGGCGGCCGCCCTGTCCGCGGACGCCGGCATGCTGTTGCAGAACGCCTCGGCCATGATTGACCTGGTGCTGCTGCACATCGAGGGCCAGGACGTTGTGACCTCGGCCGCGCTGTATGGGGCGCGAAACCTGGTGGACATGGCGCGTAACCTGCGCAACGCCGAGGAGCTGATGCGCTGAAGGCCCTGGGCCCGCGCGTTGCCCGCCCCAGCGGGAACGCGCGGGCTCAGTTCAACCGCTTGACGTGCTGCTGCACGCGCCCGTCCTTGCACCGCGTCGTGAAGAGGTAGCGCTTGAGGTAGAGCCGGCCGTCTGGCGCGGCTTCCAGGCGGTCGAACTCGCCGCCGGCTCCGGCGGCATCGCACGGATCAGAAACTGGCTGGCCATCAGCGTCGAGCACTGGTTCGGTATCAGCTTCCGAAACGTAGAAGAAGTCCCGATCCCCATCGGTTCTGAGGACGGCGCCGTAGGCGTCTATATCGTTGACGCCGGGTTCGCAGGGCGCCTGATAGCAGGCTTCGTTATAGCGGGAAAACTGGAAGCCTTTCTTTAGGTGGCCGCACCCAGGCGGCATGGCTGCGCCCGATTTGCGTGCTTCATGCAACTTTACCTCCGCGGCATGGGGCGAGTCCTCCACAAAACAGGCGATGGTCCCCTCATGTGTCGTGCGCCAAAGCGGCGCCGCGTCAGCGAGTAGTGGCCATAGCAGAAGCAGCATCAACCCAATTTTCATAGGCTTCACGGAGTGCTCCGGGTCATGGCGGACGAGCTTACTTTACTCGTAAAGGGCAGCCAGGTTCAGCTGCGGGGCTGGACCGATATCCGCGTCACGCGCGGCATCGAGCGCTTCCCCAGCGATTTCGAAATCCACATGACCGAGCTGTTCCCGCCCGAGATGCAGGCGGTCGTCGTACAGCCCGGCGACGCCTGCCAGGTCAAGCTGGGCAACGACGTGGTGGTCACCGGCTATATCGACGTGTTCGAGCCGACCATCGATCCGGCTGGCCACGTCATCCTGATCAGCGGTCGCGGCAAGTGCCAGGACCTGGTGGACTGCTCCGCCGAATGGCCCGGCGGCCAGATCAGCAACAACACGGTGCTGCAGATCGCGCAAAAGCTGGCCAAAAAATACAACATTGATGCGATCGCAGGCCCGCAGGCCGATATCGGCGCGGTGATTCCGCAGACCAACCTCAACGTGCTGGAGGCGCCCTACGACATCCTGGAGCGCATGTGCCGCTATCGCGGCCTGCTGCTCTACGAGAACGCGGACGGCAACCTGGTGCTGGATGGGGTGGGCACCACCTACCACGCCAGCGGCTTCAAGGAAGGCGTCAACGTGCAGCGCGCCACGGCGCGCTACAGCATGAATGGCCGCTACAGCAACTATAGGGCCTTCATCCAGGCCATGGACATGCTGGATGACGTCGGCATGGGCTGGAACGAGCTGGCGGATATCGAGGACAAGGCGGTGCCGCGTCATCGCGCCAAGGCGATCGTGGCCGAGTCCTCGGTCAGCGGGCTGGACATCTGCATCCGTCGCGCGGTGTGGGACTATGCGCGGCAGATCGGCCGCTCCAACGCACTGACACTGACCTGCGACAGCTGGCGCGACAGCGCCGGTGAGCTGTGGCAGCCGAACAAGCTGGTGCCGCTGTACCTGCCCAGCCTGCGCATTGGCGGCAAGACGCCGGTGGTGGGCGGCGTGAACTATAACGACTGGCTGATCAACGAGGTGACCTACAGCCGCAACGCGCAGACCGGCACCACCGCCGAGCTGCTGCTGATGCCGCAGCAGGCCTTCATCCCGGAGCCGATCGCCTACCAGCCACTGGCGCGCGACGTGGAGCAGGCCCTCGGCAAGGCCGGGCTCTGACCATGAGCCTGGTTGACCGCATCCGCTTCCTGGTGCGCTACCTGGTGGGGCGCGGCCGCATCCAGTTGGTAGACGACAGCGGCAATACGCAGCGCGTGCAGGTGGTGTTCGGGCCGTTTGAGACCGAGACCCTGCGCCGCATCGCCGAATTCGGCCTGGCGAGCAATCCGCCCGCCGGCACCGATGGCATTGCCCTCTTCATCGACGGCGACCGGACCGACGGCGTGGTCATCGGCACCAACAACCAGGCGTTGCGGCCGAAGAACCTGCAGCCCGGCGAGGTGATGGTTTACGACGGCAACGGCCAGTCGGTGTACCTGAGCCGGACCGGCATCGTGGTCAACGGCGGCGGCAACCCGATCAACGTCAACAATGCGCCGGTGGTGAACATCAACGGCGCGCAGCAGCTGCTGGTGCAGGCCTCGGTCAAGGCGCGCTTCGAGACGCCGCTGCTCGAGGTCACCGGCGACATCATCGACAACGTCGGCGGCCTCACGCCGAACACACGCAGCATGGCGCAAATGCGCGTGATCTACAACGGGCACCACCACCAGGTGGCCAACGTCCAGACCGGGCTGTCGACCATCCTCTCCAACGTGCCGGACGCGCTCGAATGACCGACACCGCCACCATCTGGGATGTTCAGAACGGCCGCGGCGACTGGGTGCTGGTCGGCCGCAAGCTGCAGGACGGCAACGACCTGGACACGGCCGTGATCATCAGCCTGTTCACCGATCGCACTGCCGCCCCGGACGACGTGATCCCGGACGGCAGCAGCAATCCGCGCGGCTGGTGGGGCGACACGGATCCGCAGCACCCCATCGGCTCGCGGCTGTGGCTGCTGGACCGCTCGGTGCAGACGCAGGAAGTGCTGGCCAGGGCCAACGACTGCTGCGCCGAGGCGCTGCAATGGCTGATCGACGATGGCGTAGCCGCGTCGATCGACGTGAACGCGTTCTTCCCCGCTCGCGAGATGCTGGGCGTCGAGATCACGATCAACCGCACCGACGGCACCGTGGTTCCCATGAAGTTCCAGTGGAGCTGGAAGCAACTGAACTGACCTATGCCTCGTTCCCGCCCCACCCTGACGCAGCTCCGCGCCCAGGTGGCGCAGGACATCGCCTCCGCGCTGCAAGGCTCGGATCCCCTGCTGCGTTTCTCGAACCTGCAGATCATGGGCGCGGTGCAGGCGGCGATGGAGAACCTGGACCAGGGATACCTGGACTGGATCGCGAAGCAGGCAGTGCCGTACACCTCCACCGACGAGTTCCTGGAGGCCTGGGCCGGGCTCAAGGACGTGTTCCGCGAGAGTGCGACCTCGGCGACCGGCACCGTGACCTTCGCCGGCACCTTGGACGGCGTCCCCATCCCGATCGGCACGCCGATCAGCCGCGGCGACGGCATCGAGGCCACGGTCACCGTCGGCGCCTCGGTCAGCGGCGGCAGCGTCACCGTCACGGCGGTGGTCAATGCGGACCCCTCCGGCCGGACCGGCGCGTTCGGTAACTGCGAGGCGAACACAGTCTGGACCCTCGGCACCGCGATCGCGACGATCGCCAGCTCAAGCACCGGATCCTCCGCCTTCACCGGCGGCGCCGACCTGGAGTTGGACGAGTCCCTGAAGACCCGCATGCTGGAGGCCTACCAGACCGATCCGCTGATCGGCAAAACGGGCGACTACGTAACGTGGGCAAAGCAGGTGAACGGCGTCACGCGCGCCTGGTGCTGGCCGAATGGCATGGGCGGCGGCACGGTCGTCGTTTACATCATGCTGGACGTGACCGAGGCCGCGCATGGCGGATTCCCCCAGGGCAGCGACGGCGTCTCGCTGTCCGACCCGCGCGACACTGCGGCGACCGGCGACCAGCTGGCGGTGGCCAACCACATCTACACCGTTCAAACCAACACCGCCCTGGTCTACGTGGTGGCGCCCATCGCGTCCGTCTACAACTTCACCATCAGCGGCCTGGCCGGCTCGAGCGGCGGCACTCGCGCCGCCATCGCCCAGGCGATCACCGACACCTTCCTGCGCGAAGGCTCGCCGAACCGGGGCACGGTTAACCTGGGCGACATCGAATCCGCGATCGCCGCGGTGCCGCTGACCACCGGCTTCGTCATCACGCAGATCAACGGCGGCGCGCCTGGCAATATCACGCCGCCCCAGGGGCATCTGCCCGTGCTCGGCACGGTCAGCTACGTCTGATGGCCGCCCCGGTTTACTCCGCCGACGACTTCCTTGGCGCATTTCAGGCGCTGATGCCGCGCGGCCGTGCCTGGCCGCGCGATCCGGATGCGACGCAGACCAAGGTGCTCGCCGCCCTGGCCAAGAGCCCTGAGCGCACCGTGATCGCGGCCAATGCGCTGCTGGCCGACGCCTTCCCGCGCGCGCCGGTGCAGCTGCTGCCGGAATGGCAGGACTCGCTCGGCCTGCCGGATCTCTGCGCCGGCACCAGCCCCACGCTGGACCAGCAGCAGGCGCAGGTCCTGGCGCGCTTCGTCGGCGTGGGCAGCAACACCCGCCTCGGCTACATCAACTTCGCCGCCAACCTCGGCTACAGCATCACCATCCGCTACTTCGCGCCGTTCCGCTGCGGCCGCAGCCACATGGGCGAGCCGCTGGGTGGCCAGGAATGGATGTCCACCTGGGAGGTGGTCTGCCCGGCGCTCGATGCGGTGCTCGAGTGCGAGATGAACTCGGTCAACCAGGCCCATACCCCGCTTTTCTTCGGCACGACCTGAAATGGACAGATACGACGACGCTTCCTGCATCGCCACGCCGCCGACGATTCCCGCGCCCGGCACGCCGGGCTATCCCACCGACGGCGTGCCGGGCACGCAGGCGCCGACAACCTTCCGCGCCTGGCTGCTGCACGCGCTGATCGAGGAGATCCGCAACGTCATCGTCGCGGCCGGGATCACGCCGAACAAGGCGGTGCTGACGCAGCTGCGCGATGCCATCGGCGTCCTCGGCAATAGCAACGCGCTGCTCAAGGCCAACAACCTCTCCGACCTCGCATCGTTGCCTGCGGCCCTCGCCAACCTGGGCTTCACGGGAAGCCTCACCGTGCCTGGCTACGCGGTCATCCCGCTGTCGATCGGGGGCATTAAGAAGAATCTGATCATGCAATGGGGTTACGTGGTCACCTCCGCATCGGAAGGCCACTACACATTTCCATTCCCCATCGCGTTTCCGAACCAGTGCCTGGTCCTGGTGCCGCTCGTGCTGAACAACACCTCCAGTACCAGCGACGACGTGTGGGCGCAGTGGGACCAGGCCGGCACCACCCTGAGCGCCGGGGCAATCATGGTCCAGTGGGATGGCCAGCCCAGCGACCAGTCCGACGGCTATGGCTACCTGACGGTGGGGTTCTGACATGAAACGCTACGCAATGCTGAACCCTGAAGGCCGGCCGCTCGCCTTCTACCATGACGATGTGCATGGACCGCGCGAGCTTACACAGCTCGAAGCGGCCGACGAGTCAGACGCCGAGCCGCAACTGCGGCGGGTGCCGAATCCGCACACGCTGATCCCCGCCGGCGCGGTCGAGATCTCGGACGAGCAGTGGCAGGCGCTGTGCTCCCAGCCGCACACCAAGGCCCTGGTCGACGGCGAGCTCGTCGACGTCGAGCCGCCCCCGCGTCCGCCGCTGACCCGGGCGCAAATCCTGCGCCGTCGCGATGCCGCCCTGGCCCATTGCCTGTGGACCGCGTTTCCCGAGGCGCCGCTCACGGGCGAGCAGCGCCAGGCCTGGTCGCAGTACCGCGCCGCGCTGTTCGCCCTCACCACCGTGGATCCGGCGAAGTTCGTCATGCCGGTCCCTCCCGCCTGATCCGTTTCCCATGGGAAACAGCCAACCGCCGCGCGGAGCCTGAACGATGGGCCTCTTCACTTTCCTGAGGAAGATGACCGACGGCGTTGCCGATGCTCTCAACGCGAATTTCAAGCGCGTGCATCTGGACACGTTCCAGGGTTACAGCACCGACCAGGTGCCGGACTTCGTGGCGGGTGCCAGCTACCTGCAGGGCAACCTGGCGCGCAGCGGCGGCGGCAACATCTATGCCTGCATCGCTGAGGTGGACGATGCGACGCTGGATCCAGCGAACGATCCCGCGCACTGGCAGCTGGTGGTGTTCGCCATTGCCAGCGCGCCGGGCCTCACGGTGCTGCGCCAGTCGTTCCAGCCCACCGGGCCCAGCTTCAGCCTGGCGCCGTTACCGCGTTCCATCGCGCTGGTCTTCGGCGACGGCGGCCTGCAGGCGCCGGAAAGCTATTCGCTCGGCCCTGGCGGGGTGCTCACCCTGCCGAACTGGCAGGCCTTCCAGGATGTCACCGCCTGGTTCGTACCGGCCTCGCAGGCCTCCTCGCACGACATGGCGGTCGATACGTTCAATGCCGGTTCTGGCCCCAATTTCAAGCTCTCCGGTATTCCGGTGGGCGGCTGGATGCTCGTCTTCGGCGATGACGCCCTGCAGCCGCGGAGCAGCTGGGCGCTGAACGGTACCGTGCTCACCCTGGGCACCTATGCCACGTTCCAGACGGTATCGGTCGTTTATGTCGCCTCGGACCAGCCGCAGTACCTGGAATTCGCCGCCAACACCGGCCCCGTCTTTGCGCTTTCACCGAAGCCGCTCGGCCGGATGCTGATGGTCTTCGGCGACGGGCGCCTGCAGCCCAAGAGCTCATATTCCCTGTCCGGCAGCAATCTCACGCTGCCGGCGTACGCAACCTTCCAGACGGTTTCCGTCGCCTACATCTGAGGGACTTCCCCCATGTACCGCAAGATCGCCGTTGGCCTGGCGGGGCTGCTGCTGTGCGCGAGTGCCGCAGCTCAGCAGACCATGAACGGATCCATCATCCGTCCGGGCACCACCCCTCTCAATGCCCTGCAGGCGGTGCCGCCTGGTGCCGTCGTCTGCAATCCTACCGGCTCCTCGGCGATCCCGACCGCCTGCACGTCGCTGCCGCCGGCGGCGATTCCGCCGCCGACCGGCGCGACGCTGGGCGGCGTCACCTCGAACACGCCGGCTTCGCATCAGTTCGCGACGGGGATCAACACCTCGGGCGCGGTGACCACCGCGCAACCCGCCGCGACCGATGTCTCAGGGCTGGCGCCGTCGGCCACGACCGACACTACCAACGCCGGCAACATCTCCAGCGGCACGCTGTCTTCGGGCCGTCTTCCGGCCCTCGCCGGCGACGTCACCAGCTCCGCTGGCAGCGCCACCACGACCATCGCGACCGGCGCCGTCACCGACACCAAGGCCAGCCTGGCCAACAAACCCAGCGTCGGCCTGGTCGCGACCTCGAACCTGGCCCTCAGCGGCGTCCAAACCATCGACGGTGTCACCGGCACCGCCGGCGTCACGCTGGTGCTGGCCACGGCGCAGAGCACCGCCTCGCAGAACGGCCCCTGGCTGATGCAGTCCGGTGCCTGGACGCGGCCGACCTGGTATCCCTCGGGAGGCACCACCCAGGCGATCCAGTTCAGCGAAATCAAGGTCCGCCTCGGCAACACCTACCAGAATTCCACCTGGCGCCTGACCACCGCAGCGCCGATCACGATCGATACGACGGCGCAGGCCTGGGCGGTGACGCCATACAACCTCAACGCCAACACGGTCACCGGCACCCTGCCGCTGGGTCAGCTGCCCTTCACCGGTAGCCCCGGGGCCACCACTTTCGCGCGTGGTGACGGCACCTGGTCCTCGATTTACGTCAACCCGTCAACCCTGGTTAGCGGGCAGCTCAAGATCACCACCACCGGCACCGCAGTATGTCCGCCGAGCGCGGCGCTGTCTTCGGGA
>DASRFD010000038.1:0-132073 GCA_035651715.1 Nevskia sp.
CTATCAGGCCGGCGACCTCATCGAGGAAAGGCGTGCCGCGCTCGGCGCCTGGGCAGAACTGATCCACGACGCCCATCGCGGCCGTATTGCCGAATCCCGCGCCCTTCCGCCGCTCATCAGGAACTCTTGGCTGGGATCACCGCCATTGGCGGTGGCCGACACGGGGTCGCCCCCGCAGCCCTCTCCCGCGCGATCGTTCAGGCAGCCTGCTGGTTGCGCCGCCTGACGCGCTCCTCGATCCAGCTTTCGATTTCGTCTTCGACCCAGCCCACCGCCCGCGGACCGATCTGCACCTGCCGAGGGAAGTCGCCCCGCGCGACCAGCAGGTAGATCATGGCCCGGGACAGTCCGGTGCGCGCCATCACAGTCGGCATGCGGATAATCAAGGTCTTCATGCTCAAATCCGTTACAAGCCCGAATACTGGGTACCGGACGGCCTTGAAGCGCACAGCGGCGCGACGCCGGTCAATGCCCAGCGGGAGGAGCGCTCCGATCAGGACTTCAGGAGGGCGTCGGACGCTGGCACGCGCAATCGACGCGTGGCAAGCCGCTCCTCGATGGTGCGCACATAGCTGGGAACGCGATCCGACAGCATCCATCTGACGCCAAGGCTTTCGGCGGCGGCACCGGTGGTCCCGCCGCCGGCGGTGACATCGACCACCCAATCTCCCTCGGCGCAGGTCATACGCAGCAACTGGCGGATCACTGCGAGAGGCTTCTGGCTGGGGTGGCCTGTGGCTTCGTTTCGGCCGGACCAGCCTGTTATCAAGGGGCTATCAATGACATCCGGCGGTCCCGGGAAATAGCGAAGCTTGCCGGCGCGAAGCAGCTCACGCTGGGCGTCTGTGAGGAAACGATGCGGATGGATTGCTGCCGACCGGTGGGCCAGATGCAGGCACGACTGGTGGGAAGGCCGCCAGCCCCTGGAGCGGCTTGGGCAGTTGCGATAGTGCCATACCAGCCACTGGCGAAGATGGAGCCCGCTGGGCAGGCGATCCACGTGACGGGCGAGGTCTTCGCTCCGCCCCCACACGAAGACATGATCGGCAACCCGGGATGCCGCCGAGATGAGCCGGAGGTAGGACGCGACCGAGGCAGACGGGCGCTGCCGCGTGGTCCGGGTCGAGTACCAGGGATCGATAATGCACGCGGCAGCCCGCAGGCCCGCTTTGTGTATCAGCTCCAGCGCCACGAGCGCGTCGATGGGTGGGAGCAGGGTGCTGTGCTGTTCGTTTATTCGTGCACGCAGCGCTGCAATCAGGGCCTGCCTGGAATCTGCCTTTTTCCGGGGAAGGGTCTGGGTGTCGGGCTGCCGGCGCGTTTCACGCAATGGAGCGATCAGGGCTTCGACTGCTGCCAGCGCCGAAACCGGAACGCGTACTGCGACGGTCCGTTCGCCATAGTGTCCCGTTCCCCGCGGACGTCCCCGACGCATGCATTTCTCCGGTCGAAATATTTATCGTACAGAAATTAATTTTGCCCAGCCGACGGCAGGAGCGATTCCTCTGCTGCGAGGTCTCCCGGCCACGCCCAGGCTGCAATGCTTCCCGGGTGCTAACCAAAGAATGGATTGCGCCAAGTCATCCTGTGGTCAAAGGACCTGCTCAAACAGGGTTGGGAGATGCCGCCAGTCGAACCGTTCGATGAAATCGCGCGGGATGTGCTCGATGCGATCGGGGACCCAGACGCGGGCTGCGCCATGGCCTTGACGTGTCCAGTGCTGGACGCCGTGCCGGTTCTCGAGGTGAGCCCGATAGTTGTCCAGCAATGCCCTCGAGTGCGACACGTAAATGCAAAAATGACTCCGCGAGAATTCGACGAAGCGCGAAGCCCCGATCAGGGCCATGTCCAGTTCCCGCCCATGTTTCTGCGTGAGCTCGATTTCGAGCGCGACGGAGGTTTCGTCACGCATAGTCATCTCACAATCCGGCTGCTTCTCACCGGACACGACTGCGTCCAGCCAGGGAATATGTGGATAGAACTCCACGGGGTCATACGACATCACCACATGCTGGGTCGCGAGGTGGTGGCGGACGTAACTCGACTTGACGCACTTTTCGGGCGCGAATTCGTAGCTGAATGATCGCGTCAGCGTTGATTGTGCGATTGCGAAGCCGTCCGGGCGCAACATCCAGACGTATCCATCCCTGAGTGTTTCCACCGCCACGGCGCGGACCAGATGGCGACCCTCCAGCCTGCGCAAAATCGCGGTGGCTTTGCGCCCGACCATGTGCATCGCTATGGCGCGGGATGTATAACCCCACTGCGCCAGCCAGGTCAGCAGCCGCATCTCGTGGGCCCGAGCGCGGTCCAGCGGTGTGGTCGCGCCCAGGCCTGCGCGTGGATTGCGGTGGTGCTGTTTTCGGCTAGACCCTCCGCCGCCCGGTTGCGTACCGCGTAGTGCTTCGTCCAGTGCAGTCATAGTGTCCTCCCTCAACTAGCGCACGCACTATGCGGCGCTCCCACCATTGAGGTACCGCAGCACCATGGAGGCTGGATCAGTTTGCGTAGCGCTCATGCCCTCGTTTGCCCAACGCAGCCGGAATCCCTGGCACCGCACGGACTTGCGCTGCGCGCATGCCTAGGGGCACCGTCCGCGCTCTCCGGGCTGTACGCCCTCCGTGCCCAGAAAATGTCGGCGCGCCCGCGCTCGCTCTCCGAGCGCGGGAACCCCGCTTCGCGGGCTTCGCTACCGGCAGGCTGGCGCCTGCCAGTAGCTCGGCTGCGGCTGTCGCCGCAGCTCGCGCTGGACGCGCGACCCGGAACCGGGGTTCCCGCGCTCGCTTCGCTCGACGGGCGCGCGGGGCTGGCGCCCCCCAACCCCGGACCGGCGCCAAGGGTGCCTCGCCCGCCTGGGGGCGGGACGTCCGTGGTCGGCTCCCCCCGCCGAGCGGGCGTGGCCCGCTCGGGGCTGCGCGCTGGATGCGCTTGCCCCACCGGCCGCTGGGCGGCCGGCGGCTCCCCTGAGCTGTCGCTCGATAGCTCTCCGTGGCTGGCTTGAACTGGCGCAGGATCATGTTGGTTGAGGTTTCATCGGTCTGCGGTACCTGATGGTCGAGGCCGATGTGGCCCGATATATATGGAGTTCGACTATGTCCACGGTATTCAAGCCCCAAAGCGCCAAAGCCCGCCTGCGCATTTCATTGCTGGTGGGGGCGGATGTGCCCGAGCGTTTGACTGCGGCACGCCGCTATGCAGATCAGCGAGGGCTGCGATTCGGGCTGGAGGAGGCGGTTCTGGAAACGGTGACCAAGCTCCTTCGGGCGGCAGAAGCCGAGATGGATGCTTCGCAAGGTCAGCAGCCCAAGGCCTAGTGCACGGCATCTGGTAGTTCGGGCCGCCCGCTTTGGGCGGCCCATTTTTGGCTGGTACATCGCACCGTCTTGCCGGCGTCCTGAACCTCCGCAGAGGCTCCTGCAAGTGACACGCGCTTCATGCGTCCCGTTGCCGCGGAGAAAAACCTCATTTAAAAGATGGGCTAGTTGGAAGCAGCTTGACAGGAGAATCAAGTTGAATCCACGTCAAGCTGACACGGTCCGGAGTGGCGAGGGGACGATTGCGGTCCCTGTGGCGGAGTACATCCGCATGTCCACCGATCACCAGCGCTATTCCACCGAAAACCAGTCCGCCATCATCAGAAGCTATGCCGAGACACATAGCATGGCGGTCGTGCGCACCTACGCCGACGAGGGGAAGAGCGGTCTCAACATAGGCGGACGCGATGCCCTGCGCAGCCTGATCGAGGACGTCCAGAGCGGCCGTGCTGAATATCAGGCCGTACTCGTCTATGACGTCAGCCGCTGGGGACGGTTCCAGAACACCGACGAGAGCGCGCATTACGAATACCTCTGTACCCAGGCCGGAATCCGCGTCATTTATTGCGCCGAGCAGTTCGACAACGACGGCACCCCGATCGCGGCCATCGTAAAAAGTGTCAAGCGGGCGATGGCGGGCGAATACAGTCGTGAGCTGTCCACGAAGGTGTTCATCGGGCAGTGCCGCCTTGTCCGGCTGGGATTCCACCAGGGCGGTTCGCCAGGCTATGGCCTGCGCCGGCAACTGCTGGACGAGCAGCGCAAGCCCAAGGGCGAGCTTGAATTCCGCCAGCACAAGAGCATCCAGACTGACCGGGTCATCCTGGTGCCCGGCCCGCCAGCAGAACTGGAGGTCGTGCAGCGCATATACCGTACCTTTGTCGAAACGGACTCCAACGAGAGGGCCATAGCCGATGCCCTGAACCGCGATGGCATCCTCACCGACCTCGGACGGTTCTGGACCCGGGGAACCGTGCATCAGGTGCTGACCAACGAGAAGTACATCGGCAATAACGTCTACAACCGCGTCTCCTTCAAGTTGAAGCAGAGGCGGTCCCGGAACGCGCCTGATCAGTGGATACGCTGCGACGGCGCGTTCGCCGGGATCGTGTCGCGTGACCTGTTCGAGCGGGCGCGGCATATCATCGAGCAGCGATCCAGGCGCTTTGATGATGCGCAGATGCTGGAGCTTCTGCGCTGTCTTCTGCAGCGCGCGGGGACGCTGTCGGGCCTGATCATCGACGAACAGGACGACATGCCTTCGAGCACCGCCTACCGCTCCAGGTTTGGCGGGCTGATCCGTGCCTACGAGCTGGTCGGCTATCAGCCGGATCGGAACTACCGGTATCTGCACATCAACAGGGCGCTCAGGCAATGGCGGCCCTCCGTGATCGGCGATGTGGTCGAACGCCTGGACAACCTCGGGGCCTGTGTCGATCGCGATCCCGTCAATGATCTGCTTACGATCAACCGGGAGTGGACCGCTTCAGTGGTGGTGGCGCGGTGTCAGCCCACGCCCGCGGGAAGCCTGAGATGGCGGATTCGCTTCGAAACCAGCCTGGAGCCGGACGTCACCGTCGCAGTCCGGATGGACCGCACCAATCAGCAGGCCAGGGACTACTACATCGTGCCGCGCATCGATCTTGGTGCTTGGCCTAGCAAGCTGGGGGAAGAAAACGGCGCCCTGATCGACAGTTACCGTTTCGAGACGCTCGACGTCCTTGACGGTCTGGCACAGCGCAGTGATTTCGAGGAGGCCGCGTGATGAGCAAGCTTCAATCCCACGAACACGTCGAAATGATTCCCATGGACCAGATCGTCGTTCTCAATCCACGCGCGCGCAACCAGCGGCATCATCGGGAAATCGTGGAGAACATACGGGCCATCGGCCTCAAGCGTCCAATCACGGTGAGCCGCCACAATCTCCCGGATGGATCGTCCCGTTATCATCTAGTCTGTGGCCAGGGTCGACTGGAGGCGTTCCAGTTGCTCAAGCAGAAGGAGATTCCCGCGTTCGTGATGGACGCGTCGGAAGATGACTGCCTGATCATGAGTCTGGTTGAGAACGTCGCCCGGCGACAGCATCGGGCCATTGACCTGATGCGCGAGATCGGTGAACTGCGGGCGCGGGGGCGCAGTGATGTCCAGATCGCCGAACAGATCGGCGTGACAGCCTCCTGGGTCAACATGATCGGGGGGCTCCTGGACAAGGGGGAAGAGCGCCTGCTTGCCGCGGTCGAAACCGGATTGATCCCGTTGAGCATGGCCACCGACATTGCCCGAGGAACCGAGGCGGAAGTACGTGAGATGTTGCTCGATGCCTATGAGCAGGGATTCCGCGGCAAGAAGCTGTCCTCGCTGCGCAGGTTGCTCGAGCAAAGGCTGAAGCGGCGAAAGACGATCGATACGCCACCGCCTGGTGTCAAAGCCAAGCGGAGGAAACTGACGGTTCAAGAGTTGCGGAGAATCTACGAGCGCGAGGCGGAAAAGCAACGCCTCATGGCCAAAAAAGCGGCTTTTACGCATGAGCGCCTGGTTTTCGCCACCGAGGCGCTCAAGGAATTATCGGCCGACCGGAAGTTTGCGGAACTCCTGCGCACCGAGGGACTGCACTCCATGCCGAAGGTGCTGAAGGATCGAATTGCGGAGGCCCGGACGTCATGAAACAGGTCAACGGTATCCAGAAGGAGGGAGGCGACAGGCCAGGCCTGAAGTCGGCGTTCCTGCGCGATTGTGCACGCGTCCTGGTGGATGATTTGCTGCCTCTGAAGAAGGTGCAGCCCATAGTAAAAAATAGCCAGAAATACCAGCAGATTCTGGCATCGGTGCGTGCGGTCGGCTTGGTCGAACCTCCAGCGGTATCGCCCGTTGCACGCCAGGCCGGGAAGTATTTCATCCTCGACGGACACCTACGGGTGGAGGCACTCAAGGACCTGGGCATTAGGGAAGTCAACTGCATGGTCGCGACGGACGACGATACCTACACTTACAACAAGCGCGTCAATCGCCTGTCCCCGGTCCAGGACCACAAGATGATTGTGCGGGCTGTCGAACGAGGGGTTTCCACGGAGCGGATCGCCGAGACCCTCGGTCTCTCACCCCTGACCATTCAACATCGATTCCGCTTGCTGAACGGGATATGCCCGGATGCCGTGGCTTTGCTGGCCGACAAGCCGTGCCCTGCCAAGAACTTCGATGTATTAAGGCGGATGAAGCCGATCCGGCAGATCGAGGCAGCGGAATTAATGGTCTGCCAGAACAATTTCACGGGAGCTTTTGCCCTTGCCATTCTGTCCGCCACCCCCCCGGATCAGCTCGTGCCCGACCCCAAAGGTGGAGGCAACGAAACTGGCTCAGTCGAGTCGATGGCAAGGATGGAGCGCGAACTGGCGGCACTCCAGGCTCAAAATCACGCCGTCGAGGACACCTACGGCCCCGACGTCCTGCATCTCACGGTTGTGAAGGGTTATCTGGCGAGTCTTCTCTCGCGGGCGGCCATTGTGCGCTGGCTGGCGAAGCATCGGCCAGAATATTTGCGGGAGTTCCAGAATATTGCGGAGCTCACCGAGTTGCCAGTGGAATCGGGACAGCCACACTAGGCCGGCCACTGCATGCCAAACCACCAACAGTGGACGCCTACATGAACAATCGGTACGCATAGGCGTTACCAGGAAGGTTGGGAACGTTCGCGATCGTTCTGGCTAGCTTCTGCGAATATCTAATCGTCACTGGCACTGGGTCATAAAGTGCATCATTGTTCCAATCCATCTTAGTCAGCGCCAATGCTTCTAGCGCTGAAAGCTGAAGCGGCCCCTTGCCAACGTGTCGGATCAAGCTTAGCGGACGAGGAATGCTCTTTTTTCCTTGATAGTAGTCGCCCTTCAAGGCGGCGCGTGGTGCATTTCCTGCAACCCACACCAATGCCGAACTGCCGGTACGTTGAAGCACGGTTCCTCTAGGAACTGGATATCCGTCTGGAACGCTAGGGGCGCGACCCTTCCCTTCTAGCAACCAAACACCACGCCAACCGACTGCATTGCCCACTTCCATGCATTCCACCTCGGGAACTGCGGCCGTCGCGTCGAGGACACCATCGATCTCCTCCGGTTTGAAACCGATCGTTTTATGTACAACCAGCCGTCGCGGCAAGTGCCCACCGTTGCGGCTTGTATAGAGGCTCAGGCTGCGTGCCAGCACGGCGCGCATATCACTGCGGCTCAAGTAGGGATTGCGCTTTGCCTCCGCGAGATCCTTGACAGGATCACGCGCCTGAAACGCCACGAACTGCATGCCGCCGCCATCCGCGTCGAAAACCTGCGAACAGCAGGTTACATAGTGAGCCTCGGTCTGGTTTCCTCGAAGCGCATAGGCCAAGCCGATATAGGCCGTTCCTTCCGGGATACCTGGCAGGGGTGCCAGCTTCCAGGGAAGTCCACCCGCTTTAACGTACAAGGCAATGCCAAGCCTCCAGGCTAGCGATGCTTTGTATGGAAAATTGATGGCGCGATCATTAATGACCTGTGTGGGAATGCCGTGCCACGCTCCCAGCGCCTTAATTGCGTCGTGAGCATCGAAGCCCGGTGCTCGGAAAGCCGACTGCCATGTGTCTGGAAGATAAACAAGAACGACATCGAAGTGCTCGCGTTGTAGCGCAAGCCGATCCATGGCGCCGCCGATTGCCTGCATGAGCCGTTCGCCGGGACTGGCCGCGGATTGAAGGCCAATATCATCCGATAATCGGATATGAGCATTTGCCGTGCGGGCCCCAATGAGGGGGATTCCGAAAACTTGTTGGAACCCGCGAAATCCCGGAACGTACTCGGCCCTGTCTTTCGCGCCATGGCTCGAGCGCAAGGTTTCAACTAGATTCCTGAGGCCAGCGCGCCCGCTTTCAGGCGCGATACTCGCGACCCTCAGCTCCTTTGTGTAGGTCTCGAATGTCACTTTGCTGTATGGTCCGTGCTGATCCAGGCCACGCAATGGATTGACATCCAGGAACCGGTCGTTTGAGTCGAAAGTCAGCTGCGGCTCGTCCAGAAGCATGAACGGCGCAAGACGTGACAAATCGTATCGCTTGGTCATCGAGTGTTCCGCAGGAAGTAATCATGCTCGTGCGCGGGTCTGGACCAAGCAGTTACACGGGACAATCGGAAAACCGCATCAAGACCCGCCGCATCCTCTAGGCCTATTGCTCTTCGCTCACTTCCATCTCCCGCTAGCAGCTCTGCCCACGCCGAAATGATATTTGCCCACGCCTTGTTGTAACGCATCGCCCACCTCTCCCGGCGCCAGTCGGCGGCCGGATTCGGTTTCATGAAGTTAGCGAGTGGTTCCGAGTCGCCCTCATCTGGAATCTCTTGATCTCCCTTTACCGGCAACTCGACATAGGTAAATGGTTCGAAAGCGCACCACCACCGCCCATCGAGGTGGTCCAGGCGAAGTTGCACGCCCTCGTGGAACGGATATCCCAATCCACTTACATTTCCAACTAGGGCGTCGCCATAGGCGGCATGCAAACCTGCCAGCTGTCGCTGTCGCCGTTCAACCGTTTCCGGCTTTTCATTAGAGCGCCCACTCTGCACCAATAGCGCATGGCCTCGACTGCGAAGCCTCGCAAAAAGAGGGCGTCTCTTGGTCAAGGCTCTGGCGAGTGCGTCATAGAGAAGTCCACGTGCCCAGCTGTCCCGTTCTGGATATAGTTCGTACGTCCCTGCCAACCTGCCGCCGAGACTCGCAAAGGCTCGAAGAATATCGGCCTCAGCTCCGAATGCGGCAAACTCCTTGCCATTGCCGGCCACCAGGGCCCATGCCTTTGTTTCCCGCAATAGTTCGCGAACCTTAGTAATTGAGGCAGCCACGTTGGTTTCAACGCGAAGAGCTTTGGTCGGCAGTTCAAGGATAGGAAGGGCGGAGCATCGCAAAACCGGAAACTTTCTTCCGTCGGCTGTGGGCAGCGGCGCTTCCCGGAGCACCGGATCTGGACGCATTTCATGGACGTGGCGTTGCAGTGCCGGCGCCAGCACCATGTTGTCTGCGATATCTGCTGCAAGTTCGTCGAATGTGTGAGATATCACGACGGCCGTTGATATTCCCGCAGCCGATGCCTTTTCGAGGAGGTCAGTGACTGCTGGTAGCAATGAATCCGTTGAGCGCGCAACCCAGTACAATCCTCCAGGGAACGGTTGGAGAGTATTGATTGCATCCGCCAACGCTTCCATAACGGAATCATCTCGGCCGCTATACCCGACTACTACCAGCCCGAATCGCCCACATGCGTTCGAAAGCACCGAGCGCATTCTGGAGTCCTGAGACTTCAGTTCGCCTGCGGTGTTTTTCAGTTCGATCGACTGATAGTCGCCATGCAACTTGGCGAGCAAAGGCCATCGAGACTCCTTCATCGAAAGTTCGGCACGCCCGGCGTTGTCGATCGCAGCAACAACTAGGTTGGCGCGGTCCTGAGCATCAACCAGCTGGTCCGTGACGATTGTTGCTGCGTCAAGCAGAGTGTCGAAGTTGGTGGAAAAGACGCATTGTGTCTTCTTGCTCGTGAGAAGGGCCGCCAAGACCCTATGTCCGAAAGAGGGACTGCCCTGCTGCACAGCCTTTTCGATGTAGGCCCTCCTTGCCTCCGGCGTCGGGTAAACTGCTTCGAATGCAGCAGCATATTCCTTAGGGTCCCCGGGTTTCGGAAGCGCTGAATTCGATTTCAAAAACTCGTTGATGCGCTGCGACCACAGCGAGTCGTTTGTATCCACCTCCCGCAAAGGGAGTTTTGACAGCTGACAGAAGAGCTGCTTTTTGAAATCCGTGATCATGGCGTACCCAGTCGGGATGCCGGCAGCTGCAGAGGCACCGGCGCCCAAGAACCACGCCAGGTTCTGCGGTCGCAACGCGAACAGCCGTGCGAACTCCATGGATTGCATGGTTTTGACCATCACAGCTTGCCCCCGGTGCCACGGAAGACCGCAGCTTTAGCACTCTCTACGCTCAAGTGCTAACTACAATATCTAGTTGGTCATTTAGTAGTCAACCCCAATAGGTAGTGTTTCTTTTTCATGCGCTTATCCGGATATGCGTATGTGAATGAAATGGCTATTCTCAGGGGGTTAAGTGCTTGGGGGGATGATGGGCGGAGCGAAAAGAGAATGGATGGAGGCTCAGGAACGCGGCTGGGCGGCACCGGAGAGATGGGTGTGCTCGGACTGTGTTTCCGACGCTCATCTCAAACAGCTCATTAATGAGGCCGTCGAATCGCAGGAGTGTGACTACTGCGGTAGAACGGATGAGGACGATATTGCCGCACCGGTGGAGGTAATAATGCCGTCCATCATGGGGGCATTGACCCACTATTTCGCGGAACCGGCTGGAGCCGGTGTGCCATACGAGAGTGCGGAGGGTGGCTATGCAATCGAGCCCACCGACACTCAAGATGCACTCTTGTCGCTTCCACTCGAGTGCAATGACGAGTTATTCGAGGAAGTCGCTGACGCAATCAGTAGTCAGAATGATGCATGGGTGGAAGCTGCTGACGGACATTGGGCATCGGAACAGAAGAACCTTGAGCTGATTCATGGATGGAAGCGATTTGCTCATCACGTTAAGCATCGGCAGCGATACTTCTTTAGTGCGGCTCCGCCTGAATACGGCCAGGACATTGAGCCTTCCCGCCTTCTGCCGGAGCTTGGCTCGGTCGTAAGTGAGTTGAAGCTTATATCTAACGTGCCTTCAGGGAGCGACTTGTTCAGGGCACGTATTCGCTCTTCGAGCGACACCTGGCCGTTGGATGCCGATAATCTCGGGGCCCCCCCGCCTAAAAAGGCGGCGGCCGGACGCATGAATCCCCCAGGAATTAGTTACCTCTATTTGGCTCTTGAGTATGAAACGGCATTGAGTGAGGTATTCCACGGTCCTCCATGTTCCTTAGCAATCGGAAACTTCGAGCTTCAACGCCAAGTCCGAGTTCTGAATCTAATCGATTTGCCTCCGCGCCCCTCGATTTACGACCACGAAAATCTAAGACTGCGGGAACTTTTGATATTCCTAAGCGCGTTTGTCGATGCTATCTCTAGTCCAGTAGAAAAGGACGGCGGGGAGCACATTGAATACGTTCCATCCCAGATCGTCTGCGAGTATTTCGCTTCAGTATTCGATCTTGAACGCCCTCTGGATGGAATTCTTTACCCGAGTGCTGTGCGGCCGGGGGGGCGAAACCTCGTTCTCTTCCCGAACTTCAGTAATAGGGAACCATTCCCTCACATTGCATTACAAGGGGTGGAAGAACTCAATGTGGAAACCTGGGCGGACCTATTGACCATCATGAAAAACTAGCTTCATGGTGTTCCAGGATAGTGCTGCTTAGTGGCCGGAGCGGCTCCCACGCCGAAGTTAAGTTAAACGAGGCATTGCACCCGGCACGCCCATGATTTTCGGACTCACGATTTCGGGATTCAAGGGGCGCTGTGCTCAGCACGCTCCGTTCGATCGGCTCGCGCAAACAGCTCGCGAGCCGACGAGCCGGTGCTGCTGCCCTTGAGTCCCGATCTCGTTCGGCCATGTGTGGCGCCCGTGGCCGGGATGCGGTGAGCCGCGGCGCTCTGAAGGCCGCCCTCGCAGCGCATGTAATGCCGTGGATTTACTGGCCCGGGTAGTGGTGCTCTAAGATTATGTCTCGCCGAGAAGAGTCTTCGATACTACTGACCCACCCACCAGACGGAGCCTGTCCTTTTCTGCGCGCAGCAGGCGCACCTGAAGGTGCAGGCAGTCCAACGTGGAGGCAAGCGGATCGCTGAGCATCCGAAACAGTTGCTCCTCCAGCACCGCGCGCCCGCCGTCTATAACGGTAAGACGAGGGCTATGCGAGGATGGCACGGCTCGCTTCATATTCCGCCAAAAGCATAACCAACGCCCGCCCCAAGTATCAGCCGCAACCCGATCAAGGCCAGCGGCCAAGCTGTGCTCGCGCCGCACGCCCTCAGCATCCGAAACAGGAACAGTGTCAGCACCATGCCGCCCGCCTCGATCGGCGCGCCCGGCTGCTCCTGCACTATCAGGCCGATGGCCAGTGGAAACCAGGTTGCAATCGACCAGAAGGCCGCGTCAACGACATCCCAAGCGGCGGGGCGATGCAGGCTGCCGGTGCCGGCACGGAAATGAAAGGGAACTGGCCCCATGCGATTCAGGGAGCCCAGCGAGTTATCCACGGCCCGGAGTGGGTCGTTCAAAAGACCCCGCAGGGCGGTGGGTAACTCGCGACTACCGGCAGGCACTGTAGGCCACAAGGTAGTAGGTGTAAGGCGTGGCCGACTTCGACCACGGCACCCCGCGCTGCCGCACCAACTCGGTCTCCCGCTGCGCCAGTTCGCGCATGCCCGGACATTCCGCCAGCTCGGGCAGCCCGTCGTGATCTGCCGAAGCCGTATAGCGCGCCTTTCCGATCAGGGTATCCACCTTCGGCGTCAACACAATCTCGGTGATGCCCTGGCGGGCACAGACCTGGTCGGCCTGCTCCGCCCGGCGGGACATCTCCGTACGCGCACCGTCCATCGTCATCAAGCCTCCGCAGCGGGTAGCCAGCGCCTCCTGGGCCTGCTGTTGCTGCTGCGACCGGGCGGCCGCCTGCTCCTGGAAGATGGCGCCGAGCCTGGCCTGGGTATCGGCATCCATGGCGGTTCGCATCAGGCTGATGAAGCGCGCGGCCCCGATTTCGTAGACCTTTGGAATCCCCCAGCTACCGCCACGGACGTATTTGCCAAAATGCGAGCTGCACGGCGTCAGGACGCTGTCGTTGCGCTCCTGGTCGGAGCAGTACAGCCGCTCCGGCAGCGCAACCGACGATGGCGGCCGGACATCTGAAGGTACCTGCTTCGGGTTGTGCGGCCGGGCGAAGACCGGCTGGAAGCTCCGGCCGTTGTTCGAGATGTAGACCGCTTCGGAGGACCCGGGCGCCAGGGTGGGGGGGGTGTCCGAAAACCCCGTGATCCGGGCGTGATCGTCGTCCTCGAAGGAGACCGCGGCATAGACGCCGCTGCGCAGCAGGCGGCGCTCCCCTGGAATTACCATCGTGTTGTCGTAGACGGTCGACGCACCAACGGGTGCGTGCGGCGGCAGCTCATCTGCCGCGGTCGTGCCGGTCAGGAGGGAAACCAGAATCAGTGCAGTGAAGCGCCAGCATTTTGGCATAGGGCTTGTTCTCCTTTCGGGGTTAGGACGATCTCCACGCCGCTGTAGTAAGCGGGCCTGGGCGGATTGGGCACCCGCGCGATGTGGCGGACGACCAGTTGAACCAGATGGCTGGAAATGGGCAGGGCAGGCGGCATCGATTCCGGAGCGATATTTGGCTCGCCGTCGCCCCAGACGCCGCGCAGCTCTCCCCGGATCGCAACCACGTCCCCTGGACCGAATCCATCCAGCAAATGCCCGGCGCCACTGGGGACGACCACGACCACTGTGTGGGTGACATGTGGACCGAATCCGACGTATCGCTGCCGCGGACCGGTCTGCATCAGCACCTGGTAGCCCAGTTCAGGATGGGGCTCGACCTGCCGGATCAGGCCGCTGAGGCGAAATGAATTCACAGGCGGTTGGGGCCGTGGCCGTAGGTGTAGCCGCCAAAGTCGAAGCCATCCGGGCCGTCGGTGAAAGGAAGGCCCGATGCAGGATTGATGTCCCCAAGGCTGACGTCCAAACGGCCCATGTTCCCCGGAATTTCATCGAAGTGATGGCAGCGCGAGCTGTCCTCGTCCAGGTACAGATGGGAGGCATGCGGATTTCCCTCGGCGGTGGCCGTGAAGTAGCCGAGGGCGACGGTGGAGAACAAAAAGCAGACAGCGCCAAACATCCCAGGCTCGATCTTCAGGCCGAGGACATGGAAGGGCTGCTCCAGCCACCAGGCAATGCAGCCAGAGACCGCACCCAGTAGCAGGCTCAGCCAGGCAAAGCGATCCAGGTCGGCGCGGGTGGGGGAGGAAGTGGGGGAAGCCGGAACGGACCGGCGGACGGAATTCGGGTTGATGGGCATGGGGGCAACTCCTGGAGATAACCAAAGAAGCGGTCAACCCTAGTCGTGACCCAGACTGCATTCCGGCTTTACGGCGCTCTCGACACCTATTAATAGAGGTGAAGGCGAAGCTCTCGGCGGTCGCAGTCATTTTACTATAGTTTATGTTCACGGCCAAGGGCGACAGGTCTCCTGTCGTCCATGGATCGAAAAAAAGCGAAGGTTATTGCAAAGGCGTTTGGAGGAGTTCTAAAGCAAGCACGGACTGACGCCGGTCTATCTCAGCAGAAGCTCGCAGAGGCAATCGGCGTGGACCCAGTATTCATCTCGTTCATCGAGAATGGTCACCGGCAGCCAAGTATCACGGTTCTACTTTTGGCTGAAAGAGCACTCGATCTCGCCGCTGGAACTCTAAGCGCCCGGACAGAGGAGCGGCTGGGAACTGTCCGAGGATAATGACCTTGAGGTTATCGGCCGATGTTCTGGGGGATGCTGCGCTATAATTATGAATACTAAGCCTACTTGATTGTCTACGGCACCAGATTCCACGGAGTCGCAGTAGCCAATACCGCGTCGATAGCTTCGGAGACATCAGCGGCGGACCGTCCCTGCAATACAACCCCCATTTCCATGGAGTATTCGAGAGAGGCGGTGGTCAGGTTCGACGATCCGACGTAGGCGGCGCTGCGGTCGCAGAGCACTACCTTCGCGTGAAAGGTTTCACGGCCACCTTCAGGACGTGCTATCGAGTAGTTGTAGACCTTAATGGCGTGAGCATTTAGCCAGGCGCTAATTGTCGATAGTCCGTCCGGATAGTCCTGGCGCGAGGGGTCTTCAAGGCTGCGCAGGACCAAGATGCACTCGACGCCTGTTGCGACGTTTGAAAGCAGGGTGGTAAGCCATACAGCTCCAGCAGCATCGAAGAACGGGGTCAGAACGACGACGCGCTGGCGCGCCGCCTGGACCAGTGAATGAAACGCCCGGTCCGTTGGCTCGAGATCCGTCGTTCTCCATCCAAGCGCGGACAGGTTGCGTTCCAAGACGCTCGGGCGGAGCGGCTTGGTTAGCACGACCTGCGCCCGAGTGGCATCCTGATGAATAGAAGTCCGATAGAGTTCAATCGCGTTAAAGGCCAGGGCAAGTCGGCGGAACCTGGCATAGACACCAAGCCGTGGCCGAAATCCGGAAGGCGCCGGCTCAAGTAGGGACAGATTCGTCGCCCGCTCCAGGAACTCCTGTGCCGCTACTTCCTCCGTGACGCCGAGCTGCGCCGCCTGCACCAGCGACCCGGCGGTCTGCGGGGATTCGGCTGGCAAGTCTCCCCACGCATCCAGGATTGCTGCCGCCAGGCTGGGGCGATCGGCCAAGCCGGCGATGACCGATTGTTCGAAGGCGCTGAGTTTTTGTTCGGACACGTCGACGGCTACACCGGGACCAGGTCCAGGTACCCATGGATCGGCGTGCCACGTACGTCGAAGCGGGGCCTTCCTCCGATCGATTTCAGCGCCGAGCGCGACAGCAGCTTGTTCCCAGCGATGCAACTAGTCTCCGGCATCATCAGGCAGTCGGGGCAGGCCCCGCCACGCTCTGTGCAAAGGGAGCCGGTGCCGCACTGTGTGGCCTTTTGCGCCAGCATCGACGTGAGCATGGCCGAACCGGAATTGCGCCAAAGCGCCGAGAGATTTCCCAGGTCCATGGTCGTGCCGTTGCGGTAGACCACGAAGGCCAGATCGGCCGGAAAGATGTACTCGCCGAGTGACCCAAGATCCAGCCCCGAATACTCGGCGATATGCTTCATCAGGAGATGTGAGTAGCTGTGCAGCAGGGTATAAAGATACAGGTAGACGGGCGGTGCGGTGGTCTCGGGGAGGTTGTCCAGGAACGGCCCCATCGGCCTTGCAGTCGCCAGCAGTCCGGCTCCGATCTTTTCGCCTGCATTCAGCGCGAACATATCTGGGCACTGCAGGCTGCGCAGCCAGTCGAGGACGAGCCCGCTGTTGAGCCGGGCGTAAATGGCTTCGTTGCCCTGCTGCACAACGTATATGGGGAAACGGGTGCTGTCGTTGGCCCTGACGGCGGGGAAGAGCCGCAGGCGCACAGGCATGTCCAGGCCGCGCTTGTCCCGCAGCACCGGGCCTGATTCCATGCGCGAGTAGCCGAAGCTGAAGCGGCACAGATCGAATTCGCGGATCAGCCCGAGATCCTCCAACCCTAACTTGTCCAGCAGCACCCGCGTATTGGCCTGAACCTCTGCGGTTTTGTCTTTGTCCTCGGGCGCCAGGTCTTCGTCAAGCCGGGTGAAGGACACATAGGGCTTTTTGCCCCCAACACGCGTTTCTACGTCGAGCCGGGTCGCCTTGAGCGCGGCATGCTCAATGCCGAGCCGGAACGGATCGAACTTCGAGGCGAAGTGAGGGGTTTGCCGCAGGCGGATGTTCGATACCACGCTGGCGGGTAGCTCGAGTTTGGGCAGGAGAATCTGACGCTGCCGCAATTCGTCAACAATGCGCTGCTTGCTGGTGTGGGCCACGTCGATCAGACCCTTTGCGGCCATCCGCACAGATTCCGGTAGAGACTCAAAACCCTGAATCTGAGTGACCGCCGCCTGGTAGGCCGCCAGGTCTCCTGCACATTCCGGTTTGCCGGCGCAGGCGTCTTGTACGTCCTGGTCGGTGATCGGCTGTGTGGAGAAGCCGTAGGTCTTGGCGACGAAATCCTTGAGATCGGCTTCGCGTCCTGGCCGCAGGCGCGTCAAGAGCTGGTGGCCGCCGTCTTTGAAGTCGATGAATAGATCCGACTTCACGTAGTACGCACTTGAGGCACGGTACGGTGCAGCCTGCATGCGGACATCGGTCAGACGGTCAGGGCCCATGGCGGGCCCGAGGATGCGTAACGTGTCGTGATCGTTCTGCAGCCACTTCGATGACAGTGGCTTGTCGCAGGCAGCGCATTCGAAGAACCAGTCGCCGATGCCAGCCGACCGTCGGTTCAGTTTGAACTGTCGGCTGCCGCACACGCAACTGTCACGGCGGGCCACGACCTTGTTGTCACGGTCGCTCCACTGCCATTGGCCCGGAAATGCCGGCTGCCAGGCTCCCGACCAGTGGACGAAGATGACGTCCAGTTGTTCCCAATCGCATTGGCCATGCTTCTTAGGATGTGGGCAGTGCTCAGGGGTGAGGAGTTCGAGGTTGCGGTCGAGCTCGCTGAGCGTATCGTAGTCGCGGAACATGCCGCAGGCTCGGCACACAAAAGTCAGCGGGGCTGGGGTGTATTCCATCTGCGACGGCCGGCACAGATGGAAGCGGTCCAGTCCGGGCATCTGGAAGTCCGCTCGGCTTGGGTCGAGCAGCGCAGGGTCTACACATTGCGCCGGCAGCGGCTGTGGTTTGGACTGATCGGCCTCGCGAGCCTTCATGGCTGAATTGAACCAGGCCCGGCCAATCTCGTTCATCCGTTCAAAGATTAGATCCATGGTGGATTCGGACAGCTGAATGGGCTCGCCGCTGGAGGAGCGCGCGATGCAGGCTCCCATGCCACCTTCGAAGGTAAAGAAGCTTTCCGGCGCGTACGCGGTCGCCAGCTGGTTACGCGACCGATTCATCGTCTTCGCCTTGGCCATGCTATTGCCCCCCGCTGTGCGATTCCGTCGCTTGATCCGTGGAGTCGATATCCGCGCCCGACCCACGGCGGATGAAGGTCATAACGCGCGCAGTGGCTCCCTCCTGCACGCGTCTCGAAGCTGCGTCGAAGTGGGACTCGAGGATCACACCCGGCTGATCGACGTCGCGCAGCGAGGTCATGGGTCGGAGCAGGCTGTTGCGCAGCGCAAAGAAGTTGACGAGCCGCGTGGCCGCCACCAGCCGATCATTTTCGAGGTCTTGCTGATAATGCTGCACTTGGCCGCGGAGCAGCGCCTTGTAGTAGTTCTTGCCCTCGGGCGACGGCGTAAAAGGCAGCCCCAGGGCCTTCTCCATAAAGGCCTCGGTCAGCTTTAGATTGCTCGGCACCGAGAGGAAAGTCCTCACGTCCTGCGCCATCGCGTAGACCGGGCTGTTGCGTTTCTGGGTGTCGTCCGCTCCGCACAGCAGCTCGATGGCACGGACGCCGCAGACATATTCCTGGAAGAAACTGGGCATAACCCGTACCAAGGCCTTCTCTGCCCAGCGATCCACTGCCGCAGGCAGGATCATGCGCTCCAGGAAGCGATGGAAGATGTCGTGGATCTCGAGCACGAAGCGATCCCGGTAGCGCTGTGGCACTGGGACCAAGATTGAGAAACCGACGTGGGTGCGCCCGACGCGGGATGACGCCTGGATGTATTCCGCGATGTCCGACGGAATGCCAGCGAAAAACATGGCATTGAACTCTTCAACATCCACGCCGTGCGAGATGGCTGAGGTCGCGATGATCGAGCGGAGTGTGTCGTTCAGACTAGGGAAGGGCTGGTTCAAGCCGACGCGGGTTTCGGCACGGCGCACCACGTCCTGGATGTCTGCGGCCGAGACGGCGCCGGAGATGAGCTCGGAATTGAGCAGGTGGTCAGGGTAGCCGGCGGCCCGGTGGAGCTTTTCGAACTGGACCTTTTCCGTATCGATGACCTGGTCACCGCCTTTCTTGTTGGTGACGTAGGTGAGCGCGATGCGGTGCAGGTCCACCAAGGTCAGTAACATCGCCGGCGCGGCTTGCGACAGCAAGCGCTTGAACTGGGCCTGCAGTGGCCCCCCAGAGACCCACCGTACGAGTTCGTCGCGCGCGGCGCTTTCCAGCGCCGGGTCGCCGCTGCGCAAGCGCTCATAGAGATGAGTCACCATCAAATGGAAGTGGCCCAGCACAGAGGCCATAGCGACGGTATGCCGGTGGCCATTGGTCAGGATCGAGCCGTAGACGCGTGCCCAGTGGCTACGCAGCTCGACCGCCTCGCCGGGGATTGCGGTGCGCTCGACATCATCGGCCGTCGCATCGGGCGGCATCGGTCCGGCATAGAACGATCCGTACAATGTCGGGCCGGGATACGGGAACTGCACGGTGCGGTCGCGCTGATAGAGGTTACGCATCTGCCGCTGGGGTTCGCTGACCGTGGCGGATGCCGCGATCACCTTGATCCGGCGGCGAACTTTCGAGTCGGGCTCATAGGACAGGCATCCCGTGAGCAGGGGTGCGAGTTGGTCGAGCGCTGCATCGAGTGCGGATTCGAACAAGCCCGAGAACGTGCCCAGCGATTCGTCGAGAAGATGGGCTTCGTCCTGAATGAGCAGGCTGGGGAAGGGATCGAAAAACCGCTTCTCCCCGGTGGCAAACGCTGGGAACAAGGCGCGCGTCCCGGCGCCTGGATGTCCGTCCCACTCTTTGGATCTCATCGGCACCAGCAGCCGCTCGGAGCCGGTCTCGATCAGCGGCGCAAAGCCGAACATGCCGAAGAATTTGCGGATGGTCCCCTGGGACTGCCCGATGGCGGCGAGTTTGTCCACGGTGCCAAGCAGCACGGAGGGCGCTAAGTCGTAGATGTCCTCGTCGACGATGTAGAACGGCAGAGGCGTCGGCCCGTCGAAACGGGCGTTCCACGAGCACTTGTTCTTGGGTGACGAACAGAAATGCCCGAGCGCGTTGCCCCCACTCCCAGAATGGCGGCGCAAGGCCAGGAGGTTGCCATCTCGGCTGCCACAGAATGGACAGGACGCGAGCTTCAGCCAGCGCTCACGGGCGCTCTTGTAGGGCTGTGCCTCCTTCGCCTTTACTTCTTCTCTGGGGTCTAGCTCAGCGCTGGTTGGCACCTCACTGTAACCCTCGTCCGTGTGCCAGTTCGGCGTGTTGCTGCCACCGACCCAGAAGCCCAGCGAAAACGGTTCACCTGGGTGCTTTCGCGTATGTCGGATTTCCTCGGCAGCACCCATGGTAGCGAAGGTGCGGCGCGCCTGTTGAAGGGTGAGCAGGCGAAGGGGGTAGCGCATCAGGGCCGACACCCCGCAATGCTTGCCCCGCAGCCGGTCAAGAAATAGCACGAACGCGAGCAGACCCAGAAAAGCTTCGGACTTGCCGCCACCGGTGGAGAAATAAAGCAGTGTCACCGCATTGGCGTATTGGGCGACCTCTGCCGTATAGAAGCGATGGAACTCGGGGATGCGGGTCGCGAAGGCCGGGACCGAAGCCAGAATGAACGCCAACTGGAACAGGCGCCAGTCCTCATAGCCCTTGGATCGGGCTACCTTGGCCATAGCCGCATTCATGCACAGCCAGGCTTCAAACGGAATGCCCAGAGCAGATTGTTGCGGCCCCGGTCCGCTCCAGTGGCGTTGCGATTCCTCCAAGATGCTCAGGCCACACTGGATCGCGGCCAGCTCGGCCTTCCAGGCGAGGAGATCCTGGCCCAATTTCTGGCGTTCCGCAGCGCGCTGCTGATCCGCCTGGAGTCCTTCCAGGCCCTGATCTACCGGCTGATCTTTGACCTGGTTTAGCCAATCGCCATATTCCTGCAGCAGTGGCTTGAGCCGAACCAAACTATCGGGCTCGGCGAGCTTGGCGATATTACGTTCTACCGCGCTCTCGGCGGGGATCACCCTCGGCAGGACGTACCGCGGCGCCCAGGTCGTGGTCAGGCATCGGTGCCCGTCGTCCTCAGTGCAATTCACGCCGCCGTTGAATCCCAATGCCGCGTACCGTAAGAACGCGTTGTAGCGGTACGAGGGCTTGACTCGGTCGAGCCGAAGGAACTGGTGATCCGCTGCCGCGATTCGCACGGCGACGGAAACCTGAAAAACTGCGGGTTCCAGCTCTTTGAAATTGGACTTGGTCAGCGGCGGGGTCCAATTTTCCAGCGCCAGATGCACCGTCAGCCGGCCAGAATCGAGTGGATCAGGAGAGGCGGCAGCGACCCAGCGCAGTTCGATGTTGGGGATGACCACATCAAGCTTGGACGCGCGCACCGCCGCGAGATACGCGTTCCAATCACGCACATTGGACGGTCTCACCGGGCGGCCGCGTCGATAACCCCACAGCTGTCCGCCATAGGCGGGATCGGTGCTGGCCGCCCAATCGGCGAGCTGCTTGCGAATCGAGGCGTTAAGCGCATCGGAAGCGGCCTTGGTGTCGGCGCCAGCGCTTGCGCAGGTGAACTCAAAAGAGGGGAGCTGGAGGTCCAGACGCAGCCACTTGGGCGGTGGCGGGATGGCCTCGGCCAATGCGTCGGGCGTGGTCGGGCCCACGCCCACTTCCTGCACGGGTCGGTTTTCGCCCTCCTCGCCATCGTCCTGAGCCTCCTCGGCTTCCTGGGCTTCGTCGTTGCGCGAACGATCCCGGTGATTGTCGAAGGGCAAACCGAGGGCGTCGTAGACCGACTTGCGTGCGACGTAGCTCCTGGCCGCCCACTCTGCATGCGCCTTGCCGCCAGGCAACTCCGTTTCGAGCTTGGCCAGCGCGTCCTTCACCTTGTTGCGTATCTCGGTTCTGGCCTCGCGGGTGAGCGGGAAGCTCGCTTCGAGGCAGCCGCCAGGCTTGATCTCATCCGCCGTCGGCAGGATGCGGACGTACACCGCCCCGGTCACTGACGCGCGGAGCGCAGCCGTCCTCGCGGATGCGAGGACCTGGAAATCCAGTCCGTGCGCACTGATACGGATCGGATCGGCTTCCTCATCGCCGCCGCGCTCCTCCGGCGGAACCGGGACGATGAACTCGGACATCAGCGCCGCACTGGGTTTGGTCCCGTAGATCAGCTTGTAGAATTCGCCGCGGCCAGCCAGGCGTGCCGACAACCCGTTCAGCAGGCTGTCGACGACGGCCTCCTTGTACGCAGGATGGATGAGACGCGGGTTTTCGCTAAGCGTCGGCATTGGACCTCCCGTTGGCAGCGCCGGCCCCGGTTACCTCGGGCGGCACGACCTGTTCTACGCGATAGACGCAGCTCAAGGCCTCTTGCTGCAGGCGCTTGATCGTCCGCTCTGGCACCTTGCGGTAGGTCGCTGCACTTTCGGGTTGGAACAGGATCTCTGCATAGCGCGCCGCCAGCTGCCGCCCGAGATCCTGGTTGAACCGCCGTGCACTGCGAACGAACGCCCAATACTGCTGTGCGGTCTCGTCGCTGATGCGCAACGCCCGGCAAAACAGCTTGAAATAGCGCGCATCCTTGGCGGCATGCGGCCGCGTGTCGTTGTCCTGAATGGCGAGCCAGTAGCACACCCGCTCCGGGCGGCAGTCACGCGCACTTGGATCTTGTCTGCACATCTCCTGCTGAATCTCCCTGGCCAAGGCCTGGCGATCAGCGGCTTTGAAGAACAGCCTGCAGCGATTCTGCATGTCGCTGTGATACATCTTGAGAAGCACCCGCACGGGATCGACGGTCGATCCGGCACCGCCTGGGTTGAGGTCCAGCAGTGCCTCGACCTCGGAGCGCAAATCGTCGCTCATCTCGAAAACGAAGTCCCCCACCTGGATGCTGCTCGCGGGCACGCGGCGGAACGGCGGGTCTTCCTGCGGGTCGTGTCGATAGGTGAACCCGCTGGCATAGGCGCGACCGCCCCCTTCCAGCAGGAACTTGTAATACGTATGCTCCCCGCCGGGAGATTGCCGGTCCGTATCCTCGAGCCTGAAAGTCAGCGATGCCTCGCGCAACTTGGCGATCACGATCGGATTCGGGACCTCTGCCAGACGCCGCTTGAGTTCCTGCAGAAGCAAGCCCATCCGCCCGCGATAGGGCTTGAACGCGTCGAGCTCCATCATGCGGCCGAGCGTCTCCGACGTGGAATCGGCTTGCTTATATGCAACCAGCACCGCGGTGCCGTGGGGGATATCCGGGTGTGTCACCAGGAGACGGACGACGTCGGGGGTGATGCCGACAAACACGAGATGCTTGTGCTTGCGGGCACTCGAAAGCGTCTTGGCGACGGCGGAGAGCGTGTGCCATTCCAGGCGTGGTTCGACGGCACTCCAGTCGTTGCCGAGCCGTCGCCGGAGAAAGCGATATGCAAGCTCAATGTATCGCCGGCTCGGCAATACCAGAGAAACTACCTGATGGTTCTCGAGGCAGTGTTTCCTAACTTCGGCCAACAAGCGGCTGGCCAGGGGCGTGGCGTCGTTCCAATCGTCTACCATTTTCTCGGCTCGCTTGATCGCCTCTGCGACCGCGGCGCGCTCCTTATTCAGGACCCCGGACGCCAGGACGCGGTCGAGCGGAAGTTTCACCGCCGACCACGCGTGCAACCGGGTGGCGAAGTCCCCCTGTTCATCCTGTGGGTCTATTAGGTCCTGATAGCCGGCTGGCATGTTGGAGAGCCGCAGGACAAACAAGCAGGCTTCGATCAGCGCCGTGCGCTGAGGGCTGCCATCGGACCCGCTGCTTTCCGCCAGCCGCTGAAAGGCGAGCGCGACCTGGGACGCTTCGCGATCAACGATGCTGACACTGAAGTTCGAATTGCTACGAAGCGCGGGCCGCCAGTCGGTGGGAAGAGCGGGCGGGGCCGTCAGCAGCGCATCCTCGCCCTCGGCGGGCCAGACGTGGTTGGTGAGGATCAGATTCGACTGACCGAAGCTGGCGCGTAGCGCAAAGAACGTCTTGGGATCGTCGGTCACAATGACCGCGCCGATGTCATCAAAACCGTGTTCGCGCGCAAAGCCGAGAAAGTCGGGTATACGCCTCACGGCGTCGTAGTTCGACCTGGCGGCCGCCTGCGTGGCATCTAGAAGTAGCAGCTCGGGACGACCCAGCCCCTTCAGAACAGGAGCTGACAACGCCAGACGCCACCCGTCCTTGCCGGTGGTGTGGTGTATCACCATCAGCGCGCCAGGCGCCTTTTCGGGCAATGCCCACTCGCTGCTAATCTTCTGTCGCAGGTCGCGCCGATTCGACAGGCGTTCGACCTTGGATAGCGTGCGTTCCAAGGGGCTAGCGACCGGGGAAGCCCAGGCGCACCGGCTCGAGTCGAAGACGAAAGTGGGGACTAGCTCCGCAAATGAAGGATTGAGCAATTCCGGGTGTCGACTGCGAATGTCATTGATGGCATTCAGGGCCGCCAGCAACGCCGGCGATTCGGTGCAGACTTCAGCCAAGGTGCCATGGGGCCCAGTGCGCCAGAGAGTGCGGAAGAAATCACTCAGCTGGGATTTTTCCAGTAACACGCTTTCGAGCGGCGAACGACAGGCGTGAGTGCCGGGATAGAGCAAGGTGCGCATGCCGCGCAGATCGCGGGCAAAGATCCGTTCGACGTTGGCCAGGGCATGCAACAGCGGCAGGAATTGCAGCTTGATCGGCCAGCACAGGCAAAGATGGACGCCCCCTACGTGCGCGGCCGAGAGGAGAACGTCGACCAGCGCGGTGGTCCAGGGCTGGCGCGCCACCGGTTCCTGGGTAGTCCGGCTCTGCAGAATCAGCGGTGCGGTCCCGGCGCGCACCTCGGCCCACGGGCGGGATGGTGGTGCAGGTGCTGCGGGCGGCGGGGCCGGGGCCAGTGCCTCCGGAGGCGGAGCGGGCGCTGGCTGCTTGGACGGTCGCTGGGTCGCGAGAGAGCGAAGGCGCTCCGCCATCCGCTCCTTGGCCTTAGCGCGATCCGCTTGGCGATCCGCCAGTGGATTGTCCTTCGGAGGCCAGGACCGGTATGCCATGGTCTAGTCGGCAGTCCCGAATGCCGCAACGACTGCGTCATCCACAGAATGATCTTCGGCCAGTGCGGCCTTGAAGGCCTGCGGGTCCGGCAGCGGCAACTGGTTAAGTTCGAAAGCTGAGACGTTGGTCGACCCCGAAATGCACCGGAAATAGCGATCGATGGGATGGCTGCGCAACAGCAGTGCGAGCTGTCGCGGAGACAGCGCAACCCGGTCGTCGGTTTGTTCGAGAATGACGACGTGGTTCTCGCCAACGAAGCCACCATGCGACTTGGCGACGCTGGGTGCGACTGGGACCGCGACCAGCCGTCGTGGTTGGTCGTTCGAAGTCACGCGCTGCATCACCACGGAAGGACTGGTCACCACAGACCGGTGGGTCTTGTCGCCAAGGTCGACATAGCGATGCTCATCCTCGAACTTTGGCCGCTGTTCCAGCGTCACCGACTTCGAGCCGGCGATGTCGCTCGACCAGAGCAGCGGAACGGCAGTGACGGCCTTGGCTTTGCGCACTTGGTTGCGCGAGGCATAGGTGGGACGCTCGTCGCGATTCCATACAAAGGCACCGATTCGCACACGGTAGCCGTAGTCAGCTAGGCGAAAAGGAGATAGAGATGCCCGTTCGAGAAGATCAACATCCTCTACGGAGCGGGGAACGGGCCACACTGATCCAGAATTCGGTAACCGGTATTCACCAACGTTCTGATATTGACCAGTGGCCGACACTACCGAGATACAGGCGTTCAACTGCGGTAGAGCGCGGGGCGCGCGCCGGCGCAGCACGGTGAGAGCTGTTTCCTGCTCGACGTCAATGAATACGCCTTGACGGTCACTAACCATGCCGATGTGCGCCACATCGGTATGTCTCATCAGAAAAGTGCGAAGTGGGCCGAAGTGTTGCCCAGATAAAAAACTAGTAGGCGTTACTAACGCCGCAACTCCATCTTTGCGGACAAGGCGTACACATAAGGCAATGAACAGCCCGTAGAGGTTAGGTTGCCCGCTGAGCATTTCACTGTAAGGGCGATGCAGGCGTGTAAGCTCATGTGTTGTCATCTTGCGGTACGGCGGGTTGCAGACGACGACATCGATTTTGCTGTAGCTCTGTCGCAGGCCAGTTAACGAATCAGCACGGTTGACCTTGAACGAAGGAACATAGCCAGTAACTTCGATCTCTCTATGTAGCGCCATGCATAAGAACTGTCTGGACAGTTCGCACAATGTGCGATCCAGATCTGCTCCCCGGATGTGGGTCTCAACATGGCGCAGGATTTGTCTGGCTGATTTGCCCTTCGCTGCCAGTGCCTGCTTCATGCGCATGGCAATAGGCGCTAAAAAAGCGGCGCCGCCACACGCTGGGTCCATGAATGTCTCAGTAGAGAAATTGACTCCCTGTTTAGCCAAGTCATCTAGTAATCCGCGGGTCAGAGAAACCGGCGTGAAAAACATGGCCAGTCGCTTTCTCTTAGCCTCCGCAAGTAGCATGGCGTAGGACGAACTAAGCCAGTAGGCCGCGTCCAAGAAATCCAGGTGCGCCAACGTCTGTACGAAATCTATTGCCACGGATTCGCAAGCGAACTTCTTCGAGTACGGCAGAGGAGCGGCCGGAAGGGCGGGGTAGGCGGCTTGGCACCAAAGGCGCAGCAGACTGCCTACGACTTGGCGTGGTGTGCACTCAAGCCGGTTCGCGGTTACTGCTAGCAGTCGAATCCGCCGCACCATCGACGGTTTTGTTACATTCCCCATGGTTTTTTGAACCCCCCGGTACGATAGTAATGCGACTTGATCGACCGGCGACAGTCGGTAAGCTCAATTGAAGCTTGCATCCGCACCCAATTCACTGCTCACGGCGGCACAACTCGCATCTTGCGCTGGTTCGGTGGGTTAACAATGTGTAGCTGCATGTGTAGCTACGGCATTGTATTCTGTATCGATGAATAGTAAAATCAATAACTTAAGAGTTGGAATCGACCTCGGCGGCACCAAGATCGAAGGCGTGGTGCTGCGCGGCGCGGCGGAGGTCTTGCACCGCCGGCGCGTGGCGACGCCGGCGATGCAGTACGAGGCGACTCTCGATACGGTGGCGGAGCTGGTGGGCGCGCTGGAGCGCGATGCCGGCGGGCAGGGGCTGCCGGTGGGCATCGGCCATCCCGGCGCGCTGTCGCCCGCGACCGGGCGGATCAAGAACGCCAATTCCACCTGCCTCAACGGCCAGCCCCTGCGCGAGGACCTGGAGCGGCGGCTTGGCCGTCCGCTGCGGCTGGCCAATGATGCCGACTGCCTGGCGCTGTCGGAGGCCCATGACGGCGCCGCGGCGGGAGCGCGCACCGCGTTCGCGGTGATCCTCGGCACCGGCGTTGGCGGCGGCCTGGTGGTGGAGGGGCGGCTGCTGGCCGGGCCCAATGCCATCGCCGGCGAGTGGGGGCACAATCCTTTGCCATGGCCGCGGCCGGAGTGGGGCGAGGTGCCGGGCCCGCGCTGCTGGCACGGGCTGGACGGCTGCATCGAGACCTGGCTGTCCGGCACCGGCCTCGCCGCCGATCACCTGCGCCTGAGCGGCGAGTCTTTGAGCGGCGAGGAGGTGGTGCGCCGCGCCGGGGCGGGCGAGCCCCGCGCCGCCGCCACCCTGGCGCGCTACGAGGACCGCCTGGCGCGGTCGCTGGCCCACGTCATCAACCTGTTCGATCCGCAGGTGATCGTGCTCGGCGGCGGCGTGTCGCGGGTGGAGCGCTTGTACCACGCGGTACCGGCGCTGTGGGAGCGGTGGGTGTTCTCCGACCGGGTGGATACGGCGCTGCGGCCGGCGCTGCACGGCGACAGCAGCGGCGTGCTGGGCGCGGCGCGGTTGTGGGAGTGAGATCTTTCGCCGGGCCGTTGGCCGGGCTGGGCCGCAGGCATGTCGAGGCGATGCGCTGCACCGGGGCTTGCCCGCCGGTTCGGAGACGCGCCGCGGCTTGGGGCGAACGGCCGGGGGATCAGGCATGCCGCCTCCGGCGGCGCCGCAGTGTAAACATCGGTGAAAGTCCCCGCGCCGCCGTTCCCGCGGCACGGCGGGCAGGGCAGAATCGTCGGCGCTAGAATGCGCGTTGGCGGATGGTCCGTCACCGCCGTCCCTGAGAGCCCGAGCCATGCCGCAGCTGATCCGAACCGCCGCTTTCTGCCTCGCCGCGCTCCTGCTTGCCGCCTGCCAGAAGGATTTCAGCGCCTACGCGTTGACCACTACCGGCAAGGTGATCCAGTTCAACACCAAGAAGCCGGGCACCATCAACAGCACCGTCAACATCAGCGGCCTGGCGACGAACCAGAGCGTGGTGGCCATGGCCTACCGCCCCAGCGACGGGCAGCTGTACTGCATCACCAATGACGGCTTCCTCTGCACGCTCGACCCGTCCAGCGGCCTAGCCGCGGTGGTCGGCACCGTGCCCTTCACCCAGAACCTGGGCAGCGGCAACAACAGCGTGCGCCTGTCCAACCCGGTGATCAGCTTCGACCCGGTGGCGGACCAGCTGCGGGTCATCACCGCCGACTACAACCTCAGGGTCGATCCCCCCACCGGCCAGCTGTTGAACAGTAGCGCCAGCAAAATCACGTTCGACAACAACGACAGCAACCACGGCAAGACGCCGCTCCTGGCCGGCATCGTCTACCAGAACCCGCTGGCGGCCTCGACCACGGCCACGCTGTACGCGCTCGACTCCACCACCGGCAGCCTGCTGCGCATCGGCGACAAGAACGCCGGCAACCCGGCCTCGGTCGACGGCGGCGACCTGCGCACGGTGGGTTCGACCAACGTCAGCTTCACCGTCAACGGCGGCTTCGCCATCGAGACCAGCAACGGCGACGCCTACGCCGCGCTGCAGCAGGCCGGCACCGGCGCCACGCTGTTCACGGTGGACCTGGGCACCGGCAACAGCAGCGACCTCGGCAGCATCGGCGACGGCGACCAGACCCTGATGTCCCTGGTGCTGGTGCCGAGCTGATCTTGCGCCGGGGCTGAAGCCGCGCCGGGCGGGGCACGGCCTGTAGAATGGGCCATGCCCAACGCCGCCCCCGCCTCCGTCCGCTATTCCGTCTCGCTCGATCCGCTGGCGCACCTGTTCCGGGTGCGCTGCGAGCTGGAGCAGGCGCCGCCGGGGCTGGTGTTCAGCCTGCCGTCGTGGATCCGCGGCAGCTACCTGGTGCGCGACTTCGCCAAGCACGTGCTGCGCCTGCGCGCCAGCGCCGGCGGCGCACCGGCGGCGATCGAGCGGGTCGACAAGCGCAGCTTCCGCGTCGCGGCCGGCGGCAGCCTGGTGCTGGAGTACGAGGTCCACGCCTACGACAACTCGGTGCGCAAGGCCTGGCTCGACACGCGCCGCGGCTTCTTCAACGGCAGCTCGCTGTTCTACTGCCCGGCCGGGCGCGAGCAGGCGTGCTTCGAGGTCACCATCGCGCGGCCGGACCCGGCGCTGTGCCCCGGCTGGAAGCTCGCCACCGCGCTGCGCGCCGAGGCGGTGGACGAGGCCGGCTTCGGCCGCTATTCCGCTCAAGGCTACGAGGAACTGATCGACCACCCGGTGGAGATGGCCGACTTCCAGCGCGTCGATTTCGACGTCGACGGCGTGCCGCACAGCCTGGTGCTGTCCGGCCGCTGCGAGCCGGACCTGCCGCGCCTGGCCGCGGACCTGCGGCGGGTCTGCCATGCCCAGCGCGAGCTGTTCGGGCAGGAGCCCAGGCTGGACCGCTACCTGTTCCTGACTCAGGTCACCGCCAACGGCTACGGCGGCCTGGAGCATCGCGCTTCCACCGCCCTGGTCTGCGCGCGCGACGCGCTGCCGCGGCCGGGCCAGGCCGGCCTGCGCAAGGGCTACCGCGGCTTCCTCGGCCTGGTCAGCCACGAGTATTTCCACCTGTGGAACGTCAAGCGCATCACGCCGCAGCGCTTCGCCGAGTCGCCGCTGGCGGCGGAGGCCTACTCGCAGGACCTGTGGGCCTACGAGGGCGTCACCTCCTACTACGACGACTACCTGCTGTTGCGCGCCGGCGTGCTCGACGCGCCGTCCTACCTCGACCTGGTGGCCGAGACCGCGACGCGCCTGCAGCGCACGCCCGGCCGCCTGGCCCAGACCCTGGCCGATTCCAGCTTCGAGGCCTGGATCAAGTACTACCAGCCGGACGAGAACACGCCCAACGCGGTGGTGAACTACTACGTCAAGGGCGCGCTGGCCGCGCTGTGCCTGGACCTGCACCTGCGCCTGCACTCCGCCGCGACCCTCGACGATGTGATGCGCACGCTGTGGACCCGCTATGGGCGCGACGACCGCCCGGTGCCGGAGGGCGGGCTGGAGCAGGCCGCCGCCGAGCTGTCGGGCCTGGACCTGCGGGCGCTGTTCGACCGCCTGCTGCGCTCCACCGCCGAGCTGCCGCTGGCGGAGCTGCTGGCCGAGTTCGGCGTCAGGACGGTGCTGCGTCCCGCCGCCGGCCCCGCCGACGAGGGCGGCCGCGGCGAAGCGCGCCCGCTCGCCGCCTGGACCGGCCTGGCCTTGCGCAACGGCGACACCACCGTCGCGCACGTGCTCAGCCACTCGCCCGCCGAGCAGGCCGGCCTCGCCGCCGGCGACATGCTGGTGGCGCTGGACGGCCTGCGCCTCACCGCCCCCGGCTGGAGCAAGACCCTGGAAAACCTGGTGCCCGGCGGCGCGTTGGGGCTGCACTACTTCCGCGGCGACGAGCTGCTCTACACGCGGCTGGTGCCCGCCGCCGCGCCGGCCGACACCTGGGTCCTGACGCTGGCCGAGGCCGAGGGCGAAAAGCTGGAGCGGCGCAGGAAGTGGCTGGGCGCCTGAGCGCCTGGCCCATCGCTCCTTTCGTTCGCCGGTCGGCGCCCGCCGGCGGGCCCGTTCGCTCCGGGCCGCATCGCGCAGCGGCGCGGTCCGGGCAAGCCGCGCATCCCTCACTGCAACCCCATCTCCACCCGTTTATAGTCTGGCCATGACCGACCTCCTCCTCAAAGCGCTCGCCGCCTACCTGCTCGGCGGCCTGATGGGCGGCGACGTGATGCGCTGGCTCAAGGGCGGCGCGGACCTGCGCCAGGAAGGCTCGGGCAATGTCGGCGCCACCAATGCACTGCGCACGCGCGGGCCGGCATTCGCCGTCGGCGTGCTCGCCATCGACGTCGGCAAGGGCGTGCTGGCGGCGCTGGCCCTGCCGGCGCTGCAGGTTCCGCACCTGGCGCAGGCGCTGCCGCAGCACGAGACCGGACTGCTGTGCGGCGTAGCGGTGGCACTGGGGCATTGCTACCCGCTGTTCCAGAAATTCCGCGGCGGCAAGGGCGTGGCGACCCTGGCCGGCGTGTTCGGCGCGCTGCTGCCGGCGGCGCTGCCGTGGATGCTGCTGGTGTTCTCGCTGGCGGTGATCCTCACCGGCTACGTCGCCGTCGCCTCCATCGGCGGCGCGCTGAGCGCCTTCCTCTACGCCGTGCTCGGCGACGGCGGCCTGCAGTCGCCCAATGGCCTGTTCGCGCTGGCGATGCTGCTGCTGGTGGTGTTCAAGCACCGCGAGAACATCCTGCGCCTGCTCAAGGGCAGCGAGCACCAGTTCCGCAAGGCGATGTTCCTGCACAAGTGGCTGGGCCGTGGCCAGAACGCTGCCTGAGGACGAGCTGCTGCGCCTGGTCGAGGCGCTCGCCGCCGGCCAGTGGCGCTCGGGCGAGGCGCTGGCGGCGGAAGCGGGCGTGACCCGCGCGGCCCTGGCCAAGCGCGTGGCGCACCTGCGCGACTGGGGCCTGGAGGTGGAGGCCGAGGCCGGCCGCGGCTACCGGCTGGCGCAGCCGCTGGAGCGGCTGAGCGCCGGGCGCATCCGCGCGCTGCTGCCGGCGCGCCTGCCGCTGCGCGGCCTGGAGGTGCTGCCGCGCACCGACTCCACCAATCAGCGCCTGCTCGAAGCCGACGCGGCGCAGGACCCGCAGGCGCTGTTTGCCGAGCTGCAGACCGCCGGGCGCGGCCGGCGCGGCCGGCAGTGGCGCTCGCCGTTCGGCGCCAACCTCTACCTGTCGCTGGCCTGGAGCTTCCCGGCCTGGCCGCCGCAACTGAGCGCGCTGTCGCTGGCGGTGGGCGTGGCCTGCGCCCGCGCGCTGCGCCAGGCCGGCCTGCGCGAGGTGATGCTGAAGTGGCCGAACGACCTGCGCGTGGGCGCGGACAAGCTCGGCGGCATCCTGATCGAGCAGCGCGGCGAAGCGGGCGGCGCCTGCCGCGTGGTGATCGGCATCGGCATCAACGTGGCGATGAGCCAGGCCCAGGCCGGCGAGCTGGGGCAGCCGTGGATTTCCCTGCAGGCGGCTCTGGCCAGATCCGCGGCGGCGCAATCCCCCGATGCGGCGCCGCGCACCGACCCGGGACGAACGGGCAGCGAAGACGGCCGCGGCACGGCATTCGACCGCAATGCGCTTGCCGCCGGCCTGCTCGGCGAGCTGCTCGCCGCGCTGGAGCAGTTCCAGGCCGGCGGCTTCGCCCCCTTCCTGACGGACTGGGCCGGGCTCGACCTCACCGCCAATCAGCCGGTGCGCATTGAGGGCGCGGGCGAGCCGCTGCTGGGCATCGCGCGCGGCGTCGACGAGCAGGGCGCGCTGGTCGTGGAGGCGCAGGGAAAGCGTCACCACGTGCATTCGGGCGAAGTCAGCCTGCGGCTCGCATGAAGCTGCTCCTGCTCGACGTGGGCAACAGCCGGCTCAAGTGGGCCGGCGCCGACGCCTCCGGCCTGCGGCCTGGCGGCGCGGTGGAGCACGGCGGCAATCCCGCCGCGGCGGTGTCCGGCATCGGCGAGGAGAGCGTCGACGCGATCTGGATCGCCAACGTCACCGGCGCCGCGCTCGGCGACAAGCTCGCCGCCGTGCTCAAGCTGCGCTACGGCGCCACGCCGCGCTTCGCCGCGGTGCAGGGGCAATGCGCCGGCCTGCGCGCCGCCTACGCCGAGCCGCAGCGCCTGGGCATCGACCGCTGGCTGTGCCTGCTCGCCGCCTGGAGCGAAACGCGCGGCTCCGCCTGCGTGGCCAGCGCCGGCACCGCGCTGACCTTCGACGCGGTGGACGCGCAGGGCCAGCATCTCGGCGGCGTGATCGCGCCGGGGCTGGTGACGATGCAGCAGGCGGTGCTCGGCGCCACGCGCTTCGCCGCCAGCGGGCCGGCGCAGGATTACAGCGCCGGGCTGGGCCGCGACACCGACAGCTGCGTGCGCCAGGGCGCGCTCCACGCCGGCGCCGGACTGGTGGAGCGGCTGGCGGCGCGCTATGGCAAGGACGCGCGCTGCCTGCTCACCGGCGGCGACGCCGGGCGGCTGTTGCCGCACCTGGGCGGAGACTGGAAGCTGCGGCCGAACCTGGTGATGGAAGGCCTGCTGGCCTACGCGCGCAGCGCTGCGCAGGCATGAGGTTTTCAACGGAGAGCGGCACTATGAACCCGATGCGCATCCTCGTCGCCGCCATTTCCCTGCTGCTTCCGCTCTGTGCCGGCGCCGACGCGCCCGCCAGGAACGAGACCGCCACCTTCGCCGGCGGCTGCTTCTGGTGCATGGTGCCGCCGTTCAAGAACCTGCCGGGCGTGATCTCAGTGACCTCCGGCTATACCGGCGGCCACCTGCCGAACCCGACCTATGAGCAGGTCTCCAGCGGCGACACCGGCCATGCCGAGTCGGTGGAGGTGGTGTACGACCCCGCCCGGATCGACTATCCCCGGCTGCTCGACGTGTTCTGGCACAACATCGACCCGACCACGCCGGCGCGGCAGTTCTGCGACAGCGGCGACCAGTACCGCACCGCGATCTTCTACCACGGCGAGGCGCAGAAGCAGCAGGCGCTGGCCTCGCGCGATGCGCTGGCCAAGTCCGGCGTGCTGAAGGGGCCGATCGTGACGCAGATCGTCGCCGCCGGGCCGTTCTACCCGGCAGAGCAGTATCACCAGGACTATTACCTCAAGAACGAGCTGCGCTACCAGATCTACCGGCATGGCTGCGGGCGGGACCGGAGGTTGAAGGAGTTGTACGGCGAGCAGGCCGGCGGTCATTAGCGCCGCGGGTTCAGAGTTCCCCTTCCGTTGCCGGAGGGAGAGCAAAGCCCGCCAACTGTACCGGCCGCCACCCGCGCCGGCGGAGTAAAATTCCGGCATTCCTGCCTTCGCCGATCCCCATGAACTCCGCCGAAATCCGCAAAGCCGTCGACCATCTCTGGGACAGCCAGATCGTTCCGCAGCTGGTCGAGTACATCAAGATCCCCAACAAGTCGCCGATGTTCGACGCGCAGTGGGCCGAGCACGGCTACATGGACCAGGCGGTGGCGCTGATGGAGCAATGGGCGCGTGCCCAGCCCATCCCCGGCATGCAGCTGGAGGTGGTGCGCCTGCCCGGGCGCACCCCGCTGATCTTCATCGACATCCCCGGCGTGGGCGAGGGGGCGGGCGAGGACTGCGTCCTGCTCTACGGCCATCTCGACAAGCAGCCGGAAATGACCGGCTGGGCCGGGCACCTCGGCCCGTGGAAGCCGGTGCTGGAGGGCGACAAGCTCTACGGCCGCGGCGGCGCCGACGACGGCTACGCCATCTTCGGCTCGCTCGCCGCGATCCTGGCGCTGCAGGCGCAAAAGCTGCCGCACGCGCGCTGCGTGGTGCTGATCGAGGCCTGCGAGGAGTCCGGCAGCTATGACCTGCCGTATTACGTCGATCACCTCGCCGCGCGCATCGGCAAGCCTTCGCTGGTGGTGTGCCTGGACTCGGGCTGCGCCAACTACGAGCAGCTCTGGCTCACCACCAGCCTGCGCGGCCTGGCCGGCGGCAATCTCACGGTGAAGGTGCTGGAGGAGGGCGTGCACTCCGGCGACGCCTCCGGCGTGGTCGCCTCCAGCTTCCGCATCCTGCGCAGTCTTTTGTCGCGGCTGGAGGACGAGACCAGCGGCCGCATCAAGCCGCAGGACCTGTACGTCGAGATCCCGCCGCAGCGCATCGAGCAGGCGCGCCAGGCGGTGCAGACGCTGGGCTCGGCGGTGTACGACAAGTTTCCCTTCGTCAAGGGCATGCGGCCGATGAACGAAGACCCGGCCGAGCTGGTGCTGAACCGCACCTGGCGCCCGGCGCTGTCGGTGACCGGCGTCGACGGCATGCCGCCGCTGACCAGCGCCGGCAACGTGCTGCGGCCGTACACCGCGGTGAAGCTGTCGCTGCGCCTGCCGCCGACCCTGGACGCGGCCATCGCCGGCAAGGTGCTGAAGCAGCTGCTGGAGAAGGACCCGCCCTACGGCGCCCACGTCAGCTTCGAGGTGGAGAAGGCCTCCGCCGGCTGGAACGCGCCGCAGCTCTCGCCCTGGCTGGAAGCCTCCGTCGCCGCCGCCTCGGTCGAGTTCTTCGGGCGGCCGCCGGCCTACATGGGCGAGGGCGGCACCATTCCCTTCATGGGCATGCTCGGCGAGAAATTCCCCGGCGCACAGTTCCTCATCACCGGCGTTCTCGGCCCCGGCTCCAACGCCCACGGCCCCAACGAGTTCCTGCACATCCCCATGGGCAAGCGCGTCTCCGCCTGCGTGGCGCGCGTGGTGGCGGACCACTACCAGGCCAGCCGCCAGGGGTTGACCAGCGGCGTGGCCGCGGCGGCCGGGCATGGGCAGCATGGCGATCATGGCTGCTGCTGAGGGCGTGCTCGCCAGAGCAGGCGTCCGCAACAATTAGCCGCGCAGCGGCGTACCGAGGTGCGCAAGGCGTGGGGCGAGCGAATATCGAAGGGCGAGCCCTACGTCCGGCCTGAGCAAACTGTAAAATAAGGGGGCGCCGCAACGGCGCCCCGTGTTCGCGGTGCTTCCGAAATGCCGGTTTAGCTCAGTTGGCAGAGCACCTGATTTGTAATCAGGGGGTCGGGGGTTCAAATCCCTCAACCGGCACCAGCCCGGCTGCCCCGGGCCGGCGAGGTTTATCCAAACACTTGGATATTATCCGTGTATCTGTATAATCCTTTCCATGAAGGGCGGTCATCTTCCTCGGCACCAGCAAAGATGACATCGCCGGCTTCCCGGCCGCGGCGCGTCAGGCCGCTGGCTACGATCTGTTCCTGGTGCAAATGGGCCGCGAGCCGCGCGAAGCCGATGAAGACGGTCGGCGCCGGCGTCCGGGAAATCCGCATCCGGGATGCTTCTGGCGCCTACCGCGTGATCTATGTCGCCAGCATTGGCGAAAGGGTGTACGTGCTGCACGCCTTCCAGAAGACGCAGCAGACTTCAAGGCGCGATCTGGAATTGGCGCTGCAGCGATTCAGGCAAATAGCTTGAGTGGTACCGCCGGGGAGACAAGCCCCGGCACAAGCAACGGAGTACGAGGCAATGAGCAAGCGCAAGGATCCGCGGGTCACCGGCCCGCACCAGGTTGTAGAGGCGGGCGGGAATATCTTCGAAGCGATCGGCTTCAGCGGCGGCGAAGCGGCCGAGTTGCAGATGCGCGCGCAGCTGATGGTCGCCCTGAAGGATTGGCGCGTCGGCCGCAAGCTGACCCAGGTCCAGGCCGCAAAGATTCTGGAAGTGCCGCAGTCCCGCATTTCCGAGATCGAGCGCGGCAAGTTCGAGCTATTCAGCCTGGACACCCTGGTGCGTCTGGCAGAGCGGGCCGGGCTGCAGCCCAGGTTGAGCTTGGCGGCCTGAGGTGCAAAAAGCTCTTTTTCGACCACGTGCATGACCGCCTGCCAAATCGGCGAGTGGCTCAATCAATAAGCGAAAGGCAACGGCCTTCGCTCATTCCCGTCCAATCCCCGGAGCGTGAGAGCGGCCTTGGAATTCCTCAAATACACCACCTACTTCTGTGGTGAAATTTTCACGCCGCCTCTTTCAACAGCGGCGCGATTACGGCGCACACATGCTCCAGGGCCCGCGCGCACGCGCTGGCGTACTGCCGCGCCGATTCTTCGCGATCCCGCCGCTGCCGGTCGTTGAGCAGGCGCCGGCTGCGGCGCACCTGCTGCTGCAACTCCGCCGGCACCAGTTGCCAATGCTCGGGGCAGAGCAGGCGGCGGGTGTGGCCGGCGCAACCGGGGATGGGGCAGGGCTTCATGCGCGGGCTTAGAGGCCGGCGGCGTGGGCGCGGCGGTCGGTTTCGCGCTGGGCGTAGGCTTGGCAGAGGTCGCTGGCGTGCTCGGCCAGGGCGAGCTCTTCCTGGGTCAGCGGGACGCTGGCGCAGAGCTTGGCATAGAGGCTGTGCAGCGCGCGCTGGGCGCGCAGGCAGCGCTGGTTCCGCTGCAGCAGGATGCGCAGGGTGGCGGGTTCGTTGCGGTAGCGGTCGCGCAGGTGGCGCTCGTCGGTGTCGGCCAGGAAGTCGGCGTCGAGCGCTTCGAGGAAGCTGTCGGTGAACCGGGCGAGACCGTCCACCACTTCGTCGTGCAGCCTGGACACGGCGTCGTTGGCGGCCTGTTGCCGGGCGGCGGCGCTCAGCAGGCTGTGGCTGTGGTCGGCGGTGTGGGCCGTGGCGGTCATGGCGCTCTCCCCTTCTCGATGGGAGTATTACAACATTTGTTGTAACAACTGTCAACAACAATAGTTGTTCATGATACGCCGGGGCGATCTGGATGCAGCGGCCCCGGCGGCATTGGCTCCCGCGCCCAGGCCGCCGCGGCGAAAGGCTAGGGCCGGCGGGCGGGCCGCGTGATCTGCGCGTCGCCGTACCGGCCGGGAAGGGCGCCGTGCAGGGCGAAATTGCGGATCAGTTCGAAGTAGCCGGGGGCGTACCGGGTCGAGAGGCGTTCGCCTTTGGCGTCGGTTTCGAACAGGGTCATGCCGTGCTCGGCGTCCTTGTAGTAGGCCACGGTGTAGTCGCGGCCGCCGGCGATGAGGGACTGCAGCCGCCGGCGCGTCTCGGCGCTGGGCGCCTCGTAGTCCTCGCCGCCGAGGATCCACAGCTGCGGCGTGCACGAGGCGCGCAGCACCGGCATCGGGTCGTAGTGCCAGGGCGTATGCCAGTCGTAGTCCGGCGCCATGGCGCGCAGTTCGGCGGCGGAATGCGGCAGGATCAGCCAGGTGTAGTCGCCGCGCAGGTCCTTGTACCAGCGCGCGTTGGAATAGCGCGCGCGCAGGCGGTCGAGCCGGTCGAAGCCGGTGGTGAAGCCGCTGGCGATGACGTCCTCCGCCGCGGCGGCGAGCGTGCGGGCGTCGCGGATCTCCCGCGGCGAGTAGCCCTTCTCCCGCAGCTGGATTTCCACCGCCTGCTGGTCCTCGTCGATGGCGTTCACCGCCAGGCCGAAGCAGACGATGGCGAAGTCGACAGGCGTGCGCGAGGCCGCCAGCGGCTCCACCCAGCCGGCCTGGCTGCCGCCCTGGAGGCCGATGCGGCCGAGACGCGCGCCGGCGAGGCGGCGCGCCGTGGCGACGGCGGCGACCGCGTCGTCGGCCAGCAGCGAGTAGTCCTGCGTGTACTTGCCGCCGGACTGGCCGGTGCCGCGCTTGTCGTAGACGAAGGCGCCGATGCCCATGGCCGGCAGCATGCGCTGCAGGGAGTAGGACTGGATCGCCGAGTCCGGCTCGGAGCCGTGCATCAGCACCACCACCGGCACCGGCGCGTCGCCGCGCGGCATCACCAGCCGGCCGGCGAGCCGGACGCCGTGACTCTCGAAAGTGGTGTCCTGCAGGTCGAAGGCGATGCGCGTGCCGGACACCCCGGCGAAGCGGATGCCGTCGCAGCCGGCGAAGCTGGCGACGATGCCGTCCGGCTTGCCGGTCCAGCCGCCGGTGCCGCTCCAGCTGCCGTCCGCCTGGGGATGCAGGGCGCCGGTGGTGCCGTCGGGTTTGCGCCAGCGCAGGGTGTCGCCTTCGGAAAGCGCGACGTCGAGGCCGCTGCCGTCCTCGAGCCGGTAGCTGCCGACGTGGCAATCCGGCGCGCTGAGGGCGGGCAGCGGCGCCAGCAGGAAGGGTGCGCACAGCAGCAGCAGGCGGACAAGGGATCTCATGACGGGCGGGCTCAGGGTCCGGTGGTGTGGAGTTCGATGCGCAAGCCGGCGGCGCCGGATTCGAGCAGGCTGCGGCCGGCGTGCGCCAGCTCGTCGAGCCGCTCGAGGACGGTCAGTACCGGATTGCCGCGCAGCGCGCCGGCACGGCAGGCGAAGCGCGTGACGCCGTAGGGGATCAGCAGCTCCGGCTCGCTGCGCGGCCCGGCATACAGCAGCAGCTGGCCCGGCTGCGGCTCGGCGGTGGCCTGCTCCTCGGGCAGTGTGGCCCGCGCCGGCCAGCGGGCGCCGAGCGGCGACCACGCCGCCTCGCCGCTCCAGCGCGCGTGCAGCACGGTGCCCTCGTAGGGCAGCAGCGCCAGCAGGGCGCGGCAGCTCTCCGGCGCCGCGCGGGTTTCGAGCCGGGCGCGGAAGCGCGCGGCGCCGATCATGACGCTGGCCTGCAGGGCATCGACGCGGGTGCTCATGGAGTGGCACCGTAGCGCCGCCGCCGTGCCGCGTCTTGGACGGATTCAAGGCCCCTTGACTGCGCGCCGCGTTGGCGCAACATGGCTGCGGGCTACAGGCGGGCGGACCGACCATGCTGCATGAATACGCGGGCGCGCTGGTGCGGCGGGTGGTGGACCCGGGCCGCGCCGTGGTGCGCGAGCATGCCCATGACTGGCCGGTGATCTCGCTCTACGTGCTCGGCGGCTATCGCAATGTCACGGAGTACGGCGCATGCGACATCGCTGGTCCCTCGCTGGTGTACTACCGGCCGGGCCTGGCGCACCGCAACGCCGTCGGCGAGCGCGGCTTCGAGCAGATCGAGATCGAGTTCGACCCGGCCTGGCTGGGGCGCGCCGCGCTGCCGCCGGAGGGCTTGTTGCTGCGCGTCGGCGGCGCCAGCGGCGCGCTGGCCCGTGCGCTCGCCTGCGCCTGCGAGGCGCCGCTGGCGGAGGCGCGGCTGCGCGGGGCGCTGCAGCGGCTGCTGTTCACCGCGCGAAGCGAACCGCCGCGGCCGCCGGCCGCCTGGGCCGGTGCGGCCACGACCCTCCTGCGCGCCGATCCGTCGCGGCCGATCGGCGCCATGGCGCGCGAACTGGGCCGCAGCCCGGCCTGGATCGGCCCGGCTTACCGGCGCGCGCTGGGCGAGGGCCTGCAGCAGGCGGCGGCGCGGTTCCGGATCGAGCGCGCGGCGCAGCTGCTGCGCGAGTCCGAGGCGAGCCTGGCCGAGATCGCGGCGGAGGCCGGGTTCTGCGACCAGAGCCACATGAACCGCGGCTTCCGCAGCGTCCTCGGCCGTACCCCGGCCGCGGTCCGCCGCGACCGCGAGGCGTTCCGCGGCGAGCCGGGACGAGCGGCGAACGGAGGCCGCGCCTGGCGGGATTGACGAGGGATTCTCCGCGGCTGCCCGCCGTGCGATCCGGGCGGCCGGGGCGCCGCGGTCCTAGGCCAGCGGCTTCAACACCAGGCGCCCATACGCAATGAATCCGCACACCGCCGCCACCACCAGCCAGTAAACCAGCTGCCCATGCTGCGGATCGCCGGAGGCCAGGTGCAGGCCGCAATACAGCAGCATGGTCGCGGCGATGAAGCTGGCGGCGATGGGGGCGAGGATGGCCAGCGACTTGTTGAGTGCGGGCAGCAGCAGGGCGACGCTGCACAGCAGCTCCGCCACGCTCAGCGCGAGCCAGGCGCCATGCGGGATCGCGCTCAGGGAGGGCACGGCCTGCTCGGAGTTGGAGAACTTCCACACCGCGCCCATCACGGTGTGCGCCGCGAGCACCGCCTGCAGGGTCCACAACAGGATGTTCATGTCTTGATCTCGTCGGAGTGAGGGATGGGTTTCAACCGGGCCGCGCCAGCACCTGTTCCAGCCTGGCCAGGTACTTCTGCCAGCCGTAGCGGGCGCCCTGGTAGTTCTGCGGGCGGTCGGGCCGGAAGCCGGACTGCTCCATGCGCAGGCGGGTGCCGCCGGCGGTGGGCGTGAGGGTCCAGGTCACCACGGTGTGCAGGCCGTTGGCGGGATCGTCGAAGTTCCAGGTGTAGGACAGCCTGCGCTGCGGCTCCACCGCGAGCACTTCGCAGTCGAGCACGCCGCCCCATTCGCCGCGCAGCTGGAAGCGGTGGCCGACGACGGGCCGGAAGTCGTTCTGCATCAGCCAGTCTTCGAGCAGGTGCTGCTGCGTCAGGGCGCGCCAGATCTTCTCCGGCGGGTGGGGCATGTCGCGCTCGACCACGACGGTGCGGGTTTCGGTGACGGCTTGATTCATTGGTCCATCCTTTTCAGCAGGTCTTCGAGTCGGTCGAACCGGTGTTGCCAGAAGCCCGCCATGCGGCTGGTCCAGTCGACCAGCGGCGCGAGCGCGCCGAGCTGGGCGCTGTAGTGGATCTGGCGCCCGTCGGGGCGGTCGCGCACCAGGCCGGCCTGCTTGAGCAGGGCCAGGTGCTTGGAGACCGCCGGCTGCGAAACCCCGGCTCCGGCGGTGAGCGCGCCGACGGTCTGCTCGCCCTCGCGGCACAGGCGCTCGAACAGCGCGCGGCGCGTCGGATCGGCGAGGGTGCGGAACAGGATGTCGTGGGGCTGGGAAGTCACAAGGCATAACTCCGTGGTGATGGAAACGTATCACTCTGCAGTTATGAAAGTCAACGTCTGTATGCAAAGTAAAGAATCTAAGAGCTGTTATTCGATTACCGTGCAGTAATGCATTAAAAACCCACCTGCCTCGTGTCCCGGCCCGGTCTCCGCCAGGCGTCGGCTGCAACGGCAGTGACGAGCGGCCGTCCTGCGCAGCGGCGGCTGGCTGCAATGAAGAATTGATGCGCGACCGATGATCAATTAACCGGCCGTTTGCCGCAGCCGGGCGGGTCGTGTTCATGAAATCTCCAACGGAATAGCGGAGTTCCGGACCGGTTGGTACGCGGAGCGTTGACACGCGCCTGGCAAATTGTGGATGGTGAAAATTCAGGGACAAAAGGGGGTAAAGAAGATGGATTCCGTTTCGAAGCGCTGGAACGCGCGCAAGCTCGCCGCGGGTGTCGTCGCCATTCTCGCCATCGTCACCGGCATGCCCGCGGCCCACGCCGCCGGAACCACCTACTACGTCGACGCGGTCAGCGGCTCGGACGCCAACGCCGGGACCAGCCCCGCAGCGGCGTGGAACTCGCTGGCGAACATCAACGCCACCACCTTCCAGCCCGGCGACAGCATCCTGCTCCGCACCGGCCAGAAATGGACCGAGACGGTCGCGCTCGCGCCCGGCGGGTCGGGCGCCGCCGGCGCGCCGATCACCCTGTCCTCCTACGGCGGCGGGGCGCGTCCCATCATCGATGCCAGCGGCATCCCCGGCGCCAATTTCTGCGTCAGCGGCAGCACTTCCGGAGCAGTTGCGGTGCTGCTGGTGAACCAACAGTATTGGACCATCGACGGCCTGGAAATCACCAATTACGCCTCCGGCAACAACATCAACAAGGGCAGCGTGCGTGCCGGCATCTGCGTGGTCAGCAACACCACCGCTCTGAAGTCCAGCATCGCCATTACGAATAACTACATCCACGATGTGAACAGTTGCTTTACCTGCAGCGGCTACTACGACGGACACTACACCGGCGGCATCGTGTTCTCCGCCGCGTCCGGCAACTACGACGACGTTTACATCGCCAACAACACAGTGCAGAACATCGGGCGCATCGGCATCGTGTTCGGCGACGGCTCGAACACCAGCCGGAGCACGCGGGTGACCGTCCGCAACAACACTCTCGGCAACGTCGACGGCGACGGCATCATTGTCTCCGGCACCGAGGGCGCGGTGATCGAGCAGAACGTCATCGCCGGAGCCGGCCTGCAGAGCGTCCCCACTGCGGGCAACCCGGAGAGCGAAGGCATCTGGTGGTCTTATACGGATCACACCACCGTGCAGTTCAACGAGGTTTCCGGCGTCAGGACGCATAACTTCGGCGGGCAAGGCTACGACATCGACGCCCACGCCTCCAACAGCAAGATCCAGTACAACTACAGCCACGACAACGAAGGCGGCTTCCTGCTGCTGATGGGCCTCGGCACCCCGTCTCCTTCCAAGAACGCCATCGTTCGCTACAACCTCAGCGTCAACGACGCGTTCCCGGGCACGCCGGGCGAGGCCATCATCACCACCTCCTACGGCATTACCGACGGCATAGAAATCCAGAACAACACGCTCTTCGTGCCCACCGGCTCGCCCGCGCGGATCATGGCCTGCTCCACCTCCGACGGCAAAAACAAGTGCGATGCGTACCACACGGGGAATTGGGCCTTCCGCAACAACATCGTCTACGACCTCGGCACCACCGGTGACTATCAGCCCGTGCTCGGAGGGACGTACCAGACCAACCTCTTCTACGGCACCCACCCCGCCAGCGAGCCGGCGGAAGCGGACAAGCTGACGTTCGATCCGATGCTGGCCGCGCCCGGCGGCAGCGCCCCGGCCGGCTACCAGCTGCAGGCCGGCTCGCCGGCCATCGGCGTCGGCACGGCGCAGCCGCAGAACGGCGGCGTCGACTATTTCGGCAACGTGCTGTCGGCCACGGCGGCGCCGAGCGTCGGCTTCCACGAGGGCGGGGCTTTCGCCGGGCCGCCGGCCCTGCTGGACGGCGCCAACGACTTCCTGGCCCTGGCGCGCGCCAGCAGCAACGTCGCGCTGGACACCGCCACGCCGTCCTACTTCAACGGCGACGCGTCCCGCCTGACCAAGAGCGGCTCCTCGCCGGGCAACATCACCTGGCTGTTCGAGGGCATGACGAACTTCAGCGCGGCGGTCTACCTGCGCCAGTGCGATCCTTCGGTGGTGACCTTCTGGGCCTCGCCGGATGGCCGCAGCTTCACCCAGGTCGCCACCAGCAACACCGCGCCGCAGGCCACCGCGGGCAGCTGGAGCGCCACCACCTTCACGCCGGCCGCGTCACTGCCGGCGGGCACCGCCTTCCTGATGGTGACGCTGGACCCGCCGCCGCCGTACCTGACGAGCTCGCCGAAGGCGGAGCTCGGCCAGATCAGCATCACGCGCTAGCGATCCGGGCGGGAATCAAACGCCGCGGCCCGTTCGAAGCAGACGGGCCGCGGCGTTTTCAATCCCGGCGGGGAATGCCTACAGCCCGATGCGCGGCTTCAGGCGCGAGCGGTTGAAGGTGAGGGCGCCCAGCGCGGCGGCGCGGTCTTCGGTGCAGCTCTGTTCCTGCGCCAGCCGCGGACACTCCTTCAGCACCTCCTCGCGCGTGGCGATGTCGCTCCAGCGGGTGCGGGCCAGGCAGACGGCCCCCTGGGGCGACCACCCGGCTTCGAGCGGGAATTCCTGGTCGTTGTCGCGGTCCTCGTCCTTCTGCACGCCGATGTGGTCGTAGAGGTCGATGGAGGTGCCGTTCTTGGTGTGGGCGACGCCGTCGCCGCAGTAGTCTGCGCGCACCATGCGCACGCAGGCGGCATGGTAGGGGGCGAGGTCTTCGCCGTGCGGGCCGCGCGCCCACGGCTTGTAGCCGAAGCGCACGCACTTGCCGACGGCGCCGGAGGCGCAGGTCAGGGTGATCGCGCCTTCGCGGCCCGGATGGCCTTCGGGCAGGGCGAGGGGAAAACCCCAGGTCTCGCCGTAGAAGTTCGGCTGGCACACCGGCGCCCAACGACCGCTGTCGTCCTGCGCCTGGTACTCGTGCCGCAGGATGTCGGGATCCTGCGGGTCGGGCGTGATCGAGGCCAGCTTGACCGCCGTGACCCGGCCGCCCTCGAGCGCGACGTGGACGATGGCGCCCTGCAATTGCTGCCCGCTCAGCACCCGGCCGTCCGGCAGGCGCAGCACGAAGGCGGTGCGCTCGGCGACCAGGTCCGGCGCCAGGATGGTCCGGCCCCCGCCTGCAGCGGGCGGCATGGCGCCGGCCGGCGGCGGGGCGGGTTGCGGGCCGGTGCTGGCGCAGGCGCCCAGGCCGAGCAGGGCGGTGGCGAGCAGCAGGTGTTTCAGCAGACGGGCCGGGTTCGCTGACATGGCGGGCTTCCTCGACGTGCGGCGGCGCCGCCCGGCCGGGCGGCGCCGCGGAAAGTGCAGTCCCTTTACTTGACGTCGGTGCGCTCTTCGCCCGGCAGCGTCACGGCGATGATCTTCAGCGACTCGGTCATCTCGGCGGCGCCATGCAGGTTGCTGCCCTGCCAGGAGCGGCCGTTGACCAGCGCACTGTTGAGGAGGGCGCTGTTGAGGGTCTGCCCGTTGCTGCTGTAACCGTTGCTGCTGTAGCCGTTGGTGCTGTAGCCATTGGTGCTGTAGCCATTGGTGCTGTAGCCGTTGGTGCTGTAGCCATTGCTGTTGAGGCCGGCGAAGGTGGGAGCGGAGGCGGCGGCGAGGGCCAGGGCGGCGAGGGTCTTGAAGGTCTTCATGGCGAATCTCCTGTAGCTTGGGTTGGCGGGTTGGGCGAAGAGTGCGTCCCTTCGATGGCCGCCAAGTTACGCGCCGCCTGTATCAAGCGTGATTCCGCCGGCTGAAACATGATGTCAGTCCCGATTCGTACCGGTACGCCTTGCGCCCCGGGCCCTGCATGGAGGGCTTGACGCAGGATCGGGGCTCCAGTGTACTGGCCCCGCTCCGCCGCATTCGACGGGCCGGAGCCTCGGGGAACAGGGGGGGGCCATGACGGCACGGATAGCTGTGGTCGACGACGAACCGCTGCTGCGCGAAGCGGTGACGGAATATCTGCGCGAGCGCGGCTTCGAGCCGCTGCCACTGGACGGCGGCAAGGCGCTGCGCGGCCTGTTCGGCCGGCAGCCGCCGGACCTGGTGCTGCTCGACGTGGTGATGCCGGGCGAGGACGGGCTGGCGGTGCTGCGCTGGCTGCGCGGCATCAGCGACGTGCCGGTGATCATGCTCACCGGCGAGAGCCATACCGCCGACCGCGTCACCGGGCTGGAGCTCGGCGCCGACGATTACATCGCCAAGCCCTGCGACCTGCGCGAGCTGCTGGCGCGCATCCGGACCGTGCTGCGCCGGCGCAAGCCGGGGGCGGCGGAGCCGGCCGGCGCGGCCGGGCCGCGGCCGCACGACCCGGCCAACGCCTGGTTCGGCCGCTGGCGGCTCGACCGCGTGCGGCGGCGGCTGGTGGACAGCGCCGGCGAGGTGCTCGACATCACCGGAGCGGATTTCGCGCTGCTGTCGGTGTTCGCCGACCATCCGCGCGTGGTGCTGTCGCGCGACAAGCTGCTCGAGCTGTCCGGCACCGATCCGGGCGAGGTGTTCGACCGCGCCATCGACCTGCGCATCACCCGCCTGCGCCGCAAGATCGAGCCGGTGCCGGGTGATCCGACGGTGATCCGCACCGTGCGCGGCTACGGCGGCGGCTACGAATACCTGCCGAGCGACGGGCCGAACTACGGGCGCTGAAGCGGCCGCCCCGCAGGAGCCGGCTGGCCGGCGGCGGGGCCCCGCCGATTCAAAAAAATCGCCGCCGGGCCGGCTCCGGCGCGGCCCTGACATCATATTTCAGCCGGCTGACATCACCCGCCAGGCGGTCCGGGCTAGCCTGCGGCATGGGCTGGCGCTGGCTGGCGGGGGTGACGTGGCGAATGGCACCGGGCAAGGGGGCAGGGGGATGGCGCTGACCAGGACCTGGCTGGCGGGCCTGTTGCTGGGCTGCGGCGCGGCCGCGGCGCAGGAGCCCGCGGCGGCGCCGACGCAGCCGGTGGCTTTGACCGCGGCCGAGCGGGCCTGGATCGCGGCGCACCCGGTGATCCGCCTGGCCAGCGACCCGGTATGGGCGCCGATCGACTTCCTCGACGCCGGGAACCGGCACATCGGCATGACCGCCGACTATGTCGCCCTGCTCAACGCCAAGCTCGGGCTGAACATGACCTGGTCGCAGGCGCGCATGCCCTGGCTGGAGGTGCTGCAGGCGGCACGCGAGCGGCGCATCGACGTGATCCCCACCGCGGGCAAGACGCCGGAGCGCGAGGAATTCCTGCTGTTCACCGAGCCGCCGTACGTCTCGTTCCGCTCGGTCATCGTGGTGCGCGCCGACGAGCCGTTCATTTCCGGCATGGAGGACCTGCGCGGCAAGCGCATCGCTCTGGTGCCGGGTTACGCCGAGACGGCCGACTTCGACCGCCGCTTTCCCGGCTATGACAAGGTCGCCGCCGGGTCGGTCGAGGAGGCGATGGTCGATGTCGCCGCCGGCAAGGCCGACGCCGCGGTGAGCAACCTGGCGGTGGTGAACTGGACCATCCGCACCAAGGCCCTCACCAACCTGCGGGTCGCCTCGCTCTACACCGACGCCGAGCGCTCGGTGCACCTGGCGGTGCGCAAGGACTGGCCGGAGCTGGCGGCGATCCTCGACAAGGGCCTGGCCGCGATCACGCCCGACGAGCACGCGCGCATCCGCAACCGCTGGTACGAGGTGGAAGCGCAGCAGGGCGTGGACCCGGCGCGGGTGATGCGGCTCGGCGGCGGCCTGCTGCTGGCGGCGCTGATCGCCGCGGCGCTGGTGGCGCTGTGGGTGCGCCGGCTGCGGCGCGAGATCGCCGACCGCATGCGCGCCGAGGGGCACCTGGCGGCCGCGCAGCGCCAGCTGCGCGACGTCACCGACAACGCGCCGGGCTTCTTCTTCCAGCTCGCCTTCGACGCCGACGGCAACCGCCGCTACCACTTCATCAGCCGCGGCATCGTCGACATCCTCGGCTACGAGGCGGCCGAGGCGATGCGCAACCCCAACCTGATCTTCGACATCACCGAGGCCGCGGACCGGCCGGCGGTGCGCGCCGCCTGGGAGGAGAGCCGGCGCAGCCTGGCGCCGTACCGGGTCGAGTACCGGGTGCGCACCCGTTCCGGCGAGCTGCGCTGGCTGCGCGGCTCGGCCGGCCCGCTGCGCAGCCCCGGCGGCGAGGTGGTCTGGAACGGCTTCACCATCGACATCACCGACCGCAAGGAAGCCGAGGAGGCGCTGCAGCGCGCCGAGCAGCGCACCCGCCAGCTCACCGAGTCGCTGCCCGGCGCGGTGTTCCAGCTCGCCATGGACGGCAGCAACGTGCTGCGCTACACCTACCTCACCGACGGCGCCAACGCGGTGTTCGGCCTGCCGCGCGAGAAGATCATCGGCGATCCCTTCGCGCTGCCCAGCCGCATGCCGCCCGAAGACCTGAAGATGATGGCTTCGGCTTTCCGCGATTCGATCGCGGCGATGGGGATGATCAAGCTGGACTACCGGGTGCGCCACCCCGACGGCAAGCTGCACTGGATCCGCACCAGCGCCACCCCGGCGCGCAACGAGTTCGGCCACTTCAGCTGGACCGGCTACAGCCTCGACGTGACCGCCGAGCACGAGGCGGCGGAGCAGCTCGCCGCGGCGCAGCGGCTGCTGCAGACCACCTCCGACAACATGCCCGGCGCCACCTTCGAGATGCGCCTGGCGCCGGACGGGCGCAACAGCATCGCCTTCGTCAGCAGCAGCATCTACAACCTGATCGGCATGACCAGCCAGCAGGTGGAGAACGACTGGGACGGCATGTTCAGCCTGATCGTGCCGCACGACCGCAACGTCGTGATGGCCGCGATCCTGAATTCGGCGCGCACCCAGTCGGCGGCGATCGTGGACTTCCAGTACGTCCACGCCGCCGGCGGCCCGCCGCGCTGGATGCGCGCCGCCGCCACCGCGCCGCGGCTGGGCAAGGAGGGCTACACCTGGGCCGGCTTCTTCCAGGACATCACCGACATGAAGGAGCTGCAGCAGGAGCTGGCCGGGGCCAAGCAGGCGGCGGACGCGGCCAACCGCGCCAAGAGCGAGTTCCTCGCCAACATGAGCCACGAGATCCGCACGCCGATGAACGCCATCGTCGGCCTGTCGCAGCTGGGCCTGCGCAACGCCTCGCCGGAGCGCGCCCGCGACTACCTGGCCAAGATCAACGGCGCGGCGCAGTCGCTGCTGCAGATCATCAACGACATCCTGGACTTCTCCAAGATCGAAGCCGGCAAGCTGAGCCTGGAGCAGATCCACTTCGACCTGTACGACGTGCTCGACAATCTCTCCGGCCTGCTCAACGTGCGCGCCGCGGAGAAGGGGCTGGAGCTGCTGTTCGCGGTCGACCCGGAGGTGCCCTACGCGCTGGTCGGCGATCCGCTGCGCCTGGGCCAGGTGCTGCTCAACCTGGCGGGCAATGCGCTCAAGTTCACCGAGCGCGGCCAGGTGGTGGTGCGGGTGCTGCCGGTGGCGCAGGGCGAGACGGGCGCGCGGCTGCGCTTCGCCGTCACCGACACCGGCATCGGCATGACGCCGGAGCAGGTGCAGCGGCTGTTCGAGTCCTTCAACCAGGCCGACTCGTCCACCACCCGCCGCTACGGCGGCACCGGCCTGGGCCTGTCGATCAGCCGGCGCCTGGTCGAGCTGATGGGCGGGCAGATCCGGGTGGAGTCGCTGCCGGGGCAGGGCAGCAGCTTCAGCTTCGAGGTGGAATTCGGCCTGTCCGCGGCGCCGTCGTCGCGCCTGTCGGCGCCGGCCGAGCTGCGGCAGCTGCGCGTGCTGGCGGTGGACGACAACTTCACCGCGCTCGACATCCTGCGCATTTATCTGGAGTCGTTCGGCCTGCGCGTCGACACCGCGGTCACCGGGCCGCAGGCGATCGAGGCGGTGCGGCGCGAGGCCGCGGCCGACCCCTACGGCCTGGTGCTGATGGACTGGCAGATGCCGGGCATGAACGGCATCGACGCGGCGCAGCGCATCTTCGAGCTGGGCGGCAGCGTGCCGAAGATCGTGATGGTGTCCGCCTACGGCCGCGAGGAGATCATGCGCCAGGCCGATGCCGCCGGCCTGCATGGCTTCCTGATCAAGCCGGTCAATCCCTCCGTGCTGTTCGACACCATCCTGCACGCCTTCGGCCGCGACGCCGCGCTGTCCGGCCCGGCGCCGGAGGCGGCGGACGGCCACAGCCTGCAGGGCGTGCGCGTGCTGCTGGCCGAGGACAACGAGATCAACCAGCAGGTCGCCAGCGAGCTGCTCGGCGCCGCCGGTGCGCAGGTGGTGATCGCCCACGACGGCCGCCAGGCGGTGGCGCAGGCGGCGCAGGGCGGCTACGACCTGGTGCTGATGGACGTGCAGATGCCGCATATGGACGGTCTGGAGGCGACGCGGGTGATCCGCGCCCTGCACGGCGCGCCGGCGCGGGTGCCGATCGTGGCGATGACCGCGAACGCCATGTCCGAGGACCGCCAGCGCTGCCTCGACGCCGGCATGAACGACTACCTGTCCAAGCCGATCGACCAGCAGGCCCTGTTCGCCGCGGTGGCGCGCTGGACCGCGGCGCCGCGCGCGGCGGCGGCCGCGCCCCCGCCGGCCGCGCCGGCGGGCGGCGACTTCGATTCCGCCGGCGCGCTGCGCCGGCTCGGCGGCAACGCGGCGCTGCTGCACAAGCTGACGCGCCGCTTCCTCGACGATTCCGATCCGGTGGTGCGCCTGCGGGTGGAGCTGGCGCGGCAGGACCGCGCCGCGGCGCTGATCATCGCGCACTCGCTCAAGGGCGTGGCGGGGACGCTGGGCGCCAGCGCACTGCAGGCCGCCGCCGGGCAGCTGGAGCAGGCGCTGCGCAGCGGCCTTGGCGCGGATCGCGGCGAGGCGCTGCTCGACGAAGTGGCCGCGCGCTATGCGCAGGCGCGCGCCTTCCTGGGCGGCACGCTGCCGTCCGGGCCGCAGCCGGGCCCGGGGCCGGCCGCGGCCGCGGCGCGTCCCGCCCTGGCCGGGCGGCTCGAGCGCAGCCTGGCCGGCGGCGAGGAGGCGGCCTTCGCCGCCTACGACGAACTGCTGGCGACGCTGGATGAGCCCGGCCGCCAGCGCCTGCGCGCGGTGGCGCGGCACATGGCGGACTACGATTTCGGCCGCGCCCGCGAGGCGCTGCGCGCGGTGGCCGCGGAACTGGGCCTGCAAGGCTGAAGGGAGAAACGACATGCCGGAAGAAAAGCCGCGGCTGCTCATCGTCGACGATGTTCCTTCCAACCTCGACGTGCTGCGCGAGGTGCTGGGCGGGCGCTACGTCCTGCAACTGGCGACCAGCGGCGGGCGCGCCCTGGAGCTTGCCCAGGCCGCCGCGCCGGACCTGGTGCTGCTCGACATCATGATGCCCGGCATGGACGGCTATGCGGTGTGCCGCCGGCTCAAGGCGCAGGAGGCGACGCGGCGCGTGCCGGTGATCTTCGTCACCGCGATGCAGGAGATCGAGGACGAGGCGCGGGGCTTCGAGTGCGGCTGCGTCGACTACATCATCAAGCCGGTGAGCCCGCCGCTGGTGCTGGCGCGGATCGACGCGCATCTGAAACTCTACCGCCAGGAGCAGCACCTGCACGCGCTGGTGCGCGAGCGCACCGCGGAAGTCGAGAAGACGCGGCTGGAGCTGATCCGCCGCCTCGGCCGCGCCGCCGAATACAAGGACGACGAGTCCGGGCTGCATGTCATCCGCATGAGTCACTACGCGCGCCTGCTGGCGCTGGCCGCCGGCATGGGCGAAGAGCAGGCCGAGACCGTGTTCCTCGCCGCGCCCCTGCACGACATCGGCAAGATCGGCATCGCCGACGCGATCCTGCGCAAGGCCGAGCCGCTGTCGGAGGAGGAGGCCAGGCGCATGCGCGAGCACACCGCGATCGGCGCCGCCATCATCGGCCGGCACGACCATCCGCTGCTGGAAACCGCGCGCGTCGTCGCGCTGACCCACCACGAGCGCTGGGATGGCGAAGGCTATCCGCGCCGGCTGGCGGCCGAACAGATTCCGCTGGCCGGCCGCATCGTCGCCATCGCCGACGTGTTCGACACCCTGACCTCGGAGCGGCCCTACAAGAAGGAGTGGCCGGTGGAGCAGGCGCGCGCCTACCTGCTGGAGCAGGCCGGCCGGCGCTTCGACCCGATGCTGGTGGACCGCTTCATCGAAATCCTGCCGGAGGTGCTGAAGGTCCGGGACGCCTATTCGGACCTGCCGGCGAGCGCCTTCCGCTGAAGACGCCGCCGGGCTTGCGCGCGGGCGGTGTGCTGGCCGCCGACGCGCCGCGCGCTCAGCCGAACAGCTTGTTTGCGGTCCTGGCGATCAGCTCGCCCTGGTGGCGGGCGCCGGCGAGTTCGATGGCGCTCGGCTGGCGCTGGCCCTGGCTGCCGGCGATGGTCGTCGCCCCGTAGGGCGCGCCGCCGACGATCTCGTCGAGCGTCATCTGGCCCTGGTGGCTGTAGGGCAGGCCGACGACGGTCATGCCGAAGTGCAGCAGGTTGGCGATGATCGAGAACAGCGTCGTTTCCTGTCCGCCGTGCTGGGTGGCGGTGGAGGTGAAGGCGCCGCCGACCTTGCCGTTGAGGGCGCCGCGCATCCACAGGCCGCCGGCCTGATCGAGAAAGGCGGCCATCTGCGAGGCGATGCGGCCGAACCGGGTCGGCGTGCCGACGACGATGGCGTCGTAGCGGGCGAGGTCGTCGATGACCGCCACCGGCGCCTTCTGGTCGAGCTTGAAGTGGGCCGCCTTGACGACATCCGGCGGGGCCGTTTCCGGCACGCGCTTGATGTCGACGGCGGCGCCGGCGGCGCGGGCGCCCTCCGCGACCGCTTCGGCCAGCGTCTCGACGTGGCCGTAGGAGGAGTAATACAGCACCAGGACCTTGGACATGGAGAAGCTCCTTGCGATGACTCCGGCGGGGCCGGAACATGGAATAGAGGAGACCGGCGCGGCGCCAGGCAGTTCAGCGCCGCGGACAGCCGGACGCTTCGGCACGCCCGTTTTCTCCGGCGGATCCGCTGCCGGGAACACCCGGCGCCGCCTCCTGCGCAAGTGCGCTGGTATGCAATATATTGCATAAGCACATCCTTGCATTTATAGTGGGCTCCCCGAAAGGAGTCCGAAGATGGCCTTGCCTGAAGTGCTGCGTAAGAACCTGCGCCTGCCGGTGGTCGGTTCGCCCCTGTTCATCGTCTCCAGCCCGGACCTGGTCATTGCCCAGTGCAAGGCCGGCGTGATCGGCTCGTTCCCGGCGCTCAATGCGCGCCCGGCCGAGCAGCTGGAGGTGTGGCTGCGCCGCATCAACGAGGAACTGGACCGCCACAACCAGGCCAACCCGGACCGCCCGGCGGCGCCGTACGCGGTGAACCAGATCGTGCACAAGTCCAACAACCGCCTGCAGCACGACATCGAGGTCTGCGTGAAGCACCAGGTGCCGGTGGTCATCACCTCGCTCGGCGCGCGCGAGGATCTCAACGCGGCGGTGCACTCCTACGGCGGCATCGTGCTGCACGACATCATCAACAACCGCTTCGCCCGCAAGGCGATCGAGAAGGGCGCGGACGGCCTGATCGCGGTGGCCGCCGGCGCCGGCGGCCATGCCGGCACCCTGTCGCCGTTCGCGCTGGTGCAGGAAATCCGCCAGTGGTTCGACGGCCCGCTGCTGCTGTCCGGCTCCATCGCCAACGGCGCCGCGGTCCTCGCGGCGCAGGCGATGGGCGCGGACCTGGCCTACATCGGCTCGGCCTTCATCGCCACCGAGGAGGCCAATGCCGACGCGCGCTACAAGCAGTGCATCGTCGACAGCGCCGCCGACGACATCATCTACTCCAACCTGTTCACCGGCGTGCACGGCAACTACCTGCGGCCGTCCATCGTCCAGGCCGGCCTGGACCCGGACAACCTGCCGCAGTCCGACCCGAGCAAGATGGACTTCGGCTCCGGCGGCAACACCGACGCCAAGGCCTGGAAGGACATCTGGGGCTGCGGGCAGGGCATCGGCGCGGTGAAGGAAGTGCCGAGCGTGGCCGACCTGGTGGCGCGCCTGGAGCGCGAGTACCGCGCGGCGCAGGAGCGCATGCTGGCCCGGGCGGCCTGAGGCCGGCGTGGCGCTGTCGCACGCGATCCTGGTCTCGCTGCTCGACCGCCCGCAGTCGGGCTACGACCTGGCCAAGCGCTTCGACCAGACCGTCGGCTACTTCTGGAAGGCCAGCCACCAGCAGATCTACCTGGAGCTGCACAAGCTGGCCGAGGCCGGCAGCGTGCACGGCGAGAAGGTGGAGCAGGAGTCGCGGCCCAACCGTATCGTCTACGCCATCACGCCGCACGGCCGCGCGGCGCTGGACGGCTGGGTCGAGGAACGCACCGAGCCGCCCAGCGTCAAGGAAGAGCTGCTGGTGAAGCTGTTCGCGCTCGGCTCGGTCAGCACCGAAGCGGTGCTGGCCGAGGTCGAGCGCCGCCTGGAGTTCCATCGCAGGCGCCTGGTCGAGTACGAGGCGGTGATGGCCGGGCACTATCCCGATCCGGAGCGGCTGAGCGCGCGCAAGCGCGGCCTCTACCTCGGCCTGCGCATGGGCATCCTGTTCGAGCACAGCACCATCGCCTGGTGCGAGGAGGCGCTGGCGACGATCGGCGAGCTGAAGCGGCCGCGGCAGGTGGCGCCGCCACGGAAGGCGCGGCGGGGTTAGGGAGCCTGGCCATGAGACCCTTGACCGCGCTGCGGCACCCCCATCCCTGGCTGCTGGCGAGCCTGGCGCCGCTGCTGCTGGCCCAGGGCGCTTACGTCCGCCGCACGGTCGAGCGGCTGCCCGAGCCCGCGGGCGCGCGCGCCGGCAGCGGCGGCAGCGGGCCTCCGCTGCGTCTGTTGATCGCCGGCGACTCGGCCGCCGCCGGCGTCGGCGTTTCCTCCCAGCATGAAGCCTTGTCCGGCCAGCTGAGCCGGCGGCTGCAGGACGGCTTCCGGCTGTCCTGGCGGCTGGAGGCGCGCTCCGGCTACACCACGGCGCAGGCCATCGAGCACCTGCGGCAGGCCGAGGCGCAGCCGTTCGACGTGGCGGTGATCTCGCTCGGCGTCAACGACGTCACCGCGGGCGTCGGCGCCGGGCGCTGGGTCGCCCGGCTGCGCCAGCTGTCCGGCCTGCTCGGGTCCCGCTTCCAGGTGCGGCACGTTCTGTTCTCGCGGCTGCCGCCGATGCACCTGTTCCCGGCGCTGCCGCCGCCGCTGCGCTGGTACCTGGGCAGCCGCGCCCTGCACTTCAACCACGAGCTGGAGCGGCACGTCCGCGGCAGCGCCTTGTGCGAGGTGGCGCGGCCGGTGCTGACCGGGCTCAGCGCGGCGAGCGACGGTTTCCACCCGGGCGCCGACGTCTATGCCGCCTGGGCCGCCACCCTGGCGGAGTGCATCCGCGCACGGCACGGGTGCCGGGCGCGGTAGGTTTTTCCGGATTCTCGTCCGGCGCCGCGGGCGGGGCGTGGCTGGCGGGCGCCGCAGCCGGGCCATGGCCCCGGCGCCGGCCTTGCGGCAACAGGGCGGACATGGCTGTGGGGGGGTTGATGTGGTATTTTGCCTTCCACGTACCACCCGCTGCCGGCCTTCCACGGCCCCGGTACACTCTGCGGGTACCGAGGAGTGTTCACTGCTCATGGACAGGGCGAAAGAAGTGCAGCCGGAAAGCGAGAGCTTTCCCCCACCGGCATCGACCGGGCCCGGCAGCACTCAGCGCCTGCCGCTGCCGGCGGCGGAGGCCTGGCTCGCGGCCATCATCGAATCTTCCGACGACGCCATCGTCAGCAAGACGCTGCAGGGCATCATCACCTCCTGGAACAAGGGCGCCGAGCGGCTGTTCGGCTTCACCGCCGAGGAAGCCGTCGGCCAGCCCATCATCATGATCATCCCGCCGGAGCGGCAGGAAGAGGAAAGGCTCATCCTGCAGCGCCTGCGCTCGGGCGAGCGGATCGAGCACTTCGAAACCATCCGGCGCGCCAAGGATGGCCGGCTGATCGAGGTGTCGCTGACGGTGTCGCCCATACGCGACAGCAGCGGCCGCATCGTCGGCGCCTCGAAGATCGCCCGCGACATCACCCTGCGCAAGCGGGCCGAGGCGACGCTGCGCGAGGCGGACCGCCGCAAGGACGCCTTCATCGCCATCCTGTCGCACGAGCTGCGCAATCCGCTGGCGCCGGTGCTCCATTCGACCGAGGTGCTGCTGCGCGATCCGGGCCTGGGCGAGACGGCGCGGCAGCTGGGCGGCGTCATCCTGCGCCAGGCGCGGTACATGGCGCGGCTGATCGACGACCTGCTGGATTCGTCGCGGCTCGACACCGGCAAGGTGCGCCTGCACAAGACCCGGGTCGAACTGGACGCCGTGGTCGGGGTGGCGGTGGAGATCAACCGGGCGCGGATCGACGGCCAGCGGCTGGCGCTCAAGCTCGCGGTGCCCTCCGGCATCACGCTCTTCGCCGACCGCGACCGCCTGGTGCAGGTGCTGGCCAACCTGCTCAACAACGCCGTCAAGTTCACCGAGCCCGGCGGCTCGATCGAGATCCACGCCGCCGCGGCGCAGGAATGGCTGGTCCTGCGGGTGCGGGACACCGGCATCGGCATCGAGCCGGACAAGCTCGGCACCATCTTCGACCTGTTCACCCAGGGCGAGCAGGCGCGGGCCCGCGCCCAGGCCGGCCTGGGCATCGGCCTCAACGTCGCGCGCAAGCTGGTGGAGCTGCACGGCGGCACGCTCACCGCCGCCAGCGCCGGGCCGGGGCTCGGCAGCGAGTTCACCATCCGCCTGCCGCTGACCTCGACCGAGCCGGCGCACGCCGCCGGGCCGGCGGCTGCCGCCGCGTCGAGCCCGCGGCACCGCCGCGTGCTGGTGGTCGACGACAACGAGGACGCCGCCGAAACCATCTCCGCCCTGCTGCGCCTGACCGGGCATGAAACGGAAGTGGCGCGCGACGGCCTGGCCGCGCTGGAGGCGGCAAAGCGCTTCGAGCCGGAAGTGGTGCTGCTCGACCTGGGCCTGCCCCGGCTGAGCGGCGAGCAGGTCGCCCGCTACCTGCGCGAGCAGTACGGCCAGCGCCTGCGGCTGATCGCCGTCACCGGCTGGGGCGCCGAGAAGGACCGCCGCGCCACCCATGCCGCCGGCTTCGACCACCACCTGGTCAAGCCGGTGTCGATCGAGGATATCCAGGCGCTGCTGGACTAACGATCCAGCGAGCCATTCACGGGATGGGCAAGGACCTGGAGGGCGCTGCGGGCAGCCGTCCCGGACCGCCGCTTCTTCTGCCGACTTTCGCGGCCGCCTTCCGCTGCGGTCACTCCACGTTGAGCGCGGGGCAATAGTCGGGTACGGGGGCCGCCGCTACGGTTTGGTCGTCGCGGTCGCCGCGCCGGGGTTGATCGTCACCGGTCCGTGCCCGCTGCCCGGCAGCGTGTACTCGGGGGCGGCCCGCGAGGGGCCGCCGATCTGCGTCTGCAGGGCGGTGGCGGTGGCGGTGAACGCGGTCGTCATTTCGGCGTATCCGGCCGGGCTGATGCGCTGCCAGCCGTCGCAGCCTTCGCCGCCGGAAATCTGGTCCAGGTTGGCGATGAAGCGCAGCTTGGCGCGGTCGTCCATCGCGGTGAACTGCAACTGGTAGGCCACCCGGCACTGCTCGCCGCTGGGCAGGTGCCAGGGCGCGGCACCGATGCCGTTGATGCTGCCGCTGTCGGGATTGAGCGGGTCGAAGGCCATCTCGTCGCTGCGGTAGGCGGTGGCGAAGTAGTCGCGCGCGCCCTTCCACAGTTCGGCCTTGCTGTGCGCCGGCAGCCACATCTCATAGGTGAACTGGGACTGTGACTTGGCGTCGACATAGTCGTGGCTGGCGCAGCCTTGGAGCAACAGCAGCAGACAAAACAAGGCCTTGGCCTTCGACAACATGCGAACGTCCTTTTTCGCGGCGCGGATGCGCGCGCATGATTAGGGTGCGCGGCGGCGGGGAAGTTCCCGGCCGTGGAGCCGCTGAGGCGCGGCAGCGGTCGGCCGCCGCCGCTCAGGGCCTGTCCCGTGGCGCGCCGGTGTCGCACTGCTTGCAGTTCAACACCGCGCCGAGCATCTTGGCGCGGCCCTCGGCGCTGACCACCCAGGGCCGGCTGGTCCACGGCGGATCATGGCGGACATGCTGGTGGTGGCCGCAATCGAGCTGGGCCACCCAGTGGTTCTCCTCGTCCTGATGGAAGCCGGTGATATGGCGCTGCATGGAGGCGGCCGTGGGCTGGCGGGTGTCCCTGATGATGTGCGCCGCACCCCGCGGCCTCAAGTCCGCGCGGCGCGCAGCCGGCGGCTCCGCTGTGCCTGGGGCGCCGGGGCGGCTACGCTAGGCGCCGGCCCAGGCACCTCGACGACATCTCAGTGAAGCGAGTCACCGGAATCGGCGGCATCTTTTTCCAGGCGAAGGACCCGGCGGCGCTTCGCGCCTGGTACAAGACCCATCTGGGCGTCGACGTGCAGGGCTGGGGCGGCGCCGCGTTCAGCTGGACCGACGCCGAGGGCAATCCGCTCAAGGGCACCACGGTCTGGTCGATCGGCGCCGCCGACGGCGGGCAGTTCGCGCCGGGCAAGTCGTTCACCATCAATTACCGCGTCGACGACCTCGCCGGGCTGCTCGCGGCGCTGCGCGCCGAAGGCTGCAACGTGCTCGACAAGTTCGACGACTCCGGGTACGGCAAGTTCGGCTGGGTCATCGACCCGGAGGGCAACAAGGTCGAGCTGTGGCAGCCGCCGCCGGGGCAGTGAGCCGCGCCGCCCGAGTTGCGCGGGCCGGGCTTACTTCTCGGCGAAGGCGCGCTCGATGACGTAGTCGCCCTGCACGCCCTGGTGCGGCGAGATCGCCAGGCCGCAGGCGTCGAGCACGCGGCGCGTCTCGTCCAGCATCGCCGGGCTGCCGCAGACCATGGCGCGGTCGGTTTCCGGGTTGAGATGAGGCAGGCGCAGGTCGTCGCAGAGCTTGCCGCTCTCCAGCAGGTGGGTCAGGCGGCCGTTGTTGCGGAACGGCTCGCGCGTCACGGTGGGGTAGTAGCTCAGCTTGGCGCGCACTTCCTCGCCGATGTTCTCGTCCCGCGGCAGCTGGTTCTGCAGGTAGTCGGCGTAGGCCAGGTCGTTGATGTGGCGCACGCCATGGACCAGCACCACGCGCTCGAAGCGCTCGTAGGTCTCCGGGTCCTTGACGATGCTCAGGAACGGCGCGAGGCCGGTGCCGGTGCTGAGCAGGTAGAGGTGCCTGCCGGGGCGCAGGTCGTCCAGCACCAGGGTGCCCACCGGCTTGCGGCTGACCAGGATCGGGTCGCCGACGTTGATGTGCTGCAGGCGCGAGGTGAGCGGGCCGTTCGGCACCTTGATGCTGAAGAACTCCAGCTCGTCCTCGTAGTTGGCGCTGGCGATGCTGTAGGCGCGGGCCAGCGGCTTGCCGTTGACCTCCAGGCCGATCATCACGAACTGGCCGTTGCGGAAGCGCAGGGACTCGTCGCGGCTGGTGCGGAAGCTGAACAGCGTGTCGTTCCAGTGGCGGACTGCCTTGACGCGCTCGGTGATGAATGCACTCACTGCTGCTCTCCGGAGTAAAGCGGATGCGGGCCGCCGCGCGGCGGCCATCGCCGGAAACCGTTAATTGGGGGCTACTTTAGGCTTGACAAGCCTATATCTCCAATACATTGTTTATATAAAATCAATGCTATTGTGATATATGAACCTGCGTCATCTTGCCATATTTCACGCCATCGCCCGGCGCGGCAGCGTCAACGCCGCCGCCGAACACCTGCATACCTCGCAGCCCGCGGTGTCGCGCGAGCTGCGCACCCTCGAGGAAAGGCTCGGCGTGGTGCTGTTCGATCGCCTGCCGCGCGGCATGCGCCTGACCGAGGCGGGCCAGGTGCTGCTCGACTACGCCGACCGCATCTTCACCCTGGACCAGGCCGCCGAGCGCGCCATGCACGAGCTGGCCAACCTGGAGAGCGGCCACCTCGCCATCGGCGCCAGCAACACCCTCGGCACCTACCTGCTGCCGGCGCTGCTGGCGGCGTTCCACACCCGCTATCCCGGCATCGAGCTGAGCCTGGAGGTGACCAACACCGAGCACGTGGTCGAGGGGGTGCGCGGCATGCGCTACGCCCTGGGCTTTGTCGAGGGCCGCGTCAGCGACGAGGCCATCGCCGTGCACGACTTCGACCAGGACCGCATCGTCGCCGTGGTCGCGCCGGAGCATCCGCTGGCCGCGGTGAAGAAGCCCGGCCTGCACGCGCTGGCCGCGGCGCCGGCGATCCTGCGCGAGCCCGGCTCGGGCACGCGCGAAGTGGTGGACGAGGCCTTCGCCCGCCACGGCCTGAGCCTGCGCCGCGGCCTGGAGATCGGCAACTCCGAGGCGGTGAAGCGCATGGCCATGGCCGGCGGCGGCGTCGGCTGGATCTCGGAGCTGTGCGTCGACGAGGAGCTGCGCAGCGGCCGGCTCGTCGCCCTGCCGACGCGCGAGCTGGAGCTGCGGCGCCGGCTATACTGGATCGGCCTGCACGACCGCGCGCCCAGCCGCAGCGTCGAGGCGCTGATCGCCTTCTGGTCGGCGCGCGCCGCCGCGCGCCCGGCCGCTTGAAGCGGCTCCCGGAGCGCTCAGCGCTGGACAGCCAGGGTGACGGCGGCGCCGGACTGCCGCAAATCCCCGCCACCGCCGCGCGGGCCGGCATCGCCGACGCGATAGCGCTGGCCGACCGCGCCGGGCGCGTGGTCCGGCCATAGCGCGCGAAAGGTGCTGCTGTCGGCGAAGACGCAGGGCAGCGGCTCGATTTCCTCGATGCGGAAGCCGGGCCTGAGCCGTGCGCCGGCGAGCCGGGCCAGGTCCAGCGGCAGCGCGAATCGCACCTGCGCGCCCGGCGGAATCAGGATGCGGTGGCGGACCCGCAGGCCGTTGCCGCGCGCCGGGCCGCCCGGCTCGCAGTCCAGCGGCGCGCCGAACCCGGCGCCGTCGAGCAGCGCCAGCCTGCCATCCTTCCGCACCGAGGCGAGGCGGCAGCCGAGCACCACCAGCTGGCCGGTGACCTTGCGCGTCGCGGCGCCGGCGTTGAGGTTCACCCGCACCAGCGCGGGGCGTACCGCGGTGGCCGCGAACGCGCGCAGCGCGTCGAGCACCGCCGGCGCGTCCAGGCCTTCCTGATACTGCTCGGTATCACCGAGCGGCCAGCCGGGCGCCGCATGGCCGCCGCGCAGCGGGTTGCGGTCGCGCCGTTCGATGCGGAAGGGGCGGGTGCCGCGAATCAGCAGGTGGGAATTGGCCCAGGGGTAGGCGAGCCAGGACGGGTAGAGGGAATAGTTGCACTCGCGGTAGGCGAAATCGCGGTCGACGATCTGCAGCAGCAGCTCGGGCGGGACGGAATCAACCGGCCGGGTCGATGGCATCCTGGCGTGCAAGGTTTCGGCTCCCTGGGCAAACCGCCGGCGGCGGGCGTTGCTGCGAATGCCTCTTTAATAATCCAGGCGGCGCCGCGCGGAAAATGATCAGTGCGTCTACCGATATAACGGCGGGACGTCGCGTGGCGCGCTGCGCAATCCATCTATGGATAGCCCGATTCGATCTGGAAATGCGCTGTCGGCGGCGCCGGGGCGGCTCCTATGATGCGCTGCCGCGCACGGTGCGCCGGAAGCGGCTCAGGGAACAACAGGCCATGACATTCCAATACCATGCGGTGCGAAGCTGCCGTGCCGCGCTGCTCGCATTGCTGTTGAGCGGCTGCGGCGGCGCGCCGCCTGGCCTGCCCCTGCGCGTCGAGATCAGCCACGTCGTCGGCGAGGCGCCGCTGCGCCTGGGCGAGAGCTACCGCACCGCCGCGGGCGACGAGTGGAGCGCTGAGCGCCTGCGCTACTACCTCAGCAACTTCCGCCTGCGCCGCGGCGACGCGGCCTGGTTCGCCAACCCGCAGAGCCCGCAGGACAGCCGCGGCTATTTCCTGATCGACGAGGCCGACGCCGCGTCGAAGCGCTTCGCCATCGGGCCGGTGCCGGCGGCGACCTACACCGGGCTGGAGTTCCTGGTCGGCGTCGATGCCGCGCGCAACGGCGGCGGCGCGCAGAGTGGCACGCTGGACCCGGCGCGCGGCATGTTCTGGACCTGGAACACCGGCTACATTTTCTTCCTCTTCGAGGGACGCTCGCCGCAGTCGCCGGACGAGGCGCACGCGCTGACCTGGCACGTCGGCGGCGCCGGCGCGGCGGCGCGCACGGTGTTCCTGCAATTTCCCACGCCGCTGGCGGTGACGGCGGAGCAGGGGGCGGAGCTGCACCTCCACGCCGACCTGTCGCGCCTGTTCGACGGCGCGCACCCGCTGCGGCCGGCGCAGCTGCCCACGGCGATGGACGCGGCGGGCTCGGCGCTGGTGGCGGACAACAGCGCCGGCCTGTTCCGCATCGACCACGTCCACCTGCTGCCGAAGGCCGCGCTGGCCGGGGCTCCGTGAAGCGGCGCCCGCTGCTGCTGGCCGTCGCCCTGGCGGCGGTCCTGGGAGCCGCCCTGCCCTGGACCCGCGCCGCGCTGGCGGAGCGGGATACGCCGCGCTTCCGGGTCCCGGCGGGCTGGCCGGCGCCGCGCTACGACTTCGCCGCCAACCCGGTGACGCCGGCCGGCTTCGCGCTGGGCCGCCGGCTGTTCTACGACCCCATCCTGTCGCGCGACGGCAGCATCGCCTGCGCCAGCTGCCATCAGCAGTTCGCCGCCTTCGCCCATCTCGACCATCGCGTCAGCCACGGCATCGGCGGGGTCAACGGCAGGCGCAACGCGCCGGGCCTGTTCAACCTGGCCTGGCAGCCCGAGCTGATGTGGGACGGCGCCGCGCACCAGCTGGAGACGCAGCCGGTCGCGCCGATCAGCAATCCGCTGGAAATGGGCGGCAGCCTGGCGCTGGCGGTGGACCGGCTGCGCCGCGAGCCGCGCTACCCGGCGCTGTTCGAGCGCGCGTTCGGCTCGCCCGGCATCGATTCGCAGCGCCTGCTGCGCGCGCTGGCGCAATTCACCGGCAGCCTGGTTTCCGCCGGCTCGCGCTACGACCGCGCGCAACGCGGCGAGCTGGCGTTCACCGCGCAGGAGCAGGCCGGGCTGGAGCTGTTCCGCCAGCGCTGCGCCGGCTGCCATCGCGAGCCGCTGTTCAGCGACTTCAGCTATCGCAACAACGGCCTGGACGCGGCGCCGCGCGACGCCGGCCGCGCCGGCGTCAGCGGCCGCGCCGAGGACCGGGGCCGCTTCCGCGTGCCCGCGCTGCGCAACGTGGCGCTGACCGCGCCGTACATGCACGACGGCCGCTACGGCAGCCTGCAGCAGGTGCTTGACCACTACGGCGGCGGGATCCAGCGCTCGCCGACGCTCGATCCGCTGCTGGCCGATGCGGCGCCGTTTTCCCCGGAGCAGCGCGCCGCGCTGCTCGCCTTTCTCGATACCCTGACCGATGAAGACTTCGTCCACGATCCGCGCTTTGCCCCGGCGCGCGACTGAGCTGTTCGCGGCGCTGCTGCTGGTCCTGCACGGCCAGGCGGCGGCGCACGAGGGGCACCATCACGACGAGCCGCAGCCGTCGGCCGTGAGCGCCGCGCCGGTCGCCGCCGACGCGGTGCCGCGGATCGAGGCGGTGGCGCAGCGCGAAGGCGGCGACATCGTGCTGTACCTCGACGACTACGCCAGCAACGCGCCGCTCGACGGGCTGCAGGTGAGCGTGCGCAGCGGCACGCTGACGCTGCAGGCCGCGGGCGGCGAGGGGCGCTACCGCATCCCGGCCGACCTGCTGGGCGGGCAGGATGCGCAGCCGCTGGCGGTGTCGGTGCATGGCGCCGGGTTCGACGCGGCGCTCGAAGTGGAGCTGCCGGCGGCGGCTCCGCCCGCGGCGCCGCCGCCGGCCTCGTCGCTGCTGCCGCGGCTGGCCAGCGCCGCGCTGATCCTGGGCCTGCTCGGCGCGGCCTGGCTGCTGCGCCGCCGCCGCGGCGCGGATGCCGGGCGGGAGGCGCGGACCGCCTGATGTTCGCCCGCATCGTCGAAGCCAGCCTGCGCGGCCGCGTGCTGGTGCTGGCCGCGGCGGTGGTGCTGCTGGCGCTGGGGCTGCGCAGCGCGCGCACGCTGCCGGTGGACGTGCTGCCGGACCTGACGCGGCCGATGGTCACGGTGCAGGCGGAGACGGCGGGCCTGGCGGCGGAGGACGTGGAGAGTCAGGTCACCTTCCCGATCGAGACGGCGCTGAGCGGGCTGCAGGATGTGGGCCGCCTGCGCTCCGTCACCACTCCGGGGCTGGCGGTGATCTACGCCGAGTTCGCCTGGGACAGCGATCCCTGGCGCAACCGCCAGCTGGTGGCCGAGCGCATCGATGCCATCCGCCCGCAGCTGGCTCCGCTGGCCGAACCGCGCATCGGGCCGATGACTTCGCTGATGGGCGAGGTGCTGCTGCTGTCGCTGCAGTCGCGCGACGGCGATGCCGGCCCGCAGCGGCTGCGCGAGCTGGCCGACTGGAACCTGCGGCCGCGCCTGCTGGCGATTCCCGGCGTGGCCCAGGTGCTGGCCATCGGCGGCGAGGTGAAGCAGTACGAAATCCACCCGGATGCGCAGCGCATGCGCCTCGACGGCGTCCGCCTCGGCCAGATCGTCGAAGCGGCGCGCGGCTACGGCGTCGACAGCGGCGCCGGCGTGGCCTTCGCGCAGGGCAGCGAGTACGCGCTGCGCGGAGTGGCGCACCCGTTCCGCCTCGACGACCTGGCGCAGGCCGCGGTGGCCTGGCGCGGCACCGGCCCGATCCGCCTCGGACAGGTGGCGCAGCTCGGCGCCGGTGCGCGGCTCAAGCGCGGCGACGCCGGCTTCGGCGGCCGGCCGGCGGTGATCCTGTCGGTGCAGAAGCAGCCGGGCGCCGACAGCCTGCGCCTGACGCGGCAGGTCGAGCGGGTCCTCGCCACCGGACTGCCGCCCGAAGTGCGCGTCGACACGGTGTTCCGCCAGGCCGATTTCATCGAGGAGGCGGTGGGCAACGTGCGGCAGGCCCTGCTGCACGGCGCGGTGATCGTCGCGCTGACCCTGCTGCTGTTCATCGCCGGCGGCCGCGCCACCCTGGTGTCGCTGGCGGCGATCCCGCTCAGCCTGGCCGCCGCGGTCCTGGTATTGGGCGCAACCGGCCAGTCGGTGAACACGATGACGCTCGGCGGCCTGGCCATCGCCATCGGCGAGCTGGTCGACGACGCGGTGGTCGGCGTCGAGAACGTGATCCGCCGCCTGCGCGACAACGCGGCGCTGGCGGCGCCGCGCCCGGCGCTCGAGGTGGTGGCGGCGGCCACGGTGGAGGTGCGCTCCGGCATCCTCTACGCGACCCTGCTGATCGTGCTGGCCTTCGCCCCGCTGTTCGCGCTGGAGGGCGTGGAAGGGCGGCTGTTCGCGCCGCTCGGCATCGCCTACATCACGGCGATCCTGGCCAGCCTGCTGGTGGCGGTCACGCTGACGCCGGTGCTGGGCAGCTATGCCTTCGCCCGCGGCCTGCCGCAGGAGCGCCGCTGGCTCGGCGCGCTGAAGCGCCGCTACCTGCGCCGGCTGCAGGCGCTGCTGCGCGCACCGCGCCTGCCGCTGCTGCTGGCGCTGTTGCTGCTGCTCGCCGCCGCGGCCGTCGCCGCGCGCCTGCCGCGTGCCTTCCTGCCGGAGTTCAACGAGCGCAGCCTCACGCTGAACCTGCTGCTGCGGCCGGGAGTGTCGCTGGCGGTTTCCGACGAGGTCGGCGCGGCCGCCGAGAGCCTCGCGCTGGGCGTGCCGGAGGTGGCGGGCGTCGGACGGCGCACCGGCCGCGCCGAGCAGGACGAGCACGCCGAAGGGCTGCACTACTCGGAGCTGGAGATCGCGCTGCGGCCCGGCGGACGGCCGCGCGCCGCGGTGGTGGCGGACCTGCGGGCGCGGTTGGGCGCGCTGCCGGCGACCCTGATCTTCGGCCAGCCGATCTCGCACCGCCTCGACCATCTGCTGTCCGGGGTGCGCGCGCCGCTGGCGGTGAAGATCTACGGCGAAGACCTGGACACGCTGCGCCGGCTGGCCGAAGCGGTGGTGCGGCGCCTGCAGGGCATCCCGGGCCTGGCCGACGTGCAGGCCGAGCCGCAGGCGCAAGCGCCGCAGCTGGACATCCGTGTCGACCCGCGCCGCGCCGCCCAGTACGGCATCTCGCCGCCGCGGGTGCAGGAGGCGCTGAATCAGCTCACCGTCGGCACCACCCTGTCGCGCATCGTCGAGGGCGACAGGCGCTACGACCTGGTGCTGCGCCTGCCGCAGGAGGCTCTCGATCCGGCCACGCTCGGCGACATCCCGATCGACACGCCGGCCGGCGCGGTGCCGCTGCGCTGGCTCGGCGACCTCGAGCGCCACGACGGCCCGGCGCAGATCCTGCGCGAGAACCTGCGCCGCCGCGTCGCCGTGTCGGCCTACGCGGGCGCCGGCCGCTTCGACGCGGCGGCGCGCGCCGCGCAGCAGGCGCTGGCGGACCTGCCGCTGCCGCCGGGCTACGAGCTGCGGGTGGAAGGGGAGCACCAGGCCCAGGGCGCCGCGTCGCGGCGCATCGCCGGGCTGGCGGCCCTGTCGCTGCTGCTGATGCTGGCGCTGCTGCTGGCGCGCTACCGCTCGCTGCGGCTGAGCCTGATCGTGCTGGCCACGGTGCCGCTGGCGACGATCGGCGGCGTCGCCGCGCTGGCGTTGACCGGCACGCCGCTGTCCGTGGCCAGCCTGGTCGGCTTCGTCGCCCTGGCCGGCATCGCCGCGCGCAACGGCATCCTCAAGCTGAGCCGCTATCTGCAACTGGCGCGCGAGGGCGAGCCGCCGGGCGACGCGCTGATCCTGCGCGGCTCGGCCGAGCGCCTGACGCCGGTGCTGATGACCGCGCTGATCGCCGCCGCCGCGCTGGCGCCGCTGCTCGGCGGCGCCGACGCGCCGGGCAAGGAGGTGCTGCACCCGGTGGCGCTGGTGATCTTCGGCGGCCTGCTCGGCGGCACCTGCCTCGACAGCTTCGTCACGCCGCTGCTGTTCAAGCGCTACGGCCTGGCCGCGTTGCGGCGCAGCTAAACCGCGCCTTGCGTCGTCTAGCACGCCAAGGTCTTTGCACCGGCGCAAAAGGTCTAAAAACCGGCAACAGCCGCGCCGGCTCCCCCGCTATCGTCCTCACTCCGCGGGTACGGGCTGGGACCCGTCCGGCGGAACGGCGGGAGGCGGCTTGCGCGGCGTGTGCGGCCGGGCCTCTCAATACAAGGGACACCATGCTCAGGAGCATTTCCATGACTTCGCACTCTCGCCAGAGAACGCGAGCTTCAACGCGCCCGTGGGGGCGCTGGCTGGCCACCGCGACGGCCGCCGCCCTGCTGGGAGTGGCAGGCGCGGCCGCGGCGCAATCCGGCAGCCTCGGCGGCCTCGGCACCGTGGTCGGCGACGTGGCCGGCGGCGACGGCCTGCTCAACGACGTCACCGGCACCGCCACCAACCTGGTCGGCAGCGTCGGCGGCGCGCTCACCGGCGCCGGCAGCCGCGCCGGCACCGCCGCGGCCGGCGCGCCCCCGGCGATCAACAAGTACACCGGGCAGGTCATTCCCAACGGCGCCGTGCTGCTGGTGTGGACCGGCGACGGCTGCTCCACGCCGCTGTGCGATCCGCGCACCAGCCAGGACTTCCTGGCGGTGGTCGACGCCGAGCCGAACTCCACCACCTACGGCAACGTCATCTGGACCGCGGAGCTGCCGAACATCCTGGCCTCCAACGTCGCCGGCAACATCGTCGGCGTGCTCGGCTCGGATTCGCACAACGATCCGCACCACATGCTCAGCTACACCTCGTACATCTCCGGCGGCGGCGACGGCCTGGCCAAGGGCCACAAGTACACCTTCGCCGGCGGCGTGATCAGCAAGAACGTGTTCCGCTTCGACATCACCAGCGTGCGCAACGTCGGCAAGGCCGACATCGCGGTCTGCGGCACGCAGCCGCGGCGCTCCTCGCTGACCGACGACTTCATCGTCATGCCGGCGCCGGGGCCCAACCACAAGATCCTGTACACCTACATGAGCAACTACGTGTACGGGCCGGGCGGCACCGTCACCGAGATCGACCCGGACCGCGCCGCGCCGACCGTGGCCGGCCTGTGCATCGCCTCGCTGCCGGCGCCGGTGCCGCTGCTGCAGAGCGCCGAGCAGGGCGGCATCCTCGGCAGCCTGCTCGCCGGCGTCGACGTCGCCGACGACAACGCGCTGCTCGGCCACAAGGGAATCACCGAGTACTCGGCCCTGGTCAAGGCCAACCAGCCGCGCAACCCCACCACGTACACCAGCTACCCGGACACCCGCGTCGCGCGCTCCTACAACCAGGGCGTTTTCTATTACGGCAACAAGGACGTGGGCATCGAGGCCCTGCCGCACGGCATGGCCCTGACCTATGACGGCAAGTACCTGGTGCAGTCCGACTACGCCGTCGCCGCCAGCATCGGCGCCGCCGCCATCAACGGCGCGCTGCGCGGCCTGTGCAACCAGGAGCCGCTGCTGGCCGGCGGCCAGAGCATCAGCGCCGGCCCACTCGGCGTCTGCGGCTCGTCCTTCGGCAGCTCGGTGCGCGTCTATCCCACCAGCAACAGCTACACCCACGGCAAGACCAGGGATTCGCTGGCCCAGACCAACGTCTACTCCGGCAATCCGTACATCCGCTCGGTCAGCGCCGTGCCGGACGGCCCGCGCCACGAGGAGGTGATCTTCCACGAGGAGAACGAGGGCCTGATGGCGTTCGGCCTGCCGCACCAGTCGCACCACACGGTGAACCAGAAGGGCTGGGTCAACCTCGGCGATCCGAGCTTCGACAAGGCGGTGTCCAGTGCCGGCGTGGCCGCAAACGCCAGCTCCGCCGTCACGGTGGCGAGCAGCGCCAAGGGCCAGGGCGGCTATGTGCCGCATGACGGCGCCTTCTCCGCGGCGATGTGCGGCGGCACGCTGTTCTACAGCCCGGACATCACGCTGTCGGGCAACGAGACCAACATCTACGGCGGCAAGGGTCCGTACTGGCGCGCGGTGTACGACGTCGGCCCCTGCACCGGCGTGTCCTACTTCACCCTGACCGACGACGACCGCTTCCTGATCCTGCCGATCGCCGGCATCGAAAGCCCGGGCAGCATCGACCCGGACGGCGCGGTGGAGTTCGACCGCGACTATCCGCGCGAGCACAGCCGCCGCGTGCTGACGGTGGACATCCGGCCGCTGCTGGCCAAGGGCCACGCCGACACCCTGGCCACCGCCATCAAGTGCGACTTCCCGCCGCCGGCCGCCAACCGCACCGCCAACACCACGCTGGGCCTGCCCGCCACCCGCGCCGACCTGTCCGGCGGCGTCAGCGGCAAGTTCAACGTGCTGCGCCACAACAACGAAGCCGACGACTGCCCGCGCATCCGCGGCGCCATCGGCCAGTTCGAGACCGGCCCCAACGGCAGCGGCCTGGCGACGAGCCTGTCGTCCAACGTCAGCGAGCCCGGCGTCGGCTACTACCGCCTGGCGCAGACCATCCAGGAAGTGGAGTCCGGCACCGTCGGCAACATCTTCCTCAACGCCAACCAGGTCGGCGGCGAGCCCTCCGGCAACACCGGCGGCGGCCCCGGCAGCGGCAACCTCAACACGCTGCAGAACCTGTACACCCACGGCGGGCCGCACTTCACGGTGATCGACCGCATCGGCTACCAGCCCACCCCGCAGGGCACCGGCGGCTACCTCGACCTGACGCCGCTCAACGACGGCTCCGGCCTGGGCCTGCCGCGCGATGCGGTGGTGGGGCAGCCGGCGGCGAGCGGCGTCGAGCGCTTCGCCTTCATCCAGTACTTCGTCGAGCTGAACCACGTGCCGCTGCCCGGCACCGGCTCCGACGGCGACCGCACCGTCTGCCTGGGCAAGGTCGACCGCCGCACCGGCGCCACCGTGCTGGACACCTCCTTCACCGACGAGCTGCTGGGCACGCCCTGCCTGGACTTCGACAGCTCGGCGCGCGACTCCTGGCTGTGGCCGGGCGCCCGCGGCGTGAAGGGCACGGCCAAGCCGCACTCGGCGATCTTCGAGCGCGACGGCGCCCCGCTGTTCGGCCCGGGCTACTACCCGGCGGCCCCGCTCAACACGGATGGCAACACCTGAAGCCTGATCTCGCAGGCAACTGACGGCACCAGCGCCGCCCGCGCAACCGGGCGGCGCTTTTCCCGTCTCACCGCAACACGGAAACGACCCGCATGAAACACACTCTGAAATTCACCGCCCTGGCATTGGCCGCCGGCCTGATCGCCGCGGCCTCCGCCGACGATACCGCCGTCAAGGCGGGCTCCGGCCTGGCCGCCGATCTCATCGTCAACGGCCAGCCGATCAGCCAGAACCACGTCACGCTGATGAGCGCCAACTTCTCGCCGGAGAAGGCGCTGCCCGGCGCCGAGGCCCGCGCCGCCGCGCGCTCCGAGCTGATCACCGAGGAGCTGCTGGCGCAGCAGGCGCGCAAGGAGGGCCTGGAGCGCAAGCCCGAGGTGGCCGACCAGATCGCCTTCCAGGAGCGCGCCATCCTGTCGCGCGCCTACCTGGAGGACTACTTCGCCAAGAACCCGATCACCGAGGACAGCCTCAAGTCCGCTTACGAGTGGAACCGCGCCAACGGCAAGATCGTCGAGTACAAGGTGCGGCAGATCCTGGTCCCCACCGCCGACGAGGCGCGCCAGCTGATCGGCAGGCTCGACAAGGGCGAGGACTTCGCCGAGCTGGCCCGGCGCAACACCCAGGACCCCGGCGGCCAGGCCAACGGCGGCGACCTCGGCTGGTTCCGGCCCGACCTGTTCGTCGACCATGTCTTCGCCGACGCGGTGGTCGCGCTGAAGAAGAACGAGTACAGCAAGGCGCCGCTGCGCACGCGCTTCGGCTGGCACGTCATCAAGGTGGAGGAGGGCCCGCGCCCGGTGCAGAACCCGGCGCCCTACGAGGCGCTGGACGACAACTCCAAGCAGGCGCTGCGGCAGAAGGCCGCCCAGCTCAGGCTGGAGGGGCTGACCAGCCGTCTCGCCGCCGCCGCCAAGGTCAGCGGCCCCGGCGCCGCCGCCGCGCCGGCGCGCAGCGCGCGCTGAACAGGAGCCCGCGATGAAAACACTGAAGCTCACGCTGGCCGCCGCCCTGCTGCTCGGCGCCTGCGCCCAGCCGGCGACCAGGCCGGAAGCGGCCGCCGCGCCGGACGCCGGCCTGTCGGCGGAAGACCGCGCCGCCTTCTTCGTCAACCACGCGCGCAGCGGCGAGGTGGCCGCGGTGAAGCAGGAACTCGACGCCGGCATCCCGGTGGACGTGGTCGACTCGCTCGGCCAGACCGCGCTGCTCGCCGCGATCTCGCGCAACGACGCCGGCGAGGTGGCGCTGCTGCTGGGCCGCGGCGCCGACGTCAACAAGGCCGACAGCGCCGGCTGGTCGCCGCTGCACTACGCCGCCTGGTTCGGCAGCAGCACCGCGATCCTGCAGGTTCTGCTCGATCGCGGGGCGAAGGTGGACGCGCTCAACGACCGCCACATCACGCCGCTGTACTTCGCCAGCGTCGCCGGCCACGAGTCGCAGGTGAAGCTGCTGCTGGAGCGCGGCGCCGACCGCAGCATCGCCTCGCGCACCGGCTACACGCCGCTGCGCGCGGCCAAGGTGAAGGGACTGGACGGCGTGGTGGCGCTGCTCGATCCGTCGGCGGCGAAGAACCCGCCGGCCGCCGCGGCGGGCGCGGCGCGTTGATCCGCCCCGGCCCGCGCCTGGCCGCCGCGCTCGCGCTGGCGGCGGGGTGCGGCGCGGCGGCGGCGCACGAGGCGGCGCCGCCGGTGCTGATGCTGGACAAGGCGGCGCAGCACCGCGCCGGCATCCGCACCGTCTCGCCCGACGCCGCGCCGGAGCTGCTGCGCCTGCCGGCGCGCGTGGTGGCGGACCCGCGGCGCGAGCTGCGCGTGGCGGCGCCGCAGGACGGCGTGGTCGAGGCCGAGGGCGGCGCGCTGCCGCAGCCGGGCCAGGCCGTGCGGGCGGGGCAGGTGCTGGCGCGGCTGCGCCCGGTGCTGCCGCAGCCGGAGCGGCGCGACCTGGACGTCGAGCTCAACACCGCCGGCCGCGACCTCAAGCTCGGCCGCATGCAGATCGACCGCTACGGCATCGACGAGCACCAGCGGCTGGAGGTGAAGCTGCCGACACCGTCGATCGAGATCCTCACCGGCTACCGCAGCGCGCAGGCCCGCAGCGGCGAGCTGCTGGCGGCGCTGCGCCAGCCGCTGCTGCTGCGGGCGCCGCGCGACGGCACCGTGCTGCGCAGCCCCGCCCGCGCCGGCCAGGTGGCAGCAGCCGGACAGACCCTGTTCGAGCTGGTGGCCGATGCGCGCGACGGCGGCCTGGCGGTGGCGCTGGAGTACGGCGACGACGATGTCGATGCCGACGGCGCGATGCGGGCGGTCACGGTCGATGGACGCGCGCTGCCGCTGCGGTTCGTCGGCGCCGCTTACGACGCGGCGCTGCGCTCGCACCGCGCGCTGTATGCGCTGGAGCCGGACGCGCCGGCAGTGGTGAACCAGCCCCTGCTGGTGCTGGCGCCGCATGGGCCTTCGGCGCTGCGCCTGCCTGCCGCCGCGGTGTTCCATCACGACGGCGCCGACTGGGTCTGGCTGCACACCGCCGCCCAGCGCTTCGAGGCGGCGCCGGTGCGGCTCGTCCCGGGCGACGGTGGCACCGTGCGCATCGCCGCCGGCCTGAGCGGCGGCGAGCGCGTGGTCAGCGCCGGCGCGGAAGCCCTCGGCGCGCTGGCGCGCGGGCAGGCGTCGCCGTGAGGCGCGCGGCGATCGCGCTGGCCCTGTTGCTGTCGGGCCTGAACGCCGCGGCGCACGAAGGCGAGACGCACCGCGCGGCCGCGCCGCCGCCTTTGCCGGCGGCGGCGCTGGCGGCGCAGCCGCATCGCCTGGCCGACGGCTCGCTGTTCGTGCCGAAAGCGGCGCAGCATCTGCTGGAGATCCGCACCGAGCCGTGGCGCGGCGCCGCGCCCTCGGCGCAGACGCTGGTCGCCGAGGTGCAGGCGCAGCCGGCGGCGGCGGTGCTTGTGGCCGCGCCGGAGCCGGGCCTGCTCGAGGCCGCCGGCAGCTGGCCGGTGGCGGGGCAGCAGGTGCGTGCCGGCGAGGTGCTGGCCTGGCTGCGGCCGCAGCTGGCGCAGCGCGACGCGGCGCGGCGCCGCGCCGACCTGGCGGACCTCGACCAGAAGCTGGTCATCGCCCGCCTCAACGTCGAGCGCCTGGGGTTGCAGAGCGCGGTGAATCCCGACAACCAGGCGGCGACCGGCAACATCTACTACGAGCAGGCGGCGGCGGAGCTGGACGCGCTGCAGCGCCGGCGCGAGCTGATCGCCGACAGCCTGCGCGACCGCCTGCCGCTGCGCGCGGCGGTGTCCGGCCGCCTCGCCGCCGTGCCGGCGCGCGCCGGCAGCGTGGTGGCGACCGGCCAGGCACTGTTCGAGCTGGCCGATCCGAAGGCGCTGCGCCTGGCCGCGCCCGGCTTCGACGCGGCGCTCGGCGCGCGGCTGCGCAGCGCGCGGGCCGGCGCCACGGTGCTGGCCTATCGCGGCGAGGAGCCGCTGGCCGACACTCCGGGCTGGCGGCTGCTGTTCGAGCCCGCGGCAGGGCAGGACGTGCCGGACTGGTTGCCGGGGCAGTTGCAGGAAATACGCATCGATGTGGACGACGCCGCGCCGGCATCCGCCGCCTGCGCCCGCGCGGCCGACGGCAAGGCCCAGGTCTGGCTGCACCACGGGCCGGAGGACTTCGAGCCCCGGTCCGCGGCTTCCTGCGCGGAGGCGCTATCGGCAGTGGCGCCGGGGGAACGCCTGGTGACGCAGGGGGCCGCACTGCTGTCGCAGTACCGGTAGCGGCGGGGCGCGGTCGCGGGGCCGGTTGGCTCGGCATCGCTGCATGCCTGCTGTAGACGGGTTGGTTCCAGGGTGTCGGAGCGGGACGGCGGAATCCCCCGCAACCGGCGGACCCACTAACGAAGTCAACCCATATCGCCGGAAATTGATCGGCCTTAATATCGGGGCATCCAGCAGTTTCAGGGGGTTGGGGAATGAATTCCGGTGTTGAACCGCAGGTGCGGTGTTTGCTGGTGCGGTCTAATCAGCGTTGGGCCCAACATCAATGAGCCTCACCTTCAAAGAGCTGCTAGCTCCTATAGACGATCTCGACCAGCGGGACGCACTCGAGTCATGGCACTGGCTTAGTGGCCAGGATGCTCGGCCGCTGCTGCTTACGGCGCTGGGTGATTTATTTATTCTGAAGGATGACGGCGCTGTTTACTTCTTGGACACCTACGAAGGGACACTAAAGCCGGCTGGAGACAGTTACGAGCAGTGGAAGGTTGAGCTGAATCAGGAGTACAACCTTTACAACTGGTTCTCGCCACTGCTCGTGGAGAAACTGCGAGAACGCGGATTACGGCTTCAAGCGGGCCAGTGCTATTCTCCGGTTCACCCGCCCGTGATGGGCGGCGCCATGGAACCGGATAACTTTGAGGTATCGCCTTGGTTCGTTCACTTCCACATCCAAGGACAAATTCACGACAAGCTGCGCGGTGTTCCTGCAGGTACTCCAATAACTGGCGTGGATATTAAATGGGAATGACCAAGCCGGTTTCGCCCAACTGTCATTAAAGCTGACGGCCTTTGGCCGCTGCTTAACGTGGCGTTGGACCTCAAAGGAGTAGAGGCAATGAAGCTCTCAGAGCGTGAGTTCAAAACAACGATGGGGTCTCCCATGCGCCGCTTTGGGCCAGAGGCGGAGCCGCCAGTAGATTTTCTGGCCATACTTCGAAGCCATTCCCCTCGCAGACTTCGAAGGTCATAACTGCACTGAAGGTTCGGTAACTTATGTTTGGGAACATCCAGAGGGCCGCTACCAGCACGTGCTAGTCAACAGCGAAGACAAAAACATCTTTGTGGCTCTGGTCCTCAGCGTCAAGGATCAACTGGTTCTTGGTCATCACCTCCTAGATCTTAATCGCGAGTATGGAGTGAGCAAGGTCCAACCAACCATTCAACCCAACGGCCCGGCCTCCCGCCGGCCCGCGAGTTAAATTTGGCGTTAGCTTTTTATGCCCACATCATTAATTGCGCTGCTCATGGCCATCGCTCAGGCAGCCTCGGCGAGTGCATATCTCGAAGCTCAAGATCGTGCGTTGTCAACAGCAGCCGCTCACTATGAGGAGCTTGTGTCTGTTGCACGTACCAACGCAGCCCGCGAGTTACGGTTTGAAGCGGTCGGACTCATCTGCTTACTCAATCGGCCGGATGCAAAGGACGTTCTTCTGAGTATTAGCAAAACCGACAAAGATGCTTCGGTTAATGAGTTCGCAAAAGCGCTCTTGTACAGGCTTATTGTTGCGGAGACCACCAAGGCCTCAGGTAAGGTTACTTCGGAACAATTCGTAACGTACCAAACAAATGTGCGGCGCATGGGTGCGGAAGCGTTATTCAACCCAATTAGCAAAGGCTCAAATATGGACCAATGAGTCAAGCCAAGACAATCAGATAATGCTCATTCAGCCTCGCCATGTAATTTGCATCCTCCACGATGGGACGGTGCCCATTAGACAGATCACCCCTCGATATCCTGGATTTGAGTATGACTCTGAGTTCTCAGCCCGAGTAGGGCGGGTTAGCCGCGAAGCGGCGTAACCCGCCTTTCGCGGGCTTAGGCGGCGGGTTACGCTGCGCGAACCCGCCCTACGCTGGCTGGAGTAAGGTGCGGACTACTACGATCATGGCCGCCCTTCCGGTGTCACTTCCAAGGCTCCGCTGAGTCTTAGTGTAGGCACAGGGACGCACAAGCTGCCGGTCACGAACGGCGGCTCCGGGCCGCCAACGTAGCAGGTGTAAACCCTACGCCCGTTAATGGAGCCTCGAGAAAGGCATGGGAACGGTTGCCACGACAAATAGCATCGAGGACATGAAGAGAATCAGGGTTGCCACTAGCACACAACAGCTCATTACATAGCCTCTTCTGAGCTTCCTGTCCGGCCATCCCCGGATCTCATCCTTGATTTCCGATATGGCGCGCGGACCGGCAATCAACAAATTCAGCGCGAAAAGCACCGCCGTGGCCAGGATCATTGGCTCCAGGGACGGATTGAACAATGCGGGGATCCATCTAACGACAGGTGACTGTATCTGGAGCAGGACGACACTTGCGATTTGAATATAGAAAATTTCAATCACGAATACGGTCATGAATGCCTTCACGTAGTTGACCGAATCCTTGCCAGTTAAATCAAAGAGCAACGCCAGGAACGCGAAGAACAATTGGTAGAGCCGCTTGATAGACATGCATTACCCGGAGTTTCTGGCGAGCGTAGCCTATCCGAAAGACGCTCGCGACTGACCGCATCGGGCCGTCAGGCGCCCGACAGACGGCAGTGGCGAACGACTGCTATTGTGGCCCGAGATTCGCATATTGAGCGTCCGCTCCTGGCCCGGCACGACTGCGCAGCAGTTTCCCCAAACCGGTCGTTACCGGCCCAATGGAAGGCGGCCAGGCGGCTCTTCTGTGCCGAATAGGAGGACGGAGGCTAATCGGCAACAGATGTAAGGAGCCGCTCAACGGGCGCAGTATCCTCATTCGCCGCCGGGACACCGGCACGCTGCGCCCGGCACGCCGCGGATGAGTGGTCTCCAAGGCACCGCACCTGGCGCCAGCCCCGGCATCGACCACCGGTGCGACTGATCTGCTCCATTCATCTGAATCAGGAACCACCGGCTGAGGGCCTGCTGTAGCGTGCTCGGTAACTCTGCAGAAGCGTGCTCGGTAACTCTGCAGAGCATGCGCGAGTTCCGCGCAAAGCAGCATGACCCGTCGCTGATCCAGCCGGACAAGGGGGAGCCAGTGGGTTTGCTCGATTCCAGCCCTCGCGGGGCCGCCAGAGGCCCCCCCGGAGACGGCGTTCGCGGAGCGTGGGAGAGGGTGGCGGGCAAGACCCGCGGCCGGATCATCTTTGATGCGTTAGGGACTGCTTTCGGCAAGCGCACGCGCCGAGCATCTTCAGCCAGCCCGGGACGGCTAGACGTCTGCACAACGGGAGGCATGGGGACCCATGGATCGTGAAAGCGCCGTGAAGCTGATGCTTCAGCTCCTCACCAGGATGAAGCAAGAGGGCGGGTCGGACCTGGTGATTACCGCGGATTTCCCTCCCGCCATCAAGGTCAACGGGCAGATCGCCGCCGTTTCGGACCAACGGCTCGCGCCGGAAGAGTCCGCGCTGCTGATCCGCTCGATGATGAATGATCGGCAGATCAAGGAGTTCGAGTCGACCAACGAGTGCAATTTCGCGATTTCCCCGCCCGGGATCGGCCGCTTCCGGGTGAGCGCCTATGTGCAGCTCGGGCACGTGGCCGGGGTGCTGCGCACCATCACCACCGACGTCCCGACGTTCGAGCAGCTGCGGCTGCCGGACACGCTGAAGGATATCGTGATGTCCAAGCGCGGCCTGGTGCTTCTGGTCGGGGCCACGGGATCGGGCAAGAGCAGCTCGCTGGCGGCGATGATCGGCCATCGCAACGCCAACTCGCAGGGGCACATCATCACCATCGAGGACCCTGTGGAATACATCCATCCACATGGAGGCTGCGTGGTATCGCAGCGCGAAGTCGGCGCCGACACGCTGTCCTGGATGAACGCGCTGAAGGGCACGCTGCGCCAGGCGCCCGACGTCATCCAGATCGGCGAGATACGCTCGCGCGAAACCATGGAGCACGCCATCAATTTCGCCGAGACGGGCCACCTGGTGCTCTCCACCCTGCACGCCAACAGCGCCAACCAGGCCCTGGACCGGATCATCAACTTCTTCGAGGAGGAAAAGCGCAGCCAGGTGTTGATGGACCTGTCGCTCAATCTGCGCGCGATCGTGTCGCAGCGGTTGCTGCGGCGCGAGGCGGGCGGCCGGATCGCGGCCTTCGAGATCCTGCTGAACTCGCCGCTGATTTCCGACCTGATCTTCAACGGCGACGTCGCCGGCATCAAGGAGGTGATGACGCGCTCGACCGAGCAGGGGATGATCACCTTCGACCAGAGCATCTACGATCTCTACCAGAAGAAGGAAGTGAGCTACGAGGAGGCGATCCGCCATGCCGACTCGCAGAACCAGCTGCGCCTGCGCATCAAGCTCGCGGCCGGCGTCGTCATGCAGCCGGAGGCGGCCCCCGAGGCCGAGCCGGAACTGGCGATGATGCCGGATCCCGAATCGACACCCCCTCCCGCTGCCGCTGTTCCTTCGTTCGCCAGCGAGCATCCCGGCAACCGTTTCAGTCCCGATCGTTCCCCGCCGCCGGCGCGGGCGGCCAGATAGGCGAAAGCTGATGAAGCCGGGACTACGAGCCCTGCGCCCGCGGCAATAAACGGCGGTCTTAAAGGACTTTGAAGCGGACAGGGCTTTGCGGCAGCCGCGGCCCGCCGCGGGCGCGGCAGCCCCAGGATGGAGTGCCGGCCCCGCTCAGAACACCGCGTTGATCTTCTGCCCGGCGCGCCACCGGCCGACGATATCCAGCGCGCCCAGGCCGCGCAGGAAATCCTCGTCCCAGCTTTGCGCGGCGGCGGGCACGCCGTCCGCGGCCTCGGCCAGCAGCGCGGCCACATGCACCGCGCCGGCCGGCCCGAAACGCTTGTCGCCCGAAGCCGAGGGCCGGTGGTGATGGGCCACGGCTTCCACCAGCGGCAGCGGCAGGCCGAGCAGGGTCAGCATGAAGGCCCCCACCTCGGCGTGGTTGCAGCCGAGCACTTCCGTCTCCACCAGCGGCAGCGGCCGGTCGCCGTCCGCGGCGGCGGCCATCACCTTGCTGAAGTCCTGCGGCATGGCGCCGGCCAGGACGAAGTAGCCGACGTGGTGCAGCATGCCGGCGGAGAACGCGGTCTTGCGCTCTTCCGGGTGGCTCATCATGGACGCGGCCAGGCCGGCCACGTGCTGCGAGCGGTTTTGCAGCGCCTCCATGGTGTATCCCGGCGGCAGCCGCAGCGGCATCTTGGCGGCGCTCAGCATCAGGCTCAGCAGCGCGCTGCGCAGCTGCTCCAGGCCCAGGCGCGTCGCGGCGTCCCGCACCGTGCGCACCGCGCGGCCAAAGCCGAAATACGGCGAGTTGGCCAGCTGCAGCACCCGCGCGCTCATCGCCGGGTCCTGCTCGACGATCGCCGCAGCGCTGGCCGAAGTGCACTCCGGCCGCCGCAGTTCGGCGGTCAGCTTCCAGTACAGCTGCGGCAGCGGTGGCAGGGCATGCACAGCGGCGACGGCGCGCTTGACCGCCGGCAACTGCGCCTTGCCCAGCAGGTCGGCGACGCGGTCGATGGCGCGCTGCAGCGTGAGGATGTCGTCCGGGCGGATCAGCACCTGGTGGGCGACCGGCATGACGCTTTCCGCCTCGCCGCGGTCCAGCCCCACCGACAGCACGAAGCGCACGGTCTGCGGATGGCGCCTGCGCACCTGCTCCAGCAGCTCGCCGGCGCTTCCGTCCTGGAGATGCGCGCCGCACACCACCAGCTCGGCCGGCTGGCGCTCGAGCTCGGCCAGCGCTTCCGCGGCGCCGCGAGCAAAGCGCAGCTCCCAGCGGTCGGCGCGGTGGCGCAGCGCCTGGCGCAGGCGCTCCGGCGCATCCGCTTCGGCATTGACGAACAGGATTCTGATCACGCCAACCTCCTACGCCTTCCGGCCACCCCTGGGGACGCTGCTGCTCCAGTCTGCGCCATTTCCGGTCGGGCCGACTTGATCTGGATCAAGCCGGCGTGCGGTGAAGGGAAGGAGAGGCGGTTGCGCCCGCTGCGCCGGGCCTCGAAATCGATGCCGTTGGGGTTGGATACGAGGCCCGATGCGGCGGGTCTGCACCTGGGAGACCTGGCCGATTGCCTGCACGGGCCCGGAGGCGCCGTGCGATACGCCTGCGGCTCGTGTAACCAAGCATCCGGACGGTGCAAATGGACTGGCATCCTCAAAAGAGCTTGCCATGAGCAAAATACGCATCCTCTGCGACCTCGCGTCTGCGCCCGTTCCGGTTCCGCCGTCTTGGTATGCGATTCCGCTACGGCTCATCGCCGGCTATGGCTTTTTTTCACATGGTTACGCAAAGCTCGCCCGCGGGCCTGACCATTTCGCATCGATTCTGGCGGCGATGGGAATGCCGTTCCCGGACGTCCTGGGCTGGACCACGGTCGTCGTCGAGCTTCTCGGTGGAATGATGGTGATCGCCGGCGCGTTCGTCCCGCTGGTTACGGCGCCGATGACCGCGATCCTCCTGGTCGCAACCTTTACGGTCCACCTGCCCAACGGGTTCAGCTCCATCAAGCTGCTGTCTTACGACGCAGCCGGCGCGCATTTCGGGCCGCCGGGGTACGAAACCGACCTGCTCTACCTGGCTGCATTGCTGGCGTTGTGCATCGCCGGCACGGGGCCGATGTCTGTCGATTCCTGCGTGCAGAGTGCGCGCCGGAGGAAGAAGCGCCTGCCATAGGCCCGATGGCAGTTGCGGCGGGGTCACCAGCGCAGCAGTCGCGGTCCCCACAACGCGCCCGCCGCAGCGACAAGCGCGAGCGCCAGGCTGTACCACGTCAAGACGAAGACGGCGGAGATTTCCGGGCAGTGGAGACAGTAGATCGCCGCCGCCCAGGATCCGGCGGTCAGGCTTGCGGCGGCACCGGCGGCCCGCGGCCGGGTCGGCGCAAATCGGCGAAACGACCAAATCACCCCTGCGGACATCGGAAGCGACAGGAGCAGCAGCATGACCAGGCATCGCGTCCAGTTCTTCCCAAGAAACAAGGCCGGCCATTCGCTGGCCGGTGTGTGAGCAAGCTCGCCTGTTCCGACCAGGGCCAGAAGCAGCACCGGCATCGCGATCGGCCACACGCTGCCGAACGATTGCGACGTGGGCCGCGCTAGGCGCGTGGTCGCCAGGAACGCCGCGGTCCCCAGCCAGGCCGCATACGTCCATTTCATCCAGAACGAAACGCCAGTGGCTGCCTGGCGCAGGTCCGGACGAATGCCGAGGCCCGCCACCACGCAAAGCGCGACAACCGCGCCGCCCGCCAGCAGGCCGCTGGCGAGACGGCGTCCGGTGGCATGGGGTGGCACCGCGGGCACGTCCCGCGCAAGAGATTGAATGAGTTCCTCGGTCGGCATCTTCATCGTCTGACACCCCTGATCTTCGCCGCGAGGGCTTTCAGCCCCCGATGAACTGAGACCTTCACGTCGGACTCGCCCAGTCCCGCCGCCTCGGCCGCTTCCGCGATGCTGTAACCCGCGATGTGCGTATCGCGGATCGCGCGCGCCTGCTTTGCGGTGAGGCCAGCCAGGAGAGTGTCCAGATCCATTCTGGCCGACAGGGCGTTCTCGAAGCCTTCCGCGACCAGGATCTCGTCCAGGTTCTCGGTAACCGGGATCGCTCGCCGGCGGCGGAGGTGGTCCACCAGGCGGTAGCGGGCGATGGCAAAAAGCCACGCGGTAAAAGGCCGCTTTACGTCAAAGGTCGCGCGGCGCGTGTGCACGGCGATCAGAACCTCCTGCACGAGATCCTCGGTGTCCTCGTTCAAGTCATGTAACCGGCGCGAAAAGAAAGAGCGCAACAAGGGAACAAGCGCGCGCAGCAGTGCCGCGTGCGCGTCGGCATCGCCGGCAAGCCCGTTGAGCATCAACGCCTTGAGCTGATCCTCTGTTGCGCTCATTCACTCTCCTGATGGGAGTACGCCGCCGCGCCGCGGACGGTTACAGCGCTCGCCAACCCACCGATGTAACCGCGGCTCGCCTCGGCGCGAATTCCCGGTGTGAGCAGCCGTCAGCGTTTCCATCGATGACCTCCGACCGACCATGAGCAGGAAGCCCATCATCCTCCGTGCCCCCACCACCCGGCAGGCCCCGTGGGCAACTGGAGCGGGGATCGGCGGCGAGGTGCCTGTCGCGCCGGCACCGGCGCCGGTCGAAGAGGGGAAGACCGGCGGCCACGAAGCCGTGAGCGCCCCATGCCTGGATGCAGCCTACAACCTGGCGCGCTGGTTGTCGGGCAATGATCGCGGCGCAGAAGCGCTGCTTCTGGACGCCTGCGCGCGCGGATGCGAGGCGGTGTCAGGGCTGAGCGGGAAGGAAGTGCGCATCCGCTTGCTGGCCCTGATTCACGAAGCATTTTATTCCAGCCCCCGTGATGCGGTGGACCCGAGCCCGGACGCCGCATATGCAGCGGGCCCCGTGCCGAGCCTCGCCGAGGCATTCATGGCCCTGCCCTCCCGGCTGCGTGAGACCCTGGTGCTTCGGGAACTCGAAGGCCTGTCGTACGCGGAAATTGCCGAAATCACCGGAATGACCCTCCCGGCGGTGGCATCCACCCTGGCGTGTGCGCGCTCGATGTTGAGCCGGTGGATCGAAACGAAGCAAGGATAGAGAAGGCGGCGCTGCGGGGGTCCAACAGCGGCATCAGTCAACTGTCTCGAGCAGCGGTGCACCCCGGCGGGGACGCGTGCTTCGTGCTCATGGAAAGGCGCCGGCCGGAGACACCCGGCCGGCGCTCAGAGCGGCTTACTTGATCGCTTCGAAGGTGCCGCCAACCTGATCGCACTGGTCCTTCGTCATGGCCACGAAGCCCTGGCCCTTGCAAGAGTTTTGACCCTTGCAGGCGTTGCCCGCGGTCTTGCAGCTGCTGTGTCCCTTGCACGCGTTGACGCCCATGCAGTGGCCGGTCCTGGAGTGCTGGGTCTTGCCGGCGCTTGCCACAGGAGCGGTCAGCAGCAGCATGGCGGCGGCGGTTGCGACGGCGGCGCCGCTGAGAGTCGGGGAAGGCTTCATATCTGTTACTCCTGAGCTGTGGGAAGTGCCTCCGGAGTAGATTGAGGGAATATGCCCGGGCAGGAAACGGCACATCGTTCGCCGGTTATGTCCTGCAGTCCGAAGTTGGCGCCCGACTGTTGCGGCCGCAGGCGCTTCGCCCGCCGCGGCTCACCTGAAATCGCAGGTGAAGGTCATGCCGTACACCCGCGTCATGCCGGCATATGCGAACACCGTATCTCCCAGCTTCACCACCGAGCTGCGGTAGAACTCGTTGCCGAGGTTGCGGCCGTAGGCGCTGAGCGACCACTTGCGGTCCGGCGGAGTCAGGGCCAGGCGCAGGTCGTAGACGCGGTGGGCTTCCAGCGCGAACAGGGGATCGTGCTCCAGCGTCGCATTGGTGCCGCCGCTGTAGGTGAAGCCGGCGCCGGGGGTGAGGTTGAGGTCTTGGTTGAGGGCGAAGGTGTAGTTGGCGAGCAGGGCCGCCTGCAGGCGCGGCGTGTAGTTGAAGGGCTGGCCGGCGAAGTCGAAGTCGTCGCCCTGGTTGTCCTTGCCCCGGTACTCGATCACCTTGGTGCGGATGTAGGAGCCGGCCGCGTTGAGGAACAGCCGCGGCAGCGGAGTCCAGTTGGCGGACAGCTCCACGCCCGCGTCGAGCGATTTCGGCACGTTCTGCAGGTATTGCAGCGCGCCGAAGATCGGGTCCTTGAAATAGGTCAGCAGCTGCTTGTTGCGGTAGTTGTAGTAGAAGGCGGAGAGATTGGCCTGCAGGCTGCGCTGCGGCGAGGCGTACTTGGCGCCGAGCTCGTAGGCGTCGAGCCGCTCCTGCACCACCGGCCGCAGGCTCTGCTGGTCTACCGAGAACACGGTGGGGAAGCTGCCGGCCTTGTAGCCGCGCGAGTACGAGGCGTAAAGCAGGCTGTCCCGGGCCGGGGTCCAGCTCAGCACCGAGCGCCACGACAGGTTGTGCTCGGCCAGCGAGTCGACGAACAGCCCGGCGTTGTTGCTGGCGTCGAGGCTGCCGCAGGCGCCCTGCGGCACGGTGGAGTGGCCGCCCTTGAGGAAGCTGGCGGCGGTGAAGAAGGGGAAGGGGATGATGGAGTCGTTGTCGGCCAGCACGAAGGTGCAGCCGGAGTAGTCCTGCCGCTCCCGCGTGTAGCGCAGGCCCAGGGTCAGCTTGAGCGGGTCGAGCAGCTGCCAGCTGCCGTCGGCGAAGGCGCTCTGCTCGCGCACCTGGGTGTCGCTCCGCGCCGCGCCTTTCTGGAAGAACAGCGGCTTGTCCAGCGGCGCCGTGTCGCCGTAAATGAAGACGTTGAGGCTGTTTTCGGAGCCCAGGCCCTCGTCCATCTCGTGGTGCTTGTCGTAGTCGGCGTTGACGCCTACCAGCCAGTCGCCGCGGTCGCCGGCCTTGCCCGACAGGCGCAGCTCGCCCTGCGCCGTGCGGATCCAGGCGTGCAGCACCTGGTCGATGTCCTCCAGGTTCATGCCGCCCTGCGGCAGCGAGGAGCCGTCGGCGCGCATCTGCTGGACGCTGAACAGGCCGGTGAGATTGACGGTGTCGCCGAGGTCCCAGCTGGGCCGCAGCGAGGCCATCCAGAAATTGTCGTGCAGGCCGTACTCGTATGCGGGATGCGGGTTCCAGTCGGCGATCTGCGGATTGCGGTTGCCCGGAATCAGCGGGTAGTTCGCCACCGACGGATCGAGAAAGGCGCTGTTGAGGTCCAGGCCGGTGAGGGTGCGCAGCAGGGTGGTGAACTGCGGGTCCAGCGGCAGCTTGAACTGCGCCTGGCGCGCCACGGCATAGGGTGCCTGCGGCTCGCTCCTGTCGGTCCAGCCGGACAGCGTCAAGCGCAGCTGGAAGCGGTCCGCCGCCTGCCAGTCCAGGATGCCGCGCGCCGCCTGCTTGTTGAGCCTGCCGAGGCGATCGCCGGGGCGGGTGTTGCTGATCTGCCAGCCTTCCTGCGAGGTGGTACTGCCGGCGGCGAAGCGGCCGCGCAGCGAGTCGGTGAGCGGGCCGCCGACATAGCCCTCGGCGTCGACGCGGCCGAAGCTGCCGTAGGACAGCTCGCCGCCGGCGGCGAAGCGCGGGCCGGGCTTGTTGGCGATGTAGTTGACCGCCCCGGCGGTGGCGTTGCGGCCGTAGAGCGTGCCCTGCGGGCCGCGCAGCACCTCGACCCGGCGCAGGTCCAGGTCCGGCCCCTTGCTCATGATCGGGTAGGCCAGGCTCACCTCGTCGTTGTAGATGCCGACGGTGGAGGTGGTGGCGAAGCTGGAGTCGGCGAAGCCCACGCCGCGCAGGGTGTAGGTGGGCGTGTCGAAGCCGGAGTCGGCGGCGCTGAAGCCCGGCACCAGCTTGCCGAGGTCGCGCATGTCGCGGATGCCGACCGCCTCCAGCTCCTCGCCCTGGAAGCTGGCAATCGCCATCGGCACCGCGTTGATCGCCTCGCTGCGCTTCTGCGCCGTCACCACCACCTGCTGCAGCCGGGTGTCGTCCGCCGCCGCCGGCAGGCACAGGCACAGGCCCAGTCCGGCCGCCGCCAGCAGGCGCGGTTGTCCGCGGCGCAAACTCGTCGTCTTCATCCCTGGCCCCTGGCTCGGTGCGGGCGCGGCCTGGCGCACCCATGCGGTCGGGGAGCCACTATGACGGGCGGCGGGGCGGCGGAAAAATACCTTTTTCTTGTTTGGTTATGTCCTGCGATCCGGTATCTCCGGACCGAACCGTTGCGCCGCTTTCACGGTCTGTCTTTCAGTGGGCTCACCCACCCGTTTCCCGGATGCCTGAGGCGGTCAAGAGCGGCGACATGGAAGCACCTGTGATCTTCGTGGTGGACGACAACACCGATGCCGGCGAGCTGGCGTCGCTCCTGCTGGTTTCCTATGGCTGGCAGGTCCGCAGCTTCGGCGACGCCCGCAGCTGCGTGGAGGCGGCGCTGCGGCAGCCGCCGGCCTGCATCCTCAGCGACCTCAACATGCCGGTCATGGATGGCCTGCAGCTGATGGATGCGCTTGCCGGGGCTGGGCTGCGGGTGCCGGTGGTGATCACCACGGCGTCCCCGGCCGATTCCGCTCCGGCGCGGCGGGCGGTGCGGCGCGCCGCGGGCATGATCGGCAAGCCTTACGAGGGCGACCGGCTGCACGAGCTGCTGGCGCGCGCGGTGGCGCAGGCTCCCGAGGCGATGCCGCTGCCGCTCCGGCTCGCGAGCTGACTCAAAGCTTTCAGTCCCCTTTCGGCTCGCTCGTCCGGCTGACCTGAACCAACCGACAGGATGGCGGGTCGGTAAACTGTGGCGTCAGCGCATTCAAACGGAGTTGCGTCAGCCAGAAGATCCGCGCCGCGGAAAGGACTCCAGATGAACGTTACTATTGCTCAGTCCCATCGGTCATGGCCCGCGGCGGTCCCCGCGGCCCGCAACGCTCCGCCGCTGGAGTTCACCCCCGCCGGCCGCGGCTTCCGCATCTTCGGTTCCGCGCACGGCGACCTGCTCGCCGCCATCGTCGAATCCTCCCAGGACGCCATCATCAGCAAGACGCTGGACGGCATCATCACCTCCTGGAACAGCGGCGCCAGGCGCCTGTTCGGCTACGAACCGGTCGAGGCGATCGGCCAGTCCATCACCCTCATCATCCCGCCGGACCGGCTGCCGGAAGAGGACGCGATCCTGGCGCGGCTGCGCGCCGGCGAGCGCATCGAGCACTACGAGACGGTGCGCATGACCAAGCACGGCGACCTGGTCGATGTGTCGATCACCGTTTCGCCGGTGCGCGACCGCAGGGGCCGGGTGATCGGCGCCTCCAAGGTGGCGCGCGACATCAGCGAGCGCAAGCAGGCCGAAGCCGTGCGGCGCGAGTCGGAGCGCCGCAAGGACGAGTTCCTCGCCATCCTGTCGCACGAGCTGCGCAATCCCCTGACGCCGCTGCTCACCGCCGCCGAGCTGATGCGGAGGGGAAAATCCGCGCCCGACCCGCAGTGGCTGTCCGAGCTGATCCAGCGCCAGGTCCGCCACATGGGGCGCCTGATCGACGACCTGCTCGACGTCTCGCGCCTCGGCGCCGGCAAGGTCATCCTCGACCGGCAGCGGATCGACCTGGCGCCGGTGCTGCAGAACGCCATCGAAGCCAATCGGGCGCTGATCGACAAGCTCGGCCACGAGCTGGACTGCGCGGTACCGCCGCGGGCCTTTTTCGTCCACGCCGATCCGGCCCGCCTGGCCCAGGTCTTCTCCAACCTGCTCAACAACGCGGCCAAGTACACCGATGCCGGCGGCCGCATCGCGGTGACGGCGGAGCGGGATGGGAGCAGCGTGGCGATCAGGGTCCGCGACAGCGGCATCGGCGTCGCCGCCGACCAGCTGGGCAGCATCTTCGGCCTCTACATGCAGGCCGACGACGCGCTGGCCCGCTCCCGCGGCGGGCTGGGCATCGGCCTGACGGTGGCGCGCCGGCTGGTCGAACTGCACCACGGCAGCCTCTCGGCCAGCAGTCCGGGTCTGGGCCTGGGCAGCGAATTCACCGTGCGCCTGCCGCTGGCCGAGGACGAGGCGGCGCCGGAAGGCGGCCGCAGCGCGGCGCCGGATGTCCCGGCCCGCGCCCGCCGCATCCTGATCGCCGACGGCAACGCGGACTCCGCCGAGAGCCTGGCGCTGCTGCTGCGCGCCGCCGGGCACAGCGTGGAGGTCGCGCACGACGGCGTCGCCGCCCTGGCCGGGGCCGCGCGCTCGCGGCCCGAGGTCGTGCTGATGGACCTGCTGCTGCCCGGGTTGAACGGCATCGAGGCGGCGCGGCGCCTGCGGCAGGAGCTGGGGCGCGATGCGATGCTGATCGCCATCACCGGGCTCGGCCAGGAAAGGCACCGCCAGGCGGCGCAGGAAGCCGGCTTCGACCACCACGTGCTCAAGCCGGTCGAGGCCGCCATGCTCGAAGCGCTGATCGCCAGGCTGCGCTGAACGCCGCCGCCGGAGCGCCGGCGGGGAACCTTGCGCGCCCGCGGGCGGCCTGAAATGCAGGCCATTCGCGGGAGCACCGGGAATCATGGAGACGCAAGGACTGCTGGACGCGGCGGGGCAGGCCCTGCGCATGGCGCTGCTGATGGGATGGCAGATCTTCTGGGGCATCAGCCTCGGCTTCCTGCTCGCGGCCGTGATCGAGGTGGCCGTGCCGAAGTCGCGCGTGGCCCAGGCCCTGCCGGACGCCTCGCCCCGGTCGCTGCTGCGGGCCGGAGTGTTCGGCGCGGCGTCCTCGTCCTGCTCCTATGCCGCCGTCGCGATCGCGCGATCGCTGTTCCGCAAGGGTGCCGATTTCACCGCCGCGATCGCCTTCCAGTTCGCTTCCACCAACCTGGTGCTCGAGCTCGGCATCCTGCTGGCGCTGCTGATGGGCTGGCGCTTCACCCTGGCCGGGTTCGTTGGCGGCGTGCTGATGATCGGCCTGCTGGCGCTGCTGTTCCGCTGGTTCCTGCGCGCCGGCCTGGTTGCGCAGGCGCGCCGCGAGGCGGATCGCGGCGTCGCCGGCAAGATGGAAGGCCACGCCGCGATGTCGCTGGAGGAGGCGGACGGCGGCTTCTGGCAAAGGCTGTTCTCGGCCCGCGGCTTCACCGCCGTGAGCCATGCCTACGTCATGAACTGGACCATGCTGTGGAAGGACATGCTGCTGGGCCTGGCGCTGGCCGGCGCGGTGTCGGCCTGGGTGCCGCACCAGGCCTGGAGCCAGCTGTTCCTCGCCGGCCATCCGCGCATCGCCGCGGTCTGGGGGCCGCTGATCGCGCCCCTGGTCGCGGTCGCGTCCTTCACCTGCTCCATCGGCAACGTGCCGCTGGCCGCGGTGTTGTGGAACGGCGGCATCAGCTTCGGCGGCGTGATCGCCTTCCTCTTCGCCGACCTGATCATCATTCCGATCCTCGACATCCTGCGCAAGTACTACGGCTGGCGCATGATGTGGTTCCTGCTGGCGACTTCCTACGCGGCGATGGTGGCGGCGGCGTGGCTGGTGGAGCTGCTCTTCGCCGGCGCCGGCCTGGTGCCGCAGCAGCATGCCGCGCGCATCGCGGAGATGCAGGTCCGGTTCAACTACACCGCCGTGCTCAACCTCGTGCTGCTCCTGCTCGGGGTCGTGCTGCTGTGGCGGTTCCTCAAGACCGGCGGCAGGGCGATGCTCAGGCAGATGCAGGGCGGAGCGGCGGGGCACCACGCGCACGCCCATCATGGCCACTGAGCGCGGCGGCCGGGCCGGGCCGCTTCCGCGTACAATGCCCTGCCGCCGCCCGGACCCGCCCGAACCGTCCCTTGTCCCGCCTGGCCTTCCTCAACCACTGGAAAACCCGCATCGTCTTCTGGTGCGGCGCCATCGCGGTCGGGCTGGTGGCGGTGGGCTTCGCCCAGGCCTGCACCTGGGCCATCGATGAGCACGCCCGGCTGATCGCGCACTGGCCGTACCTGGCGCCGCTGGTCACGCCGCTGGGCCTGGTCCTGGTGGTGTGGGCCACGCGCAGCCTTTCCCCCGGCGCCCGCGGCAGCGGCATTCCGCAGGCCATCGCCGCGCTGGATCAGCCCGACGCCGGGGCGCGCTCCGGCCTGCTGAGCCTGCGCATCGCCCTGGCCAAGATCGCGCTCACCGTGCTGGGCCTGCTCAGCGGCGCCTCGGTCGGCCGCGAGGGGCCGACGGTGCACGTCGGCGCCTCGATCATGGACGCGCTCGGCCGCATCGCGCACTTCCCGTACGACTACGTGCGGCGCAGCCTGGTGCTGGCCGGCAGCGCCGCCGGCCTGGCGGCGGCGTTCAACACGCCGATCGCCGGCATCGTCTTCGCCATCGAAGAGATGGCGCGCTCGCTGGAGGAGCGCACCACCGGCATCCTGCTCACCGCCGTGATCCTCGCCGGCATGGTCAGCCTCGGCCTGCTCGGCGACTACACCTACTTCGGCATGGCCCGGGCGCAGCTGCCGAGCGTCGCGTCCTGGCTGGCGGTGCCGGTGTGCGGACTGGCCGGCGGGCTCGCCGGCGGCGGCTTCAGCCGCGTCCTGATCGACGCCGGCCGGCGCATCGCGCCACTGGCCGCGCGGCGGCCGTTCGCGCTGGCCTTCATCCTCGGCGCGGTGATCGCCGGCTTCGGCCTGCTTTCCCACGGCGGCACTTACGGCACCGGCTACGAGCAGGCGCGCGGCCTGCTCACCGGCGAGTCCGACCCGGGCTTCCTGTTCCCGATGCTCAAGCTGCTGGCGACGCTGGCGTCCTACCTCACCGGCATGCCCGGCGGCATCTTCTCGCCGTCGCTGGCCACCGGCGGCGGCCTCGGCGCCGACCTGGCGCCGCTGGTGCCGCAGGCGCCGCTGGCGACGATGGTGGTGCTGGGCATGGCCGGCTACTTCACCGGCGTGACGCAGTCGCCGCTGACCGGCGCGGTGATCGTGATGGAAATGGTCGACGACCACGCCCTGATCCTGCCGATGCTCGCCACCGCCTTCCTCGCCCTGGGCGTGTCGCGCCTGATCTGCAAGACGCCGGTGTACCGCGCGCTGGCGGCGTCGTTCGGGGCGCCGGCGAAGCCGCCTGCGGCCGCCTAGGGCCTCCGCGCAAAATGCCCGCCGGCCTCGCGCCGGCGCGCTGCTCCCCGAACGCCACCCGCCACAGGAGGAATCGAGCGGCGCGCGTGGGTGAAGCAGGCCGAAGGCTCAGTCGGCGACGTGCACCACCACCTTGCCGAAGTTCTTGCCCTCGAACAGGCCCTGCATCATGTCGGGCGCGTGCTCCAGGCCTTCGACCACGTGCTCCAGCGGCTTGATCCTGCCGCTGAGGATCCAGTCCTTCATCTCCTTCTTGAACTGCTGATGCAGCGCCGTGCCGAGCCAGTCGGTGGTGACCAGGCCGCTGATGCGCAGGCGGCGGACGATGATCTCGTTGAGCAGCAGGCCGGTGCGGTCGCCGCCGGGTGGCAGCTCGCTCTGGCCGTAAGTGGCCATCATGCCGCAGACGGCGATGCGCGCGTTGCGCCGGAAGTAAGGCAGCGCCACGTCGAGCACCTTGCCGCCGGCGGCCATGACATAGCAATCGATGCCGTACTTGCTGTAGACCGCCTTGACCTGCGTCAGGAAGTCCTTGGACTTGCGGTCGAGGCAGACGTCGAAGCGGTACTGCTCCAGCGCGTAGCGGCATTTCTCCGGGCCGCTGGCGCCGGCCAGGACCAGGGCGCCCTTGAGCTTGCCCAGCTGGCCGACGATCTGGCCCAGGCCGCCGAGGGCCGAGCCGATGGTCAGCACTTCGCCGGCCTGGGTCCGGGTCAGCTCGGTGACGGCGATGTAGGCGCCGAAGCCGCTGACGCCGAGCGCGCCGAGCAGGTAGGACGGCCGGGGCAGGTCCGGGTCGACCTTGGCGATATCGCCGCCGTTGGAGACGTGGTAGTCCTGCCAGCCCCAGGCGCCGTGCACCAGCTCGCCTTCGCGGAAGTCCGGGTGGTTGGATTGCTCGACCCGGCCGACGGTGGCGCCGGCCATGACGCCGCCGATGGGGATGGACTCGCCCAGGGACGAGACCTGCTGCACGCGGCGGTAGAGGTAGGAGTCCACCCCGGCCCAGGTGGTGCGGACCAGGATTTCGCCTGCGCCCGGCTCGGGTGCCAGGGCTTCGCTGAGGCTGAAGACGTTGGCGGTGGGAATGATGTAGCGGGGCCGCTCCGCGACGATGATCCGGCGATTTACCTTGCGCATGTTTCCTCCGCTGACAAAGGCGGGCAACGCTGCAGGCCGGCGCGCCCCCGTCCGGAAATTGCGCCAGGCGGGTCCACTTTACTCCCCTCCGGCGCGCCCGGGAGGCGGGCCGGGGAACCGATTCCCCACGGCGCCGTCCAAGACGCCAGGGAAGGCGGATGTCCGGGGACCTCACGGACCGATCCGCCGGTGCGCTCGCACGCAAGAGCTCTGCAGGGGGAACACCCGTACATGCCGGAAGAGTTGCCCGAGGACGTCGCCGCGTTCCTGATGCGGCACATCGATTCCGTGCCGCAGCTGGAGGGCCTGCTGCTGCTGTGGGAATCGGCCGGGCAGCCCTGGTCCGGCGAGGAGCTGGCGGCCCGCCTGTACCTGCGCGGCGAATCGGTCCAGCCGCTGCTGGCGGGCCTGGTGCGCAGGCGCCTGATCGAGCCGGCCGCGGACGGCTTTGTCTTCCCCGCCGACTCGCCGCAAGCCGGGCTGGTCGCCCGGGTCGCCGCCGCCTACCGCGCCAACCTGATCCAGGCGGCCGGGCTGATTCATTCCAAGGCGTCCAGCGCGGTGCGCGAGTTCGCGCAGGCGTTCCGGATCAAGAAGGAGTCCTGACATGGCCGCAGCCGTCTACCTGCTGGGTGCGTTGACCACGTTGCTGTGCACGGTGCTGCTGCTGCGACGATATTTCCACGGCCGCGCGCGGCTGCTGATGTGGAGCGGGCTGTGCTTCGCCGGCCTGACCTTCACCAACGCGCTGGTCTTCGTCGACCTGGTGGTGCTGCCCGAGGTCGACCTGTATCTTTGGCGCCTGGCGGCCGGCATCGTCGCCATGGCGCTGATGATCTACGGCCTGGTGTGGGAGGCGGAATGAACCGGCTGACCGTGATCCATTTCCTGCTCGGCGTGCTCAGCACGATGTTCGGCGTGGCGGCGCTGTTTTTCCTGAAGTTCTGGCGGCGCACGCGGGATCGGCTGTTCCTGGCCTTCGCCGCGGCGTTCTTCATCGAGGGCCTCACGCGCCTGCCGCTGCTGGTCGTCGACGCGCCCGGGGACACCGGCCCGTCGATCTATGTGGCGCGCCTGGTCGGCTATCTGCTGGTGCTGGCCGCGATCGTGCAGAAGAACCGCGGCAACGGCCGCTCCTGAAGGTCCTAGAGCGCCGCGGACGGCGCGGCGGCGATGGCCCGGCGCGACAGCTCGACCAGCTCGGCCAGGTTGCCGACGATGAGATCGGGCGCGTGCGGGTGGCGCGGCGTCCGCGGAAAGATCTTGCGCAGCCAGGCCTCGTCCCAGCCGGCGCCGTTGTAGAACACGGCGGTGACGCCGGCCGCCTTGGCGGCGACGATGTCGGTGGTGCTGTCGCCGACGTACCAGCAGTGCGCGTCGGGTGCGGCGCCGAGGTCGGACAGCGCCTTGAGCACCAGGTCGGGGTGCGGCTTGCGGCGCTCCACATCGTTGCCGCAGACCATGGTGTCGAACAGCTCGTGCCAGCCGGTGCCGTCGACGGTGTAGATCTCGTGCGCCATGAAGCGGCGGTTGCGGTTGGAGAGCACGCCCAGGCGCAGCCCCAGCGCCCTGAGCTCGGCCAGGCGCGCGCGGCCGTCCGCCTCCAGCGGCTTCACCGGGCCGAAGAAGCGCGCGTACTGGCGGTCGAACTCGCGGTGCGCGATCGACTTGGCCTCCTCGTCCGCGCCGAACAGCACTTCGAAGATGTCGGTGCGGGAGATCTTGCGCTCCGCCTTGATCCTCGGATGGAGGGAGCGGTGCTCGCGCGCATGGCGCACCAGCCGCGCATCCTCCGCGGTCTTCGACTGTCCCTCCGGCACCAGCCGCTCGATCAGCCCGAGCCGCACCAGCTGCGGAATCACCTCGTCCAGCGCGTAGTACATCGCGTCCATGGTGTCGACCAGGGTCGCGTGCCAGTCGAACAGGATGATCCGCGGGCCTGCGGGCAGCTTTTCTGGCAGGGACATCGCGGGCGCTCCGTGCCGGTCGGGCGACCATTATTGCTCCGCCTGCGCCCGGGCGCCCGGAGTGAACTTTCCGCAGGGCCGCGGAGACTGAAATGTTGCTTCCGACAACGGTTCGTCGCCGGGGCAGCCGCCGCGCTAGCGCACGGCGGCCGGCGCCGGCGCGCTATGCCGGCGGGTGGTAAGGGAGAACCCGGCGCACCGCGGGACGCTGCGCCATCCGCTCGAAATGCTCGCGGATGCGCGGATAGGCGGCGGCGTCCAGGCCGATGCGCGCCAGCCAGCGCGTCATCAGGAACAGGTAGGGATCGGCGACGGTGAACTGCCCGCCCATCACCCAGGGGCCCTTGAAGCGGAACCGCTCGATCAGGCCGAACTGCTGCGCATAGGCGGCAACGGCCTGGTGCGACAGGTGCGCGCGGCAATGCTCGTCGGCGGCCCAGCGGTAGGGGCGGAAGTGGTGGGCGAAGCTGACGTGGAGGGTCGAGGAGAGGAAAGCGTTGAACGAAGCCAGCTGCGCCGCCTCGAAAGGATCGGCGGGCACCAGCCCGGCCTCGGGCGCCAGTGCGGCGATGTAGCCGAGGATCGCCGGCACCTCGGTGAGGGGGCCGTGCGGCGTCTGCAGCACCGGCACGCGGCCGAGCGGGTTCAGGGCCATGAACTCCGGCGATTTCTGCTGCTCGCGCGCGAAGTCGACCTTCACCAGTTGGTGGCCGAGCCCGGCTTCTTCCAGGGCGAGGTGGGCGGCGAGCGCGCAGCTGTTCGGCGCGTAGTGGAGCCGCAGCAGCACGCCGCTCACGGCAGCAGCTCCCGCGCCCCGGCCCACAGCCTGGCGGCCAGCGCGGCCGCCGGCTCGGCGCGGGCCAGGGCGGCGGCCTGGCCCGCCCAGGCCTGCATGCGCTGGACGTCGCCGGCCTTGCCGGCCGCGGCGCGCATCGGCGCGGTCAGGCCGCGCTGCACCGGATAGGGGGCGGGCGCCGGCGCCTCCGGCGCGGTCGCCGCCAGCACGTAGCCGGTGGCGATGCTCCTGCCGGCACGGCCGCTGAAGACGCGGCTGACGACGGTGTCCTCCGGCAGGGTCCTGCCGATGGCCTCGGCCCAGGCCGGGTGGATGCCGGCCTCCGGGCAGCGCAGGAAGCCGGTGCCGATCTGCACCGCGCTGGCGCCGAGCGTGAGTGCCGCGGCGATGCCGCGCGCGTCGGCGATGCCGCCGGTCGCCACCACCGGCACCGCGACGGCGTCGACCACGGCCGGCAGCAGGGCGAACAGGCCGGCCATGCGCCGCTCCGCCTGGCCGGCGTCGAAAGCGGCGCGGTGGCCGCCGGCTTCGGCGCCCTGCGCGACGATGACATCGGCGCCGGCGGCCTCGGCGGCCTTGGCTTCCGCGACGGTCGAGACAGCGGCGAACCAGGCGATGCCCCTGGACTTCATCCGCGCCACGAAGCCGGCCGGAAACAGGCCCATCACCGAGGACAGCACCGGCGCGCCGCTTTGCAGCAGGGCTTCGCACTGCGCGGCGAAGTCCGGCGGCGCCTTGTCGCCCGCGTCCGGCGGTACTGGCGCGCCGAAGCGTTCCAGGAACCCGCGCAGCCGCGCCTCGTGGGCCGGATCGCGCGGCGGCGGCGGATCGGGAATCCACAGGTTCACCTGGAACGCGCCGCCGCCGGCGCCGCGCACCGCCTCCGCCCAGCGCCCGATCTCCTCCGGCGTCATCAGCAAGGCGCCGCAGGCCCCCATGCCGCCGGCCCGGATCACCGCGGCCGACAGCGGCGGCGCGCAGGCCCCGGCCATCGGCGCCAGCAGCAGCGGCAGCCGGATGCCGAAACGGCGGGTGAAAGACGCGCTGCGCTGTTGCCAGTCCATGGGCCACCTCCACGGCGATTGTGGCCGGGGTGCGCTGCCGTTTCAAACGATGTATTTTGAAGGCTGGTATCTGATCCACAGATAGGTGGGCGGCCCATGGACAGCCACGACCTGCGGGTATTCGAAGCGGTGGCGCGCTGCGGCGCCATGAACAAGGCGGCGGAGTCCCTGCATACGGTCCAGTCCAACGTCACCGCGCGCATCCGCGCGCTGGAGGCCGAGCTGGGCACGGAGCTGTTCCGCCGCCACAGCCGCGGCGTGGAGCTGACCCAGGCTGGCGAGCGCCTGCTGCCCTACGCGCTGAAGGCGGCGCGGCTGCTGGTGGAGGCGGCGCGGGCGGTGCGGGACGACGGCAGCCCCAAGGGGCGGCTGGCGCTGGGTTCGCTGGAAACCACCGCGGCGCTGCGGCTGTCGCCGATCCTGTCCCGCTTCGCGGCGAAGCACCCGCAGGTGGACATCAGCCTGACGGCGGCGTCGAACCCCGAGCTGGTCCGGCGCGTGGCCGGGCATGAGCTCGACGGCGCCTTCGTCTGCGGCCCGATCCAGCACGGCGAGCTGGTGGCGGAGGTGGTGTTCCGCGAGGAGCTGGTGATCGCCTCCGCCGCCGGTGGCCGGCTGGCGCCGGGCTGCAAGATCCTGGTCAAGGGCAAGGGCTGCGCCTACCGCGACCGGCTGGAAGCCCTGCTGGCCGACCGCGGCGTGCACGACGCGGTGCGGCTCGAGTTCGGCACCCTCGATGCGATCATCGGCTGCCTGGAAGGCGGCCTGGGCATCACCCTGCTGCCCAGGGCCCTGCTGCTGCCGGCCGCCAGGAGCGGCCGCATCCGGCTCAGCGCGGTGCCGCCGGAGATCGGCAGGGTCGAGACGCTGTTCATCCGGCGCCGGGATGCCGGCGACTTCAGCGCCATGCGCGCCCTGCTCGCGGAGCTGCGCGGCGCGGGCGCGCCGGCCGCGCCGCGGCGCCGGGCTCCGTCCGCTCGCGCCAGGGGCGGGCCCGGCGGCCGCTAGGGCCTGTCAACGCCATTTCGAGCGCGATCAAAAATAGCGTTGACAGGCCCAGGCGATGGCGGAACCGTAGATCTGGCCGGTGGCGCCGGGCCGGCGCGACGCTCGCGGCCGCTGCGTCCCCGCCCAGGCCGGCGGCGACCGCGCCGGTGGACAGGGCGGTGATGCCCAGGCCCATGCCGCCGACCACCTCGCGCCGGGTGTAGGTGCGGTTGTCCTCGCCCTTCATCTGGAATCCTCGCGCCACCTGGATTTTCGACTCGCCGCTGCGGCGATTGTTCGGCGCGCGGCAGGCCTTCGCGCGTTGACGCGCATCAAAAAGGTGAGCGCCGGTCCACCACCCCCTCGAGGCCTGCTGCAGCGTGATTTGAATCGCATCCACGCCTCAGCGCTGCGCGCGCCAGGCGCTCGGCGTCTGGCCGGTCCAGCGGCGGAAGGCGCGGGTGAAGCTGCCGGTGTCGGAGAAGCCGAGCAGGTAGGCGACTTCGCTGATCGAGTAGTGCGGGTCGCGGATGTAGCCCAGGGCGAGCGCGCAGCGGGTGTCGGAGAGCAGCTCTTCGTAGCTGGTGCCCTCGGCCGCCAGCTTGCGCTGCAGGCTGCGCAGCGACAGGTTGAGGCGCCTGGCCAGCAGCTCGGCGGAGGGCTCGCCCTGCGGCAGCTGCTCGGTCATCAGGGCCCGCACCTTGTTCTTGACGCTGCTGTCCTGGTCGGCGAGCTGGCGTTCGAGGATCGCCTCGTTGTGGCGGGCGAGGTCGGCGTCGGCGGTTTCCAGCGGCATGTCCATCGCCGCGCGCGGCAGGTGGATTTCGTTGGCCGGCGCCGCGAAGCGCAGCGGGCAGCGCAGCACCGCCGCGAAGGCGTCCGGTTTTTCGGGCTGCGCCCGGACCAGGCGGACCTCGAGCGGCGTGAAGTCGCGGCCGGCGAGGGAGCGGCAGAAGCGCACGAACAGCGAGATGAAGGCGTCGATCGCCTCGGGTGCGGGCAGCCGGTCGCCGGCGCCGGCCGGCTGGATCGAGAAGACATAGTGGTCGTCGGCCGGGCGGAATTCGATTTCGCTGACGTCGGTGACGATGCGGAAGTAGCGCACGGTGCGCTCGAACGCCTCGGTCAGCGTGCGGCTGGCGATGAGCGAGAAGCCGAGGGCGTGAAAGGTGGTGTGGGTGACCTGGCTGGCCACCGCCAGGCCCAGAGCCTCGTCGCCGCTGGCTTCCACCGCCAGGCGCCACAGCCGCGTGGTGCGTTCGACCGGATAGCGCGCGTGGGGATCGTCCAGCGCCGCCGGGTCGAGGCTGGCGGCGGCGAACAGGGCGGCGCTGTCGAGTCCGCGCTGGTCGAGCACGCGCTTCAGCACGCGGATCCAGCTGGAGAGCGTGGTGGCGGTGTGGGACATCCTGGCGTCCTGGGCGAAAAGATTGGCGTCTGGCGCCATGCGCGGCGCGGCGCCCACCCCCTAGAGTTGCGGCACCTGCCTTGCAACCGGGAGTTTGTCGTGGCCCCTTACGATAGCGCAATCGAACTCAGCAGCCTCAGCGACGCCCAGAAGGAGGCGCGGGTGAAGGAGGCGGTGCAGCGGGCCGGCGCGGCCCTGCGCGCCCGGCATCCCTGGCTGCTGCATCAGGATGCGATCGGCGCGGCCATCATGGCCTTCGCCGTGGCCGGCATGATCGCCTCGGGCTGGCTCTACGTCGCCGGCGCCATCCCGTTCTGGGCCTGCATTCCGCTCAGCGCGTTCTTCGCCTCGCTGACCCACGAGCTGGAGCACGACCTGATCCACAAGATGTACTTCCGCAACCGGCCCTTCGCCCACCACCTGATGCTGGCGCTCGCCTGGCTGGCGCGGCCGAGCACGATCAATCCGTGGATCCGCCGCCACCTGCACATGGAGCACCACAAGCACTCCGGCACCGCGCGCGACCGCGAGGAGCGCGGCATCACCAACGGCGAGCGCTGGGGCCTGCGCCGCCTGCTGATGGTGGGCGACAACATCATGGCGGCGCTGCTGCGCCTGCACCGCCTGCCGGGGTGGAAGGCGCGCGGCAAGGGCCTGGCGCTGCTGCTCGCGGTGTACGCGCCGCTGGGCCTGCTCAACTGGGGCGCCTGGTATGCCTTCCTGGCCTACCACGCCGTCAACGGCGCCGCCGGCCTGCTCGGCCACCCGCTGCCCTGGCCGGCCGCCACGCAGCAGGCGATGGCGCTGGTGGACACGGCGGTGGTGGTGCTGGTCGCGCCGAACGTGCTGCGCACCTTCTGCCTGCACTTCATCAGCTCCAACATGCATTACTACGGCGACGTCGAGGACGGCAACGTCATCCAGCAGTGCCAGGTGATGAACGCCTGGTGGCTGGCGCCGTTACAGCTGTTCTGCTTCAACTTCGGCTCCACCCACGGCATCCACCACTTCTATGTGAAGGAGCCGTTCTACGTGCGCCAGTGGACCGCCGGCGCCGGCCATGCGGCGATGCGCGAGGTCGGCGTGCGCTTCAACGATTTCGGCACTTTCCGCCGGGCGAACCGGCGCGGGGCGGCGGCGTAAGGCCGGGCGCGTGGCGGGCCGGGGCTGCGCAGCGCGCCGGCGCCGGGCCGTGGAACGCCGGCCAAAAGCCGCGGCCGGCGCCTCGCCGCGTCGCGCAGGCCTGCGGAAAAACGGCGTGAAAGCAGCGGCTTAGCCGGCGTTACCAAATCATTACCGCGCCGTGGCGACTTTGCTGTCCGAATTGTTCTAAAACGCCGGACATCAGGGCTTCCACAGCGGAAGCCCCATATCGATCAATGGGGTGGGGGACATGTCGCTATCGTTCGGAACGGCCCGTTCGTGGGCCGCGGCTGCCGTTGTTTTCGTCGCCGTCGCCGGCGCCACCACGGCCGGGCTGGCGGTCCGTGCTCCCGCCGCCGGACCTGCGGCGGGCGCCGCCGGCGCCTGCCCCGCCGGCTATGCGCTGCGCGATCCGCAGGAGCTGGCGCGCGAATACAACCCCGCTTACGCCAAGGTCCACGCCAAGGACATCCAGGCCCGTTACGGCAAGAGCGTCTGCGTCAAGGAGGCGCTGCTGCCCGAATCGATGATGGACGTGTCCGAGCGCCTGGCCGACGTGCTCGGCGCGCTCGGCCTGGTGCCGGAGGGCGCGCCGCGCCGCGCGGTGGAGCAGAAGGCGGCGCTGGCCGCGCTTGCCGCCACGGTGCCCAACTCGGGCGGCCACTGGCAGGCCTACGGCACCGCGCCGCAGGTCGATGACCCGGCCTACTACAACGCCATTCCGGACGAAGGCCTGCACCAGGTCTCCGGCCGCGTCGACAACTTCGCCTACGATCCGGCGGCCAAGCGCCTGTTCGCCGCGGTCGGCAACGGCGGCATCTGGTACAGCCAGGCCGTCGGCGGCGACGTCTCGACCATCGGCGACCACTGGGTGTCGATCAGCGACAAGCTGCCGACCCTGATCAACAGCGCCGTGGCCTGGACCCAGGCGCAGAACGGCCGCGTGCTGGTGCTGACCGGCGAGATGACCCAGGGCGGCAATTCCTATGTCGGCCTCGGCGCCTACTGGAGCGGCGACCTGGGCAAGACCTGGAACCATGCCTCCGGCGTGCCGGACGGCGCCTTCGCCTTCAAGCTGGCGGTGGACCAGAGCAATCCGAACATTGTCTACGCCGCCACCAGCAAGGGCCTGTACCGCTCGGCCGATGCCGGCGCCAGCTATGTCAACGTCAAGCTGCCGGTGTCGGCCAACTGCACCGGCGTCAGCACCGGCGTCTGCCAGTTCGCCAACTTCGTCACCGACGTGGTGGTGCAGCAGCCGGGCGGCGTCAGCAACACCGCCTGCGGCGCCAAGGGCTGCGCCGTGCTGGCCGCGGTGGGCTTCCGCGCCGGCGCCGCGCCGTATGCGTCCGATTCCTCGCCGCAGGCGCCGGGCAACGGCCTGTACCGCTCCGCCACCGGCGAGGCCGGCACCTTCGCCAGCGTCGGCCTGTCGCAGGTCACCGGCGTCGAGCCGGTCGGCCTGCCGGTGCAGTGGCGCATCGGCCGCACCGTGCTCGGCAACGCCATCGGCGACGGCCAGGACCACGGCTATGTCTACGCCGTGATCCAGGACGCCGGCTACCTCAACGGCGACCTGCCGATGCTGGACTACGACCTGGAAATCAAGAATCCCGGCCTGCCGGACGTCTGCGACCAGCTGGTGGCGCCGATCATCGACCAGAGCACCGCCGACACCTGCAAGCTGGTGGCCAGCCACCTGCCCAGCGCCACCACGCTCAACGGCGTGTTCGTCTCGCCCGATTTCGGCAGCACCTGGGTGCGCCTGGCCGACGACAAGTCGATCACCTACAACCCGGCCACCGGCTCGGCGCTCACCCCGGTGATCGCGCTGGGCGTGGGCCCCGGCATCCAGTCCTGGTACAACTCCTGGATCAAGCCCGATCCGACCCAGGCCGACCCGGCGCTGGGCGTGCCGACGCGCCTGACCTTCGGCCTCGAGGAGCTGTGGAAGAGCCGCCTCAACGTGCCGCAGAACGGCGTGTCGCAGCTCGACTACAAGGTGTTCGGCGCCTACTTCGCCGGCCAGACCTGCCTGTTCCTGCTCGGCCAGCCGGGCATCACCCCGGGCATGCCGGTGTGCCCGACCTATGACGGCATCGTCAACGGCAGCACCACCCATCCCGACCAGCACGACGGCATCTACATCCCGGACGGCAGCGGCGGCGTCTGGCTGTTCGTCGGCAACGACGGCGGCATCTACAAGCAGCACTCCTCCGACCCGGTCACCGACGACCTGGCCAACAACAAGTGGGGCGACGGCGTCAACAACGACCGCTACACCTTCATGGTCTACGGCATCGCCGTGGCCAAGGACGGCACCGTCTACTACGGCCTGCAGGACAACGCCTCCGGCAAGATCGATCCGAAGACCCATGTCTCGACCCGCATCGGCGTCGGCGACGGCGTGTGGACCGCGGTGGACCCGGACAACTCGCAGCACGCCTACATCTCCACGCCGGAGCTGGCGGTGGTCGCCACCCCGGACGGCGGCCTGACGCAGAACATCATCGAGCCGTCGAGCGCGCTGGTCGGCACGGCCCACTTCCTCAGCCCGTACATGCTGGATCCGACCGACCCGACGCACATCGTGCTGGCCGGCAGCAAGGTGGCCGAGTCGCTGAAGGGGCTGGACACCACCAGCAGCGACAGCGACTGGAACATGAGCTACGACCTGGGCGCCGACGCCAGCGGCGCGCTGCACACCTCGCGCTCGCGCATGCTCGACGTGCAGGGCGCGGCGATCTATGCCGCCTGGTGCGGCCCGTGCAACCTGGCCGGCAGCGACGTGCCGTTCCAGCGCGGCATCGCCACCAACGTCGGCGCCGGCGGCACGCCGAAGAAGGGCGCGTCCGACAACTGGCACCAGGCCGGCGTGGCCGGGCTGCCCAACCGCTACATCTACAGCGTCAAGATCGACCCGCAGGACGTCAACACCGTCTACGCCACGCTCGGCGGCTATTCCACCGCGCGCTGGGCGGCGCCCGGCCAGTACGGCGACAAGAACGCCAACATCGGCAAGGGCCACGTGTTCGTGTCGCATGACGCCGCCGAGCATTTCACCGACATCAGCGGCGACCTGCCGGACACGGTGGTGAGCTTCCTGGTCCGCCGCGGCAGCCAGCTGGTCGTCGGCACCGACATCGGCGTCTTCATCTCGTCCGACCTGAGCGGGGCGCACTGGGCGCCGCTGGGCGACCTGGCGAGCGTGCCGGTCAACCAGCTGGTGCTCAAGCCGGGCGACGACACCAAGCTGTTCGCCGCCACCTTCGGCCGCGGCGTGCAGCTGTATGACTTCAGCACCGCCAGCGGCGGCGGCAGCTCCTCCAGCTCCGGCGGCGGCTCGTCCTCGAGCAGCTCTTCCGGCGGCGGCAGCAGCTCCTCGTCCTCCGGCGGTTCCTCCTCGGGCAGCTCCGGCGGCACCTCGGGCGGCGGCTCCTCCAGCAGCAGCTCCGGCGGCGGCTCCAGCTCCTCCGGCGGCGGCAACCAGCCGCCGGTGGCGAGCCTGCACGCCACGCCCACCAGCGGCACCGCGCCGCTGGCGGTGAGCTTCGACGCCACCGGCTCGTCCGACCCCAACGGCGGCAGGATCACCACCTACGCCTTCAACTTCGGCGACGGCAGCAGCGCCAGCCAGACCACCGGCACGATCAGCCATACCTACACCAAGACCGGCTCGTTCGACGCCGTGGTGACGGTGACCGACAGCGAGGGCGGCAGCGCCAGCCGCGCCGTGGCGATCCAGGTGCAGTCGCCGCCGGCCGACAGTCCCAATCCGTCGCTGGCCGTGTCCGCCACCAGCGGCACCACGCCGATGCCGGTGAACTTCGACGCCTCCGGCTCGACCGACGCCAACGGCAGCATCACCAACTACGCCTTCGACTTCGGCGACGGCAGCGCGGTGGTGAGCCAGCAGGCCGCCACCACCAGCCACACCTACACGGCCGCCGGCAACTTCACCGCCTCGGTCACCGTCACCAACAGCTTCGGCCGCAGGGCTGCCGCCTACGTGACGATCCAGGTCGGCACCACCGTGGTGGTGACGCCGCCGAGCGGCCCCGTCGCGCAGCTGACGGTCAGCCCCAGCGAGGGCCCGGCGCCGCTGAAGGTGACCCTGGACGGCACGCAGTCCCATGAGCAGAACAGCACCGCGCACATCACCAGCTACACCTTCGACTTCGGCGACGGCAGCGCCGTGGTGACCCAGGCCGGATCGAAAGTCACGCACACCTACACCAGCCCGGGCACCTACAGCCCGAGCCTGGTGGTGACCGACAGCTCGGGTGCGCGGTCGGCCGCGGTGACGGCGCGGGCCGCGGTCGCTACGGCCGGCAGCAGCGGCGGCACCGATGCGGGCGGCAGCTCCGGCGGGTCCGGCGGCGGCGCCTTCGCTCCGGGCCTGCTGTTGCCGCTGCTGCTCGGCGCGGCGCTGCGCCGGCGGCGGCACCGCCGGGCTTGAGCGGGGGCCGGGCCGGTGATGCCGGAACCGAAGCCGGCGCAGGACGGGGTCCTGCGCTGGCGGGCCTCGGGCAACGCCCGCACGCAGCAGCCGAAGCTGGCGCTGTCGTGCGTGCTGGCGGCGCTGGCGGCCTGGCTGTGCGCCGGCGGCTTCGCCGGCTGGCTGGATTCCTGCGCGGTGCCGGCGGCGCTGGGCTGCTGGTCGGCGGTGCTGCTGCTGGATCTGCGGGTGCTGCAGATCCGCAGCCGCCGGCTGTGGCTGTCCGGCACCAGCCTGGTGTACCAGTCGATCCTGCTGGGCTTCGTCGGCGACGTTTCGACGGTGACCGCGGTGCGCGGGCAGCGTTCGCTGTCGGGCGGGCTGTACGAGTTGGTGCTGGAACGCCGCGACGGTCCCTGGCTGCGGCTGCGCGTACGCGACTGGCACCGGCATGAGCTGTGCGCGCTGATCGCGGCGCTGGCGAGCCTCAGGCCCTGGATCAAGATGGACCCGCTGGTGCGCAGCTACGCCGGCATCGGCGGCCGCGACGGCCGCGACGGCCGCGGCGGTCGCGGCGGGCGCGGGATCGTCGGCTCCGCCGTCGCCTGGCGCTAGAGCGGCGCAACACCCTTTCCTGATGCAGTATTTGCGGAGGCTGCAAAGCCTCCGCGTCTTTTTTTGGAGATAGCCGTGGCTTCATCGGTGCAGTCGGCGCGTCGACACGTGAGTGGCAACCTGGCCTGGCTGGGCGCAGCGGTCACCCTGGCCGTGGGCGCGCCGTTTGCCGCGCTGGCGGCGGAGTCCGGCGCGGCGGCGACCCTGGAAGGCGTGGAGGTGACCGCCACCCGCACGCCTGAGCCGGTGGATCGCGTGCCGGCCTCGATCACGGTGATCGGCGGCGAGGAACTGCGCGCCCGCGGCGCCACCGACCTGCGCACCGCGCTGAGCCTGGTGGCAGGCGTCGATGCGCCGGGCGGCGGCGACACCGGCCCGGCCGGCGCGGTGGTCTCGCTGTGGGGGCTGCACGAGTTCGACGCCTTCCTGCTGGTGGTGGACGGCGTGCCCTGGGGCGGTGCGTTCAATCCTTCCGTGCCGACCCTGGATCTGAACGACGTCGAGCGCATCGAGGTGCTCAAGGGCGCCGCGCCGGTGGTCTACGGCGCCACCGCCTTCGTCGGCGTGATCCAGGTGATCCATTACCCCGCCGGCAAGGCCGCCGACGAGGCGACGGCGAGCTACGGCAGCTTCGGCTCGGTCGCCGGTTCGGGCTCCCATGCCTTGCCGCAGCTCGGCGGCTGGCGCCAGTCGCTCGCCGCCAGTGGCGAGCGCTCGCGCTATGCGGATTCGCGCGAGCAGATCAACAACGGGCGGGTGCTGTATCGCGGCGCCGGCCAGGCCGCCGGCGGCACCCTGGGCCTGGACCTCGACGCCAGCCTGCAGCACGTGGTGCCGAACTCGCCGGTGCCGAGCAACCTGGGCGCCGGCGGCAACAATTCGGACGGGCTCAATCCGGCGCTGCCGCCGGATGCCAACTTCAATCCCGCCGATGCCCGCATCAGCGAAACGCGGCTGCACGGCGTGCTGCGCTATGACCGCGCCACCACCCTCGGCGACTGGGGCAGCACCGCCTCGTTCGCCCACTCGCACGTCATCGACATCCGCGGCTTCCTCGGCCAGGACCCGGCCGGCCCGGAGAATGCGCAGTACCAGAACCAGGACCGCGGCATCGTCGACGCCTATCTGGAAACGCACCTCGGCCGCGAGCTCCGCAACGGCGTGGAAATGGTGGTCGGCGCCGACCTGCTCTATGGCTCGGGCCAGCAGCACAGCTTCAACGGCGGCTACTGCGCCGGCGGCGCGGCGGCGCCGTTCGGCTGCCCGGCCGACCAGGCCGGGCCGGTGCCGCCGCCGACCACCGACCGTCCGGTCGACACCGAGAACGTGGTCTACGACCGCCGCGCCTTCTTCGGCCAGTTCGTGCAGCTGGATTGGAAGCCGGACCGGCGCTGGGACGTGAACGGCGGCCTGCGGCTCAACCAGACCCATGAGCGCAACACCTCGCTCGGCAGCGGCGACACCGAAGGCGCCTCGGTCTACCAGGCGCTGAACCGCACCAGGCTTTCGGGCGCCGTCGGCGTGAGCTACCGCGCCTGGGAGTCGCACGCCGACGACGCCGTGCTGTACGCCGACTATCGCAACACCTTCAAGCCGGCGGCGATCGACTTCGGGCCGGACGTGCCGACGCCGAACATCCTCAGCCCCGAGGCCGCGCGCAGCTACGAGGCGGGGCTGAAGGGCCATGCCGGCGGCGGGCGCATCGACTACGAGCTGGAAGCCTTCTTCCTGCACTTCAACGACGTGGTGCAGGCCGGCGGGCTCGACCCCACCGGCCGCCCGCAGCTCTACAACGCCGGCTCCGAGCTGCTGCGCGGCATCGAGCTGCAGACGCGCTACCGCGTCTGGCACGAGCTGCAGCTGGCGGCCAGCTACAGCTACCACCTGGCGCGCTTCGCCAGCAACCGGGTGCCCGATCCCGACCAGCCGGCGGGCGTGACCGACCTGGGCGGCACGCAGCAGGCCCTGTCGCCGCGCTCGCTGGCCTCGCTGGGAGTGCTCTACAATCCGGAGCAGGGCTTCTTCGCCAACGCGGTGGCGGCGTTCGTCGGCAACCGCTACCTCGATCCGGACAACACCACCGCCACGCCGGCCTACCTCACGCTCGATGCCGGCGCCGGCTACCGCTACCGCAGCTGGCGCTTCAGCCTGAACGGTTACAACCTCACCGACCGCCGCAATCCGGCGACCAACAGCGAGTTCGGCGACGGTTCGTACTACCGGCTGGCGTCGCGGCGCGTGCTCGGCGGCGTGACCCTGTCGTTCCGCTAGGCGGCGAGCCGGGCGCGGCCGCACCGCGCAGCGCGGCCGCGCGGCGATTGCGGCCGCGCTGTTAGGGGCGGTGACCAGGCCGGCGCGGTTGCAAGGCAGGTTGATCGGGCAGGCCTCGTCGCGCCCGACCGGCGATTCGCCCGGCAAATCCCACGAGCACGCCGTCGATCCGCCGCGGCGTCCCGCTCAGTGCCGACATGCCGCTTTCTCCCGAAACCTGCCGGTATTGACTGGTCCGCAGCTCGGGCGGGCCGGAGCCCGCCTTCAAGGCGATCCAGCCGGGACGAATCCCGGCATTGCCCTGCGGCGGCCGAAGCGTGACCGAGATCGCACTTTTCTCCCCGCGAGGTCCGCTCCGACATCAAATGTCGGGAATCGGAAACATCACTGATACGTCGAGTGCATACCGTGGCTCGGGTGGGACCGGGGCGTACTGCCCCTGTTCTGTCCAATTCAGGGGAATGAGATGACGCCATATTCCAGCACCGCTGCAGGTTCCGAAAAAACGATCGAGCAGATGCTCAAGGAGGCGGTGCTCGCCTATCCGGATTCCACCGAGGGCAGAAGCCTGCGCTCAGCGGTGGTCGCGCTGCACGTGGAGCAGGCGCGGGACTGCGTGATCCGCTCGGCGAGCCTGCCCGCGGCGGAGGCCGCGGCGCTGAAGGACGAAGCCCGGCGGCTGCTGCTCGCGGCGGTGCTGGCGGACAAGGTGCAGGTGGAGGTATCGCCCGCGGAATGCCTGCTGGATCCGCCCCCGGACGCGCCGCGCGACGTCATCGCGGCAACCACCCTGCTCGGCGCCAAAGTCCGCTGGACCGCGCCGAACGATCATGGCAAGCCCATCAACGGACGCTATGAAGTCGCCGTGTCGCCCAAGCCGCTGTTGCCGCTGTCGCTGTCGCTGTCGGGCACCGAGGCCCAGGTCACGGGGCTGGCCGCAGGCACGGTGTACACGTTCACGGTGACGGCGAGCAACGACGACGGCAAAGGCCCGGTGTCGATGGCGTCGAATCCGGTGAAGATCGGGGCGCCTGCGCCGGGTGCGCCGACCGGTGTCACGGTCGCGGCGCAGGGCGCGGGGCAGGTCGTCAACTGGACCGCCGGCAGCGGCGGCACCCCGACCTCTCATCTGGTGCGCGCCTACGATTCGACCAAGCCGGGCACGGTGGTCGTGGAGCAGCGGCTGGACGGAGCGGCGCGCTCGGCGACGTTCGCCGCGCTGGCCAAGGGCAGCTACATCTTCGGCGTGCGGCCGTTCGGCGACGGCGGCTTCGGCGAGGAGGCGCAGTCAGCCGTGGTGCAGCACACCCCGGCTCCCGCCGTGGTGATTCCCAGCCCGTTCGGACGGCCGCCGCTGCCCAAGCCGGATTCGCTGATGCTGTTCGACCTGGGCGAGGCGGCTTCCACCATCCTCGATCCGTCCAAGCTGCGGCTGCGCATGAAGCCGATCACCGAGAAGGCGGCGCAGTGGCGCTACGACTACCTGCGGGAGCTGGCGGCGAACGCAGCGCGCGAAACCATCGGCTACGAGCAGATCCTGGCGCAGCTGATGCAGATGACGATGAGCAAGGTAATCGCCACGCAGAATGCGATCGGCCCAACGGTGCTGAAGCTCATCAGCGAAGCCAGCACGGTGCTCGAGGATGTGGAGCAGCTGGCGTCCTCGCCCGGCATCGAAGGTATCGTCAAGAAGGTCGGCGATGCGGCTTCGCTGGCGCTGGCGCTGGAGGGCCTCATCCACTTCCTCATCGACAACCAGCCGCTGGCGTTCTGGACCGGCCTGTTCGACGGCCTCATCGGCGACATCTGCCACTTCGACACCGACCTGACCCGCACCAACAAGTTCCTCTACGCCTACTTCGACGGCGCCGGCTCGGCCATCATCGAGGCCATCAAGAAGCTGGTGGCCAAGGTGGGGCAGACGGTGAAGGACGTGGTGCAGCCGCTGACTGACAGCGTCGCCGCCCTGCAGGCCGGCCTCAAGACCGAGTTGAACTCGATCCTGAGCCAGCTGGAAGAGACGGTGGTGAGCGTGACCGCGATGGTGCCGGGCCCCGACGGCACCCAGGTCAAGCAGTTTCTGGGCAACGAATCGGGCTTCTCCGTGGTCAACGACCTGACCCAGGCCGTCGTCGGCGCAGTGGCTACGCTGGTGACGCAGCTGCAGAACCTGGTGATGGCGGCGCTGGGCAATCCCACCGACCTGGTGGTGTCGATCATCCGCGACTGCATCGTCTACCCGATCCTCGGCATCATGGTGGTGTCGTTCGCCGGCGGACCGATCGCCGGCTGGATCCTGGCCGGCATCGTCGCCGCGCTGGGCGTGGAGCTGATCCGCCAGGTGGCGCGCTGGCTTGCCGGGCCGCTGCTCGGCGTGCTCAACGACGTGGAGGCCAAGGTCACCGACGCGGTGAAGGAGCTGCAGGCGGTATTGCAGAAAGTGGTCGACCTGGTCCCGTCCCCCGGTCCCGAGCTGAAGTTCGTCGCGGCCAACATCGCCGGCCTGGCGCACCTGCTGCCGCGGCCGTTCCTCAACGATGTCGGCAAGCTGGTGGGCGGGGCGCGCAACGCGCTGCTGTCGCAGGCCAGCGAGCTGGCGCTGACCGCCGAGCGGGCGCTGGGGCTGGAGAATGCCACGGCCTTCGACATTCTCAAGCCGGGCTACAGCTCCGGCCTGAGCCCGGCGGCGGACCTGCCCGGCGGCCTCGATCCGACCCTGTTCGGCGGGATGGCGCTGCTGCGCGATTTCCACCTGCTCGACGCGGCGCGGACGCAGATGTCGAACGTCAAGGAAACGGTGGTGACGCTGCGCATGTCGCTGTTCAAGCTGCTCGGCGGCTCGGGCAACCCGGCGACCTTCGCCGGCGACGCCGCCAACCTGTTCCAGACCTTCCTCAAGGGCGGCTCGCTGCTGCTCAACCTCAACGAGCAGACGCTGGTGGAGCAGGGGTTTCCGGGGCTGTACCGCGCGCTGGTGGTGGACGTGAAGCCGATCGGCCTGCTGTCGGCGGCCACCGCGGCGCTGCCGATCCTGCCCAGCGGCATCCCGCTGACCATCACCCACCTGGGCACCTCGCGCATCCGCGTGCGCCGCGACGCCAACCCGAAGGCGCCGCCGATCCTGCTGCCGGATGTGCTGCGGCTGCCGCTCGAAGATATCCTGTCGCGGATCGCCACGCCCGGAGACAAGCCGGAGCCGGGCCCCCTGCTCAAGACCTTCGTCGACGACCTGGTGCTGGCCGGCATCCCCGCCGACTACCATCCCGCCGATTTGCTGGCGCCGCCGTTGTCGGACCCGGCGCAGGACCCGCACGCCATCCTGTTGCGGAAGATGCAGGCGCTGACCGCCCAGATGCTCACCGCACGACTGCGCGCCTTGCTCGAGCCGGCATTGCCGAGCACCGCCGTGGCCGAGATCGTGGGGCATTGGCTGCTCAGCTATACGCAGTTCGGCCTTCCGGCGATGACGGCAACGCCGACCTGGACCGCCAACGACGACGCCAGCCGGCAAAAGCTGCGCGACGCGATCCGCGACGAATGCCTGGCGCAGCTGCAATTTGGGACGCGCAGCGAAATCCTGCCGGCCGGGTGGGGCGCAGGGGCGCTGCGCACCGCGGTCGCCGGCCCGGTGGCCGAGGGCATCGCCCGCGAACTGCCCAGTTGGGCGCCGCGCGTGGCCAAGTGGGGCGGCGCGCTGTTCGACCGCGAGCGCGATCCGCAGATCGAATCGCTCGGCTTCGTCACCCTGGTGCAGGACTTCGGCGCCGAGAGCGCGGCATTCAACCTGCTGGCGGACATCGGCGGCGGTGCCACGGGGGTGTTGGGCGGCGTGGCCGCCGCCTTCGCCACCGCCAACCCGGCCCGCGCGTACGACGCCGAGCGCCAGGCCAGCCAGTACCGGGCATTCGAGAACCGCGGCGTCGAGGGGCAGTGGCTGCTCAACCTGGAGAGCGCGCTCAATCCCGGCACGCTGATCGACCTGCTGCTGGAGGTCACGGTGCGCGGCTGTTACGACGACAACCTCGCCGCCGCGGTGAAGGCCAGCCGCCAGCAGTCCGCCAACGCGCTGGCCCGGGCGCAGGCGGTGGCGTCCTCGGTCAACAAGACGCTCAACTATCCGGGCAGCCTGCCGCTGTGGGACACGGCGGCAGGGCCGGTGAAGACCATCCGCTACAGCCTGCGCGGCCACCGCGAAACGCTGCTGAAGAACGCGCTTGCCGCGCTCGACGCGCTCGGCGGCAACGCCTTCGCCGCCGACGGCCTGCCGCTCGCGGCCGACTTCGCCAGCCTCGACCGCGGCAAGCTGCCGCTGCAGCTGCTCGACCCGCTCAAGGGCATCGGCCCGAACCCGCTGAGCACGTTCACCCTGCAGTTCCAGAAGACCGCCTCGGGCTCGCCGCTGGGCGTGCTGCACACGATGCTGCCGGTATCGCTGGCCGACCTGGGCCTGGGCGCCGCCGACGCCATGTCGCAGGGCACGGTGGAAGGCCTGAGCTTCATGGTCGTGCCTTGCCCCGGCCAGAAAGACGACCCTAGCCCGACCGAGCTGCTGAAGAGCGTCACGGTGCACGACAAGCTGCTGCCCCTGCTGCCGCAATTCGATCCGCACAGCGCCGAGTACCAGCTCGACCCGAGCGGCAAGCAAAGCGTGTCGTCGGCCGCGGTCTCGCCGCCGCCGCCCCCGGCGCCGCCCGCCGGCAGCCCGCCGGCGCAGCCGAAGCTGCCGCCGCAGAACTACCTGTTCATGGCGCGCACTCCGGCCGCCACGCCGGTGACGCTTGCCGACGTGTTCGGCGGCAGCGGCTCCTCCCTGCTGCTGGACTTCGGCGACGCCATCGCCCGCGGCCGCATCTATGACGTGATCTTCAGCATCAGTGTGCGCACGCCGGTGCCGCAGCTGACGGTCAGCCCGTCGGCGGTGGCGATCTGAAGGGGTGAACCCGGGCCGTTGAAAAAGGAGCGCCCGGCGCACTGCCGGGCGCTCCGCCATCCGCCCGTTTCGGGGGCCGGTCATGCACCGGCTGGCCTGGCCGCGCGTGCGCCGCGGCGAGCGCCGCTCCTTCAGGCCGGGAGCCGGCCCGGGCCTCCAAGCATCGGCGTTTCGTCCGGACGCAGGGTCAGGACGCGGACGCCGCGCTTCGTGACCGCCACGGTGTGCTCGAACTGGGCCGACAGCGAGCCGTCGACCGTCTTCACCGTCCAGCCGTCGCGCTCGGTGCGGACGCCCGGGCCGCCCTGGTTGAGCATCGGTTCGATGGTGAAGGTCATGCCTTCGCGCAGCTCCAGGCCGGTGCCGGGCCGGCCGAAGTGCAGCACCTCCGGGGCTTCGTGCATCTCCCGGCCGATGCCGTGGCCGCAGTATTCGCGGACGACCGCATAGCCGTTGCGCCGGGCATGGCTTTCGATGGCGAAGCCGACGTCGCCCAGGGTGGCGCCGGGGCGCACGGCGCGGATGCCCTGCCACATGGCCTCGTAGCTCTTGCGCACCAGCCGTGCCGCGGCCGGCGCGACCTCGCCCACAAGGTAGGTCTTGCTGGAATCGGCCAGGTAGTCGTTCTTCTCCAGGGTGATGTCGAAGTTGACGATGTCGCCGTCGCGCAGGATGTCCCCGGCCGACGGGACGCCGTGGCAGACCACCGAGTTCTTCGAGCTGTTGAGCGCGTACCGGTAGCCGTACTGCCCCTTGCTCGCCGGGCGCGCCGCCAGCTGCTTGACGATGTAGTCGTCGACCAGGTCGTTGACCTGCATCGTCGAAAGACCGGCGAGCGGCTGCCGGTCCAGGTGCGAAAACACCGCCGCCAGCAGCCGCCCGGACTCGGCCATCAGCTCCAGCTCCGCCGCGGACTTGGTCATCCGGCGGACAGGCGTGCCGGGATGCGGACGCCGGCACCCTTCAGCTCGCGCGCGGCGATTTCGTTGAACGTGAGCTTCGGATTCATCTCGCACAACATGCCGAGCCGGATCCAGAAGGCCGCCTGCGCGTTGATCGAGCGGCACGACACCTTGCTGGCGCGGCGCAGCTGGTCGTGCAGCTCGTCTTCGATGTTGACGATGCCCATGGCTCCATCCTCTCCCGGTATATACGAATCATATATTGATCGTATATAGGCGTCCATGGCCCTGCGCGCGCCGCCGCCTGCTGGCGCCGGCGGTCCTCGCCTGATGGCGGCGCCCGGAGCCCCGGGCGCGCCGCTCACCTCACATCGAAAAACGTCGGTGCCGAATAGCGCTGCCTGCAACCGCCTGCGCCGCCGGACTCCGTGTCCTCGTCGGACGTCCAGACAATGTTGTAGACAGTGCCTGGCGCCGGCTCGCGTCCCTGCGGGTCGGTCAGCTTCACGCCGCCGGTGAGGTCGTGGTCGTTGAGGATCTCGGCGTAGGTCACGCCCTTGATGGTGTGCACCGGCTTGCCGCCGGCCGTGCTGTCCACCACCGGGCGGTTGAGGGCCTTGGAGGCGCGGGTCCAGGGTTCCAGGCCGGCGCAGTCGCTGGCCGCGGCGGGAGGGTCCGCGGCCGCCGCCGGCGCCGGCTGTGCCTGCGGCGGCGGGGCGGCGGCGCAGCTCGCGAGCAGGAGCAGGATGGGCAGCCCTGAAAGGTTCGCCTTCATGTTCGGTCCTCGAGGATGCTCGAAGGATTCGAGCCGGGCTGATCTTGGCCGAACTGCGCCGGGCAAATCAATCGGCGCGGCCGCGCCGCGTTCGCGGCGGGCGCCGCTTTGTACGCCGGCGTACCCAGCGGCACGGCCGGCACGCGGCGCCGAACGCGCCGCCGCGGCGGCGGTCATAACTGTAGACAAACACATGGAGCATGCGACATGGACGTGCTGCTCGTGGTGATCCTGCTGTTGCTGCTGTTCGGTGGCGGCGGCGGTCTGTACTGGGGCTTTGGCGCCGGCTGGGGCATCGGGCCGGTGGGCCTGCTCGTGGTGGTGGTGGTGGTGGCCTACCTGCTTTACGGCTACCGGGGGCGGCGGGGCCCGCCGTTGTAGGACTGCGCGGCGCGGGCGGGCCCGGCCCGCCTCGCGCTGCGCGCCTGCGCCCGGACGGGCCGCCGCCGGCCGGGCGCCGCGGTCCCGCGGCCGCACCGGCCGCATTCGAGGAGACGGCCGATGAGAGCCCGTTTCGCCAGATTCGCCCAATGGATCGCCCGGCTGTCGGGCCAGCCGCTCACCTTCGTCGTCGTCACCCTGCTCATCGTCATATGGGCGGCGACCGGGCCGGTGTTCGGCTTCTCGGACACCTGGCAGCTGGTGGTCAACACCGCCACCAGCGTCATCACCTTCCTGATGGTGTTCATCATCCAGAACACGCAGAACCGCGATACGGCGGCGATGCACATCAAGCTCGACGAGTTGATCCGCTCCATCGACCAGGCGCAGAACCTGCTGCTCGACCTGGAGGACCTCGACGAGGAAAACCTGGAGAAGATCCGCGATCAATACCGGCAGCTGGCGGAACGGGCCCGCGGGCGCAGGCGGACCGGCGGCGCCTCGGTGACCGGCTAGGGCCTGTTAACGTTATTTCGATCGCAGCGAATCGAAACAGCGTTAACAGGCCGCACGCCGCGATGCGGATTGCCGGAACCTCCCGGCGCGGCGGCGAGTCTTGAAAATGGCGGCGCCGTAACGCCGCCGGCCAGGACCCGTGAAAAGCGCGCTACTCGTCATCGACGTCATCAACGATTTCGACTTCCCCGGCGGCGACGAGCTGCTGGCGGAGTCGCGCCGCACCGCCCCGGCCCTGGCCGGCCTGCTGGCGGCGGCCCGGCAGGCGGGGGAACCGGTGATCTATGCCAACGACAATCTCGGCCGCTGGCACGCGGATTTCCGGCGGGTCTGCGAGCACTGCGGCCGGCCGGAGGCGAAGGGGGCGGATTTCGTGCGCGGGCTGCTGCCGGCCGGCAGCGACTACTTCATCCTCAAGCCCAAGCATTCCGCCTTTTATGCCAGCTCGCTGGAGCCGCTGCTGCAGCACTTGGAGGTGCGGCGGCTGTGGCTGGCGGGCATCGCCGGCGACGGCTGCGTGCTGTGCACGGCCGCCGATGCGCACATGCGCGACTACCGCGTGTCGGTGGTCGCGGACTGCACCGCCTCGATCACCCCGGAACGGAACCGGCGGGCCCTGGAGCATCTGCGGGTGGCGCTGGGGCAGGAGCTGCTGTCGGCCGCGGCGCTGCGGCAGGCCTGGGCCGAAGGGGGCGCCGGTGCCGCGGCGTAGCGCGGGCGAGGCGGCGCCCTTCGCGCTCTCCGACGAGATGCGGGAGCAGCTGCAGCGGCTGCTGCGGTCGAAGGCGGCGGGCAGCAAGGCGGCGAAGAAGATCCGCGGCCTGCTGCTGCTGGCCGAAGGCCTGCCGGTCGGCGTCATCGCCCGGCGCATGCAGGTGGCGCCGTCGACGGTGCTCTACTGGCGGCAGGCGTTCGAAGCGCGTGGCCTCGGCGCCCTGTCCGGCCCGGCCGCCGGCGGCCCGCGCAAGTAGTATTTCCTATTTTGCGGCGGCCGCGTTGCCGCTAGATTCCGTGCGCTGCGTGTCATGTGCGACTTCCGGGGGAGGAATTCGGTCATGGACAACGAGATCATGGTGCGGCTGGTCTGGCAGAAACTGGCGCGCGGCGACCTGCCCCGGGCCCTGCCCAAGAGCACCTGGGGCGGCCGCTGCCGGGAGCGCCACCCCTGCGCGGCCTGCGACCAGGCCATCGAGGCCGGCGCGATGGAGGTCGAGGCGGACTGCGTCGACGGCGTCACCCGCCACTATCACGGCCTCTGTTACCGGACCCTGGAGTCGGCACGCCTGCAGCTGGCCGGGCAGTCGGCCGTCGCGCCGCCCCGGCGCGACCGCGGCTTCTGACCCTCTTGAACGCGCGGGCGGCGACCATAAGAACGCGCTTGCGGGGGACTGGCCCCGCGCACCACGATCAAGGAGGGTAATGAGATGTCGTCGATCATTCGTTACGAACCCTGGTCCATGCACCGGGAACTGCTGAACGAGTTCAACCGCTTTTTCGAGCGGGCCAGCAACCAGGACGGCTCCAGCGGCGCGACCGCCGATTGGGTGCCGGCCGTGGATATCGAGGAACACCCCGACCGCTTCGTCATCTATGCCGACGTGCCCGGCGTCGATCCGCAGGGCATCGACATCACGCTGGAGCAGGGCCAGCTCACGCTGTCCGGCGCGCGCGAGCGCGCGGCCGAGCAGGCCGGCGTCGAGGGCCGCCGCGTCGAGCGCGCCAGCGGCCGCTTCTTCCGCCGCTTCACCCTGCCGGACACGGCCGACGGCGAGGCGGTCTCGGCCCGCGGCGCCAACGGCGTGCTGGAAGTGGTGATTCCCAAGCGCCAGGCGGCGCAGCCGCGCCGCATTGCGGTGACGCACTGACAGGAGCCTCCGCGCCGGTCTCGCGCGGGCGGGGGGCATCCCCCGCGCGGGACAGGCGGTGCCGGCGCCGACCGCGCCCGGATCCGCAAGCGGAGGGCGCGGTCCCGGCGGCGTCGCCGTGCGCGCGGGCAGTCACGTATGCGCTACACCACGATCGAGCAGGATTTCCGCAGCGGCCTGGCGCTGCTGCGCGATGGCGAAGACCCGCCGCGGTACTACATCCGCCAGGGCCGGCGGCTGGAGCTCATCGCCATCGGCAACGAGAACGCGGCGCGCAGCCGCTTCGGCGTGCGGTGCAGCCGCGCCCGGCAGGGATACGCGGCACCGGCTTCGGGGCCGCCGGGGGCCATGCCTCCGCCCTCCCTGGCGAACTACCGGCGGCCGGGCGAGGCCCTGCCCCAGCAGGAGATGGGCTGAGGGTTCGCCGGCCGCCAGGCTGAAGGCATCCCGCCGGCACGGCGCCGGCGGGATGCCGGTACTTTTGTCGCGTGCAGCGAAGCCGCGGGCCGCACGGCCTGCCGGCGTCCGCGGGTGCGGTTCCATCCGACCTTGAGGGCGTGCTCCCGGCGGCGACACGCCGCCGATGATCTGCTTCTGATTGGCGAAGCCGGCGGCGCCGCAAGTCCCGCTCAGTCCTTCGACCGGTTCAGCGCCACCGCGGCGCGGATCAGCGCCTTGAAGGCCTCGGCATCCAGCTCGTCGCCTTCGTGCAGGTCGATGGCGCGGCGGGTATTGCCGTCGAGGCTGGAGTTGAACAGCTTCTTCGGGTCCTTGAGGGCGGCGCCCTTGGCGAAGGTGAGCTTGACCGCGGCCTTGTAGGACTCGCCGGTGCAGAGGATGCCGTCGCGGGACCAGACCGGCACGTTCCACTTCCATTCCTCGACGATGGCCGGGTCGGCCTGCCGGATCAGGGTGCGGACGCGGGCGAGGGTCTGGCCGCGCCAGCCGGCGAGCTCGTCGACGCGGGCGTCGATCATGTCGGACGCGGTCCGGCCCGGGGGGATGGGGCTCTTCTTCATGCGGAAGCAACTCCTTGTGGGCGTGCCGGGACGATTCTAGCGGCTGCCGGCACCGGCGCGCTCCCGCGATCGGTGCCGCAGGGGGAGTGCGCATGGGCGCCTCGCCTGCCGCAGACGGGCCGGTACCTGGGAGTCCGGGCGGTTGCTATATTCGGCTGCCACCATGACCCCGTTGCGGCGTCCCCCACATGCAGATTTCCCGCAGCATCTACAGCATCGCGCAGATGGTCGACACGGCGGCCGAGCACGGCATGAGCGCCCGGGCCTGCCTGGCGCATTCGGGCATCGCGCCGGAGCAGCTGCTGCAGCTGGAGTCGCAGGTGTCGCCGCAGCAGGAGTTCACGGTCATCGCCAACATCGTGCGCGAGCTGCAGCACGTGCCGGCCCTGGGCTTGCGCATGGCGGCGCGGTTCCACATGCCGGTGTACGGGGTGCTGACGTTCGCGATGTGCAGCTGCGCCACCGCCGGCGATGCCATCAATCTCGGCCTCAGCTACCACGAGCTGAGCTTCACGCTGGTGGAAAAGCACCAGCAGCTGGTCGGCGACGACCTGGTCTTCACCTTCGACGACCGGCACATCCCGGCGCCGCTGCGCCAGGTCGTGGTGGAACGGGACCTGTTCGCCCTGCCCAGGGTGATGGGGGAAGTCCTGGGGCATCCGATGCCCCGGCGCAGGGCGCGCTTCGCCTATCCCGCGCCGCCCCATGCCAGGCGCTATGCCGAGCTGCTCGGCTTCGAACCCGAATTCGACGCCCCGGCGCACCAGATCTTCGTGGACGCCGAGTTCCGCAAGCTGCCGATGCCCCAGGCCAACGCCGCCACCTTGCGCCACTGCCAGGCGCAGCTGCAGGCCATTGTGGCGCGGCACAAGGTCTGGAGCGGCACCGCGGGCAAGGTGCGCGACATGCTGATGCGCCGTCCGGCGATGGGAGCGGACATGGAGGAGGTGGCGGCCGAGCTGCGCATGACCTCGCGCAACCTGCGCCGCGTGCTGGAAGCGGAAAACACCTCGTTCCGCAGCCTGGCGGACGAGGTGCGCCAGACCGTGGCGGAGGAACTGCTGGGCCTGGGCAAGTCCAGCGTCAAGGAGGTGGCGGCGCGGCTGGGCTACCGCGAGGTCTCCAGCTTCACCAACGCCTTCAAGCGCTGGACCGGCCGGGCGCCGCGCGACTGGCGGTCCGGACCGCCGCGGTCCGCCGCGTCCGGCGGGCCGCCCGACTCCGGCTCCGCCTGACGACGGACCGCCGCACCGGCGCCAGCCGGTGCGGCGGGTCCGGTTTATTGCACTTCGTCGAAGCCGCGTGTCGGCGCGGCGGTCGCCGGCACCGGGTTGCCGAAGTAGTCCTGGCCGCCGTTGCCGGGGATCACCGCGCCGCTGCCTGCGGCCGGCGAAGTCGCCGCCAGCTTGTAGCCTCCCACCGCGGCCAGGCCAGCCGGCGCCTGCGTGGCCGGAGCGATCATCTGCGGGTCGGCGACGATTTTGGCGGCGTCGGCCGGCTCGCCCGCGGTGTGATTGCCGTAGATCAGGTTGTTGCTGATCACGGTGCCGGTGCCCTTGGGCTGCACCCAGGTGCCGGTGCCGAGATTGACGATCACGTTGTTGCGGAAGTACCAGCTGTTGTTGTTGTCGCCGCTCCAGCCCTCCTGGTAGGTGGGATGGGCGTTCAGGCCCGGCGCGATGTAGACGGTGTTGTTGTAGATGTTGACGCCGGACATCAGGCCGCTGGACAGCGTGAACACGCCGTTGGCGCCGTAGGCGTCGTTGACGCTCAGGTTGTAGCGCACGACGCCGCCGGTGCCGGAGAAATTCCCGCCCATCAGCAGGAAGGCGCCGCCCTCGTTGTCGTGGCTGTAGTTGTACTGCACCACCGTGTTGCTGGTCAGCAGGTCGATGTCGTAGGCCTCGCCGTCGACGACATGGGTCTGCACGCCGGAGACCTCGTTGTACTGCATCACGCTGTTGGTGGTCTTGGCCACGAACATGCCGACGCTGCCCGGCTCGCTGGAGCCGGAGACGGTGACCAGGCCGGCTCCGTCGACGACGTTGTGGTCGATCATGTTGTTGATCGAGCCGGAGACGATGATGCCGTCGCTGTCGATGTTCTTGAGCCGGTTGCCGGAGATGGTGAGGTTCTTGCTCAGCGCGTCCTGCGACACCAGGTAGAACAGGAAGCCGGTGGAGTAGTCGTTGAAGACGATGCCGGTGCGGCCGACGTTCTCGACGATGTTGTCGAGGATCTGCACGCCCTCCCAGCTGCTGGCGCCGTTGGACAGGCCGTTCATGGCGTCGGCCAGCACGGCGATGCCGCCGTTGGTCTGCGGATTGGCGCCGGAGCAGACGGAGCAGCCGTTCACGTCGTGGACGTAGTTGTTGACGATGGTGATGCCGTGCTTGCCGGTGCCGCTGGTGTTGTTGACCAGGATGCCGCTGCGGTTGGCGCCGGGGGAGTTGACCGTGCCGATGTTGTTCTTGCCGTTGTCGTTGACCACCTCCAGCCCGCTGATGGTCCAGTACGAGACGTTCTGCAGCAGCACCGCCGCGCCGCCGGAGCCGCCGCCGGCCACGTTGCGGCCGTCGATGTACGGGCGCGGGCCGTCGCCGTAGGCGCCGATGGTGATCGGGTTGCCGGCCACGCCCGAGCCCTTGGGGTTGAGCTGCTCGATCCACTGCTGGCCGGCGCGCAGCAGGATGCTGTCGCCCTGCGAGAACGTCGTCGCGTTGACCTTGGCCAGCGTCTTCCACGGCGTGGCCTGGCTGGTGCCGTTGTTGCTGTCCGAGCCGTTGGTGGCGTCGACGTAGTACGCGGTGTTGGTGGCGAAGGCCGGCGCGGCGAGCAGCACGCCGGCGCCGATGAGGGCGGCGGCCGCCCGGATCCCTGGATTCCTACCCATGCGAAAAACTCCTCCGTGGTGGTCACTGGCGGGCAACAGCGTCCCTCGCCCGTAAGTGCGGTTGAAGAAACGGCAGATTGTTCCTGTGCAGCTTGTGTCGGCCCGCCTGGCGCATCGGTGCGGCGCGGAGGCGGCGGGCCTGGTCGTTGTCGGTCCTCCGAGGCTGCATTGTGCTGCGGCCGCGGACGGGATTCCGGACGACAATTGCGATTTCCGGACCGCTCGCGGCGGCGCCGGAAGCGCCTGCGCGCGCAGCGGCCCTAGCGGGACTCCACGCAGGGCAGCGCGGTATCCGACTTGCGGAAGCGCTTGAAGAAGCCCCAGGACAGTTCCGCGCCGCTGGGCGCCCGGGGGTCGGTGAACCCCTTCAGCCTGGGGTCGGACGAGCCGCCCGGCCAGAAGTGCTGCATCTGCTCGATGCGCACCTGCTCGAGGACGCGGCAGCCGTCGCCGTCCTCGTACAGATCGATGTGATAAGGGTAGCGGCCGTTCCCCGGCGTCACGTCGGCGGTGCGGGTGGGGGTGAGCGGAAACGGCGCGTCGAGGGCGCCGGAGGCCGCCAGGTTGTCGGTCATCAGCCATTGCTGGACCGCATTGGCGCCGCTCGCCGGCGTCGCCGCCGGGTCCTGCGCGCCCTGGAAGTCGATGACCGGGACGATGCGCGCGTACGGCCCCATCGCCGCATAGGCCGCGAGCGCCAGCACCTGCGGCGGCGTCAGGCTCGCGCCCAGCGGCTGGCCCACGCCGGCCAGGCCGATGCCGTAGGCGCCGCCTTCGGCGATGCCGATGGCCGCGTACAGGTCCGGGTAGGTCGCGCCCATGATGCTGGTCTCCCAGCCGCCGGCCGACATGCCGACCACGTAGACGCGCTCGGGGTCGACGTTCCAGCCGGCCATCACCTGCTGCGTGAGGTCGGCGATGGCCTGCGGGTCGCCCACGCCGCGCACCATCTCCGCCGGGTCGTAGAAATGCCAGGCCTGCAGCAGGTGCTCGCCGACCGGGCCGTCGGTCTCGTTGTCCGGATACAGCACGATGAACCGCTCGCGCGCCGCCAGCGGATCGAACAGGTTCGCCGCGCGCTGCTGCTCCGCCGTGGTGTTGGCGCCGTGCAGCACCACCACCAGCGGCGCCGGCGCATCGGGGCTGACCGAGCCGGGCACGTAGACCAGGCCGCGGTAGGTGCCGAACGCACCGGCGGTACGGACGACCGCGTCCGTATCCTGGCTGACCGGCTCCGAGCCGGTGCAGGCGGCGAGCAGCAGGGCCAGGCCCCAGGGCATGAACCGGGCGCGGTGCCGGTGTCGGTCTGTTGCCATCACGTTGCCCCCTCGATCGCCGCGACTGCCGGCATCAGCTGCTCACGGTCCGGGTCCCTTCCGGCCGGATACTCTACGAAGACGGCGGCGCCGGGCGTGACATGAATTCCGGACGCCGATCCGGGATTTCCGGCAGGTTCCGCCGAACGGCGGCGGCGCGCATCGCCCGGCGCCTTCAGTGCAGCGCCGAAACCGGCACCGCCGGCAGCACCACGCTCGACGGATGCTGCGCGTCGCTGTGCACCGTCAGCAGGCCGGCGGCGCCGGACGCCAGCGCGGGCAGCGGCGGCAGGCCGTGCGGGAAGTCGCTGGGGCCGATCGAGACGCGCAGCTGGTGCCCGGCCTTGATCAGGGCGCTGGTGGGGAACACCTCGACCGCGACCGCCGTGGGCGTGTTGGCGGCGACGTCCTGCAGCGCCGCCTGCGTGTAAGGGTGCCAGGGCTGGATCATCTGCCCGTCCAGGGTGCGCGAGCGGCCGGCGTCCACGGCGCGCATCGACAGCAGCTGCAGGCCGCTGCTGAGCGGGGTCACGGTGCTGCCGTCGACGTCGTCGAGGCGCACCGAGAGGCTGGCGTCGCTGGCGGTGGTGGAGACCCACAGGTCGGCTTCGATCGGCCCGTTGAGGTAGAAGTCCTGCGCCATCGGCGCGGTCTGGTAGTTGACGGCGCCCGCTTCCACCACGGTGTCGTCGGCGAAGCACGGCAGCTGCAGGTAGCCGAGGATGCCGGCGGTCCATTGCACCGTGGTGGCCGAGCAGAGGCCGTTGAGCGGCTCCTGCAGGGTGGTATTGCCCGGCTCGGCGGCGCCGGGCATGGCCGGCGCCAGGCTGCGGTCGCCGTGCAGGTACAGCCGCTGCGCCGCGGCCCGGGGATGAGGCCAGTCGCTCGCGGTGACGTAGTGGCCGAAGCCGTAGACGTACTGGGTGACGTTGGGCTGGGCGCCGGCGCCGCTGTCCTGCCCGCGCAGGTACTGGTCGAACCACTGCAGCGCGATATGGCTGAGCGGCGGCACGCCGTCCGCCGGCAGGTTGCTGCCCGCGGCGATGTGGGTCCAGGGGCCGATCAGCAGCTTGGACGGGGCGTTGCGCTTGACCGCCTCGTACAGCAGCGGCTCGCCGCGCTGGAAGACGTCGTCGAGGCCGCCGACGACGAAGGTCGGCACGCGGATGTCGCCGGCGTGCTCCCTGGGCGAGCGGATGCTCCAGAAGTCGTTGTCGTAGACCTCGTTGCTGTCGCCGAGGATCGCGCCGAGCAGCAGCGGCACTTCGTCGGCGGTGACCGCGGTGAACAGCTGCGACAGGTCCAGCGGCACGCCGGTGGCCGGATCGGTGACGGCGTCCGGGTTGAGCACGGTGCCGGCCATCACCAGCATGAACCAGGCCGGGATGAAAGCGGCATTGGTCTCGCCGCCGGTGAAGACGATGTCGCGGTAGGCGTCGGCCATCGGCACGATCAGGAACGTCGCCTTCACCGCCGGATGGCGCGTCGCCGCGGCCAGCGCCGAGGTGATGCCGAGCAGCGACTCGCCGTACATGCCGATGCTGCCGTTGCAGAACGGCTGCGCCGCGATCCAGTCGAGGATCGCGACGTAGTCGGCCTGCTCGGTGGCGCCGAACATGTTCCACTGTCCCTGCGAGCCGCCGGTGCCGCGCACGTCCACGATCACCTGGGCGTAGCCATGGTGGCCGAGGTAGCTGTTGACGACGCTGTTGCCGGGCAGGTTCTTGTCATAACCCGTCAGCGACACCACCGTGGGCAGCGGCTGGCTCACGCTGCTGCCGGCGGCGTCCGCCGGCAGGGTCACGTCCGCCGACAGCCGGGTGCCGTCCGGCAGGGTGATGGCGACGGTCGTGGTGTTCTGGTTGGGATAAGGCGCGGCGGGGTTGTAGTCCGACCAGCGGGCGCCGCCGTTGGACAGGATCGGCGCCGCAGCGGCCGCGGCATGGGCACGGTCGCCCAGGGTGGTCCAGCGGGCAGCGGCGAGCGCATTGTCCGCGGGCGGCGTGCTGCTGCCGCAACCGGCCGCCAGGATTCCGGCCGCCGCGAGCGGCAGCACCATGCAGTGCCTGGCCGCGCGCAGCGCGGCCGGGCCCTTCGAACGCTTCACCGAAAACTCCTCCCGAACCGCCCGGGGGGGCGGCCCCGCAATGCTGCTTATTTTTGTAGTCGCCCGGCTGCCCGACGCGGTCGCCGCCAAACGCTTCGCGTGGTCAAGCGGGCATCGGGTGGCGGCGCGGGCGCTGAATGCCGCTAATGAACTCTATAGTCCATGAAACCATCCGGTCATTCGGCTGTCAAGTGAGACAGGGTTGCTAGGCATTTTTCGTTGCTGTGCGGTTGCACTGTCCTGCGCGGCCGTGGCGAGGTGCGTAAAGCGTTCCGGGAGGCCCGATGCAAGCGGTGCGCGCGATCGTTGCCGGGCGCGGCTGGCCGCGCCGGGAGCGCGTCTGCATAATGGCTTCGCCGGACGTGGCTTTGAACGTCCGCCGTTCAGGGAAAGCGAGCGGCGGGTCCGGCGATCCGGGCTCTCCGGATTTGGCGCGCAAGGAGGCGCAGGGACAGGTGAACCGCAGCAGGACCGTGCCCTCCGGCACCCCGATCGACTGCAGGAGATCGCCGTGATCATCGTCCCACATCCTTGCGGGCTGCTCCGATGACAACGCCCGCCGAAAAACTCTCGACCGGCATTCCCGGCCTGGACACCGTGCTCAGCGGCGGCTTGACCGCGAGGCGCCTTTACCTGGTGGAGGGCGTGCCGGGGTCGGGCAAGACCACGCTGGCGCTGCAGTTCCTGCTGGAGGCAGCGGCGCGCGGCGAGCGCACGCTGTACATCACGCTGTCGGAGTCGGTGGAGGAGCTGGCCTCGGTCGCCGCTTCGCACGGCTGGTCGCTGGCGGGAATGAACCTGCGCGAGCTGGCGCCGTCGCTGGAATCGCTGCGCCCCGACGACCAGTACACCATGTTCCATCCGTCCGAGGTGGAGCTGGGCGAGACCACGCGCGCGATCCTGGAAGAGGTGGAGCGGATCGATCCGGCGCGCATCGTGTTCGACTCGCTCTCCGAGCTGCGCCTGCTGGCCGGCAACGCGCTCAAGTACCGGCGGCAGATCCTGGCGCTGAAGCAGTTCTTCTCCGGCCGCAACTGCACGGTGCTGCTGCTCGACGACATGACCAGCACCGATCACGACCTGCAGGTGCAGAGCATCGCCCACGGCGTCGTCGCGCTGGAGCAGCTCAACCAGGACTACGGCATCGAACGGCGCCGCCTGCGGGTGATCAAGTACCGCGGCGTGAAATTCCGCGGCGGCTATCACGACTATGTGATCGAGCGCGGCGGGCTGCGGGTGTTCCCGCGCCTGGTGGCCAGCGAAAGCCGGGCCCCGCGCCCCAAGGAGCGCTATGTCAGCGGCATCGAGGAGCTGGACCGCCTGCTCGGCGGCGGCATCGAGCGCGGCACCTCCACCCTGATCGCTGGCCCGGCGGGCACCGGCAAGTCCTCGGTGGCGGCGCAGTTCGTCCATGCCGCGGCCGGGCGCGGCCAGAAGGCGCTGATGGTGATCTTCGACGAGGCCGAGAACACGCTGCTGCAGCGCACCGGCGAGCTGAGCATCGGCCTGGCGCCCTTCATCGAAGCCGGGCAGGTGCGGGTGAAGCAGGTCGACCCGGCCGAGCTGTCGCCGGGGGAGCTGGTCAACACCATCCGCCGGGCGGTCGAGGACGACGGCGTATCGATCGTCGTCATCGACAGCCTCAACGGCCTTCTCAACGCCATGCCCGGGGAGAAGCACCTGCTGATCCAGATGCACGAGCTGCTGATGTTCCTCGGGCAGCGCGGCGTCGCCACGCTGCTGATCAGCGCGCACCACGGCCTGATCGGCAGCGCCATGACCACGCCGGTGGACGTGAGCTACCTGGCCGACGCGGTGATCCTGATGCGGTATTTCGAGGCGCAGGGCCAGGTGCGGCAGGCGATCTCGATCGTCAAGAAGCGCAGCGGCGCCCACGAGCGCAGCATCCGCGAATTCAGGATGGCCGACAGCCGCATCCAGGTGGGCAAGCCACTGATGGATTTCCAGGGCATCCTCACCGGGGTGCCGGTGATGAAGCCGCAGGGCGAGGCGCAGAAGGGAGAACTGCTCTAGGCGATGAGCGCGACCCTGCCCAGCGACACGCGGGTCCTGGTCCTGGCGCCGATCGGGAAGGATTTCCAGCTGGTCGAAAGCGTGTTCCGGCGCCATGGCATCGCCGCCATGGCCTGCTCCACCCTGTCCCAGCTGTGCCGCGAGCTCGATGCCGGCGCGGGCGCCGCCCTGCTGGTGGAGGAGGCCCTGGCCGCGGATGATTCCCTGGCGCGCTGGGTCGCGGCCCAGCCGCCCTGGTCGGACCTGCCGATCCTGCTGCTGACGCGCCCGGGGGCGGACCCTTCGGACCTGGCCAGGACCACGCAGCCGTACGGCAACGTCACCATCCTCGAGCGGCCGATGCGCGTCGCTGCGCTGGTCAGCGCGGTGCGCTCGGCCCTGCGCGCCCGCTCGCGGCAGTACCAGACCCGCCAGCATCTGGCACAGCGGGCCGAAGCCGAGGCCAAGCTGCGGGCGGACGACCGCCGCAAGGACGAGTTCCTGGCGATCCTGGCCCACGAGCTGCGCAACCCGCTGGCGCCGATCAGCAACGGCCTGCAGCTGCTGCGGCTGGACCGCAACGCCGACGCGCAGACCGCCAGGCTGGGCGAGATGATGGAGCGCCAGGTGGCGAACCTGAAGCGCCTGGTCGACGAGCTGCTGGAAGTTTCGCGCGTGACGCGCGGCGTGGTGGACCTGCGCTGCGAGCAGGTGGAGCTGTCGGCCTTGATCCGGGCGGCGACCGAGGCGAGCCAGCCGCTGCTGAACGCGCGCGGCCACCGGCTGGAGCTGGATCTTCCCGCCGAGCCGGTGTACCTGCATGCCGACCCGGTGCGTCTCGGCCAGGTGGTGGCCAACGTCCTCAACAACGCCGCCAAGTACACCGAGCCCGGCGGCCACATCCGCCTGTCCGCGAGCCGCAAGGGTGGCCACGCCGAGATCGAGGTGGCCGACAACGGCATCGGCATTCCGCCGGAGGACCAGCAGCGGATTTTCGACCTGTTCGTGCGGGCCGGGAGCAGCCACGAGCGCGCGCAAGGCGGCCTGGGCATCGGCCTGACGCTGGCCAAGCAGCTGGTGAATCTGCACAACGGCTCGATCGAGGTGCACAGCGAAGGCCACGGCCGGGGCAGCCGCTTCACCGTGCGCCTGCCGGCGCTGCCCGGCGCCGTGCGGCCCGCGGCTCCTTCGGGCGAAGGCGAGCAGGACGACCTGGCGGATCTGAGCGTGCTGGTGGCCGACGACAACGCCGACGCGGCCGGCTCCCTCGGCCTGCTGCTGCGGGAGCTGGGCGCCACCGTCACCGTGGTCGACGGCGGCCTGTCGGCGCTGGCGGCGCTGGACACCGCCTGCATGGACGCCGCCATCATCGACCTGGGCATGCCCGACCTCGACGGACTCGAGGTCGCCCGCCGCATCCGCGGCCAGGCGCACCTGAAAGGCATGGCGCTGATCGCCCTGACCGGATGGGGCCAGGCCAAGGACATGGAGGCGACCAGCGAGGCGGGATTCGACCGCCACCTGATCAAGCCGCCGGACCTGGCCACGCTGGTGCGCCACCTGCGCCAGGTGCGGCAGCGCCGGGAGCAGGGCGTTTTGTCCTGAGCGGCGCGGCCTGGTGGCGCCGGTGTGACCGCCGGGTCGCCACCACCGGTTGCGGAAATCCCGCAGGGCGTTGTGCCCGACACCATGTTTCCGCGATCCGAAACCTTCTCGATACAGGCGGGCTGTACCTTGGCGTCCATCGAAGCGGCCAGCGCTTCGGCCGGACACCCCGCCAGATTGAAGGAGATTCGCCATGAACACCAAAACGCTCAAGACCGCCGCCGGCGTCATCGCCCTGGTTGCCGCATTCGCCGCCCAAGCCAGCAACGGGCTGGCGCTGCCGAAGACGACCACGGATAAAGGCTGCGGCGGCACCTGCCCGGGCGGCTACGCCGTGGCCAATGGTCCCGGGCTCAACGGCGCGAAGCACGAAGCGCCGACCGCGGATGTCTACTACGTTGGCCGCAACGGCCCCAGCCTGAACGGCGCGAAGCGCGAAGTGCCGAGCACCAACGTCTACTACGTCGGTCGCAACGGCCCCAGCCTGAATGGCCGGCGGACGCGCAGCCCTCGCCTGGTGGAACGCACGCACTGAGCGGACCGCTTGCGGCAATGTCGGTCCATCTGTTCCGCCGGCTGATCCTGGCCTGCGCGGCCTGGGCCTGGGCCTGGTCAGCGTCGGCGGCCGGCGCCGTCGGCGCGACGCCCGGGCTGGGCGTCGAAGGCACGGCCCTGGTGCTGCACCAGCCGGATGGCCGGGTGCTGAAGGGCCGGCAACTCCAGGGCAGGGTGCTGAGCGTGGCGGATGGACAGGGCATCACCGAGGTGAAGCTCCTGTCCATCAAGCCGGATCCGGAACACGCCTGGCTGCTGCGCCACGAATTCCGGGTGCGCGACGAACACGGACACTGGAGTGCCTACTGCGAGCCGGACTACGCGGGCGAAACCTGGGGTGTGCCGCTGGCCATTCCCGAAGGGCAGCCGGGGCGCGAGGGACCCATCACCCTGAGTTGTTCCTCCGGCGCCGTGGTGAAATGCCTGCGTTTCGGCTACGCGTACTGGCGCAGGGGTCCGCACGGCGAGGATCTCGCGCCCTATCACGCCGCCTGCGTGCACATGGTGCGCGCCGACTACTGCGGCGACGGCAAGCCGGCCACCAAGGCCGGCACCATGATCCACATTTACGACAAGCTCGGCATCAAGGGCGCCGAATCCGATCCGGAGGCGCGTCGGCATCCGGATTTCGCCTTCGAGGCCGGCTGGGGACCGCAGGGCGCGGTGTGCGCGGCGCGCACCCGCTGGCCGGACCTGCTGACGCTGCAGCAGCTGCATGCGAGCTGTCCGCGGCTGGCGCAGGCCGCGGCATGCACGCCGCGATCGGCGGCGGACATGGGGGCGCTGGTGTTCAACGCTTCGCACCGCAAGGCGCGCATCGGGGAGTGAACCCGGCGTCGGGCCAACGGCGCCGCGGGAGCGGCCGGCGGAGTGCCCGCCCCGCGACCGCATCCGGTCAGCAGCTTGGGTACGGCGAGCGATAGCTCCCGCCTACGCCGAGCCGGCCGATCCTGCCGGCGATGAATTCGGCGAACCACAGGTTGCCGTCCGGGCCGGTGACCACCGGGTAGGGGCCGCTCAGCGGCGTCGGCGTGGGCATTTCCGTGATGTGGCCGTCGGTGGTGATGCGGCCGATCTTGCCGCCGACCAGTTCGGTGAACCACAGCGCGCCATCCGGGCCGGGGGCGATGCCGAGCGGCTGGCTCAGCCGGTTGGACAAGGCGTATTCGGTGATGGCGCCGTCAAGCGTGATGCGGCCGACCTTGCCGCCGGTTTCCTCGGTGAACCACAGGGCGCCGTCCGGTCCGGTGGTGATGCGCACCGGACCGGCCACGGGGGTGGGGACCGGGTATTCGGTGATGACGCCGGCGGTGGTGACGCGGCCGATGCGGTTGCCGACGAACTCGGTGAACCACAGCGCGCCGTCCGGCCCGGCGGCGAGGCCGTCCGGCTCGCTCAGCAGCGAGGGGATCGGGAACTCCGCGATACGCCCGGCCAGGTTGATGCGTCCGATGCGGTTCGCGGTGAACTCGGTGAACCACAGGGCCCCATCCGGCCCCTGCGTGATGCAATCCGGGCTGGCCGCCGGGGTCGGCACCGGATATTCGGCGACGCGGCCGTCCGGGCCGATGCGCCCGATCTTGTTGCCGGTGAACTCGGCGAACCAAAGCGCGGCGTCGGGACCGGCGGCGATGGCGTCGGGACCGCTGGCGGGCGTCGGCACGGGGTACTGCTCGATGCGCCCGTCCACGCCGATGCGCCCGATGCGGTTGCCGGCGAAGGCGGTGAACCAGAGGTTGCCGTCGGGGCCCGCGGCCAGGCCATCCGGCGCGCTGAGCAGGCCGGGAATGCGGAATTCCTCGATGGCGGCGGCACCAGGGCCGGCGTAAGCGGCGCAGCAGGCTGCGGCGACGAGTGCGGCACCGGCGCGGCGCAGTCCGCTGCCGGCACGGCGGGCAGGCATGTGGCGTTGAGCGGGGGTGGTCATGGCGTGTTCCCTGGCTGGTTCAGTCGGCAATCCGTGGACGAGCTGATGTCCGCCGCCGGCAGAAGGCGGTGATGGACGACGGCTATTCTGCCCCAAGCCGCAACTGTTGATGTGGTGTCGCGGCTCATCGCCGCCGTTGCCGTTCCTGCATTGATACCACGCACGACGACTCAGCCCGGCGATTTGTGACATCTCGCTGCCCCTTATTTTTCCCGTGCCGAATGGTGCAAACGGTTTACTTCCCGCTCATTATGGATATACTTGGTCCTTAAGGATATTAATTATCCTTAATTAAGAAAGCCCATGGTCAGCAGGAGACAGACATGAATGCAGTGCGCAACATCCCTCATCCCATCGAATCGGCGGCCAGGGATCTGGTCCCTTCGCGTTATGCGCTGCGGATCGGCGAGATCGACGTGCTCGTCATCAGTGACGGCGTGCTGCCGTTGCCGTTCGCGACGATGTCCACCAATGTCGGGCCGGCCGAGCGCGCGGCATGGCTGGACAACCTGTTCCTGCCGGAGAAGTTCGACTGGGCGGTGAACGTGGTGGTGCTGCGCAGCGGCGGCCGCACCATCCTCGTCGATTCGGGGCTGGGCAACCAGTTCGAGGGCTTCCCGCGTGCCGGGCAGCTGGTTGGGCGCCTGGAGGCGGCGGGCATCAGCCTGGGCGATCTCACCGACGTGGTGCTGACGCACCTGCATATGGACCACATCGGCGGCCTGCTGGTCGACGGGGTGAAGCAGCGGCTGCGCGCGGACCTGCGCATTCACGTGGCGGCCAGCGAGGTGGCGTTCTGGAAGGCGCCGGACTTCTCGCGCACGGTGATGCCCTCGCCGATCCCGGAGGTGCTGCGCTCGACGGCGCAGCGCTTCCTGCAGGAATACGGCGGCCTGCTGCAAACGTTCGAGGAAGAGCGCGAAGTGGCGCCGGGCGTGACGGCGCGCCGTACCGGCGGACATACGCCGGGGCACGCGGTGGTGCGCTTGGCTTCCGGCGGCGAACGCCTGACCTTTGCCGGCGATGCCATTTTCCCGGTGTCGTTCGATCACCCCGAATGGCAGAACGGTTTCGAGCACGACCCGGAGGAATCGGTGAAGGTGCGGCTCAAGATGTTCCGCGAAATGGCGGCGAGCGGCGAACTGCTGGTGGCCACGCACGTGTCGTTCCCGTCGGTCGGCCGCGTGGCGGTGGACGGCGACGCCTTCCGCTTCGTGCCGGTGTACTGGGACTACTGAGCGCCGGCCAGCCCGGTCGTGCGGGCGCGGCGCTTTTCGCGTCGCGCCCGCCTGCCGGCACGGCTTTCTTGCGCTGCGAATGGAGAAGCTACTCATGAAAATCGTCATCATCGGCGGAACCGGCCTGATCGGCTCCAAGACCGCGGAGCGCCTGCGCAAGCAGGGGCATGAGGTCCTTGCCGCGGCGCCGGCTACGGGCGTCAACACCATCACGGGCGAAGGCCTCGCCCAGGCGCTGCTGGGCACGGAGGTGGTGATCGACCTCGCCAACTCGCCCTCCTTCGAGGACCGGGCCGTGCTCGAATTCTTCCGCACTTCGGGCAAGAACCTGGCGGCGGCTGAGAAGGCCGCCGGCGTGAAGCACCACATTGCACTGTCCATCGTCGGCACCGACCGGCTGCCGGACAGCGGTTATCTCCGCGCCAAGGCGGCGCAGGAAAAGATCATCCGCGAATCGGGCATTCCCTACACGATCGTGCGCTCCACGCAATTCATGGAATTCCTCGGCGGCATCGCCCAGGCGGGCATGGCGAACGGAACGGCGCATCTGTCAACCGGCTACCTGCAGCCGATCGCATCCGACGACGTTGCCGATTTCGTGGCCGAAGCAGCGCTTGCCGCGCCGGCCAGTGGCATCATCGAAATCGCCGGCCCGGAGCGGGCCCGGCTCTGCGACTTCGTCGCGCGTTACCTCAAGGCCGTCGGCGATCCACGCCCGGTCGTTGCCGACGCGCAAGCCCGCTACTTCGGCACCAAGCTGGAAGACGGCTCGCTCGTTTCCGACAACAATCCGCGCATCGGCCGCATCAGCTTCGACCGCTGGTTTGCCGCGGCGTCCCGCAAACAAGGCGACCGGACATGAACACGCCGCTGAAGTTTGTCCTGGCGCTGACCTCGCTCCTGCCGGCCGCGGCACCCGCCCACGGCCCATCCGGCGTAGGCGGAGGCGCGAAGGTTACCCTGGTCTATGACCATGTGCTGCCGAACGTGCCCGGCAAAAGCCTCAAGGGCGTGCTGGTCGAGTATGCGCCGGGCGGCTACTCGGAAGGCCACACCCATCCAGCTTCCGCCTTTATCTACGCCACCGTCCTCGAAGGTGCCATCCGCAGCCAGGTCAACGACGGTCCCATCGCGGTTTACGGGGCCGGCGAAAGCTTCTCGGAAATGCCTGGCGACCGCCACGGCGTGAGCGAAAACGCCAGCAAGACCAGACCGGCCAAACTGCTGGCCGTCTTCGTGGTCGATACCGCCGAGCGGGAGCTGACATTCCCGATCGGGAAATGAGTGAAGGTGCCCGGCTTCGGCCGGGCCCTCCTCACCACCCCAGCGCTCATCCAGCCCGGTCGAGGACCCATTTGAAAGTACCCTTCCAGATTGCCGCGGGGGTTTCCCGCGACAGGGTTTCCCCCAGGTCCGCCAGCGTCACGCCGCGCAGGCTCTGGCGCCAGGCTTCGTCGGCAGCCCACATGACGCGGGCCACGGCGCAGGGCTTGCTGTCGCAATAGCCCTTCGGCCGGCAGGGGTTGCTGGCGCGGATATTGGCGCAGACGAAGGTGTTCGAATTGCCCTCCACCGCCTCCACAATGTCAAGAATGGTCATTTCCGAGGGCGGTCTGGCCAGGCGGTATCCGCCCGAGGGGCCGAGGGTCGAGTGAACCAGCCCGGCCTGCGACAGGCTTTGCAGCGCCTTGGACAGATATTCCTTCGGCAGTCCGTGCAACTCCGCCAGCGCCTTGGTCGACAGATAGCGGCCCTCGGGCAGGCCGGCGAGAATGGCACAGCAATGCAGCACCCACTCGATCTGGCTCTTCAGAATCATTGGGTATTGTATTACGGACATATCAGGACCGCATTAGGCGGTGGGGACTTGCCCGGCGCCCGGATGACGATTTAACCCGGCAGCCCAGGGAATCGCTACCCGCTGCGGGCGGGCCTCCGGCTGACAGGTCCGGCGGCGGAGAAAGCTCCACGTCCCCCTCCCGGCGTCCGCAAAGCTCTGTAGAGTAGGGCCACACCAGAAGGGAATGGGGATGCCGTCTTTCGTTGCGGGAGGCCTGCGCCGCGGCGTTGCAGGCAGGTTCGGGGGCGGCGCGCTTCTGGCATGAGCGCCAAGCCTTCCTTTTTCGCCGAGCTGCAGCGCCGCCGCGTCTACAAGGTGGGGGCGATGTACTGCGTCGCCGGCTGGCTGCTGGTGCAGGTCGTCACCCAGGTGCTGCCAGTATTCGACGTCTCCGCGCTGGGCCAGCGCATCCTGGTGCTGATCGTCGTCGCCGGCTTCCCGGT